>NZ_JAKKFI010000001.1 GCF_022230955.1 Micromonospora cabrerizensis
ACTCATGCCGGCACTCCGCTTCGCTGCGTGCCGCCATGAGGCACCATCGCACTGAGCCCGATGATTCGTTCGCTGTGCTCACTCATGCCGGCACTCCGCTTTCAATCCGTAGCTGCCGGCCGATCGTACCGGTCGGGGTGACGTAGCCGACATCCCGCCCGCCGCCGATCGTCGGGGCGTACCGTCCGGGCAGCTCAGGTGGCCGCGGCGTCGGCGGCGCGCTCGCGGGCCTCCTGGCGGTCCAGGTCGCGGTCGACCCGGCGTGCCTCGCGCTCGGACTGCTTGATCCACTGGACCACCAGCACCGCGAGCATGGTCACACTGACGAATTCGCCACCGGCCCAGAGGATGCCGCCCGCGACCACCTGGTCGGCCTTCGGGTCGGACCAGGCGAGGTTGAGCGACGGGTACCAGTCGCCGCCGAAGAGCGTGGTGCTCTGCATGATCGTGAGACCGAGCACGGTGTGGAACGGCACGGAGAGCAGCATCAGCAGCGCACGTGCCGGGTACGGCCAGCGGCCGGGCAGCGGGTCGAGCCCGAGCAGCGGCCAGAAGAACACGCAGCCGGTCATGATGAAGTGCGCGTGCACCAGCTCGTGCGCCCAGGCGTGTTCGAGGGTGAAGCGGTACAGGTCACTGAAGTACAGCACGAACGGGTTGACCACGAAGATGGCGAACGCCACCAGCGGGAAGCTGTAGACCCGGGCGACCCGGCTGTGCACGATCGCCAGCAGGCGCTTGCGGGGCCCGACCGGCAGGGTGCGCAGGGCCAGGGTCATCGGCGCGCCCAGCGCCAGGAAGATCGGCGCCACCATGGAGAGCACCATGTGCTGGATCATGTGCACGGACAGCAGTGCGGTGTCGTACGCGTGCAACCCGCTGACCGTGACCAGCGCGATGCCGCCCAGCCCGGGGCCGAGGAAGAACACGGTACGGGCGATCGGCCACCGGTCACCCCGCAGGCGCAGCCGGTACACCCCGTAGAGGTACAGGCCGGCGGCGAGCACCAGGCCGAGGGCCAGCCAGCTGTCCAGCCGGGTCTCGGTCAGCACCGTGCCGACGGTGAACGGCGGCGGGGCCGAGGTGGCGGCGAGAATCGGATCGACGTGCAGCACGCTTTTCAGGCTAGGCCAGGCGAACCGGACCCTGACGGTCGGGCCACGGAAGGCGCAGGTTTGCCACCCCGCTGATCGGCGGCCCCGGTCAGGGGCAATAATGACGGCGTGACTGCGGCCCCAGCCATTGACAAGAGCCGGATCCACTCTCTGACCCGACCGAACATGGTCAGCGTCGGGACGATCGTGTGGCTCTCCAGCGAACTCATGTTCTTCGCGGCGCTGTTCGCGATGTACTTCTCGATCCGCGCAGCTGCGCCGGAGCAGTGGGAGAAGCACACCGAAGCGCTGAACATCCCGTACGCGACCACCTTCACGGTGATCCTGGTGCTGTCCTCCGTGACGTGCCAGCTCGGCGTCTTCGCGGCGGAGAAGGGTGACGTGCACGCGCTCAGGCGCTGGTTCACCGTCACCTTCGTGATGGGCCTGATCTTCGTGCTCGGCCAGCTGAACGAGTACCGGCACCTGGTCGCCGACGGCGTCAAGATCAACGAAGACGGTTACGGGTCGGTGTTCTACCTGACCACCGGCTTCCACGGTCTGCACGTGACCGGCGGCCTGATCGCCTTCATCATCTTCATGGTCCGCACGACCATGGGCCGGTTCACCCCGGCGCAGGCGACCTCGGCGATCGTCGTGTCGTACTACTGGCACTTCGTCGACGTCGTGTGGATCGGGCTGTACGCCATGATCTACTGGCTTCAGTGATCTTGCGCGTCACATTCCGCGCTGCTGCTCCGTCCCCTGAGACAGGTCCAACCGGTTAAGGACACCGCTCATGACTTCTGACAACGACCGCCGACGCGGTCTGCTTGCGCGGTTGCGCGAGCGGCCCGCCGCGCGCAGCAGGGGCCGCCGCCGGCTGGGCGCCGCGGTCCGGCTGATCGCCGCGCTGATGCTCGCCGGTGGCGCCTACACCGTCTTCGCCCCGGGTGCCCAGGCGCAGGACAACCCGCAGCTGACCGGCGCCGCCGCCGAGGGCAAGGCGCTGTTCGACGTGAGCTGCGTGACCTGCCACGGTCGCAACGCCCAGGGTGTCGAGGGCCGCGGGCCGAGCCTGATCGGCGTCGGAGCGGCCTCGGTCGAGTTCCAGGTCAGCTCCGGGCGGATGCCGCTGGCCCGCCAGGAGGCCCAGGCCCACCGCAAGCCGCCGGTCTTCACCGACGAGCAGACCCGTCAGCTGGCCCAGTACGTCCAGGAGCTGGGTGGCGGCCCGGTCGTGCCCGACGGCGACGACCTCCGTGAGGACGGCAACATCGCGTCCGGCGGTGAGCTGTTCCGGATCAACTGCTCGCAGTGCCACGCGTTCGGTGGCGGCGGCGGTGCGCTCTCCTCGGGCAAGTTCGCCCCGAGCCTGCACCCCGCGACCGACCGCCAGATCTACGCGGCGATGCTGAGCGGCCCGCAGAACATGCCGGTGTTCGGCGACAACCAGCTTCGGCCGGAGCAGAAGGCCGACATCATCGCCTACATCCAGGAGACGCTGAAGCACGACCAGGACCCGGGCGGCTTCAACCTCGGGCGGTACGGCCCCTCCACCGAGGGCCTGGCGATCTTCCTGGTCGGCATCGTGGCGCTCGTGTTCGCCAGCCTGTGGATTGCGGGCAAGTCGTGACCGAGCGGATACTCCTAATCAGCGCTGTGGTGCCGCTCGGCGCCACCCGTAGCGAGGTGACGGCATGAGCACCCACACCGAGCACCAGGCCTCGCAGGGCCCGGAGCCGCTCGACGTGAACGACCCCAAGCTGACCCGGTTCGACATCGTTCGTGAGGGCGCGCGTCGGGACGACATCGAGATCGTCCACTACGAGCCGCAGGTGCTGCCCGGCACCAAGGCGGAGCGTCGGCTGACCCGGGTGGTCGCCGGCTTCTTCCTGCTCACCGGTCTGGCCGCGACCGCCTTCATGGTCATCTACATCGCCTGGCCGTGGCAGTACGAGCCGGGCCGGGGCGGCGACAAGTTCTACACCCCGCTGCTCGGTTTCACCCTCGGCATCGCGCTGCTCGCCGTCGGCTTCGGCATCCTGACCTGGGGCAAGAAGTTGCTGCCCAAGGAGGTCTCGATCCAGGACCGGCACGAGGGGCAGGTGGACTCCGAAGGCCGCACCATCACCGGCCAGACCATGCTCTACATGGCGGACGAGCTGGGCGTGAAGCGTCGCCCCCTGCTCGGCATCTCGCTGCTGGCCGGTCTCGCGCCGGTCGGCGCGGTCCTCGCGGCACCGCTGGTCGGTGGTCTGATCTCCCAGCCGCACAAGAACAACCAGATGTTCACCACTGGGTTCGCCACCGCCGAGGGCGGCGAGCGGATCCGCCTGGTCCGCGAGGACGGCCGGCCGGTCCGCCCGGCGGACATCAGCGCCGGTGGCCAGCTGACCGTCTTCCCCGGCATCGACCACGGCGTGAGCAACAAGCACGCCGACTCGCCGACGCTGCTGATCCACCTCCGGGACTCGGACGCGCAGGAGTCGCGTCGGGCCAACGAGAAGATCGGCCACGGCGACTACATGTGGGGCAACTACGCGGCCTTCTCCAAGATCTGCACGCACGCAGGCTGCCCGGCCAGCCTGTACGAGCAGCAGACCAACCGGCTGCTCTGCCCGTGCCACCAGTCCCAGTTCCTGATCACCAACAACGCCAAGCCCATCTTCGGCCCCGCCAGCCGGCGGCTGCCACAGCTGCCGATCGAGGTGGACTCGGAGGGCTTCTTCGTGGCGAAGTCCGACTACACCGAGACCGTCGGGCCTGATTTCTGGGAGCGGCCATGAAGCGTCGAAAGTTTGACCTTGCGGCGACGCCGGGCAAGGCCGCGGTGGGAGTGGACGACCGCTTCGCGGTGGCCACGCCGCTGCGCAAGCTGCTGAACAAGGTCTTCCCGGACCACTGGTCCTTCCTGCTCGGCGAGATCGCGCTGTTCTCGTTCGTCGTGCTGTTGCTGACCGGTGTCTTCCTCACCCTCTTCTACGAGCCGGCGATGACCGAGGTGGTCTACGACGGCAGCTACGCGCCGTTGCAGGGCACGCCGATGTCCGCCGCGTACGCCTCCAGCCTGGACCTGTCGTTCGACGTCCGCGGTGGTCTGGTGATGCGGCAGATGCACCACTGGGCGGCGCTGCTGTTCATGGCCGCGATCGTCGTGCACATGCTGCGGGTGTTCTTCACCGGCGCCTTCCGCAAGCCGCGCGAGACCAACTGGATCATCGGTTCGCTGCTGTTCTGGGTCGGCTTCCTCGCCGGCTTCACCGGTTACTCGCTGCCGGACGACGGCCTGTCCGGCACCGGCCTGCGGATCGCCTCGGCGATCATGCTGTCCATCCCGGTGATCGGCTCCTGGGTCACCTCGTCGATCTTCGGCGGCGAGTTCCCCGGCACGATCATCATCAGCCGGTTCTTCATCGCCCACGTGCTGCTCATCCCGGGCCTGCTGCTCGCGCTGATCAGCGTCCACCTGGGCCTGGTCTTCAAGCAGAAGCACACCCAGTGGCCCGGCCCCGGCCGGACCAACAACAACGTGGTCGGCGAGCGGATGTTCCCGCGGTACGCGCTGAAGCAGGGCGGCTTCTTCATGGTCGTCTTCGGCGTCATCGCGCTGATGGGCGGCCTGTTCCAGATCAACCCGATCTGGCTGTTCGGCCCGTACGAGGCGTGGGTGGTCTCGGCCGCCAGCCAGCCCGACTGGTACGTCATGTTCCTCGACGGGTCGACCCGACTCATGCCGGCCTGGGAAATCAACATCCCGCTCGGCGACGGGTACGTGATTCCGCCGCTGTTCTGGCCGACGGTCGTGCTGCCCGGCATCCTGGTCGGCCTGTCGACCATGTACCCGTTCCTGGAAGCCCGGCACCTCAAGGACCGCAAGAGCCACAACCTGCTCGAGCGTCCCCGTGACGCTCCGGCCCGGACCGCGGTCGGCGCCATGGCCGTCTCGTTCTACGTGGTCCTGACGCTCTCCGGCGCCAACGACGTGATCGCCGACAAGTTCCAGATCAGCTTGAACGCTATGACCTGGGCCGGCCGGGTCGGTCTGCTGGTGGTCCCGCCGATCGCGTACTACATCACGTACCGGCTCTGCCTGGGTCTGCAACAGCACGACCGGGAGGTGCTCGCGCACGGCGTCGAGACCGGCATCATCCGGCGCATGCCGGACGGCCAGTTCGTCGAGGTGCACCAGCCGCTCAGCGCGCAGAACGGGCACGCGGACGGTCACGGCCAGCTGGAGTACGTCGGCTGGGTCGTACCGAAGAAGATGAACCGGCTGGGCGCCCTCGGGCCGGCCATCCGAGGCTTCTTCTACCCGATCGAGAAGCCCGCCGAGGCGCCGGTCTCGCCGGGGCACCCGCCGGTCGAGGCCCGGCCCGAGCGCGAGGAGATCGGCAGCGGCGAGAGCCGCCGCTGACCGCCCGATCGCACCGTTACGTGGCGCCCGCCGGATTCCGGCGGGCGCCACGTCGTATCCGCAGTCGCCGCCCATCCGAGGCGGAGTCGGACGACCGCGGCGGGACCGGTCGACCCCGCGCGACGGGCGATCGCAGGAATAACCCCGGTGAGCCGGGTATCCGTGCGGTCCAACGTCTCAAGGGGGGGAAGCATGTTGGGTATCAAACGCCTCGGCCTGTTGGCCGCGCTGGTACTGGTCGGTGTCGCGCCGGCTGCGGCCGCGCAGGCCGCGGCACAGCCGTCGACGCAGGACACCCAGTACCTGCAGGCGGTTCACCAGGTCAACCTGTTCGAGATCACCGCCGGTGACCTGGCCCAGCAGAAGGGTCAGGACCAGGGGGTCAAGGACCTGGGTGCGATGCTGAAGACCGACCACACCCAGCTGGACCAGACGGTGCAGCAGACCGCGTCCCAGCTCGGTGTGGAACTGCCGAACGAGCCCAGCGCCGATCAGCAGGCGGTCATCGACAAGCTGAACAACGCCAGCGGTGCGGAGTTCGACCGGCTCTGGGTGACCAGTGAGCTGGCCGGTCACGTCCAGGCCATCCAGGCCACCCAGACGGAGATCTCGCAGGGCTCCGAGCAGTCGGTGGTCCAGTTGGCACAGACTGCTCTGCCGACACTTCAGGCGCACTACGACGAGCTGGTGCAGCTCGCCAACCAGTTGGGCATCCCGGTTCCGCAGACCAGCGCCAGCGGTACGCCCAGCCCGGGCGGCACCGGCACTGAGTCGCCGGCTCCGGGCGGCACCGGCACCGAGTCGCCGGCTCCGGGTGGCAACACCGAGTCCCCGGCTCCGGGCGGCGGCACCACCGAAACGCCGGCTCCCAGCGAGAGCTGACGTAGCGACAGCAGACGGCCGGTCCACCCGCGCGGTGGACCGGCCGCCGTGCGTGCGGGTCAGTCGGCGCTGGCCAGCCCGATAGCGAACGCTTCCTCGAGGTCGGTCTGCGAATACGCCCGGAACGCGATGTGCGACTCGGTGTTGAGCACGCCCGGCACCTTGGAGATGCTGCCCGCGATGACCTGGGCGATCTGGTCGAACTCGCGGACCCGGACGATAGCGATGAGGTCGACGTGCCCGGCCACCGAGTAGACCTCGCTGACGCCGGGAAGGTTGGCCAGGGTCTCCGCTACCTCGGGGATCGCATCGGTGGCGCAGTCGATCAGCACGATCGCGGTGATCACGGGACATCTCTCCGTTCGTCGGCGTCGTCGCCCATGCTAGATGTTTCGGTCGGGAACTGGAGGCGGGAGCCGTCGGGCCTCAGCCGTGCGCGGTGCGGGGCACGGTGAGGTCGTCCCCGGCCCGGATCGCGTCGTGCAGCCGCTCGCCGTCGCGCACGGTCGCGCCCGGCCAGACCACCGCGCGGCGAACATCGCCGCCCACCCGGGCGCCAGCGCCGACCACCGACTCCACGCAGTGACCGGTCACTGTGGCCGACGGGTCGACGAGGACGCCACCGGCCGCGGCATGCAGGTTGGCCGCCAGGTAGTCGGCCGGGGTGCCGGTGTCGTAGAAGGTGCCCGGGAAGGGCACCACCTCCAGGGCGCCCGCTGCCTCGGCGGGGCGCCACACCGCGTGGACCAGGTCGGAGACGACGACCGGCAGGTCGCGGACCAGTCGCCAGGGCAGAAGCGAGAAACCGGTGAAGCAGTGCCCGGAGAAGGTGCCCGGCGCCGCCGGGTCCGCGGCGGGCTGACCCAGCAGGCGTACGGTGTGCCCGTCCCAGCCGTCGAGCAGAGCGGCCACGTCCGGGCCGGGCGCAGCCGCCGGATCGGCGAGGTACGCGTCGGCGTTGCCGACCAGCACCGGCCGCCCGTCGATCCAGTCCCGCAGGCGGGCGACCCCGCCCGCGGTGCCCAGCGGGTCACCCGGCTCCACCGACAGGTGCGCGCGGTCGCCGACGTGTGCGACGACCTGGTCGCCGAGGTAGCAGGCGTTCACCGCGACCCGGCCGGGACCGGTCAGGCCGAGCCCGGCCAGCCGGGCCAGCGCGAGGTCCAGCAGTGGCACGTTGCCCACCGGGCAGAGCGCCTTGGGGACCCGCTCGGTCAGCGGGCGCAGCCGGGTGCCCTCGCCGGCGGCGAGCACCACCGCGCACAGCTCCGCCGGCACACCGGCCGTGCCGGTCACGGCAGGTTGTCGGGCACCGGTGGCGGGAACTGCCCGGCCAGCGGCCCGATGTCGTAGTAGGCGAGCAGCCGGGCCGTCGCCCAGCTCAGCTTGGGCAGGTCGTCCAGCGGGTGCCAGGCGGCCTCGAAGACCTCCGCGCCGTCGACCGCCAGCTCGGTGGTGGACGCCGGCACCTCCGTCTCGAAGACCATGTCCACCCAACCCTTGGCGTGCACGATCGCGTTCGGCACCGCCGGGCGCAGTCGGGACGGGGGGAGCCGGATGCCGGACTCCTCGAACAGCTCGCGGGCCGCTCCCACCACCGGGGGCTCGCCGCGGTCCAGCAGGCCCGCGGGCAGTGACCAACCCCGGCCGGGCGGCTGGCGCAGCATCAGCAGACGACCCGCGCCCGTCGCCTCGCTGTCGCGGACCAGGGTGACCGCGCCGACGATGTACTTGGGCACGGCCAGCCGGACCAGGCGCCGACGCACCGGCAGCGGCAGCCGGTAGAAGGCCTGGTAGAAGATGGCCCGACCGGTGGCGCGGGAGCGGGGGATCATGACTCCAGGCTAGTGGTCACGAATGTCCCTCGGACGCGCCGGGGCCGGACCGGTCACTGTCGATGGTCGACCAGGTCGATGAGCTGGCGTACAACGGTGTCGGGTTCGATCACCCGGTCGAAGACCGCGACCAGCAGGGTCTCCAGGTCGGGATAGCCCAACTCCTCGGAGAGGCGCAGCAGTGGCAGGTCACTGGCGAGGCCACGGTTGTGCTGACGAAGGGCCAGCCCGATGGTGGCCCGCCCGAGACGGACCTTGTCGCTGATCGTGATGCCTGGCTCGGTGTGCTCGGCGAACCACCTGTTGATCTGCATCTGCGCGTGCGGCGACTTGACGAAACTCAGCCACTCCCGGCGGGGGCCGCGCGGCGCGACACCGGCCTCGAAACCGTTGTCGCCGTCGTTCTCCGTGAAGATCTCCACCACGTCGCCCTCGTCCAGCTCCGAGCTCAGCGGGGCCAGCCGACCGTTGATCCGGGTGGCGAGACAGTGGTCGCCCCGCTCGTTGCCCAGCTCGTACGCGAGGTCGACGGGCGTCGCGCCGGCCGGCAGCACGATCTGCCGCCCCTCGGCGAAGACCTGGATCTGGCCCTCGGCGAGGTCGCACCGCAGCGATTCGAGGAACTGCGCCGGGTCGGCCGCACCCGGCTCCCAGTCGAGCACCCGGCGCAGCCAGTCCAACTGCTCGGCGCGCGCCGCGGCGCTGCTGGCCCCCGAGCGGGGAAAGCGGAAGTCGGCGGCGATGCCGTACTCGGCCGCGCGGTGCATCTCCTCGGTGCGGATCAGCACCTCGACCGTGCGGTCCTGCGGGCCGCAGACGCTGGTGTGCAGCGAGCGGTAGAGGTTGTTCTTGGGGGAGGCGATGAAGTCCTTGAAACGGCCGGGGATCGGCCGCCAGGTGCCGTGGATCGCGCCCAGCGCGGCGTAACAGTCGGTGGGCGGGCCGTCGACCACCACCTCGATGCGGGGCAGATCGTACGGGGCCGTGTGCTCGCCGGCGATGGTGTCTTTCCAGATCGAGTAGAGGTGCCGGGGGCGAGGGCTCACCTCGGCGTCGACCCGGCTGCGCTTGAGCGCCCCCTTGGCCCGGGTGACCACCGAGTCGAGGTACGCGTCCCACCCCGGCCGGTCGTGCACGTGCCGGGCCAGCCGGGCGTGCTCGTCGGGCTCCAGGTGCAGCAGCACCACGTCGTCCAGCTCGCGCTTGAGGGTCTGGATGCCCAGCCGGTCACAGAGCGGGACCAGCACCTCCTGGGTCTTGCGGGCGATCCGTTCCCGGGAGGACGCCGAGCGCACCCCGAGGGTGCGCATGTTGTGCAGCCGGTCGGCCAGCTTGATGATCAGCACCCGGACGTCCTTGGCGGCCGCGACGATCATCTTGCGGATCGTCTCCGCCTCGGCGGCCTTGCCGTAGAACGCCTTGTCGAACTTGGTCACCCCGTCGACCAGGTGGGCCACCTCACCGCCGAAGTCCTCGGAGAGCGCCTGGAGGGTGTAGCGGGTGTCCTCCACGGTGTCGTGCAACAACGCCGCGACCAGGGTGGTGGTGTCCATCCCCAGCTCGGCGCAGATCTGCGCCACCGCGAGGGGATGGGTGATGTACGGTTCCCCGCTCTTGCGGAACTGCCCGCGGTGCATGTTCTCCGCGATCGTGTACGCGCGTCGCAGCACCGCGGGGTCGGTGCCGGCGTGGATGCCCCGATGGGTGCGCACCAACTGGGTCACCGGATCGGAGTCGGTGGTCGGCCAACTGAGCAACGACCGCAGCCGGCGGGCGAGCGGCAGCTCACCAGGCTGTGTCGGCAGGGCGCCCCCCAGGGCGGCGCCGTGTCCGGCGTCGACGTCCACGAGGGACACCTCCTCACCCCGGCTCCGCATCGCCGAAACCCGGCGGCGGGGAGCAGGCCCACGAATCGGGCAGGACTGCACTTCTCTAACAGCCTAAGCGAGTCGACGTAGTCCGATCGGTCAGTTGGTCATGAGCGTTCGGTCGAGAGTTGGTGGGACGCGCCGTTCTCGGCCTTCGCCAGCAGGTCACGGAACCGCCCCGCACCACCGGCCGGGGAGGACCAACCGGAGGACATCTCCACCAGTCGGGTCTCCGGTCGTTCCAACCAGGACAGAATCCGCTCGGACTCCTCGGCGGTGGCCGCCGGCACCGGACCGTGCCCGCCCGACACCGTCTCGGCGGTAGCCCGGATGGTGGTCAGGGTGGGCCGCGGGTGCACGCCCGGCGGGGACACCCCCGCACCGGCCAGCCGGCCGTGCCGCACCAGCGCCAACTCCCAGCCGCCCCGGGCGGCCGGCCGTGCCGCGGCCAGCTCCACGATGCCGGTCAGCGCGGCCAGCCGCTGCATCCGCACAGTGGCCCGCAGCACCGCGGCCAGCCGGGACCGCAGCACCGCCGCGTCCTCGTAACGCTGGTCACGGGAGAGCACGTCGATCCGGGCGAGCAGCGCGTCCACCACCGGCTGCGGGTCGCTGGCGGTGGCGGTGCGGAAGGGCGCGGCCGCCTGGTGGTCGTACTCCTCGGGGGTGATCTTGTGCTCGCACGGTGCCGGGCAGCGACCCAGCTCGGCCAGCGCGCAGGCCGGCGTGACCGTGCGCAGCGAGAGCCGGTGCGTGCACTGGCGCAGCGGCACCGCGTCGTGGAAACCGGCGGCGGCCAGCTCCGCGGCTCGGCGGGAGGTGAACGGCCCGAGGTACGCGGTGTCGGTGGGGGAGAGGTCGCGGACGATCGACAACCGAGGGTACGGACCGTCGGTCAGCTTGAGCCAGACCATCCGCTCCGGGTATTTCGACCGCCGGTTGTACGGCGGTGCGTGCGCGGCGATCAACCGCAGCTCGCGGACCTCCGCCTCCAACGAGTGCGCGCACTCCACCGCCTCGACCCGCTCGGCCGCCGCCAACATCTCGGAGATCCGGGCGCGCTTCTCCCCGGCGGTGAAGTAGCTGCGCACCCGGGTGGCGATGTCGACGGAGGTGCCCACGTAGAGCGGGCGGTCGTCGGCGGCCCGGAAGATGTAGACCCCGGGGACCTTCGGCAGCCCCTCGGCCAGGTGCCGCTTGCGTCGCTGGGTCGGGGTGACCGCCCGGGCGAACTCGATGGCGTCGCCGACCGTGTCGACCCGGTGCCCGCCGAGCCGGCCGATCAGCCCGTGCAGCACGTCGACGGTGGCCTTCGCGTCGTCGAGCGCCCGGTGCGTGGGCTGGGTATTGGTGCGAAAGTAGGCGGCCAGGGTGCCGAGCTTGCGGTTGGGCACCTCGTCGCGGGTCAGCACCCGGCGGGCGAGCGCCGCCGTGTCCAGAACCCGGGGGTTGGGCCAGCGGTAGCCGTGCTTCGCGCAGGCGGCCTTGAGGAAGCCCACGTCGTACGGGGCGTTGTGGGCCACCAGCACCGCGTCGGCGATGAACTCCAGGAAGCTCGGCAGCACCTGCTCGATCGGCGGCGCCGGCAGCAGCATCGCCTGGGTGATCCCGGTCAGCACAGTGATGAAGGGTGGGATCGGCTGCCCCGGGTTGACCAGGGTGGCGAGCACGCCCAACTGCTCACCACCGCGCACCTTGACCGCGCCGATCTCGGTGATGCCGCCGCCGTCCGGCGCGCCGCCGGTCGTCTCCAGGTCGACCACCACGAAGGTGGTCGCATAGAGCGGCAGCGCCGGGTCCACCCCACCCACCGCCGGGTCGAGACCCGCCAGCGACTCCTGGACGTACTCCGCCTGTGCCATCGGCGGCACGCTAGCGTGTCGGTCCGACACTCCCGTCGCAGCCGTCTCACCAGTCACCATGGGGCTAGGATGAGAGATCGGCTCACTCACCGGGCGGTGGGCCCGGTCGCGGTGGGAGACTTGCCACATGCCCCTCGCCGAGCCGCACGACGACCACCTCCCAAAGGAGGATCAGGTCGCGCTCGACGGGGCCTTCGGCAACCCGGACGACAACGTAGTCAGCGAGACATCCGGGACATCCGGCCCCACGGCAACAGGCGACGGCCCGAGCGTCCAGTCGGAGTCGGCCCTGCCTGAGTCGGCCTTGCCCGAGTCGGCCTTGCCTGAGTCGGCTCTGCCTGAGTCGGCTCTGCCTGAGTCGGCCTTGCCCGAGTCGGTCCTGCCCGAGTCGGTCCTGCCGGAGCCGGAGCCGACCCTGCCCGAGCCGGTCCGGCAGCGGATCGTGACGCTGACCGCCGCGGTGCTGCCCACGCTGCCCGCCGACGAGGTGCCGGTGCCGTTGCGCCGGGTGGCCAAGTTCGCTCCCAACCGGCGGGCCCGGCTCGGCGCGCCGGTCATCGCCGCCCAGCTCACCGCAGACCCGCTGTTCCGGCAGCGGGTCACCGCCCGCGTCCTGGCCGACGCCGGTGACCTCGGTGCCGCCGTCGTCGAGGGCACCGCCCCCGCCGCCGCCGACCCGGTCGAGGTCGCCGCGCTGGCCTACCTGGCCCGGCCGCGCGGTTGGCGGGAGCTGATCGACGCCAGTGGCGCCGCCGTTCGCGCCGAGGCGGACAGCGCGGTCGTCGCGGAACTGGTCCGGGAGGCCGAGCAGCGCGCCACCCGCGCCGAGCACGACCGGGCGGTGGCCCGGGTCGAGGCGGAGAAGTTGCGCGACGAGCTGGCCCGCGTCCGCGAGGAGCTGGGTCAGCTCCGTGAGGAGTCCCGGCAGGTGGCCCGTACTCTGCGGGAGACCCAGGCCCGCGAGCGCAAGGCCACCGAACTGCTGGCCACCGAACGCGGCCGGGCCGCGCGGGCCAGCGCCGACGTGGACGCCGAGCTGCGCCGCGCCCGGGCCCGGCTGGCCGAGGCGGAGGCCGCCGCCGGCGTGGCCCGGGCGAGCGCCAAGGAGGCGCGCTCGGTCGACGACGCCCGGCTCTGGCTGCTGCTGGAGACCATCGGTCAGGCCGCCGTCGGCCTGCGGCGGGAGCTGGCCCTCGACCCGGTGGACAAACTCCCCGCCGACTTCGTCGCCGACGCGTTCGCCGAGCAGCCGGGCACCGCCCCGGCCAGCCCCGCCGCACGCGCCCGCGACACCGACGACCCGGCCCGGCTCGACCAGCTGCTCGCGCTGCCCCGGGCGCACCTCGTGGTGGACGGCTACAACGTCACCAAGCGTGGCTTCGGTGACATGTCCCTGGAGCAGCAGCGCAAACGCCTCATCACCGGGCTCGGCGGGATCGCCGCGCAGACCGGCGACGAGATCACTGTCGTGTTCGACGGTGCCGAGCGGATGCACGGGCTGCCGCCCGCGCCGCGCGGCGTCCGGGTGCTCTTCTCGCGCAAGGGCGAGACCGCCGACGAGCTGATCCGGCGGCTGGTCCGTGCCGAGCCGTCGGGTCGACCGGTGGTGGTGGTCTCCTCCGACCGCGAGGTCGCCGACGGGGTACGCCGGCACGGCGCCTACCCACTGGGCGCCGACTCGCTGCTGCGGCGGCTCGCCCGCTCCTGAGGGCATCTCGCAGGGGTCGCTGCCACGAGGCTCGCCGCGGCCCTGTCGGACGGTGTCGCACGCGGTCCTCTCGCTAGATCGACACGGGTTTCTTGAAGTCGGGGCGTCCGGCCGGGCGGGATGGCCCGGTTTCGCGGAACTGGAGTGGATCTCACCCTCGAACGACCGGTCGGTGCGGTTCTGTCGTACCCGGTGGTTAGCGTCGATGTGACCGACGGTGCCCGGGTGGCGACGACAAGGCGTCAGCTGGGCATCGCGAGCCGATCAGGAGGCGTGATGCTCATCGACTGCGACGGGTGCGCGAAGCGGGCCGACGGCTGTTCCGGCTGCCCGCTGACCGCCCTGTTCGACGAGACGTCCCCGGCGGCGGGGCTGGTCGCCGCAGAGGTCGAGGCCATCGAGGTGTTCGCCCGGGCCGGCTTCGACGTGGAGGTGCTGGCCGCGCCCGCGCGGCCGGAGACCGCTCGTCGCCGTGCCACCCGCCGGGTCGCCTGAGCGCGACACCGCGCCCGGGAGCGCGCTTTCCGCGGGCCATAGGATGGGCGGTCACGGCGGGAGGAGCGGCGCGATGAGCGGGGTACGACGGGACGACGGCACACTCGTCGGCGCTGCACCTGCTGGCGCTGCACTAGCTGGCGCTGCACCTGCTGGCGCTGCACCTGTCGGCGCTGCACTTGCTGGCGCTGCACCTGCTGGCGGCGACGACGCCCGCCGTGCGGGGTGCACGGCGGTGATCCGGTGACCCCGCGCGGGTGGGCGTTGCTGACCCTGGCCGGGCTGACCGTCGCGTTGGTCGTGCTCGCCGCGCTGCTCATTCCGTGGCACCGGCCGCCCGCACCCCGCGCCGACCAGCTCGCCGCGCTGGGTGACCTGCCGGCCGAGCAGGTGGCGAAGGGGCGGGAGTTCCGGGCCGCGCTGCGCCCCGGCGGCTACACCGCGCTCGCCATCGGGCTGCTCGTCGCCCTGGCACTCGGGCTCACCCCGCTGGGCAGCCGCCTGGTCGAGCTGGCGGGCCGGCCCTTCGGCGGGCACTGGGCCGCGCAGGCCGTGCTCGGTGGGCTCGCCGTGGTGCTCGTCGCCGACCTGGTGACACTCCCGTTCGCCGCCTGGCGCCAGAGCGTGCTCACCCGTTACGGGTTGAGCACCAACGGTTGGAGCGGCTGGGCGGTCGACCTGCTCAAGTCGTACGCGGTCAGCGCGGTGATCGGCGCGGTGGCACTGTTCGGCTTCTACGCGGTCATCCGGCTCGCGCCGCGCTGGTGGTGGGCGTTCGGCGCGGGCGGCGCGGCGCTGCTGGTGGTGCTGCTGTCGTTCGTGCTGCCGGTGCTGGTCGAGCCGGTGTTCAACCGGTTCACGCCGATGGAGCAGGGCCAGCTGCGCACCGAGCTGATGAGCATGGCGGCCCGCGACGAGGTGCCGGTGCGCGACGTGCTGGTCGCCGACGCCTCCCGGCGCACCAAGGCGGTCAACGCGTACGTCTCCGGGCTCGGCCCGACGCGGCGGGTCGTCGTCTACGACACGTTGCTGACCGAGGCGACCCCGGCCGAGGTGACCGCCGTGGTGGCGCACGAGTTGGGGCACGCCAAGGACTCCGACGTGGCGGCCGGCACGCTGACCGGGGCGCTGGGCGCCGCCGCCGCGGTGGTGGCGCTCTACCTGCTCGGCTCGTGGGGGCCGCTGCTCCGGCTGGCCGGCGTCGACTCGGTCGCCCAACCGAGCGCGTTCCCGTTGCTGCTGGCCGTCGTCACGGTGGCCGGGTTGGTCGCCGCGCCGGTCCAGGCACTGATGTCGAGGCGGGTGGAGGCACGGGCCGACGCGCACGCGCTCGCGCTCACCCGTGACCCGGAGGCCTTCGAGTCGATGCAGCGTCGGCTCGGCTCGGTCAACCTCGGCGACCCCGATCCGCCGCGCTGGGAATACCTCTACTCGGCCTCGCATCCGTCCACCGTGGAGCGGATCGCCGCCGCCCGCGCGTACGCCCGGGAGTTTGGTCGATGAACCGCACACTGCTGATCACCAACGACTTCCCGCCCCGCCCGGGCGGGATCCAGTCCTTCGTGCACAACCTCGCGGTGCGTCAACCGGCCGGCTCGGTGGTCGTGTACGCGTCGAGCTGGCGCGGAGCCGCGAAGTTCGACGCCGACCAGCCGTTCGAGGTGATCCGGGAGCGCACCCGGGTGCTGTTGCCCACCCCGTTGATCGCCCGCAGGGCGGCGCGGCTGGCTCGCGAATACGACTGCGACACGGTGTGGTTCGGCGCGGCGGCACCGTTGGGGCTGCTGGCCGCCGGTCTGCGGCGGCGGGCCGGCGTACGCCGGGTGGTGGCGCAGACCCACGGCCACGAGGTTGGTTGGGCGGCGCTGCCGGCGGCCCGGCCGGCGCTGCGACGCATCGGCCGAGGCGTCGACGTCACCACCTACCTGGGTGAATACACCCGCAGCCGGTTGGCCCGCGTGCTGGACGGGGTGACCGAGCTGCGCCGGCTGGCGCCCGGGGTCGACGTGGACGCCTACCACCCGACCGTGGACGGCGAGCAGGTCCGGGCCCGACTCGGGCTGACCGACCGGCCGGTGGTGGTCTGCGTGTCCCGGCTGGTGCCGCGCAAGGGTCAGGACATGCTGATCCGGGCACTGCCGGAGATCCGTCGCCGGGTGCCCGAGGCGGCGCTGCTGATCGTCGGCGGCGGTCCGTACCGGGCCACGCTGGAGAAGCTGGCCCGGCAGAGCGGGGTGGAACGGGACGTGGTGTTCACCGGCTCGGTGCCGTCGGCCGAGTTGCCGGCGCACTACGCGGCCGGCGACGTCTACGCGATGCCGTGCCGCACCCGCAACCGGGGTCTCGACGTCGAGGGGTTGGGCATCGTCTACCTGGAGGCCTCCGCGACCGGCCTGCCGGTGGTGGCCGGTGACTCCGGCGGCGCACCGGATGCGGTCCGCGAGGGGGAGACCGGTTACGTCGTCCGCGGTCGGGACGTCGCCCAGCTCGCCGACCGGGTCGCCCGGCTGCTCGCCGACCGGGACCTGGCTCGCCAGTTGGGCGCCGCCGGCCGGGCGTGGGTGGAGCGGGAGTGGCGCTGGGAGGCGCAGGCGGACCGGATGGCGGCGTTGCTGGCCGGCTGATCGCCGAGCCGCGCTCAGCTCTCCCGGGGCGGTGCGTAGCGCGGCACGTACTCCTGGCCGGTGAGCTTCTGGATCGCCGCCATGACCTCGTCGGTGATCGTCCGGATGTCGCGTGGCCCGGTGATCCGCTCGGCGACCGGGATCGGCGGGCCGAAGCGCAGGGTGACGGGGTGTCGGCGGGGCAGCCGCGCGTCGACCGGCAGCACCTCGGCGGTGCCGGTCACGCCGACCGGGATGATCGGCACCTCGGCGTCGCGGGCCAGTCGGGTCATCCCGACGCGGCCCCGGTAGAGCCGTCCGTCCGGGGAGCGGGTGCCCTCCGGGTAGACGGCGACGAGGCCGCCCGCGCGCAGCACCGGTACGGCGGCGTCGAGGGCGCGCAGAGCGGCCCGGCCGTCGGCGCGGTCGACCCGGATGGCACCCATGCCGGCGACGATGCGCCGGTTGAGCCAGCCACTCGGACCGCGGCCGGTGAAGTACTCGGCCTTGGCCCAGAAGGTCACGTGTCGGGGCGTCGCGGCGACGAGGAACAACTCGTCGGCGACGGACAGGTGGTTGCCGGCGAGGATCGCGCCGCCGTGCCGGGGCAGGTGCTCCAGCCCTTCCACACGAGGGTGCCAACCCAGCCGCAGTGCGGCGCCGACGGTCAGCTTGGTGAGGTCGTACAGCAGGGGCACGTGTTCTCCGGGGCTCTCGGGGTCAGGTGGGGGTCGGGCCGAGATGGGCATCGAGCGCGGCGTGCAGCAGGGCGTCGTCCTCGGTGGCGCCCGTGGCCAGCGGCAGACTGCCCCAGGCCCAGAGCTGGGCGATGCCGTGCAGGTTGGCCCAGAGCGCGCCGGCAAGCACCGGCGCGGGGGCGTCGGTCGGTCGGCGTACCTGGGCCACCAGGTCGGCGAGCACGGCGAACAGCGGCAGGCTCGTCTCGCGCAGCCGCAGACGGCCGCTGTCCAGCAGGTCGTGGCGGAACATCAGCTCGAACATGCCGCGGTGGGCCGCGGCAAAGTCCAGGTACGTCCGGGCCAGCGCGGTCAATCGGGTACGCGGGTCCGCCTCGACGTCGCGCATCGTTGCTTCGACGCGGGCGGTGAGGTCGGCGAAGCCCTCCCGGGCGATGGCGGAGAGCAGGTCGACGTGGGTGGGGAAGTAGCGGCGCGGGGCACCGTGTGAAACCCCGGCGCGGCGGGCGATCTCCCGCAGTGACACCGCCGACTGGCCCTCGCTGAGCACCAGGTCCACCCCGACGGCGACCAGTCGCGCTCGCAGCCCCTTCTCGTCCGCGTCCATAGACAGTGTCTACCAGCAGCCGTAGACGCTGTCTACTCGGCGTGCGGGTTCGTGGGCCTGCTCAGCCGGCATCGGGTCTGTCGTTGGTCTGCCGGGGACGTGGGAGTGGTCGTGTGAGCGGTATACCTCTGAGTCATATAAATACCTGTGCGGTATACCGCCTTCGCTCGACCTTGCCGCTCGACCGCGAACCCGATGATCTGAGGTGAGCGGGCGGGGCGGTGGTGGGACTCCGGCGACGTTGCGCGGCGCCCAAAAAGGACAGACCGTGCAGCCCGCGATCGCGCCGTCGTGTGATCCACTCCGGTTTCATGAAGTCGGGGTGTCCTGTTGGCAGGGATACCCCGACATCCTGAAAGGCGAGTGGATCATGCCCGATCGAGCTGGTCGCGGGCGACCGGCGGACCACGTGCGGCGGTCGGCCCGAGGATTCAGCGGATGCGGGCCAGGATGCGATCGGCGGGGGCCGGGCGGCCGAAGTGCCAGCCCTGGGCGGCGTCGCAGCCGATCGCCCGCAGTCGCTCGGCCTGCCCGGCGGTCTCCACGCCCTCGGCGGTGACCGTCAGGTCCAGCGCGTGCGCCAGCGAGACCAGCGAGGCGAGGATCCGCTCGTCGGTCCGGCCGACCGACGGCGACCGCAGGCCGGCCACGAACTCCCCGGCCACCTTCAGCTCGGTAACCGGCAGATCCCGCAGGTACGCCAGGTTGCTGTAGCCGGTGCCGAAGTCGTCGATGGCGATCCGCACCCCGAGGTCGGCCAGGACCCGCAGGGCGCGTACCGGCTCCTCGGCGGTGCTCATCATCGTGCTCTCGGTGATCTCCAGTTGCAGCCGCTCCGGCGGTAGGCCGGTCTGCCGCAGCAACGCGCGGACCTCCTGCACCAGCCCGGGCCGGTGCACCTGGCGTACCGCCAGGTTGACGCTGACGAACGGTGCGGCGGCGCCACCGGCCGACCAGGCCTCCGCCTCGCGGCACGCCTCGGCCAGCACCCACCCACCCAACTGCACGATCAGGCCGGTCTCCTCGGCCAACCCGATGAAGCTGTCCGGTCGCAGCACGCCCAGCTCCGGGTGTCGCCAGCGGACCAGCGCCTCGACGCCGACCAGGCTGCCGTCGCGCAGTGAGGTCAGCGGCTGGTAGTCGAGGTAGAACTCGCCCCGCTCCAGGGCGGCCGGGATGGCGGCGGAGAGCGCGTACCGGGCCAACTCACGTTGGTTGCGCTCGGCGTCGTAGAGGGCCCAGCGGGCCCCGCCGGCGGCCTTCGCCCAGTGCAGCGTGCTGTCGGCGGCCCGCATCAGGTCACTGGGGTTGGCCCCGGCCACCTGGCGCTCCACGATGCCGATGCTCGCCGAGATCTGTAGCTCGTGCCCGTCCACCAGCGCCGGTGTGCGTACCGCGGCCAGGGCGGTCTCGGCCACCTCCACCATGCCGTCGGTGCCGCCGCTGCGCTCCACCAGGATGACGAACTCGTCCCCGCCGAGCCGGGCCACCAGGTGCTCACCCATGGCCTTGCACAACCGCTCGGCCACGGTGACCAGCAGCTGGTCACCAACCTGGTGGCCCAGGGTGTCGTTCACGACCTTGAACCGGTCCAGATCCAGGAAACACACCCCGACGCGTTCCGCGCCGCGGCCCGGCTCGTTCAGCGCGGCGGTGAGCCGCTCGGTGAAGAGCGTCCGGTTGGGCAGGCCGGTGAGGGGGTCGTGGGTGGCCTGATGCCGGAACCGGGCCTCGCTGGCCCGCAGCGCCCGCTCGGCCTGGGTGCGGGCCCTCATCGCGGCCCGACGGATCGACTCCTGCTCGTCGAGCGTCCGGTCGCGCAGCGCCCGGGCGTAGCCCGTCGCCACCGCCGCCAGCAGCCGGGCCATGCGGTCCTCGACGTCCTCGGCCACCAACCCCAGGTCGCGTACCAGGCGGAGTTGGATGACCTCGACGGTACGACCAAGGCCCTCGGCGGAGGCGATGTGCGCGGCCACCAGCTCGGCGCCGACCCGGTGCCCGGCACGCAGGTCGAACGGCTCGGTGAGCAACGCGCCGGCCAGTTGCCCGGTGAGCCGGTGCAGCAGGGTTTCCAGCTGGGCCTGCGTCATCGGCAGGTAGCTGGTGCCGGAGACCGCCTTCGCCCAGGCGCGCGCGAACGTGCCCGGGTGGGAGGTCACCCCGGGCAGCTCAGCCACCGAGTCGCCCGACGCCGCCCATGAAGACCGCCCGCTCGGCGTCCTCCGCGCTCTCCGGGGTGTCCGGTCGCCACTCGGGCACCCAGACCACGCCGGGGTCGAGCAGCTCGAACCCGTCGAACAACGCGGTCAGCTCCGCACGGCTGCGCACCCAGAGCGGGTTGTCGGTGCGCCGGTAGACCCGCTCGGCCTCGGCGCGTTCGTCCTCGCTGCGCCCGTCGTCGCTGGCCTGCGACAGCACGAGGTAGCTGCCGGGGGCCATCGCGTCGCGCAGTGTCCCCAGCAGCTCCGCCGGGCGGTCGTCGTCGGAGACGAAGTGCAGGACGGCCACGACCATCACGGCGACCGGCTGGCTCAGGTCGAGCAGCTTGCGGACGTCCGGGTGGGCCAGGATCGCCTCCGGGCGCCGCAGATCCTCCTGGACGACCACCGCCCGCTCGTTGCCGGCGAGGATCTCACGGCTGTGTGCCACGGCCACCGGGTCGACGTCCACATAGACCACTCGCGACTGCGGGTCGAGCCGCTGGGCGATCTCGTGCACGTTGCCGACGGTCGGGATGCCCGAGCCGATGTCCAGGAACTGCCGGATCCCCGCGTCGGCGAGGTGGTGCACGGCCCGGCGCAGGAACGCCCGGTTGGCCTGGGCCATCAGTGGCGCCTCGGGCACCGCCGCGACCATGGCCTGCGCCGCGGCACGGTCGGCGGCGAAGTTGTGCGAGCCGCCGAGGTAGTAGTCGTACATCCGCGCGACGCTCGGGCGCTCGATGTCGATGGTTTCGGGTGCCCAGTCCGGCCGCTGCATGCGTCAACCCCTCGAATCCGCGACGCGGGCGTCGTCGCCCGCGCGGGTATTGTGCACCCGCCACGCACGCCAGACCATAGCGCGCCGGAGGTTGCCCGCCGACGTCGGTCGCGACGTCCCGCTCGACGAGCGGGGACAGGTCAGAACTTGGGAGCGTCCGGTGCCTCGAGCAGGCCGAGCCGGAGCGCGGTCATCAGGGCCTGAGCCCGGTTGGCCGCACCGAGCTTCTCGTAGAGCTTGGAAATGTGCGTCTTGGCGGTGGACTCGCTGACGAACAGCTGCTTCGCGATGCCCGCCACGCTCATCCCGTCGGCCAGCAGCCGCAGCACCTGCCCCTCCCGCGGTGACAACTGCGGGCCGGACGGGGCGAGCCGACGCTTCATGGCCTCGGCCAGGTCGGCGGCGGTGAACGCGCTGGGGGAGGAGGCGGCGTGCCGTGCGGCGGCCACCACCTCGTCGGCCGGGGCGGTCTTCGGCACGAAGGCGCTCGCACCGGCCTCCAGGGCGCCGAAGAGCTGATCGTCGCCGGCGTACATGGTCAGCACCACGATGCCCATCGACGCGCTGGACTTGCGCAGCGCGCGGGTGGCCTCCAGGCCGCTGCCGTCGGGCAGCCGCAGATCCATGATCACCACGTCCGGCTGCAGAGCGCCGGCCTGGCGTACGCCCTCCGCCGCCGTGGCCGCCTCACCGACGACCTCGAACTGGCGGTCACGCTCGAAGGCGTGCCGCAGGCCCTTGCGAATCAGGTCATGATCGTCGACAAGGAGGACCTTGGTGCGGGTGGCCGGTGTCGGACTTGTGGTCATCCTCGGGTTACTCCCCTTCTGATGGTGCTGCGCTGTCGCGCACGTTGTCGCGCCGGGCCGAGGTGCCGAGAACCACCGCCACGGTCGTGCCGCTGGGTTGCCGCGGCCTGATCTCCAACCGGCCCCGGATACGTTCCGCCCTCTCGGCCATGATCGCAAGACCGTACCGTCCGTCGGGGCGCTGGTCAGCCATCCCCTGACCGTCATCCGACACTTCTATTTGTGCATACGGCGGGTCGACCTCACACGTGACCCACAGATTCGAGGCTCCGGCGTGCTTACGCGCGTTGGTCACCGCCTCCTGCGCGATGCGCAGCAACTCGGCCTCGGTGGCGGCCGGCAGCCGCGCGGTGGACTCGTCCAGCGAGAGGTGCACCCGCAGCCCGCCGGACGCGCCCACGGTGCGCGCGTACTCGGCGATCGCCGCGGCCAACCCACCCTGCCGGTCCACCTCGCTGCGCAGCTCGAAGAGGCTCAGCCGCAGCTCCTGGATCACCCGGGTCACCTCGGTGCGCAGCGTACGCAGGGCCTCGGCGGTCTCGTCGGCGTCGTCGAAGACGGTGGCCAGGGCGTTGTCGATGCCGTAGCCGACCATCACCAGCTCCTGCGCCACCCCGTCGTGGATCTCCCGGGCCAGCCGCTGCCGCTCCTCGTTGGTGGCCAGCGAACGCACCTCGTCGAAGAGCAGCGCCGCCTCCAACCGCAGCGCGGCCGGGCGGGTCAGCGCGGTCACCCGGGACACGACCGGCGGGGGGTACGCGTGGGCGGCGTCCGCCTCCAGCACCACCAGCCCCACCGTGCGTACCCCGGCGACCAGCGGAACGATCAGCGCGGACACGTCACCGCCGCGGTGCGAGCGGGACTGCGACCGTGCGGCCGTCGTGGCCTGCTGGCTGGCCCAGGCGTCGGCGATGGCCGAGTCCGCGTCGAGGGTCGTCTCCCAGTCCACCCGGTCGACGCCGGCCTGGGCGAGCACCACGAGCCGGCCGCCGCCACTGGCCGACAGCACCGCGCCCCGGTCGGCCTGGGCCACCGTGCGCAGCTCCTCCAGCAGGTGCTCGGAGATGCCGCCCGGATCCAGGGTGGCCCCGGGCAGCTGCCGGGCGACCGTCCGCAGCTGGGTCAGCAGTCGGGTGGCCTCGGCGTACGGCTGGGGTTTGCCCTCGTTGCGCACGGCCATCACCCGGTGCAGGGTGCCGGCGGCGTAGAGCCCCAGCGCCGCCAGGATGAGCCACTGCGCGCAGACCGCGAGGTAACCGAGCTGGCCGAGCTGGAGCCCTCCGCCGACCTGGGTCAGCGCGCCGCTGACCAGCAGGGTCGCGGCGGTGACCGCGAGCAGGGCGGTGCCCTCGGAGAAGCGGCGGCGCAGCGCGGTGACGGTCACCGGGACCGCCAGGTAGGGCAGCACCGCCGAGGCGCCGAGGCCGTCGACGGTGCCGCCGATCGAGGCGACCGCCGCCACGTGGCTCGCGGCGAGGCCCAGCACCACCACCTCCGCCACCCGGCTCAGCGGCGCGATCAGCCGGTGCTGTGGTGCCAGCAGGGACGGCAGCCCGGCCACCGCCAGCAGCGCGATCCACCAGAGCTGGCTGACGTCACGGGTGGCGAACAGGGTCAGGATGGCGATCAGCGCCAGCATCACCAGGCGGGCGGCCGCGGCGAGGGGATGCGGGTGCGGTGCGGTTGCTGTGGATGCGGGCACGTGACGGATGGTAGTCAGCCTCGGTAGATATCGGCGATCTCCGCCGCGTACGTCTTGTGGACAACCTGGCGTTTGACCTTGAGCGACGGGGTCAGTTCCCCGGTCGCCTCGGTGAAGTCGCGGGGCAGGACCCGGAACACCTTGATCGCCTCGGCCTTGGACACGGCCTGGTTCGCCGCGTCGATCGCGGACTGGATCTCCTGACGCAGGCCCTCGTGCTCGCGTAGCTGCTCGACGGTGGTGTCGGCGGGCATGCCGGCGCCCTCCAGCCAGGTCGGCAGCGCCTCCTCGTCGACGGTGACCAGCGCCGCGATGAACGGCTTACGGTCACCGACCACCACACACTGGCTGATCAACGGGTGCGCCCGGACCAGGTCCTCCAGTACCGCCGGGGCGACGTTCTTTCCGCCGGCGGTGACGATCAGCTCCTTCTTGCGGCCGGTGATGCTGAGGTAACCGTCAGTGTCGAGGTGGCCCAGGTCGCCGGTGCGGAACCACCCGTCGGAGCTGATCGCCTCGGCGGTCGCCGTCTCGTTGCGCCAGTAGCCCTGGAAGACCAACTCGCCGGAGATCAGGATCTCGCCGTCGTCCTCGATGCGGACGGTCACGCCGGGCAGCGGACGGCCGACGGTGCCGATCCGGGTGCCGTTCGGCAGGTTCGCCGCGGCGGCGGGCGACGTCTCGGTGAGGCCGTAGCCCTCCAGGACCGTCACGCCGATGCCCCGGAAGAAGTGACCCAGCCGGGCGCCGAGTGGCGCACCGCCGGAGATGGCGTCCCGGCACCGGCCGCCGAGGGCGGCGCGCAGCTTGCGGTAGACCAGCCGGTCGAAGACGACGTGCTGGGCGCGCAGCGCCAGGCCAGGCCCGCCCGGGGTCTCCAGAGCCTCGCTGTACGCGATGGCGACCTGCTCCGCGCGGGCGAAGATGCCGCCCTTGCCGTCCGCCTCGGCCTTCTGCTTGGCCGCGTTGTAGACCTTCTCGAACACCCGGGGCACGGAGAGCACGAAGGTCGGCCGGAACTCCTGCAGCTCCGCGACCAGGTTCTTGGTGTCGGCGCAGTGCGCCATGGTGGCCCGGGCCTGCACGACGCCGATCTGGATCAGCCGGGCGAAGGCGTGCGCCAGCGGCAGGAAGAGCAGCGTGGTCGCGCCGGGGTTGAACAGGTTCGGCAGCACCGGCACCGCGTTGGCGATGTCGGCGTACATGTTGCGGTGGGTGAGCACGCAACCCTTGGGCCGGCCGGTGGTGCCGCTGGTGTAGATGATCGTGGCGAGGTCGCCGGCGTGGACGGCCTTGCGCCGCCGCTCGACCTCGGCCAGCTCGACGGTGGCACCGCTGGTGACCAGTTCGTCGACCCCGCCCTGGTCGATCTGCCAGACGTGGTTCAGCTCGGGCAGCCGGTGTCGGACGCCGGCGACCAGGGCGGCGTGCGCCTCGGTCTCCACCACGACGGCGACCGCGTTGGAGTCCTCGAGGATCCACGCGGCCTGCTCGGCGCTGGAGGTCTCGTAGATCGGCACGGTGACCGCGCCGACGGCCCAGATGGCGTAGTCCAGCAGCGTCCACTCGTAGCGGGTGCGGCTCATCAGGCCGACCCGGACACCGGGCTCGATGCCGGCGGCGACGAGCCCGCGGGCGACGGCGGCCACCTCGTCGCGGAACTGGAGGCAGGTCACCTCGGCCCAGGCGGTGACGGCGCCCTCGGCGCTCGCGGTGGGGCGGGCGAACTGGACGGCGTCGGGCGCGACCTCGGCGTTGTCCCAGACCGGATCGGTGAGGTTGGCCGCGTCGCCAACGGTGACGATCGGCGGGACGGAGAACTCGCGCACCTGCACTCCTTCGTGCTCGTACTGGTCGGGCCAGCCGCCACCGTGGGCGTCGGCTGTGTGTCGAAACCTACCCGGTGAGCATGGGCACACCGCCAACGCCCGGGGCTGTTGCGGCCCCCTGCGGACCTCGGCGACGTGCCGACGGGGGCGGCGCGGCGCGGGGGCGGTACCCGCCGGGTAGCCTCCCCCCATGGCGGACTCCTCCACCCAGTCGATCATCATCGGCGCCGCACCGGAACGGGTGACGGCGGTCATCTGCGACTTCGCGTGCTACCCGGAGTGGACCGACGCGGTGCGCCGGGTCGAGGTCGTGGAGGAGTACGAGGACGGCTACGCCAGCCAGGTGCGCTTCACCATCGACGCCGGGGTGATGGCCGACGAGTACGTGCTCGCCTACTCCTACGCCGAGGACCTGTCCCGGATCGAGTGGCACCTCGTCGCCCCCTCGAAGATGCAGAAGAGTCAGCGCGGGTCGTACGACCTGGTGGGCAACCCGGACGGCAGCACGACGGTGACCTACACGCTGGAGGTCGACCTGTCGGTGGGAATGCTCGGGATGTTTCGGCGCAAAGCCGAGAAGATGATCATGGACACCGCGTTGAAGCAGCTCAAGCGCCGGGTAGAAGCAACCGGTGCGGCGCAGTGACGTGTCCGGTGGCACGGTAGAGGAGCCGAGGGTGGGCGCAACGGATCCGGGTTCGGCCCGGGAAGAGGCGGAGCGGCTGGTCGCCACCCTGCTCGCGGGGGCCCGACTGGCCTCCGCCGGCTCGGCGAACGGCGCGTTCGGCTCGCTGGGCGGGGTGCTGGCCGGTGTCCTCGGTCACAGTGCCGGCCCGGAGGGCCGGCCCGGCCCCGCAGGTGCTTTCGCCACCGGATCGGCCGAATGCTGCGTCTGCCCGGTCTGTCGGGGCATCGCCGCGTTGCGCGACCCTAGTCCGGAATTCGCCGAACGCCTGGCGACCGGCGCCGGAGACCTGGCGGCGGGCGTCGCCAGCCTGCTCCGCGCGTTCTCCCCGGCGGAACCGCCCCCGACGAGCCCCTCCGAGCCGCCATTCG
This sequence comes from Micromonospora cabrerizensis, assembly GCF_022230955.1. Taxonomy (GTDB): domain Bacteria; phylum Actinomycetota; class Actinomycetes; order Mycobacteriales; family Micromonosporaceae; genus Micromonospora; species Micromonospora cabrerizensis. Next base: position 26,445 of record NZ_JAKKFI010000001.1, read on the forward strand.
AGCGGCCCGCCGCCACCTCGCCGACACCGGCCCCGAGCACCGACGATGTGCTTCCGCAGCCGGCACCGCACGAGCCGTCCGCCGCAACCGGCGACAACCACGTGTGGCGCGATGCCACCCGCACCGGGCATGATTCTCAGCCGGCGCCGGAGCGGGATGTCTGGTCGGTCGCCACCCGGACGGCGGACCCACTCGCCCCGGCCGCCGCACCACCCGTCGACGACGCCGGGTCGGCGACCGTACCGGCACCGACCACCCGTCCCGTGGTGCCCGCCTCGCGGGCGCCTGACGACACCGACGCGCAAGCATCGGGCGACGGCGCCTGAGCGCGGGACATTCCGACCCGGACCGGCATGCCGCCGGGACACCGGCCGGACGGCACAGCAGAGGGGGCGGCAGCGGTGACGCTGACCATCGGAGTCGACGTCGGTGGCACGAAGGTGGCCGGCGGTGTCGTGGACGACACCGGCAAGGTCCTCGTGCAGACCCGACGGGACACTCCCGCCGATGACGTCGGCAAAACCCGCGACGTCATCATCGAGCTGGTCGGCGAGCTGGCAGCCGGGCGGACGATCGAGGCCGTCGGCATCGGCGCGGCCGGCTGGATCGACGCGAGCCGCTCGACAGTGCTCTTCGCCCCGAACCTGGCCTGGCGCGACGAACCACTGCGCGAGTACGTCAGCAAGGCCGTCGGCCTGCCGGTGATCGTGGAGAACGACGGGAACGTGGCCGCCTGGGCCGAGTTCCGGTACGGCGCCGCCCGCGCCGCCGACGACTCCATGATCATGTTCACCATCGGCACCGGTGTCGGCGGCGGCATCGTCCTCGGCGGCGAGCTGATGCGCGGCGCGCACGGAATCGCCGCGGAACTGGGCCACATGCTGGCCGTCCCGGACGGGCACCAGTGCGGCTGCGGCCGGCTGGGCTGCATCGAGCAGTACGCCAGCGGCAGCGCCCTCGTACGCTTCGCCCGGGCCGGCGCACGCCAGGAGCCGAACCGGGCCACCGCGCTGCTGGATCTGGCCGGCGGCGAGGCCGAGGCGATCACCGGCCCGATGGTGACCGCCGCCGCGCAGGGCGGCGACCCGATCTCCGCCGAGGCGTTCGCCCAGATCGGCCGGTGGCTGGGCACCAGCCTCGCCGACATGGCGCAGATCCTCGACCCGCAGACCCTGGTGGTGGGCGGCGGTGTGATCGACGCTGGTGACCTGCTGCTCGGCCCGACCCGCCGTTCCTACCGCGACGCGCTCGCCCAGCGTGGTCGCCTGCCCGTCGCCGAGGTGCTTCCGGCGGAGCTGGGCAACAGCGCCGGCGTGATCGGCGCCGCCGACCTGGCCCGCCGGATCTGAGGCGGTCGGGGATGGGCTCACCACTGCGGGTGGTGTCGTACAACATCCACAGCCAGCGCGACGACACCGCCGCGCTGGCCGCGGTGGTCCGGGCCGCGCGCCCGGACGTGGTGATCGTGCAGGAGGGGCCGCGCCGGTTCCGGTGGCGGCAGAAGTCCGCCACGCTGGCCGAGTCCTTCGGCCTGGTGGTGGCCGCCGGCGGGCTGCCGGCGCTGGGCAACCTGCTGTTGACCAGCCTGCGGGTCCAGGTGCGGGCCACCCGGTGCCAGCGCTTCCCGCTGACCCCCGGCCGGCACCTGCGCGGCGCCGCCTACGCCGACTGCCGGGTCGGCGACGCCCGCTTCACCCTCGCCGGCTCACACCTGTCCACCGACCCGGCTGAGCGGCCGGCTCAGGCCGCCGAGTTCAAGCGCGTGCTGGACGAGGCGACCAACCCGGTGCTGGCCGGGGCGGACCTCAACGAGGGCCCGGACGGGCCGGCGTGGGCGACCGTGTCGCGCGGGTTGACCGACGCCGCGGTCGCGGCCGACCGGGCGGACCGGCTCACCTACTCCTGCGCCGAGCCGCGCCGCCGCATCGACGCGCTCTTCGTCGACCCGCGGATCACGGTGGTCGACTACGACGTGGTGGACACCCCGCAGACCCGCCGGGCCAGCGACCACTTCCCGGTCCTGGTCGACCTGCTGCTGCCCGACGCCGACTGACCCCCGACGCCGGCTCGACCGTCGACGCTTCCCCGTCAGGGCTGGACATCCGGCTCCGTTGTGGAGAGGATTTCGCGGCGACCGGCACGCCTGCCGTACCAAAAGGAGTTGTTCCGGTGTCCACCTCCACCGACCACGGCCGGCCCGACCCCGAGACGACCCCGTCCGCGCTGAGCAGCGACGGTCGCCCGGTCTCCGACCGGGGCGACACGGTCTGCGTCATCGGGGCCGGGGCCAGCGGCCTGACGGCCATCAAGAACCTGCGCGAGCACGACTTCGGCGTCGACTGCTACGAGCGGGAGACCGGCGTCGGCGGCGCCTGGAACTGGCGACACGACCGCAGCCCGGTGTACGCGAGCACCCACCTGCTGTCGTCGAAGCCGTTCACCCAGTTCCCCGACTTCCCGATGCCGGACTCCTGGCCGGACTACCCGCACCACAGTCAGCTGCTGTCGTACTTCGAGCGCTACGCCGACCACTTCGACCTGCGCTCGCACATCTGGTTCGGCACCGAGGTGATCCGGGTCGAGCCCGCCGAGGGCGACCGGTGGGACGTGACCACCCGCTCCACCGGCGGGTACGGCCCGGAGCGCACCTCCCGCTACGCCGCCGTGGTGATCGCCAACGGCCACAACTGGTCGCCGAAACTGCCCCGCTACGAGGGGCTGGAGGAGTTCCGCGGCGAGATCATGCACGCCTCGTCCTACAAGGACCCGGCGCAGCTGCGCGGCAAGCGGGTGCTGGTCGTCGGCGCCGGCAACACCGGCTGCGACATCGCCGTCGAGGCCGCCCAGCAGGCGTCGCGCTGCTGGCACTCCACCCGGCGCGGCTACTGGTACGCGCCGAAGTACGTGCTCGGCCGCCCCGCCGACCAGGTCAACGACACCCTGCTGGCGCTGCGCGTGCCGCTGCGGGTGCGGCAGTGGCTCTACCACTGGACGCTGCGCCTGACCGTCGGCGACCTCACCCGCTTCGGCCTGCCCAAGCCCGACCACCGGGTGTACGAGACGCATCCCATCGCGAACAGCCAGCTCGTCTACTACGTGGGCCACGGCGCGATCGGCCCGGTGCCGGACATCGCCCGGTTCCACCCGTACGCCGTGGAGCTGGCCGACGGTCGTCAGATCGACCCCGAGGTGGTCATCTTCGCCACCGGCTACCTGCCGCGCTTCGAGTTCCTCGACGCCTCGGTGTTCGCCGACAGCGCGGGCGCGGGCCGGCCCACCCTCTGGCTCAACGCGTTCACCCCCGGGCACCCGACGCTGGCGGTCGCCGGCCTGTTGCAGCCGGACTCCGGGTTGTTCACCCTGTCGCACTGGCAGACGGTGCTCTTCGCCCGCCTGCTGCGGGCCCGTCGGGACCGGCCGGAGCGGGCCGCCGCGTTCGCGTCTCGGGTGCGGGAGCGGGCCGGGGAGCGCTACTCCGGGCAGGTCAAGGAGAGCAGCCGGCACTGGTTCGAGGTCGGTCACGCCGACTATCTGCGCGCCATCCAGCGCGCCCTGCACGACCTGGAGGCCAAGTGACTTCCCCCGGCCGCGGACGAGAGGCAGACCAGTGACCGAGCTGCGGATCATGCGAGGCCGGGAGTGGTCGCGTCCGGTCCGGCCGGCGCGGCGGGAGGTGCTCAGCGCCCTTCCCGAGCTGGAGGAGGGGCGTCCGCCGCTGCTGTTCGTCCCCGGCTTCGGGCACGGCGCGTGGGCGTTCGCCGAGCACTGGTTGGGTCACGCCGCGTCGCGGGGTTTCCCGGCGTACGCGGTGAGCCTGCGGGGGCACGGTGGCAGCGAGCCGGCGCCGGAGGCGACCCTGCGGGCGTACGCCCATGATGTGGTCCAGGTGGCGGCGAGCCTGCCGCGGCAGGCGGTGCTGGTGGGCCACGGCGCCGGTGCCCTGGTGGTGGCGCACGCGTTGGCCCGCTACCCGGCGCGGGGCGCGGTGCTGGTGGCACCCGTCTTCGGTGGGTGGGGGGTGCTGGGCGCGGCGCTGCGCCGGAACCCGGCGGGCACCCTGCCGGCGGTGTTCGGCGGGCCGCTGCGGCTCAACCGCGGGCAGTTGTTCAGCCGCGAGCTGCCCGACGAGGAGGCCCGACGGCACGTCGGACGGCTCGGTCGGGCGGGCCGGCGGGCGCAGTGGGCGCTGCTGGGCGAGCCGGAGGCCGAGCCGGCCGTGGGCTCGCCTCCGGTGCTGGTGCTGGGCAGCCCGGACGACCGGGTGGTGCCGGCGTCGACGTTGACCCGGGTGGCCCGCCGCTACGGTTCGGCCCCGCTGCTCTTCCCCGGCATGGGCCACGACCTGATGTTGGACGCGCGGTGGGCGGAGCCGATCGACGCGATCCTGGACTGGCTGGAGAAGGAGCCCGCCCCGGCGCGATGAGCCCTGGGGCCTCGGTGCGGCCCGTCGGTCAGCCGCTGGCCTGGTGGGTGGCCGGGCTGGCGGTCGGGGCGGTGGCGGGTCGCGGCACCCGGGCGACGCCGTCGGGGTTGGCGTCGGTGCTGGACAGGCGACCGACCACGGTGCCGCCCTCGTCCAGCGCCCGGAGGTAGGAGCGGGCCCACGCCTGGATGTCGTGCTCGTCCAGGTGGGCGCGCATGGCCCGCATCCGTTGGGTGACGTCGGCCGGGCTGGCCCGCAGCGCCGCACGGAGGCCCTGCTTGAGCCCTTCCAGGTCGTGCGGGTTGACCAGGTACGCCTGGGACAGCTCAGCGGCGGTGCCGGCGAACTCGCTGAGCAGCAGCGCGCCGGTGTCGTCCACGCGGGCGGCCACGTACTCCTTGGCGACCAGGTTCATCCCGTCGCGCAGCGGGGTCACCGCCATCACGTCGGCGACCCGGTAGAGCGCGGCCAACTCGGCCCGGTCGAAGGGCTGGGTGAGGTAGTGGATCGCCGGCTCGCCGACCCGCCCGAACTCGCCGTTGATCCGGCCCACCTCGCGCTCGATGCGCTCACGCAGGATCTGGTACTGGCCGACGCGTTCCCGGCTCGGCATCGCGACCTGCACCAGCACCGTGTCGCGGACCTTGACGTCGCCGGTGGCCAGCAGTTCGCTGTACGCCTTGAGGCGCTGCTCGATGCCCTTGGTGTAGTCCATCCGGTCCACGCTGAGGATGACCTGCCGCGGGTCGCCGAGATCCTGTCGGAGTCGGCGGGCCCGGGCGGCCACGTCGGGCCGGGCGGCGAGCGCGCCCATCTCGGCGGTGTCGATGGAGACCGGGAACGCGCCGATGCGGACGACCCGGTCGTCGATGCCGATCCGGCGGTCGGTGGCCGGCAACTCCAGCACCCTGGTCACCAGCTGGGCGAAGTTGTGCGCCGCCTGCACGCGCTGGAAGCCGACCAGGTCGGCGCCGAGCATGCCGCGCAGCAACTCGGCCCGGCGGGGCAGTTGCATGAACAGCTCCGGCGGCGGGAATGGCACGTGCAGGAAGAACCCGATGCGCAGGTCGGGGCGGAGCGTGCGGAGCAGGCCCGGGACGAGTTGCAGGTGGTAGTCCTGCACCCAGACCACCCCGCCGGGCTCGGCCACCTGGGCGGTCGCCTCGGCGAAGCGCTGGTTGACCCGCTGGTACGCCTCCCACCAGCGGCGGTGATGCTGCGGCTGCTCCACGGCGTCGTGGTAGAGCGGCCAGAGGGTGGCGTTGGCGAACCCCTCGTAGTGGTCGCGCAGGTCTTCCGGGCTGAGCGCGACGGTGTGCATCCGGACGCCGTCCACGTCCGGCAGTGCGGGGGCCGGCCCGGTGCCGCCGGCCCAGCCGACCCACGTCGCCGGGGTGTGCCGCAGAAGTGGGTGCAGCGCGCTGACCAGCCCACCCGGACTGCGTCGCCACTCGCAGGCCCCGTCCGGGGCCTGGCTGTCGTCGATGGGGAGGCGGTTGGCGACCACCACGAGGGAACTCTGTCGCATCTCGGGCATTCCGATCAGCAGAGGACTGACCGCCGCGAGCAAGGGAAAACCGGTCAGTCAGCGGGGGAAGTGACGTACAGCGGTATTCCTACTGACAGTAAGTTACACCACTGTTACGGCGTCGGCGGGCCGGTGCTGTCCCGGGATGCGGGCCGGAGGTCAGACGACGGCGCCGTTGTCCGGGTCGTCCTCGTCCTCGTCGCCGGGGCGCAGCCGCCAGATCAGCGTGACGAAACCGGCCAGGATGCCGGTGAACCCGAACAGGGTGACCGCCGACTTGTCGATCGGGAGCAGCCAGGGGAAGAGGAAGAGCATGAACCCGACGACCACCCCGAGCACACCGATCACCGCGTACTTGCTGAAGCGGGGCAGCGGCGGCGGCGGGGGCGGGTGGTAACCCTCGTCGTCGTCCTCGTCGTCGGGCAGGTCGGCGCCGAAGGTGTCCAGCCCGTCCAGGAGTGACGGCTCGTCCGGTCGGGTGCCGCGCCCGACCGAGATCCCCGAGATGTCGGTCGCGGACGGCAGCCGGCGCACGTCGGTGGCGGTCGGACCGGGCTCGTCGGCCCCGGAGCGGGTCAGCGGACCGGCGGTCGGCTCGTCCCGGGCGTCCCGTTCGTCCACGTTCTCCGAGGCCGGCCACGGGTGCTCGTCGGTCGTCGGGGTGGTGTGGAAGCCGGCCACGATGCGCGCCCACTCGGCGTCGATGTCCGGTTCGTCGCGCGCTGGCGGCTGCTCCGGGGTGCTCTCGTCGGCAAGCTGGGTCAGGTAGTCCCGTGCGGTGGTCAGGTGCGAACGGTCGACGTAGAGCCGGTCGACCGGCCGGGCCGGCACGGTGGTGGTGCGGGTGACCGGGTTGAGGTCGGCGGAGGGCTGGAGGTAGGCGGCGATCCCGCCCGCGGCCAGCACGTCGAGCAGGTGCTCGCCGACGCGCGGATCGACGTCGCCGACGACGGCGTACTCGTTCGCGTCGAGCCCGTTGTCCCGCCGTCCCCGGCGGGCCCCACCCGCTGACACCCGGACTTCCCCCTTAACGCGCCTTCCGGCGCGGCCACTTCGCCCCTCGACGCCCGTCCGCACGCCGTGCTCTGAATCGTGACACGTCAGGGCATGGTTCCGGGAGTGCGTTGTGTCGCGTCTTCCAAAGTCACGGCTGCTGCCGCAGGTCACGGCAGGGCTCCTTTGTCCGTTCTTGCGCGACAAGTGCGATCTCGGTGATCGGTGGCATTCAGGCGACCGACGCCCTGTTCACCTACCAACGATCGAGGACCGGGGGTGCGGTCGATGCGTCAACTCGGCGCTTCGTCCGTTGTGGGGAGGGCGCGCGCTTCGTAGGCTCGGCGGCACGCTCCCGGGCATGGTGCTGTCCCGGGGCACACCACGGGAAAGGACGCCGGTGCTCTACTGGCTGTTGAAGTACGTGCTCCTCGGTCCGCTGCTCAAGCTGATCTTCCGCCCGCAGGTGGAGGGGCTGCACCACGTGCCGGCGACCGGCCCGGTGATCCTGGCCAGCAACCACCTCTCCTTCTTCGACTCGATCTTCATCCCGTTGATCGTTTCGCGGAGGGTCACCTTCGTGGCCAAGGCGGAGTACTTCACCGGCAAGGGGATCAAGGGCCGGTTGATGAAGATGTTCTTCGTCGGCACCGGCACGATCCCCGTGGACCGTTCCGGCGGTCAGGCCGCCCGCGCCGCCCTGGACACCCAGTTGCGGGTGCTGCGCGCTCAGGGAGTGGCCGGCATCTACCCCGAGGGCACCCGCTCCCCGGACGGGCGGCTCTACCGGGGAAAGACCGGGGTGGCCCGGCTGGCCCTGGAGAGCGGTGCGGTGGTGGTGCCGGTGGCGATGCTCAACGCCGACGAACTCCAGCCGCCCGGCCGGCTCCTCCCGCGGGTCGGCCAGGTGCGGGTCCGCTTCGGCGCGCCGCTGGACTTCTCCCGCTACGCGGGGCTGGCCGGCGACCGGTTCGTCGAGCGCGCGGTCACCGACGAGGTCATGTACGAGTTGATGGAACTCTCCGGCCGCGAGTACGTCGACATCTACGCGCAGAAACTCAAGACGCCGGTCGCGGCTTGACGCGGGCTCAGCCGTTGAGCCGCGTCAGACGGCTCAACACGCCACCGCCGGCCCGGTCGGGCTGATCGGCCGACCGGTCAGGGCGAGCAGACCGGGGGCGTCGTTGCGCAACGCGAAGGTGCGTACCTCCGCGCGGGTCGTCCGTGCGCCCGCCGGGTCGCCGGCGCGAGCCTGCTCCGCCGCCGCTAGCGCGAGCGCCAACACCCGGTCGCTCACGTCCGGGATCCGCCCGTAGGTCTCGGCGGCGGCCAGGTGCAGCTCGGCGGAGCGCCGGTGGTCGCCGTCCGCCGCGGCCAGGGCCGCCGTCACCGTCCGCAACGCCGCCTCCGACCAGGGCGTGCGGTGCCCGACCCGGCCCAGCATCGTGCGGACCCGCACCGCCGCGCTCCGACCGCTCAGGGCTGCGGCGTACGCGGCCGCGGCGATCCACTCGCCACTGGCCAGGGCCGGCACCGCCGACCAGCGTTCGTCCAGCTCCTCGATCAGCTCGGCAGCCTCGGCGGCGCGCCCCTGCAACGCCCGGCACAACGCGGCCATGCCCAGCATCGTCCAGAGCAGCCGGTGGAACCCACTGCGCCGTGCGGTGTCCAACGCATCGGTCAGGTCGTCCGGATCCTCGTCGTCGCGCAGCACCAGCAGACAGCAGCGCAACCCACGCACCTGCATGTCCCAGCTCCCGGTGGGCGTGTCCACGAACGCCTCCGCCGCCGCGAGGAGCCGGCCGAAGTCGCCGTCGAACCAGGCCAGCATCGCCTCCGCCGAGTAACTGGTGGTCAGGGTCTGACCGCTGGCGGTCCGCGCCGGCGCGGCCGAGAGCAGGGCGTTGGACCGCAGCCAGTCGCCCTCCTCCCGGATCGCCCAGGCGAGGTTCTGGGTGGCCCGGGGCAACGCCAGCAGCTGACCGGCGCGGGCGAACTCGACGATCGCGTGCAGCTCGTCTAGGCCGACCCGGTCCCCGGACTGGTAGCGGGCGGTGGCCGCGGTGATCCGGGCGTTGGTGCGGGTCTCGGTCAGGCCCAACCGCTCGGCGATCTCCGCCGCCGTGTCCGCCGCTGTCACCGCCGGGTCCCGCTCGTAGTTGAGCATGTGCAGCCGGCCCATCTCGGCGTACGCGTCCGCCTTCTGCGGGCTGTCCGGTAGAGGTTCGAACAACTGCACCGCGCGGTCCAGGCAGGCCAACGCGTCGCCGCGGTCGGCCCGCAGCCAGGCGGCCTGGCCGAGCAGCGTCCACGCCCGGGCGGCGCAGGCGTTGTCGCCGTGCGACAGCAACCGGTCGGCGAGCGTGTGCACCTGCTCCGCCCCGCCTCCGGAGAGGAACGCGTTGCCGTCCCGGTAGAACGAGATCTCCGTGCTCAACAGCTCCAACTGGAGCCGGCCCACCGGGTCGCTGTCGTCGGTCAGGCCCAGTGCCCGGCCCGCGTGGCTGGCCGCCGCGTCCAGCCCGTGCAGCGCGTACGCCCGTCGGGCCGCCCGGTGCAGCGCCTGCCGCGCCGGCCCGGCGTAGCGCCGCACCTGCATGCCCAGCGAGCGGGCGATCTCGTGCGCCGCCCAGCGGTGGTGGGCGAGCACCTCGGCCAGGTCGGTGTCGCGGGAGTGCGACAGCGCGTCGAGCCAGTCGGCGGCCCGCTCGTGCCGGGCCACCCGCTCGGTGCGCGGCAACCGCTGGTAACAGACGTCGCGGACCAGCACGTGGCGGAACCGGAACTCCGCCTGCCCGGCCATCGTCGACGCGGCCTGCTCGTGCACGAAGTCGCGCTGTTCGAGTCGGCGCAACGAACGCTCGACCGACTCGACCTGTTGCCCCAGCGCGGCAGCCACCGCGCCGGGCCAGAACTGCACCCCGACCACCGACGCCGCCAGCAGCACCGCGCGGTCCTTGGCGTCGAGCAGGTCCAGCCGGTTGGCGATCACCGCGTGCACGCTCTCCGGCATGGTCAGCTCGAGCTGCTTGTCCAGCGACCACCCCCGCCCCGACTGGCGCAGCGCCCCCTGCTCGATCAGCATCCGCACGTACTCGTGCGCGTAGAGCGGATTGCCGCCGGCCACCTCGATCAGCGGGGTCAGCATGTCGGCGGAGAACGCCGCCTGGCCGAACAGGTGCGCGTACAGGGCGGCGATGCCGGTGTCGCGCAGTGGCGGCAGGGTGATGGTCACCGAGCCGGTGATCGTCCCCGCCCAGCTCGGGTCCCGGTCGACCAGCTCCGGGCGGGCGGTGCAGAGCAGCAGCAGCGGCACGTCGCGGGCCGCCGCCCCGAGCAGCTCCACGAAACGCAGCATCGCGTCGTCGGCCCAGTGCAGGTCCTCGAAGACCAGCACGGTGGGACGCCGGGTGGCCAGCGCCAGCAGGAAGCGACGCCACGCCGACTCCGCCTCCTCGGCCGGCAGCGGCGTGCCGGGCAGCCCGACCAGCGGGCGCAGCGCGTCCACCACCCGGTCCCGTTCGCCCGGACCGATCAGCTCGCCCACGGCGGCAGCCAGCCGCTGCGCGGCGCTGGCCGCCGGGTCGGTGTCGAGGATGCCGGCCTCGGACTTGACGATGTCGGCGAGCGCGGCGAAGGTGACGTTCTCCCCGAACGGCGGGCAGCGCCCGGTGCGCCAGGTCAGCGGCTCGTCGACCAGCCGGCCGGTGTGCCGGTAGAGCTCCCGCAGCAGCCGACTCTTGCCGATGCCGGCCCGACCGAAGATGGTGACCACCTGCGGTCGCCGGTCGCGCAGCGACCGGTGCAGGGCGTTGACGAGCATCCCCAGCTCGTGTTCCCGGTCGACCAGCGGCGTCGTGTCCGGCTCCCGGTCGGTGGGTTGGCGGCGCAGCGGGGACAGGGCGAGCCACACCTCGGTCGGTGACGACCGGCCGCGCAGGGTGACCGGGGGCTGCTCCTCGTAGCGGATCGCGTCCTTGGTGAGCGCGTGGGTGGTGCCACAGACCAGCACCCCTCCTGGTGGCGCGACCGACTGCATCCGGGAGGCCGTGTTGACCACGTCGCCGGCCACGATGGCCTGACCGCCGTCGCGCGCGGCGGCCACGTCGACCAGTGCCTCGCCGGTGGCCACCCCGACCCGGAACCGCAACTCGGCGCTGCCCGTCGGCGCGAACCGGGTGAGCACCCGTTGCAGCTCCAGACCGGCCCGTACGCAGCGCAGCGCGTCGGTCTCGGTGGCGATCGGGGCACCGAAGAGCGCCATCACCGCGTCTCCGATGTACTTCTCCACCACCCCGCCGTACTGACCGACCACCCGGCGGGCGGCGGAGAAGAACCCGGTCTGCATCCCGCGGACCTGCTCCGGGTCGGCGCGCTCGACGTACGGCGTGAAGTCGATCAGATCCACGAAGAGGACGCTCACCCGGCGGCGGTCCTCCTGCGGGGTCACCGCGGCCGGCCGATCCGCGCCCGGTCGGGGCGACCCGCAGGACGTGCAGAACGTGACGTCCGAGGCGAGTGGGCGCAGGCAGTGCGGGCACACGGCACCCAGCTCGGCGCCGCAGCCGCCGCAGAAGCGGTCCCCCTCGGCGGCCGTGCGTCCACAGCGTCCACACTGCGCGGCGATGACATTCCCCCAGAAGTGAACGGGTCGACGCCGATGGCGTCCCCTGACCGGAATTATCGCCCCCACCGGCCTCTGTCAGGTACCGGCCTGTTGGCTTGTGGACAGTCACCAAGGGTGCTGACCGACTAGATTCAGGCGGCCAGATATCGATCAGGGACCAGAGGGGGACAGGTCAATGGTGTACGTCAAGCTGGAGAGCGACTGGACCGACGGCAACGGGGTCAGCCACTCCGCGGGCGACTCGGTGGACGTCGACGCTGCCACGCTCGCCACGCTGCAGGCCGAGGGCATCGTGAGCGAGCAGTCCCACGGCCCGGGTGGCGACGGCAAGGGCCCGGACAAGTGGGCCGGGCCGGGCAGCTCCGGGGTGTGACCTCACGTCGATGACGCTGAGACGGCCGGGTCGCCCACGGGTGACCCGGCCGTTTCGCGCCGTGTGTGAGGTGTCAGCGGTCGTTCATGCCGGCGCGGCGGCGCAGCGCGGCAACGTCGGTCACCACGATCCGGCGGCCCTCCGTGCGCAACCAGCCGCGGCTGGCGAACGAACCGATCGCCTGGTTGACGCTCTGCCGGGAACCGCCGGCCATCTCGGCCAGCTGACTCTGGTTGAGCTCGATCGTGATCATGGGTGCCTGGCTCTCGCCGGCCAACCGGACCAGCGTCTTGGCCACCCGACCGGGCAGGTCGAGGAACACGTGGTCGGCGTTCTGCTCGGTGAGCCGACGGATCAACCCGCCCAGCGAGCGCATCACCGCGTCCAGGATGCGCGGGTTGGAGTGCACCAGCTCCATGAACGCGCCCCGGGAGAGCGCCAGCGCGGCGCAGTCCTCAATGGCCTCCGCGGAGGCGGACCGGGTCGACGCGTCGAGCAGGGAAACCTCGCCGAGCACGTCCGGGGGTCGGATCACCGACAACACGGCCCGCTCGCCGGTCGGCGCGGTACGAAAGACGGCCACCGCGCCGCGGCGCAGCACGATCAGTGATTCACCCGGGTCGTTCTCCACGAAGAGCAGTTGGCCCTTGCGGTAGGTGCGCGGGACGGCGGCGGCGATGACACGCTGTCGTACCTCAGGCTCCAACCCGGCGAACATCTCCACACCCGTGAGCGCGTCACCCGGCTCCGGCAGGCGCATCTCCACGGCCCAACCCCTCCCCGGTCATGGACCACAAACTCGCTCACCGGGTGAACCTGATGGCCCTGACAAGGTGAACTGACACCGATTCGGCGTCCGGTAGCGGTACACATCAGATCATGACGGTCCGGTCGCTTGCTGTACACCCCTCGAAGCACTTCCGTGACCGTCGCGAGCTGCGGGCGTACCCCTTTTGGAGTTGCCGGCCCGGCCTGGACGCCCGCGTGACCACCAGAGCCGGGGCGGACCCCCCGCCGGGTACGGCCCGGCGGCGGTGGGCGAGGATGGCCGGAATGGTCTACCGCTACTTCTACGACTGCGAGTTCATCGAGGACGGCACCACCGTCGACCTCGTCTCGATCGGTGTCGTCGACGAGTACGGCCGCGAGTTCTACGCGGTCTCCACCGAGTTCGACGACTCCCGTGCCGTGCCCTGGGTCCGGCGCAACGTACTGGACAAACTGCCCTCCCCGGCGGACCGGGCCTGGCGGTCGCGCGAGCGCATCCGCGACGACCTGTACGACTTCCTGGTCGAACCGATTCGGGACCGGCCGGGCGAGCAGTTGGAGCTGTGGGCCTGGTTCGCCGCGTACGACCACGTGGTGCTCGCGCAGCTCTGGGGTGCGATGCCGGCGCTGCCCCGGGAGATCCCCCGCTACACCAAGGAGTTGCGGCAGCTCTGGGACGACCGCGGTCGCCCGACCCTGCCCGAGGCGGACGCGGCCCGGCACGACGCTCTCGTCGACGCCCGGCACAATCTGGCCCGCTGGCGGGCGATGACGACCCGCTGAACGCCGGTCGTGCCGTCGTAGGTTTGACCGGTTCTGTCCCGGGCATCGGTTCGACGAACCGAAGCGGAGGAGAGTGCCATGAGCAACGAGCCGACCAGCGCCGCCGAGGCCCGCGCCCGGGTCACCGAGTTGGCCCGGGCCGCACGGATCTGCATGCTCACCACGATCGCGCTGGACGGGCGACAGGTGAGCCGGCCGATGGGGCTCCAGGAGGCCGAGTTCGACGGCAACCTGTGGTTCTTCGCCCACGCCGACTCGGCCAAGATCCGTCAGATCCGGGTGAACCCGGAGGTCAACGTCGCCTTCTCCGACCAGAAGCACAACGCCTGGGTGTCGATCTCGGGGACCACCACCGAGGGGTTCGACCGGGCCCGGGCCGAGCAACTGTGGAACCCGCTGCTCAAGGCGTGGTTCCCCGACGGGCTGGAGACCCCCGGTCTCACGTTGATCAAGGTGCACGCCAGCTCGGCCGAGTACTGGGACTCGCCGAGCAGCACCGTGGTCAATCTCCTCGGCTACGCGAAGGCGGCGGTCACCGGCCACCCGCCGAAGGCCGGGGAGAACCACGAGGTGACCTTCTGAGTCGGGTCGCCCCGGGGCGCGCTGTCGTCGCACCGGCACGCGGACTACAGTTCGCAGTGACGGCCCGCCCCGGGCCGGCAACGGCGCCGATGGTCTGACCTGACACATACCCTGGGGCATATCGGGCTTTACCTGATGCTCCAGGAGGATGACGGATCATGCGTATCGGCGTGCTCACCGGCGGCGGCGACTGCCCAGGTCTCAACGCGGTCATCCGGGCGGTGGTCCGCAAGGGTGTCGCCACGTACGGTCACGAGTTCGTGGGCTTCCGGGACGGCTGGAAGGGCCCCCTGGAGGGTCTGTCCCGCCCCCTGGACATCGCTGACGTTCGCGGCATTCTGCCCCGCGGCGGCACCATCCTCGGCTCGTCCCGGACCAACCCGTTCAAGATCGAGAACGGCGTCGAGCGGATCAAGGACAACCTCGCCGCCCAGGGCGTGGACGCACTCATCGCGATCGGCGGCGAGGACACCCTCGGCGTGGCCACCAAGCTCTACGAGCTGGGCGTGCACGTGGTCGGCGTGCCGAAGACGATCGACAACGACCTCGGCGCCACCGACTACACCTTCGGCTTCGACACCGCGGTCAACATCGCGATGGAGGCCATCGACCGCCTGCACACCACCGCGGAGAGCCACCACCGCACCCTCGTCGTCGAGGTGATGGGCCGGCACGCCGGCTGGATCGCCCTGCACGCCGGCCTGGCCGGCGGCGCCAACGTGATCCTGCTGCCCGAGCGGCAGTTCGACGTCGACCAGGTGGCCGGCTACGTCGAGAAGCGCTTCCAGCACCAGTACGCCCCGATCGTGGTCGTCGCCGAGGGCGCACAGCCGCTCGACGGCCAGATGGTCCTCGCCAACCAGGAGCTGGACTCGTTCGGTCACGTCCGCCTCGGCGGCATCGGCCAGTGGCTCGCCGAGCAGCTGGAGGCCAAGACCGGCAAGGAGGCCCGCACCGTGGTGCTGGGCCACATCCAGCGCGGTGGCACCCCGACCGCCTTCGACCGGGTGCTCGCCACCCGCCTGGGCCTGCAGGCCATCGACGCGGTCAACGACGGCGACTGGGGCAAGATGGTCGCGATGCAGAGCACCGACATCGTCCGGGTGCCGCTGGCCGAGGCCACCCGCGAGCTGAAGACCGTGCCGCTGGAGCGGTACGCCGAGGCTGAGGTGTTCTTCGGCAGCTGATCGACGGTCGGCGGCGCGGCGGGCCTGCGGGTCCGTCGCGCCACGACCCGACGTGGCGCGGCCGGACCTGCGGGGTCCCTCGCGCCGCGAGCCGACGTGGCGCGGCGGACCCGCGGGGCCCTCGCGCCGCGACTCGATGCGGAGAGGGGTACGGCCGAGATGTCAGCAGGGGTGCACACGGTCGCGGTGATCGGCGCGGGCAAGATCGGTGAGCTGATGCTCTCCGGCCTGCTGCGCTCGGGATGGCCGGTGGACCGGCTGCTGGCAACCGCCCGCAGGCCGGCCCGCGCCGAGGAGTTGACTGCCCGCTACGGCGTACGGGTGGTCGACAACCTGACGGCGGTGGACGAGGCAGCGGTGCTCGCGGTCTCGGTCAAGCCACAGGACGCCGCCGCGCTGCTCGACGAGATCGGCCCCAAGGTGCCGGCCGACAAGCTCGTCATCTCGCTCTGCGCCGGCCTGCCCACCAGCTTCTTCAGCCGCCGGCTGCCCGACGGCACCCCCGTCGTCCGGGTGATGACCAACACCCCGGCGCTGGTCGACGAGGCGATGACCGCGATCTCGGCGGGCGCGCACGCCACCGGGGAGCACCTGGCGTTGGCCGAGGAGATGTTCAAGCCTCTCGGCCAGACGATCCGGGTGCCCGAGTCGCAGCAGGACGCGGTCACCGCGCTCTCCGGCTCCGGCCCGGCCTACTTCTACCTGCTGGTCGAGGCCATGATCGACGCCGGCATCCTGCTCGGGCTGCCCCGGCAGGTCGCCCACGAACTGATCGTGCAGACCGCGATCGGCTCCGCGGTGATGCTGCGCGACTCGGGCGAGCACCCGGTCAAGCTGCGCGAGGCGGTCACCTCACCGGCCGGCACCACCATCTCCGCGATCCGCGAGTTGGAGAAGCACGGCGTACGCGCCGCGATGCTCGCCGCACTGGAAGCCGCCCGCGATCGAGCCCGCGAGCTGGCGGCACAGGCCGACTGAGCGTTCCGGGCGCGTCGGGGAGCCGAGCGTGCCGCATACTGGCGCGGTGTTCACACTTGCCCAGGCCCGGCACCTCGTGGCCACCCTGCAGCCGCGCGTCAACGAGCTGATCCGGGTCCGGGCCGACCTGGCCGAGCTGCGCGCCGACCTGGCCGACCACGGCGTCAGCGCGCTCGGCGGGCTGGCCGAGGTCAAGGGGCTGGAGGCCCGGCTGCACGCCGTCGTCGACGAGCTGCACCAGCACGACATCCAGGTCAAGGGCATCGCCCCGGTCCTGCTCGACTTCCCCGGCGAGCGCGCCGGCCGCGCCGTGCTCTGGTGCTGGCTGGAGGGCGACTCCGACGTGCGCTGGTACCACCGGGCCGAGTGCGGCTTCGCCGGCCGCCGCCCCCTCTGACCCACCCGCCGCAGGCCGTCCGCCGGGCGTCGTGGGCTGGCCCGTGCTGGGGCGCGTGATCGACTCGGGTTCCTGTAAACCGTGGTGTCCGGGTGGGGTGGATACCCCGACTTCCGTGAACCCGAGTTGATCGAGCTGTGACGGGGGCTGCGGCCCGCTCGGCCCGCTCGGCGGCCCGGTGAGCGGCCTGCCGCTCACCCGGTTTTGGAGCCCGGCAGCACCGGATCGGGCGCTTCGGTCACCGCGAAAACCACGACGTTGTCCCGGTAGTGCCCGCTGCGCCGGTCGAAGTCACCTCCGCAGGTGACCAGGCGCAGCTCCGCGCCGGGCGTCGGCCCGTAGACCGCGGCGGTCGGGAACTCGTCCTTGCGCGCACGGATCGACCCGGTCACCCGGAACGACAGCCGTTGCCCGCCGCGCCACACGTCGACCCGGTCGCCGGGCCGCAGCTCGCCGAGCCGGGCGAAGACCGCCGGGCCGCGTCGCGAGTCCAGGTGGCCGGCGAGCACGGCGGGGCCGGTGTCGCCGGGGGCCGGGCCGCCCCCGTACCAGCCGGCGGTGTGGAAGTCGGTCGGCGGGATCAGTGCACCGCCGCGGTCCAGGCCCAGCACCGTGAGCGCGGAGTCGACACCGATGCGCGGTACGCGTACTCGCGTGGGTGGACCCTGTGGCGTGGGCGCGGCGGCCACCGACGGGCAGTCTGCGGTGCAGCCGGGGTGCCAGATCGCGGCCGGTGGCGCCGGGCCGGTGGTGGCCAGCCCGACCCCGGTGCCGGCGGCCAGGCAGACCGCCGCGCCTGCCGCGACCAGCCCGACCAGCGGCACCCGGCGGTCGCGGTGCCGCCGGATCGACGGGTCGGGCCCGGTGGTCACCAGGTGGTGCGCCGCCGCCGGCGCCACATCAGCAGGCCCACCACGACGGCCGCCGCGGCCAACCCGCCGGCCACCAGGGGGTACGCCCCGAGCCCGGTCGTGGCGGTGCCGCCAGCGCCGGTGTCCACCCCGCCCGCGGGAACGACGGTGCCGCCCTCGGCGTCGCGGCGCAGCTCGGCGGTCAGCCCGCCCTGCTTCGCGTCGAGCACCAGCAGTGAGTAGACGGCACCGCCGACGAGCCGCACCTCGGCGTCGGTGCTCGGCCCACCGGCACCCGTCAGCCGTAGCCGCCAACTGCCGGGGTCGACCTGCTGGTAGGCGGTCGTCGTCGCGAACTGCACGCCGTCGGCGATCATCGGCCCGTCGGCGGCGGCCACGTCGAGCACCGGGGTGCGCACGGAGGCCTGCACGACGCGCACCTTGGCCCGGCCCTGCGTGGGGGCGCTGAGGTCGTCGTTGAGCACCCGCAGCCCGAGATCGGCGTGTCGGCCGACGCCGGCCACCGTGTACGCCTCGCCGCTGGTCACCGCGACCTC
This sequence comes from Micromonospora cabrerizensis, assembly GCF_022230955.1. GTDB lineage: Bacteria > Actinomycetota > Actinomycetes > Mycobacteriales > Micromonosporaceae > Micromonospora > Micromonospora cabrerizensis. The sequence goes on from NZ_JAKKFI010000001.1 coordinate 44,492, forward strand.
GGTGGTGAGCACCGGGGGGTCGCTGGCGGGCGCGCCGGCCTCGCGCATCGCCACCGCGTAGCGCCCGGGTGCGAGTTCCAGGTAGTCGGAGACCACGCCGTAGCCGACCCCGGGGAAGACCCTCGGTTTCGCGGCGTCCGGCGCGGCCAGGTAGACGTCGACGGCCGGGGTGTCGGGGGAGAGGTGAGCCAGCCGGACGTAGCCGACGGTGTCGGCGCCGGTCGCGGCACCGGCCGGAACCGGGACGCCGGTGGCAGCCAGGGCGGTGGTGACCAGGAGCGCGCCGGAGCCGGCCAGCAGCCGGCGGGGAAGGGTGCGGAGCGTGTACATGTCGCCTCCGGAAGCACTTTCGGTGAGCGGGCGGCAACCCAGAGAACAGGGTCCCGCGCACGGGACTGCAACGCAAGTTGCCGACGAGATGTTTCTCGGCGTGTCCTCGCCCGCTGTCGCCCCTCGGCGCCGCGCCCGACCCCCGGCGCGTCGCCCTCCGCGCCGCGCCCGACCCCCGGCGCGTCGCCCTCCGCGCCGCGCCCCCTCGCAGGATCCGCGCAACTTCGGCGAAACTGCTGCCTCGTTTCGTGTTGAGGCAGCAGTTTCCCCGAACCTGCGCGGATCTTGGCTCTTCGCGCGGGGCGCGGGGCGGGCGACGTGTCGCTACCCCTCGCGGACGGCCAGGAGGCCGAACAGGTCGAGGGCAGAGGTGCCGACGTCTGTCACTACGGGGCCGCCGCGGACGGCAGCGCTCGCCTATCCTCGATCGATGCGGGATCGCCGGGTGGCGCTGGTGTGGGCGGCCTTCGTCGTCGTCGCGCTGGTGTCCTGTGCGCTCGTGCTGCGGCGCGATGACCGCCTCTCGGACCTGCACATCTACTACGGCGCACTGTCCGATCTGCACGCCGGTCGCCCGCTGTACGGGTTCGTGGCGGCCAACGGCGGTCCGTTCACGTACCCGCCGTTCGCCGCGCTCGTGCTGGCCCCGATCACGGCCGTGAGTGAGGGCGTACTCCAGGGGATCTGGCTGGTGGCGACGTGCGCGGCGGTCGTCGCCATCGCCGGGGCGGTCGGCGTCGCGCTGACCACCCGGCGGTCCCGGCGGCCGCTCGTGGTGGCGGTGGCCGCCACGGCGCTGATGCTCTCCGCGCCGGTGCAGAGCAATCTGCGCTTCGGTCAGGTCAGCATCTTCATCGTGCTGATGGCCCTGCTCGACGGGATGGGTGTCGTCCCGCCCCGGCTGCGCGGGGTGTTGGTGGGGGTCGCCGCGGCGATCAAGTTGACCCCGCTGCTGTTCGTGGTCTACTTCCTCGCCACGGGCCGCTACCGTGACGCCGGCCGCACGGTGGCGACGTTCCTGGCCTGCGCGGCTCTCGCCGCGGTGGTGTTGCCGGGGGAGAGCTGGACGTACTGGACCGAGGCCGTGCGGCAGACCTCGCGGATCGGCAACCTCGCCTCACTGGGCAATCAGTCCCTGCACGGGATGTTGCTGCGCGTCGGCGTCGACGAGGCGATGTTGCCCCTGCTCTGGGCCGGTCTGGTGGCACTCGTGTGCGCGGCGGCGCTGCTGCGGGCCCGACAGTTGACGGTGCGGGGCCGCCCGGGGCACGCGGCCGTGCTGGTCGGCTGCGCCACCGTCGCCGCGTCCCCGGTGTCCTGGACGCACCACCAGGTGTGGCCGGTGCTCGCCGCGATGCTGCTGATCGGCGCGTCCGGCGTCGCCCAGCGCGCCGCCGGCGTGGCGCTGCTCGCCGCCATGGTCGTCTCGTTGGGCGCGGTCCTCGGCCCGGTGTCGACACGGCCGGGCGTGCAGTTCCTCTTCGAGAACGCCCGCGCGGTCGGGGTGTGCCTGCTGTGCCTGGTCGGCTTCGGCGGCGTCGCGGTCGCCGCCACCCGAACGGCTCGCAGGCCGGCCGGCGCGCGGGGTTGGCTGCGGGTGGGCGTCACCGCCACGGTGGCGGTCGCGTTCTTCGCCGTGCAGCCGCTGCCCGCCGGAGCGGACCCCACCTTCAAGGCGTACGCCCTCGACGACGTGGTCAACCCGCGATACTTCTTCGTCTGCCGTGGCCCGGCCGAGTGCGCCGCCTACGGCACCGACGCGCCGGTCACCTTCGGCACCCGCGCCGAGAAGACGAAGGTACGGGTCAACGGCGTGGTCTCCCCGCAGGTGACCCGCCTGGAGTACTACTCCGCGCCCGGCGGGGCGCCCCGGGCCATCCCGCTGCTCGACGCGTACCCGGGTAGCCGGACGTTCTCGTTCCGCTCGGCGCACATGGCACAGGGGCGGCTCGTCGCGTACGCCTCGGACGGCCAGCCGATCGCCAGCTACGACGAGGAACTGGCCGCCGCCCTCCGTACGACCACCCGGTAGGTGAGCGGGGGAGGGCGGCGGGTCAGCTCAGCGGGTCGCGGCGGCCAGGGCGGTGCGCAGCTTGTCGGCGTCACCCGGTGCGGGGTGCTCCCAGTCGGTCGGGCTGGCGGAGTAGAGCGTGCCGTACGCCGGGGTGTCCGGCTGGTAGCGCCACCCCTCGGCCAACGGGCCGACGTCCACCGCGTCGTAGCCGATCCGGTCCAGGAAGGCGGTCACCTCGGCCTTCGCGGCGTCGTCGTCGCCCGCGATGGCGAGGGCGCTGCGGTCGGCCGCGCCGGACGGGCGGGGGAGCGCGGCAAGGCCCTTGTAGTAGATGTTGTTGAAGACCTTGACCACCCGCGAGTCCGGCAGGTGCCGCTGGAGCAGTTCACTGCTGGTGGTCTCGCCGGAGTCCAGCTCGGGGAAGGTCCCGTCGCGCTGCGGGTAGTAGTTGTTGGTGTCGATGACGACCTTGCCGGCCAGTGGCTCGACGGGCACCGCGCGGTACGCCTTCAGCGGCACGGTGACCACCACCAGGTCCCCGACCTGCGCCGCGTCCTGCGCCGTGCCGGCACTCGCGTGCTCGCCCAGCTCGTCGGCGAGGTCCTTCAGCGTCTCGGGGCCCCGCGAGTTGCTCAGCACCACGTCGTAGCCGGCGTCCACCGCCAGCCGGGCCAGGGTGCCGCCGATGTTGCCACTGCCGATCAGTCCCACAGTTGTCATGTTCGTTCCCAACTCCGTCCACCCACGACCCATTCCCGACCGAGGTGGTGGGTTATTCCGGTTACCCGGAGTCGACCGGCTGCGCAGACTGCCGGGAATGCGCTGTCTCGTCGAGGACCTCGCGACCTTCGCCGTCACGGCGGGTGTCTGGCTGCGCCGCGAGCCCGTCCTGCACAACGTACTGCTCACACGTGTCGCCGACCGGGTCTCCGCGGACGTGCCACTCTCCGGTGACGGGCGGTCGCCGCGTCCGCAGAGGTGTGATCAAGAGGTTTGTGTCGGGAACGGGCGCCGGGCTGACGCGAACCTCTTGATCACCGCTCTCAGGCGGGGAGGGCCTTGTCGATCGCTGCCTGGAGGTCGGCGGAGTCGGGGGTGACCGTGGGGGCGAAGCGGGCGGCGACCGTGCCGTCCGGGGCCACCAGGAACTTCTCGAAGTTCCACCGGACGTCCCCGGTGTGCCCGTCGGCGTCCGGGGTGTCCACCAGCGCGGCGTAGAGCGGGTGCCGGTCGGGGCCGTTGACGTCGACCTTCTCGGTCAGCGGGAAGGTCACCCCGTAGTTGACCTGGCAGAAGTCGCTGATCTCGGCGGCGCTGCCGGGCTCCTGCCCGGCGAACTGGTTGCACGGCACGCCGAGCACCACGAGGCCACGGTCGGCGTAGGTGTCCGCGAGCGTCTGGAGGCCGGCGTACTGCGGGGTGAGGCCGCAGCGGGAGGCCACGTTGACGACCAGCAACGCCTTGCCGCGGTAGCGGGCCAGGTCGGCGGGCCCGCCGTTGAGGGCGTCGATCGGGATGTCGAAGACGGTCATGGGCCGAGGCTACGCGCCGGCCGGGCACCGACCCCTGGTGGGCGCAGCGTACGCACTCCGTGCACCAGGAGAAATCGAAACATGGACATCTTGACGAACTGATGACGCCGTGAGTACCGTCTCACCATCTCTTTTGGAAAGTTTCCTAACAGTTCGGGAGACGCCTCATGAAAAGATCGCTCCGCCGGGCCCTCTGGGCCGGTGCCGTGGTCGCCGTGACCGTCGCAGCGGTACCGGTGACGACTGCGTTCGGCGCCGGCACGGTCACCACCACGTTCACCAGGGCACAGGACTGGGGGACCGGTCACGAGACGAGGGTGACCGTCACCAACGGATCGAGTGCCGCCATCAGCACCTGGCGCATCGAGTTCGACCTGCCGTCGGGCACCACCATCAGCAGCGCCTGGGACGCCGACGTCACCAGCAGCGGCAACCACTACGTCGCGGTCAAGAAGAGCTGGGCCGGTGGCATCGCCGCGGGCGCCTCGTTCAGCTGGGGCTACAACGGCACCGGTGCCTTCAAGGCGCCGCTGAACTGCACCATCAACGGTGCCGCGTGCGGCGGCGGTACGACCCCGCCGACCACCACGCCCCCGACCACCACCCCGCCGACCACGACGCCCCCCACCACGCCCCCGCCCACCACGCCGCCGCCGACCACCAACCCGCCGAACCCCGGTGGCAAGAAGGTCGTCGGCTACTTCGCCGAGTGGGGCGTCTACGGGCGCAACTACCACGTCAAGAACATCCAGACCAGCGGCTCCGCCGCCAAGCTGACCCACATCCTGTACGCCTTCGGCAACACCACCGGTGGTCGTTGCTCCATCGGCGACAGCTACGCCGACTACGAGAAGGCGTACACGGCGGCGGACAGCGTGGACGGCGTCGCCGACACCTGGGACCAGCCGCTGCGGGGCAGCTTCAACCAGCTGCGCAAGCTCAAGCAGATGAACCCCCACCTCAAGGTGATCTGGTCGTTCGGCGGCTGGACCTGGTCCGGCGGCTTCACCCAGGCCGCGCAGAACCCGGCCGCGTTCGCCGAGAGCTGCCACAACCTGGTCGAGGACCCGCGCTGGGCGGACGTCTTCGACGGCATCGACGTCGACTGGGAGTACCCGAACGCCTGCGGTCTGACCTGTGACACCAGCGGCCCCAACGCGTTCAAGAACGTGATCAGCGCGCTGCGGTCGAAGTTCGGGTCCAGCGCTCTGGTCACCGCCGCCATCACCGCGGACGGCAGCAACGGCGGCAAGATCGACGCCACCGACTACGCCGGCGCCATCGGCAACCTCAACTGGCTGATGCCGATGACCTACGACTACTTCGGGGCGTTCGCCGCGCAGGGTCCGACGGCACCGCACTCCCCGCTCACCTCGTACACCGGCATCCCGCAGCAGGGCTTCAACTCCGACGCGGCGATCCAGAAGCTCAAGAGCAAGGGCGTCCCGGCCAACAAGCTGCTGCTCGGCATCGGCTTCTACGGTCGCGGCTGGACGGGTGTCACCCAGGCCGCACCGGGTGGCAGCGCCACCGGGGCGGCACCGGGCACCTACGAGGCGGGCATCGAGGACTACAAGGTCCTCAAGAACACCTGCCCGGCCACCGGCACGATCGCCGGCACCGCGTACGCCAAGTGCGGCAACAACTGGTGGAGCTACGACACCCCGTCGACCATCAACGGCAAGATGACGTACGCGAACAACCAGGGCCTCGGTGGCGCGTTCTTCTGGGAGCTCTCCGGTGACACCAGCAACGGCGAGCTCATCGGCGCCATCAAGGGCGGTCTCGGCTGAGCCGACGGCCGACGCGTCACCCACACGGCGGGGAGGGGCCCGCACCGTCCCTCCCCGCCCGTGACACCACGACCCGGCCGGCGCCCAGCGTCGGCCGGGTCGCCGTCGTTGGGCTGGCCCAGCTCGATGTGGCAGACTCGCGGCTCGGCACGTCTCGATCTCGATGGCACCGGCGACGGAGGTGGTCATGCGTCCGACCCACCGCAGGCTGGCGGCAACCGCCGCCGGGCTGGTGCTGCTGCCGGTCGCCCTGGTCGGCTGCGGGATCGGCGGCGACGACGACACCAAGGACGAGCCCACGCCCAAGCCCGCGCGGGCCCCCGCCGAGGAGGCCGCCGCCCGCTCCCGCGAGCGCGTGCAGGCGTACCTCGACGCGATGACCGCGAAGGACGTCGCCGCCGGCCGGAGCCAGCTCTGCGCACTCCTGCACGACGGCTTCGACCTGGGTGCCACCGGCCCCAACGGTGACTTCGCCGACCACTTCCAGGTGCCCGAGACGGCCATCACCGACATCCGGTCCGGCCCACTGGGCCAGGAGGTCAGCGTCTCGGTCTCGGTCACCGCCGGCAAGAGCACCGTCACCCGGGCGCTGGTGTTCACCGTGACGCGCGACGGCAGCGACTGGTGCATCGCCGCGGAGGCGCCCGCCGGCCCGCCGCCGGCCGGCTCGTCGAGTGCCGGCCCACCCCCGACCGGCGTCGCCCCGACCCGCGCGTCCTGACCGGCTCCCGGCGGATTGATCTCCCATCTGCCGGAACCGTCCCCCTCGCCGCCCGGTCACCCCGACCGTCGCCGTACGCTTTCTGTCATGCGCCATGAGTGGCATCAGCTGAGCCATCCCGCGGTGAGCAGCCCGGGCCTGCAGACCAGCCGACCGACCGTCGACTCCGCCGAGGACGCCGCGCTCGGGCTGGACCGATGGCGGGAGCTGCCCCGCGAGCAGGTCCCACCGTGGTCCGACCCGGCCGCCGTCGCGGCGGTCTGCAAGGTCCTCGACACCGTGCCGTCGGTCGTCGCGCCCTACGAGGTGGACCAACTCCGGCAGAAGCTCGCTCTGGTCTGCGAGGGCAAGGCGTTCCTGCTCCAGGGCGGTGACTGCGCCGAGACGTTCGTCGACAACACCGAGAGCCACCTGCTGGCCAACGCCCGCACCCTGCTCCAGATGGCGATCGTGCTCACCTACGGCGCGTCCCTGCCGGTGGTGAAGGTCGCCCGGGTGGCCGGGCAGTACACCAAGCCCCGCTCGCTGCCCACCGACGCGCGCGGCCTGCCCGCGTACCGCGGCGACATGATCAACTCGCTGGAGGCCGACCCGGCCGCCCGGGTCGCCGACCCGCAGCGCATGATCCGCGCGTACGCCAACTCGGCGGCGGCGATGAACATGCTCCGGGCGTACCTGGCCGGTGGTCTCGCCGACCTGCATGCGGTGCACGACTGGAACAAGGGCTTCGTGAAGAACTCCCCGGCGGGGGAGCGCTACGAGGCGATCGCCCGGGAGATCGACCGGGCGCTGGCGTTCATCCGGGCCTGCGGGATGACCGACGACGAGGCGCTGCGGACGGTCACGCTCTACTGCTCCCACGAGGCCCTGGCCCTGGAGTACGACCGGGCACTCACCCGGGTCTCCGACCGTCGGGCGTACGGGCTCTCCGGGCACTTCCTCTGGATCGGTGAGCGCACCCGGCAGATCAGCGGCGCGCACATCGACTTCATCTCCCGCATCGCCAACCCGATCGGCGTCAAGCTCGGCCCGACCACGTCCCCGGACGAGGCGATCGAGCTGTGCGAGAAGCTCAACCCGGACAACGTCCCCGGTCGGCTCACCCTGATCAGCCGGATGGGTAACCACCGGGTGCGCGACGCCCTGCCGCCGATCGTCGCCAAGGTCACCGCCGCCGGCGCCAAGGTGGTCTGGCAGTGCGACCCGATGCACGGCAACACGCACGAGTCGTCCAACGGCTACAAGACCCGGCACTTCGACCGCATCGTCGACGAGGTGCTCGGCTACTTCGAGGTGCACCGCGGGCTGGACACCCACCCCGGTGGCCTGCACGTCGAGTTGACCGGCGAGGACGTCACCGAGTGCCTCGGCGGCGCCCAGGGCATCGAGGATCTCGACCTGCCCGACCGGTACGAAACCGCCTGCGACCCGCGACTGAACACCCAGCAGTCGTTGGAGTTGGCGTTCCTCGTAGCGGAGATGCTCCGTGGCTGAGCTTGCGAGCCCCGCAGTCGGCAGCCGAAAGGACGACAGTGGCTGATCTTTTTGTGGACCTGCGTTCCGACACGGTGACCCGGCCCACCGCCGGGATGCGGGAGGCGATGGCCACCGCCGAGGTCGGTGACGACGTCTACGGCGAGGACCCGACCGTCAACGCGCTGGAGGCCGAGGTCGCCGCGTTGTTCGGGCACGAGGCGGCGCTGTTCGCCCCGAGCGGGTCGATGGCCAACCAGATCGCCCTGCAACTGCTGGTGTCGCCCGGCGACGAGCTGCTCTGCGACGCGGACGCGCACGTGGTCACGTACGAGATCGGTGCCGCGGCCGCGTACGGCGGGATCTCCTCGCGGACCTGGCCTGCGGTCGGCGCGAACATCGACCCGGAGGCGGTGGCCGGGATGATCCGGCCGGACGGCTACTTCGCCGTTCCCACCCGTGCGATCGCCGTCGAGCAGACCCACAACCGGGGCGGTGGCGGGGTGATTCCGCTGGCCACCCTGCGGGATCTGCGGGGGGTTGCCGACGAGGCGGGTGTCGCGCTGCACTGCGACGGCGCCCGGATCTGGCACGCGCACGTCGCGGACGGGGTGCCCCTGATCGAGTACGGCCGGCTCTTCGACACGCTGTCGGTGTGCCTCTCCAAGGGCCTCGGCGCGCCGGTCGGCTCACTGGTGGTGGGCAGTGCGGACAAGATCGAGCGAGCGCGGATGATCCGTAAGCGGATGGGCGGCGGTATGCGTCAGGCCGGCATCCTCGCCGCGGCCGGCCGGTACGCGCTCGCGCACCACGTCGACCGGCTGGCCGACGACCACGCCAGGGCCGCCCGGCTCGCCGAGGCGGTCGCGCCGTTCGGCGTGCTGGCCACCACGGCCCGCACCAACCTGGTGGCACTGGATCTGACCAAGCACGCGGTGGACGCGCGTACCCTGGCCGCCGCCGCGCGGGCCGAGGGCGTACTCATCTCGGTGCTCGGCCCCCGCAGCGCCCGCCTGGTCACGCACCTGGGCCTCGACGACGCGGCCATCGACCGCGCGGTCGCGGCCCTGCCCCGCGTCCTCGCCGCGTCCTGACCTCCGGCCGGCGCCCTTCCACGGCCTGGTGATCAAGAGCTTTGCGTCAGATTCCGGTCTCCGGATGACGCAAACCTCTTGATCACCGAGGTGGGGTGGGGGGTGGGGTCAGGCGGGTCAGCGTCGTTATGTCGGCGGTGTGGCCGATCTGCTTCTCGCTCGGGGTCTCCACGACGACGGGGACGCCGGCGGTGGCGGGGTGGGTCATCAGCTCCGCGAAGGCGGGCTCGCCGATGGTGCCCTTGCCGATGTTCTCGTGCCGGTCCCGGGTGGAGCCGCACAGATCCTTCGAGTCGTTGGCGTGGACCAGTCGCAGCCGGTCCGCGCCGACCGTGGCCACCAGTGTGTCCAGCGTCGCCGTCATGCCGCCCTCGACCGCCAGGTCGTGACCGGCCGCCCAGGCGTGGCAGGTGTCGAAGCAGACCCCGAGCATCGGGTGCCGGTCCACCGCGTCCAGGTAGGGCCCGAGCTGCTCCACGCGGGAGGCGAGTGAGCGGCCTCCGCCCGCGCTCGGCTCGACCAGCAGCATCGGCCCGCCAGCGTCGGCGGCCCAGTCGAGCAGCGGCAGCAGCTCCTGGCGGACCTGTCGCATCGCCGCCTCGGCGTACCCCTCGTCCACCGAGCTGCCGGCGTGGAACACCACCGCCCGAGCACCGATCGCCACGCCCCGACGCAGCGCGTGCGCCAGGGTCTGTGCCGACCTCTCGACCGTGGCCGGGGTGGGCGAGCCGAGGTTGACCAGCAGCGAGGCGTGGATGAACGCCGGGATGCCCCGCTCGGCGCAGCCGTCACGGAACAGGGCGTCCTGCACGGGGTCACCGTTGGGCAGTGCCCAGCCCCGCGAGTTGGAGACGTAGACCTGCACCACCTGGGCGCCGGTCGCGTCGGCGTACGGCAGGGCGGCCTTGGCCAGCCCACCGGAGGTCGGGGTGTGCGCGCCCACCGGACGCGAGGTGACCGCCGGCATCAGAAGCACGTGAGGGTGACCGGGGTGCCCGGCGGCACCTGCGAATTCTCGCCCGGGACCTGGATCCGGACCACGGCGTTCGGGTTGACCACGACCGTCACCGGGAAGCCCTGGGCCTCCAACGCCTGCTTGGCCTGCTGACACGGCAGGTCGATCACCCGCGGCACGACGATCGCCGGGGGGCCCTTGCTGACGTCCAGTTTGACCTGGGTGCCCTTCTCCACGCCGGCACCATCCGCGGGGCTCTGGCCGAGGATCTCGTCCCGGGGCTTGTCGGAGTCCTTGTAGGTCTCCACCAACACCAGGTTGAGTTGGGCCAGGGTGGTCCGGGCTTCGGCCAGGCTCTTACCGACCAGGTTCGGCACCGACACCGGCGCCCGGCCGCGACTCAGAATGAGGGTGATCTTCGCGCCGGGTTTGACCTCGGTGCCCACCTTGGGGGAGGTGTCCAGTACGACCCCGGCCGGCAGGCTGTCGTCGTAGCGGGGGGCGCCCTTGGCCACCACCAGCTTCACGTTGACCAAGTCCGCCTCGGCAAGCTCGAACTCCTTGCCGATCACGTCCGGCACGGGGAAACGCTCCGGGCCGAGGGAGAGGGTCAGGGTGATCGCGCCACCCTTGACGATCTTGGTGGCGGACGCCGGGCTCTGCTCCAGCACGCTGTCCTTCGGTGCCTGCTCGTCGAAGCGCGGCTCACCGTACTTCAGGGTGATCCCGGCGCGATCGGCCTGCGCCTGCGCCTCGGCCTTGCTCAGACTCACCAGCTGCGGGGCATCGGTGTAACGACCGACACCGAACCACCAACCACCGATCGCGGCCACCAGGCCCAGCGTCACCACCACGGCCGCGACGGCCAGCCGGCCGCGCGGGCTCGCCAGCAGGGTGCTGCGCAGCGCTGCGAGTCGGGACCCCAGGCCCTCCGTGGGCTCCGGAGCAGCCCGACGTCGACCCGGCCCCTGGTTGCTGGCCCCCTCGGGCAGCCGTGCCCAGGCCGGGCGGTCGGCGGGGCGGACCGTCGCGACCACCATGGTCGGCTGGGAGAGTGGCTCGCCGCTCACCGGGCGGAGCACGGCGGTGTGGCTGTTGGCGTCACCCAGGCGGTCCCGGGCGACCTGCACCTCGGTCAGCAGCGCGCCGGCGTCGGCGGGCCGCGCACCGGGGTCGCGCCGAGTCGCCCGTTGCACCAGGTCGTCGAGGACCGACGGCAGGCCGGGCACCAGCGTCGAGGGTGCCGGCACGTCCCGGTCGACGTGCTGCCAGGCGACGTCCACCGGGCGGTCCCCGTCGTAGGGCACGCGGCCGGTGAGCATCTCGAACAGCACGATGCCGGCCGAGTAGACGTCGGTACGGGGATCGGCGCGGCCCTCGGTGACCAGCTCCGGGGCGACGTACGCCACGGTGGCCATCAGCTGGTTGCCCTGCTCCTCGTCGGCGCTCGCCTCGACCGCCCGGGCCAGCCCGAAGTCGGCCACCTTGACGACGCTGTCGACCAGGTTGGCGACACCGCCGGTGGGTGCCTCGGCGACCAGCACGTTCTCCGGCTTGACGTCGCGGTGCACCAGACCGGACCGGTGCGCGGCGGCGATCGCGGCGAGCATCTGCTCGACGATGGCCAGCGCCTCGTCCGGGTTGAGCCGGCGTCGCTCGGCCAACACGTCGCGCAGCGTACGGCCGCGGACGTACTCCATCACCAGGTACGGCAGGCCGGCGTGGGTGCCCTGGTCGTAGACCGCCACCACGTTCGGGTGGGTCAGCCGGGCGATGGTCTTCGCCTCGTCGGTGAACCGGGCCACGAAGTTGGCAATCCGGGCTCTGGCCTCGGGCGCCTGGGTCGGGTGAATGATCTTGACAGCGACGGTGCGCTCGAGGCGCTCGTCGGTGGCGGTGTACACGGTCGCCATGCCACCACGGGCCACGCGACCGCGAATGCGGTAGCGCCCGTCGATCAGCGAGCCCAGCAACGTGTCGGCGACCTGAGTGTCCATCGGCAGGGAGTCTATGTGTCCAGGGGGTGAAGGATGAACAGGATGCTACAGCCGTCCGCCGAAATGGTCCGTCCCGCCGCGCTCGCCGCCGCTCACCCGCCGCTCACCCGCTGGTCAGCGATGCGGACGAAACCGGGCACCAATCGGTCGTCCGGGGTGCCGGTGGCTCGTCGTGATGACGACGTGGCAGGGTGGTCGGGTGACCGAACCCGTACCTGAGCAGGCCGTGCCCGGCCCGGAGCTCGCCGGACCCACCGACCCGGCCGGTTGGCTGACCCTGCCGGACGTCGCCGAGCGCCTCGACGTGTCGATCAGCAAGGTGCACCAGATGATCCGTGACCGGGAGTTGCTGGCGGTCCGCCGCGACGGCGTCCGCCGGATCCCGGCGGAACTGGTCGCCAACGAGACCGTGCTCAAGCACCTGCCCGGCGTGCTCAACCTGCTCGCTGACAACGGCTACGACGACGAGGCCGCCCTGCGCTGGCTCTACGAGCCGGACGACACCCTCCCCGGTGCCACCGCAGCCGCCGCCCTCTCGGGTGACCAGGCCCGCGAGGTGAAACGCAGAGCCCAAGCCCAAGCCTTCTAACCCCACCCGGACCGACCCCCGCCCACCTCCGGCCCACCCACCCCACCAGCTCTCGTCGATCATGAAGTTAGCGACGCGACACGCCGTCGCGGACGCCGCTAACTTCATGATCGACCGGGCCGGGGGCGGGGCCGGGGGTCGGGGTCGGGGGTTAGTCGGCTCGGCGGGTTGCGGCTATGGCCAGGTCGACCAGGGCCTGGCGGGCCTCGGTGTCGAGGTCGACGGCGGCCAGGGCGGCCAGCGCGGCGTCGGTGAGCGTGACGATCCGCTGTTCGGTGCGGGCGAGAGCGCCGCTCGCGGTGATCAGCTCGCGCAGCCGGGCCACCCCGTGCTCGTCCAGTTCCGGGTCGCCGAGCCGGCTGCGCAGCAGCTCGCGGCCCGCGTCGTCGGTGGTCTCCCCGGCAGCCGCCACCAGGAAGGTGCGCTTGCCCTCCCGCAGGTCGTCCCCGGCCGGCTTGCCGGTCAGCGCCGGGTCACCGAAGACCCCCAGCACGTCGTCGCGGAGCTGGAACGCCTCGCCCAGCGGCAGCCCGTACGCCGAGTAGGCCGTCCGCACGTCGGCCGTCGCGTCGGCCAGCGCGGCGCCGAGCAGCAGCGGGCGCTCGACGGTGTACTTCGCCGACTTGTAGCGGGCGACCTTACTGGCGCGTTCCACCGAGGTGTCCCCGGTGGCCTGCGTCAACACGTCGAGGTACTGCCCGACGGTGACCTCGGTGCGCATCTCGTCGAAGACCGGCCGGGCCCGGGCCAACGCCCGGAGATCCAGGCCCGAGGAGTGCAGCAGCTCGTCGGACCAGACCAGGCAGAGATCGCCGAGCAGGAGGGCCGCTGCGTCACCGAAGCCGTCCGGGTCGCCGCCCCAGCCGGACTGCCGGTGCCGGGCGGCGAAGCGGCGGTGCACCGCGGGCTCACCGCGGCGGGTGTCGGAGCGGTCCATCAGGTCGTCGTGGATCAGGGCGCTGGCCTGGACGAACTCCAGTGCGGCCAGGGCGGTGAGCACCTGGTCGCCGTCCACCCCGCCGGCGCCCCGGAACCCCCAGTACGCGAATGCCGGACGCAACCGCTTGCCGCCGCCGAGCACGAAAGCCTCGATCGCCTCGGCCACCGGCACCAGGGCGTCGTCCACGGCGGCGAGCCGGACCCGTTGACCGGCCAGGAACTCGGTGAGGGCCTTGTCGACCCGCTGCCGCAGGCCGGCACGGTCGACGGGAGACACGGGAGCAGCGTGGGTCACTCCCCGACGCTAGCGGGTCGCCCTGGCCCGCGCTCCACCGCCACGCGTAGTCCCGCCGGCGCGGCCCGGACCGGTGCGCCCCGCCGGTGGCGTGCCGACCCGTGCGGCGCGGCCCGGCCCGGCGGCCCGGGTCGACCCGGCCCGGCGGGTGGCCGCGGCGGCCTCGGCGAGCGCGACCAGCGGCACGTCCAGGACGACGGCGAGCCAGCCGAGCCAGAAACCGCCGGGCACGCGGCGCTGTCGTTCCCAGCGGGACACCTCGTGTCGGCTCAGCGTCGGCACCCCGGAGGCGGCACACAACTCGGCGGCGGCGCGCTGCTGGCTCCAGCCGCGGGACAGCCGGCAGCAGGCCAGCAGCGGCCCGAGCTGCGCGGGGCGCGGCGCTGCGGGTGGGATCACGGGTCCTCCTGGCGGGCGTCGGTGCGGTGACGACCCGCCCGCCCGACCTGGCCGGGACCGGCGTCACCGCTCGGTTGCTGACCCCCGCGCGAGACCCCGGAGCCGCCCCCGCCGCCCCTCCCACGCCACCCATTTCTACCCCGGGGGTACGACACCCCTGCGCCCAGCGGGCCGGGGCGCGCAGAGCGGCAGGGGTCACCGGGTGGGAAGCGCCTGGGTCGCGGTGGCGTCGCCCGCTAGAGTCGGGTCGTGGCGCTCGGTCTTCCCTCGGTCCTCCCCAATCCGCAACCGGCGATCGGGGAGCTCATCCGTGAGCGCCAGCCGACCTTCTCGTTCGAGTTCTTCCCGCCCAAGACCGAGGCCGGGGAGAAGCTGCTCTGGCAGGCCATCCGCGAGCTGGAGTCCCTGCGCCCGTCGTTCGTGTCGATCACGTACGGCGCGGGCGGGACGACCCGGGACACCACGGTGGCGGTGACCGAGCGGATCGCCACCGACACCACCCTGCTGCCGATGGCCCACCTGACCGCGGTCGACCACTCCGTCGCCGAGCTGCGGCACGTGATCGGCCGGCTCGCCGGGGTGGGAGTGCGCAACGTGCTGGCGGTCCGCGGCGACCCGCCGGGCAACCCGGGCGGTGAGTGGATCCGCCACCCGGAGGGCGTCGACTACGCCGAGGACCTGGTCCGCCTGGTACGCGATGCCGGCGACTTCAGCGTCGGCGTGGCCGCCTTCCCGTACAAACATCCCCGCTCGCCCGACGTGGCCAGCGACACCGCGCAGTTCGTCCGCAAGTGCCGTGCCGGCGCGGAGTTCGCGATCACGCAGATGTTCTTCGACGCCGACGACTACCTGCGGCTGCGTGACCGGGTGGCCGCAGCCGGCTGCGACACCCCGATCCTGGCCGGGGTGATGCCGGTGACCCAGATCCGCACCATCGAGCGGTCCGTGCAGTTGTCCGGTGCGCCCTTCCCGTCGGCGCTGGCGGCCCGCTTCGAGCGTGTCGCCGATGACCCGGAGGCCGTCCGCCGGCTCGGCGTCGAGCAGGCCAGCGAGATGTGCCGCCGACTGCTGGACGAGGGCGTGCCCGGGATCCACTTCATCACCCTCAACCGGTCCACCGCCACCCGCGAGGTCTGGCAGAACCTGAAGGCCGGCGCGCGGGTGTGAACGTTGGTTCTGCGACACCTGATGCCCGGCACGACGGTTGATCCGTGGTGGGCACACAGCTGAACTGGGATCAGTACGCCACGGCGTGGGCGCGGTTGCACGGCGGGTTCGACCCTCGGGTCGCAGCGCCGGTGGTCCGCGCCTGGCTGCGGTTCGCGTACCACGTCGGCTATGTGCTGGGCCGGCTGCGGGTCAGCCCGACCGCGGTCACCGTGGCCGGGGTGCTGCTCTGCTTCTGCGTACCGTTGCTGGTGACCCGCCCGGGGAGCGGGCCCTTCCTGGGCGCGTTGTTCGTGCTGCTGGCCGCCGTGGCGGACAGCGTGGACGGTGCGGTGGCGGTCGCCACCGGCCGCACCACGCGGCTCGGCTACGTCTACGACTCGGTCGCCGACCGGCTCGGTGAGGTGGCGTGGTTGCTGGCGTTCTGGCTGGTCGGAGCACCGGGCGCGCTGGTCGTCGCGGGCGGCGCGCTGTCCTGGCTGCACGAGTACGTCCGGGCCCGGGCGGTCGCCGCCGGCATGCGCGACATCGGCGCGGTCACCGTGGGCGAACGTCCCACCCGGGTCTCGGTGGCGCTGGCCGGGCTGCTGGTCGCCGGGCTGGCCGGGCTGATCGAGCCGGACCTGGCCGCCGGCACCATCACCATGGCGACCGCGGTGTGGGTGCTGCTGGCCGGTTTCGGCCTCGGGCAGCTGCTCTCCACCATCCGCCGCGCCCTGCTCGACGCCGGCTGAGCGGCGCGGCGCTGTTCGGGACTCCCGCCCGACCTCAGGCGGGAGGAGCCACGCCCACCACCATCTCGTACGGAGTCGTCAGCTGCCGTTCGAAGGCATCCACTGCCGTTCGGGCGTCGTCGAGCGTCACCTCGGGGGTGTTCCATCGGGGCGCGGGCAGCAGACCTCGGGCCGGTACCCGGGTCCGGTAGACCGCCGTGGTCGTGTCGATCGCGACGCCGGCGGCCAGGTGGATCGGTGACTCGGCGCCGAAGAGGTCGAGCAGGACGCGCCGGTCGAGTTCCGCCGCCACCAGATGCTGCTCCACCTCGGCCGACGCCGGGAACGCGGTGACCGCGGACGGTGTGATCCGGCGCAGCGGGTCGCGGGGGCCGGCGACGCCGGTCGCCTGTTCGGGCGGCGGTGACTCGGCCATCCGGTCGACTGCGGCCCGCAGTCGGTGCAGCAGGCCGGCCGGCACCTGGACGAGCGGCGGCGCGGCACCGGGCCGGTCCACGCTCAACCGCGCCCACATCGTGGTGGTGCGGATCGCGGGAAAGACCGCGAACACGATGATGGCCAGGAGCGCGACCACGACGGTCAGTCCGGCCCAGCGGCCGGTGACGTCGGCTGTCAGTCGCCACTGCAGGATGCCCACGACGTCCGGCCCGGGCAGTGAGTCGGTGACGTGCCACAGCGCTGCGGGCAGCGCCACGGCCGCACCCGAACGGTCCGCGCTGCCGGTGCGACCGGCCGCGTCGGTGGACTCCAACACCGCCAGGGTCGCGCCGGCGACGATGACGATCTGCGTCGCGACGTACAGATAGGCGCGCAGCTGGACGCGGACCGGCACGCCGATCGGCCCCAGCCCGAAGGTGCCCGCCATCCGGGCGAGGCGCGGCAACTGGAACATGAGATGGGCCAGGTATCCGACGGTCAGACCGACGCCCGCGGCGGCCAGCGCCGGCCCCGGCGCGAAGCCCCATGGCTGCCATTCGACGGTGCTGACCAGCCACCGGGACAGGGGCGGGTCCGCGCCGACGAAGCCGAGCACGAGGACCAGCGCCAGCGCTGTCTGGGGCAGTTCGGGCTCTGCCCAGATGATCAGCACGAGGACCGACAGCACCGCCCAGATCGCCAGAGTGGCACCGATCCTGCCCCAGGTGCCGACCTCGACCAGACCGGGGAACGCGGCACGGCGTACGGCGGTGTCGAACCACACCAGACCGACGGCGGCCGCCAGGGTCAACGTGAGAGGTTGCTCGTACAGCAGCTCCACCGTCGCGGCGGCCACCGCGGCCACGATCGCCACCCCGACCAGGGCGGCCAGGAAGGCGATGCCGGACCGGGAGAGCAGTTGCGGGCCGACACCAGTCCACGGTACGAGCCAGCTCCACGCCACGGCCGCCGCGGCGACCAGCGCGGCGGAGTGGGGCAGCAAGCTGTCGACGAACGCGTACGGTCGGGGACCCCGTACCCGTTCCGCGATCGCGCGAGCGTAGCGGCGTTCCCCGGCACTGCGCTCGGCCAGTTCGTACACCGCCACCACCAGCCGGACCAGGGGCGGGATCACGGTGACGGTGAAGGCCAGCACGAGCAGGCGCCCGTCCAACCCGGTGAGGATGTTCGGCTCGGTCCACCCGATCCGGCGCGGCAGATCGAGCAACGGCACGGCGTCGACCAGACACCACAGGTAGAACCGCTCGGCCCGGACCAGGCCGGCCTGGCCACCGGCCAGCGCCACGGTGGCGGCGGCGAACGCCACGACGCTGGTCAGCACGGCCGCCGCGCTGGTCAGCAACGCGACCAGCAACGAGCGTCGGTGTGCGGGTTCGACGATGGAGATGACGACGTTGCGGATCACGACCCCGAGCAGCAGCAGCGCGAGCAGACCGGCCACCGCGACTCCGCACCACCGCCACCCGTCGCCGCCACGAAGCGCGGCGGCGAGCAGCAGCTGGAGCAGCCCGGCGAGGGTGAGCGTGCCGGCCAGTGCGACGGCGAGGTATCTGAGCCAGGCCCGGGGTGACTGTCCCGCCGCCGCGTCCAGCCGCGCGTCGATCCGCCCCCACAGGGCGTCCGATGTCTCGAACAGCGACTCAAGGCGCGCCTGCCACCGACCCGATGCGGCATCCATGGCCCTCACCTTCGGGTGCGGTGGACGTCGTCGCAAGCACCTGGGCGACAGCGCCTACCAGGCAGGGCCGATCTCGTCGGCGACGATCTGCGCGGACAGGGTCACCATCGGCAACCCGCCGCCGGGGTGGGTGGAGCCGCCCACCAGCCACAACCCGTTGGCCGGGCCCCGGTTGGCGGGGCGGAGCAGCCCGCCGGCGGTGCCGTAGATCGAGCCACCCGGCGCGCCGGTCGCCGCGTCCAGGTCGGCCGGGGTGCGGAACTCGCGGAACAGCAGCCGGTCGCGCACGTCCACGCCGCGCCGCGCCAGCACGTCCAGGATCCGATCGGCGTACGCGTCGGCCAGCCCCGGCCGCCGCCAGTCGACAGCGCCCGCCGCGGTGCCCTGCCGAGGGGCGTTGACCAGCACGAACCACGCCTCGTGTCCGGCCGGGCGGACCATCGGGTCGTCGGCCACGGTGACGAACACCGTCGGGTCGGCCGCCGGCCGGGCCCGTACGCCGCGCCCGGGGTTGCCGAAGACCGCGTCGAACTCCGCGTCGTAGTCGCGCGGGAAGAAGACATTGTGGTGGGCCAGCCCGGTGCTGCCGGAGACCCCGAGCAGCAGCACGAAGCCGGCGAGGCTGCGGTCGGTCAGCCCGGCCAGCCGACGCGGGTGCGGCAGCAGGTCACGGTAGACGGTGAGGGCGTCCACGTTGGCCACCACCACGTCGGCGGGCACCGGCGCGGTGACACCGGCGAGGCGTACCCCGTGCACCCGGCCACCGGTGGCGTCGATCCGGGTGACCGTGGCGTCGGTCTGCACGACCACGCCGAGGTCCAGGCAGCGGGTGAGCAGCGCGTCGGCAAGCGTGCCCAGCCCACCGCGCAGATACCAGCCACCGAAGGCCAGCTCGGCGTACGGGACCGCGACGAGCGCCGCCGGCGCCCGGCGCGGGTCGGCGCCGGTGTAGGTGGCGTACCGGTCCAGCATCATCCGCAGCCGCGGGTCGGACAGGTGCCGGCGGCCCAGGCCACGCAGGGTGCGGCCCGGGGCGATGGCGGCCAGGTCACCGACCCGCCAGGCCAGCGACGCGAGGTCACGGGGGGAGTCGACGGTACGGCGCAGGATGTCCCGCGAGGAGGCGTTCCACACCCGCGTGGCCCGGCGCCACAGCCGCTGCCAGTCGGCCGCCGCCCGATCGCCGAAGGCGGCACCGACCCGGGTGGCGAACTCCACCGGGTCGGCGCACGAGTCCAGTGCCGGGCCGTCGCCTCCGAAGACGTGCCGGACGATCGGGTCCAGCGGCACCAGGTCCAGGTATTCGTCGAGCTTCGCCCCGGTCGCCTCGAACAGGTCGTGGAAGACCTCGGGCAGGGTGAGCAGGCTCGGCCCGGTGTCGAAGTGGAACGACCCGGCCGGGGTCTCGTGCGCGTACCGGCCGAGCTTGCCGCCGACCGCCTCGGCCCGCTCGAAGACGGTCACCTGGTGCCCGGTGGCGGCCAGCCGGGCGGCGGTGGCGAGGCCACCCACCCCGGCGCCGACGACCACGATCCGCGCCATGCCGCGTCCTCCTAGCTGACCGGGCGACCCCGCCAGGTCAGGCGGCGTCGCTTTCGCAGATGGTACGACCGCAGGGTCAGCCAACCGAGGACCACGACCGACACGGGGTGTGCGAGCGCGTCGGGCCACCACCGGCCACCGGTCGCCCGGGCGGTGAGCACCCGCCCGGCCACCCCGAGCAGGTAGCCGACCACGCCCACCGCGACCACCCCCGGCACGCCGGTCGCCGCACCCACCAGCGCGATCAGCGGCGGCGCCGTGTAGAGCAGCAGCAGCGACGCCACCACGACCGCCGCCGCTCCCGGGTGCCCGAACGACGCCCAGAGCGACTTCGAGTACCCGTCGCGCAGCTGCGGCCAGTCGTCGTACATCCGGCAGGCGGCCAGCCGGGAGCCGTCGGCCAGGGCGATCCGCCCGCCGGCCCGCTTGACGGCCCGGGCCAGCTCGACGTCCTCCAGGATCTTGTCGGCGACCGCGGCGTGCCCGCCGGCGGCGGTGTAGCCGGCCCGGTCCAGCACCAGGAACTGGCCGCCCGCCGCGGCCAGCGACGGCCGCGACGAGCGCTCCATCGCGCGCAGCGGCAGGAAGGTCAGCCAGAGCCACTGCAACAGCGGCTGCACCAGCCGGTCGGCCGCCGTCGCTACCACGATCTGGGGGTACGGCGACAGCAGCGTCGCGCGGGCGGCGCGCAGCTCGGTGACGGCCGAGGCCACGGCGTGCGGGGCGAGCACCACGTCGGCGTCGACGAAGACCAGCGCGGTGGCGTCCGGGTCGGCCCGGGTGGCCAGTTGCCAGCAGGCGTGCGGCTTGCCCAGCCAGCCCGGCGGCGGGGCGACCCCGGTGAGCAGCGTGACCCGGGGGTCGTCGCCGGCCACCGCGCGGACCACGTCGGCGGTGCCGTCGGTGGACCCGTCGTCGAGGACCACGACGCGCAGCCCGGGTACGCCGCGCTGGGCGAGCAGGGCGCGCAGGCAGGGCGTGACCCGGGTGGCCTCGTCGCGCAGCGGCAGCAGCACGGCGACCCGCTCGTCGACCTCGTCGGGCCGGTCGGTGGGCCGACGCAGCCAGCGGGTGGCGTTGAGCCAGGTGTGCCCGGTCAACGCGGCGACGGCGACGAGCAGGGCGAGCAGGACGCTCATCGGGTCGCGTCGACGCCGGGCCGGTGCGGCTGGTGGTCCTCCGGGCGGGTGTCGCGAGCCCGGCGGGCACGCAGCAGGGTCACCGCCAGCGGTACCGCGGTCACGGACATGCCGGCGGCGCCCCAGAGCGCCGAGGCGGGCAGGTCGAGGAAGACGGCGTGGGCCAGGATGCTGGAGAAGTACGTCCACAGGTAGAGCGCGACCATCGGGTGGTCCCGCCGATCGGTGTGCTCGGCGGCCGGCCCGGCCAGCGGGCGCAGCGCGCTCATCATCAGCACCGCGAAGAGCAGCCAGCCCAGGTAGTTGCTGACCGGGATGCCGGGCAGGCCGGGCAACGCCGGGGTGGCGTCCCGCCAGACCCAGTAGCCCTCGGCCACCATCTGCGGGTCGAGGAAGAGGTCCCAGGCGGCCAGCCCCACGGTGGCCAACGCGATCCGCCGTACCCACAGCCCGGTCGTCGCGCCGTTGCCGCTGGCCCGCGATGCCCCGCCGCCGGCCGTCGCGTCGTTGTCGCTGGCCCGCGACGCGCCGCCGCCGGTCAGCCGGACCGCCGCCAGCCAGGCCGGCCAGGCCATCCAGGTCCAGGCCAGTGGAATGATCAGCGGCACTCCGGCCAGTTTGGGGCCCAGCTCACCGGAGTAGTCGTAGCTGCCGAACGGCACACCGGTGGCTACGCCGATCGCCTCGATCGCGAACCCGCCACCGGTGGCCACCGCGACCAGCGCCGCCGCCACCCGAGGGCCCCGGCTGAGCAGCGCGTGGCCGACCGAGAGCAGCCACCCGAGCACGACGGTGGCCACGGTGAGCCCCGCCCTGGTGGCGCCGGTGGTGAGCGGGTAGCAGATCTGGGCGAGCACCAGGACGGCGAGCAGCGCCCAGGAGATCCGCCGGGTCATGACGCCGGTGGCTCGAGGGGCAGGTCCCGACCGAGTACGCCGAACGGCCGCTCGTCGCCGGGGAAGTGGAAGTCGCGCAGCACGTCGACGAACCCGAAGCGCCGGTACAACCGCCAGGCCCGGGAGGTCTGCTCGTCGGCCTCCGGGGTGGACAGCAGCGTGGTGTCACCCTCGGCCATGCCGAGCAGCGCGCGCAACTGGCCGGCACCCAGACCGTGCCCCTGCGCCGGTGGCCGGACGTGCAGCTCGACCACCTCGAAGCAGTGGGTGAGCCAACGCTTCCGGGTCGGGGCGTCCAGTGCCCGGTGCACCTGGTCGTGCCACCACTGACCGGAGGCGCCCAGGTAGCCGTAGCCGAAGCCGGCGAGGTGACCCTCGCTGGTCAGGCTGGCGACCGCCCGGAAACCCGGCCGGCGGACGTGGGTGGCGATGTAGCCGCGCCGGGCCTCCAGCAGGTCGGTGCGGTATCCCATCGCCTCGCCGTAGACGGTCACCACGTCGTCCAGCCGCCGGACGAGATCGTCCGGCGTCCAGCGCACCAACCTCATGCCCGTCCACCCTTCACCGTTTCCGGGCCGCCGTCGGCGACCCATCCGAGCACCGACCGGTCGCCGACCACGTCGCGCACCTCGAACCGGGCGAACAACTCCTCCGCGTACCAACCCTCGGTGGGGGTTCGCATGATCGCCGCCCGGTGCTCCGGGTGACGGTACGCGAACGCCACCAGGTCCGTCGGGTCGCGCCACACGCTCACCGTGCCCTGCCAACCCAGCGGCGCCTCCCCGACCCCGAACCGGGCCAGCAGCCCGGGCGCGTCGCGCAGGGCGGCGGCCACCGGGGGGATCGCCCGCCAGAAGGTGGCTGCCCGGCGGGCCCGCAGCCGGGCCCGGGTCAGCGCCAGCACCGGGCCGGTGACCCGGCCACCCGGCGGGTCACCGAACGGCCGCTGGCCGGACCACTCGCCCCGGCTGGTCAGCGGGCGCAGGTCGACCCGGGCGGAGGCGTGGGCGATGCGCGCCCAGGCACGCCCGACCGTCGAGTCGTCGAAGCCGGCCGCCGCCGCGGGGGAGTCCCAGACGGTCAGCGCCGCCCACCGGGTCAGGTCGGCGTCTCCCGGCCCGAATCCGGTGCCGGTCCCGGTGCCCAGCAGCTTGCCGAACCGGGCGCCCGGGAGGGCGCGTAACCGGCGTGGGTCCACCGCCATCCGGGTCAGCGCCCGGGGCAGCGCGGTGCGGGAGGTCCGCCACACGTGCAGCGTGACCAGCTCCGGTGCGGCGCTGCCGGGCTCGCCGGTTGACTCGCTCAGCTCGCTCACGCCACCTCGGCCGGGGTGCCGGCGGTGACCCGCAGCAGCTCGGTGTAGGTGGTCGGGAAGACCGCCTGCGGTACGCCACCCGCGGCCCAGATCTCGGGGTACGCCGTCAGCGCCGTGTCCACCAGGGTGCGCAGCGGGTGCGGGTGCCCGAGTGGGGCGACGCCGCCGATCGGTTGCCCGGTGTGCGTCCGCACGAACTCCGGGGTGGCCCGGCGCAGCCGGGTGACGCCGAGCGACGCCGCCAGGCCGGCGGTGTCGACCCGGTGCGCACCGGAGGTGAGCACGAGCAGCGGCGCGTCGTCCGCGTCGAAGATCAGTGAGTTGGCGATCTGGCCCACCTCGACGCCGAGCGCCTCGGCGGCCGCCGAGGCGGTGTGCACCGCGTCGGGAAGCAGACGGACCGTGCTGGGCTCACCAGCGCCGTCGAGCGCGCCGACGGCGGTGAGCGCGTCCTGCACCGCTCGTACGTTCGGGTGTGGCTGCATGTCGCCATTCTTCCCGGTCCGTCGGTGGCGGGTTCAGCCGACGCCCTTCGCGCGACTTCCCTGATGGTGCTGTCTCCGGCGCGCGGGAGGCAGCACCATCCCTGATGTTGCACGGACTGCCTCGTACCCGACGGTTCAGGCCCTGCTGGTGCGTGGCGGCCGGTCTGACCACCGACCTCGACCTGCCCGACTGTCCGACCCCGAGCGGAGCCGCCGCGCCCGGTACGCAGGGGCGGCGCGTCACACGTTGCATTTTCGTCGGAGGGGAGGTGTACTGTCAGGAGCAGTTAGAACGAGTGTTCGATTGCCTCGAACGCCCGTTCCAACCAGCCGGAGCGCGGCGTTTCGCGGCGCCAGCTCCGGGCGGTGTGGCTCCGCGGGCCGCACCTGGGTTTCCGGGCAGTCGCGAGCCTGGTCCCGACAGGCAGGATCGTCGCTCGCCGCCCACGACCCCCGGGCGGCGGGCGACGAACCCGCCGGTACGCCGGCCGGGTGTGGTGTGGGGAAGCATCCACACCCGGCCGGCCACACCCGGTGCGTCTTCCTCCGCACCACTCGACCTCGGCGTCTCGTCGGCGGCATCAGCGCGCCGGGGCGACGCCTCGGCCATGTGGAGGAGACATCCATGCCGACCAACTCGGCTCAGGCACCGACGGTGCCGGCGCACGTGCTGCCGCACCGCACCCCCGCCCAGCTGCTCACGTTGGCCCGGCGTGGGCTGGTCGAGGCCGGCCAGACCCGACCTGACGGTCTGCGCTACGCGGCTGCCCACCTGGCGGCGCTGCGCGCGGCGGCCGCACTGCTCGCCGCGCGTGCCCGGCCCGCGCCGAGTCGACGCAACCGGATCACCAGCGTCTGGGTCCTCCTCTGCGCCGTCGCTCCGGAGCTCGACGAGTGGTCCCGGTTCTTCGCCGCCGGGGCCAGCAAACGCGCTGCCGCCGAGGCCGGCATCCCCCGGGTGGTCAGCGCCCGGGAGGCCGACGATCTGCTTCGTGCCGCCGAACAGTTCGTCACGGTGGTGGAGACCGCACTCGGTGTGGCCCACCAGCCGGCCCTGGACGGCCTCGCCGCCTGATCCCGCCGTGCCACCGGCCGCCCCGCGGGGGGGAGCCGGGCGGCCGGTGGCACGGCGTGCCGGTCCTGATCTGATCCACAGCAACGACGGGGGAGTTGGTCCAATGGCGGGCCGCATGGTGGTCGGTTCCGCCGCACTGGCCGATCTGGTGCGCCCGGCGAGCACGCCCGACCAGGTCGGCGGCCACCGGGTGCTGCCGGTGGTGCCCGAGCTGACCGGTCTGCTGCCCAACCGGGGCCTGCGCCGGGGCAGCACCATCGCGGTCGCCGCCGGCCAGCCCCGCCGCAGCGGTGGCACCTCGCTGATGCTGGCACTGCTCGCCGAGGCGTCCCGGGCCGGCTCGTGGTGCGCCGTGGTCGGTGTCCCGACGTTCGGTGCGGGCGCGGCCGCCGAGCTGGGCATCGCTCTCGACCGGCTGGCCCTGGTGCCGAATCCCGGCCCCGAGTGGGCCACCGTGGTCGCCGCGCTGATCGACGGGGTGGACGTCGTGGTCACCACAGTGCCGGCCGCGGTCTCCGCCTCGGTCGCCACCCGGTTGGCCGCCCGGGCGCGACAGCGCGGCAGCGTGCTCGTCCCGTACGGCCGGTGGGACGGCGCGGACGTGACGTTGCAGGTGGTCCGTGGAGTCTGGGAGGGGCTCGGGCATGGCCGGGGGCGGTTGCGCCGTCGGGAGGTCACCGTCTCGGCGCGCGGGCGCGGGGCGGCCGCCCGACCGAAGGAGATCAAGGTCTGGCTGCCGGGCGACGAGCTGACCCGGGTGATCCCGCGTGTGCTGCCGTCGACCGTGGGCCGTCCGACCGCGCCGCTCGCCCTGGTCGGCCGGGAGTGACCGGCACGCCGGCACGGACCCTGCTGCTGTGGTGCCCGGACTGGCCGGTGCTCGCCGCCGAGATTGTCGACGGGGTGCCGGCGACCGGCCCGGTCGCCGTGCTGCACGCCAACCGGGTGGTCGCCTGCTCCGAGCGGGCCCGCGCCGAGGGGGTGCGCCGAGGGCTGCGCAAACGGGAGGCGCAGGGTCGCTGCCCGCAGCTCACCGTCGTGGACTACGACCCGGGTCGGGACGCCCGGGCGTTCGAGCCGGTGGTCGCCGCGGTGGAGGAGTTGGTCGCCGGCGTCGAGGTGGTCCGTCCGGGGGCCTGCGCGGTGGCCGCCCGCGGGCCGAGCCGTTACCTCGGTGGCGAGGAGGCGGCCGCCGAGCGGATCATCGAGCACGTCGCCCAGTCGTGCCTGGTGGAGAGCCAGGTGGGCATCGCCGACGGGGTGTTCGCGGCCGGGTTGGCCGCTCGCGCCGGTCGGGTGGTGGCACCGGGTGGGACACCCGAGTTCCTGGCCGGGTTGCCGGTCGAGGCGCTCGGCCGCTCGGCGCTGGCCGACCTGCTGCGTCGGCTCGGTGTGCGCACTCTCGGCGACTTCGCCGCGCTGCCGGCTGGCGACGTGCTGGCCCGGTTCGGGTTCGACGGTGCGCTGGCCCATCGGCTGGCCGCCGGGCGGGACCACCGCCCACTCGCCGTCCGGCAGCCGCCGGCCGACCTGACGGTGACCGCCGAGCAGGACGAGCCGATCGACCGGGTCGACGTGGCGGCGTTCGTGGCCCGGGCGTTGGCTGAGCAGTTGCATGAGCGGCTGGCCGGGCACGGGCTGGCCTGCACCCGGCTCGGCATCGAGGCGGTCACCGAGCACGGCCAGGAACTGCACCGGGTGTGGCGGCACGACGGCCTGCTCACCGCCGCGGCCATCGCCGACCGGGTGCGCTGGCAGCTCGACGGCTGGCTCTCCGGCAGCAGTGGCCGCGCCGGCGCCCGACCGGCCCGACCGACGGCCGGCATCATCCGGCTGCGACTGATCCCGGACGGGGTGATCGCCCAGGCCGGTCTACAGGCCGGCCTGTGGGGGGAGACGGGCGAGGAGCGGGAACGGGCGCACCGGGCGCTGAGCCGGGTGCAGGGCATCCTGGGTCCGGAAGCGGTGGTGACCGCGGTGCTCGGCGGTGGGCGCTCCCCAGCCGACCAGGTGCGACTGGTGCCGTGGGGCGACGAACGCCTCCCCGCGCGTCCCGGCCCGCCACCGCTGCCCGGCGGGCCGGTCGCGCCTTCCGGCTCGGCGCCGTTGTCCGGTGGGTCGGTCGCGCCTTCCGGCTCGGCGTCGCTGTCCGGTGGGCCGGTCGTGCGTACCGCTCCGGCATCGCCGCCCGGTGGGCCGGTCGCGCCTTCCGCCCCGGCATCGCTGCCCGGTGGGCCGGTCGCCAGTGGCGGCGGCCGGGCCGTCGGTGCCGGTCGGCCCGCCGACCACAGCGCGGGCGGGGTTCCACCGTGGCCCGGCCGGCTTCCGGCGCCCGCACCGGCGATGGTGCTGCCCAGCCCGCTCGCCGCGACCGTGCACGACGCCGCCGGCGAGGCGGTGGTGATCAGCGCGCGGCTGGCGGTGAGCGCTCCACCAGCCCGGCTGGTGGTCGGCACCGGCCGGCCGGCGGAGATCGTCGGCTGGGTCGGCCCGTGGCCGGTGGACGAGCGGTGGTGGGCCCCCGCCGAGGCGCGGCGGCGGGCACGGTTCCAGGTCTGCCTGGCCGACGGCACCGCCCTGCTGCTCGCCGTCGAGGCCGGGCAGTGGTTGGTGGAGGCGATCTATGACTGAGCGTCCAGCCGGGTCGATCAGGCCGAGGGTGCGGAAATGAGCTTCCACAACCCGAAGATGCCCTGGTCGGAGCTGGAGAGGGTGCTCTCCGGGCGGGTCGACGGCGGTTCCGGCAGGTCGGGCGGCGGTCGGTCGCGCGACGAGCGGCACCTGCACGTGGTGGACCCGCTCGCCGTGGACGCCGACGGGGGAGACTCCCCGGCCTGGAGCCGCCACCGCGAGCGGTACCAGCCACCGGAGCTGACCCGCCCCGACGGGGTGGTGCCCTACGCGGAGCTGCACGCGCACACCAACTTCAGCTTCCTCGACGGTGCCAGCCATCCCGAGGAGTTGGCCGAGGAGGCGGCCCGGCTGGGGCTCACCGCGCTCGCCGTCACCGACCACGACGGCTTCTACGGGGTGGTCCGCTTCGCCGAGGCGGCCCGCACGCTGGGCCTGCCGACCATCTTCGGCGCGGAGCTGTCCCTCGGGCTGCCCGGCCCGCAGAACGGCGAACCCGACCCGCACGGCGCGCACCTGCTGGTGCTCGCGCACGGCCATGAGGGGTATGCCCGGCTGGCCACCACCATCGCCCGCGCCCAACTGCGCGGCGGGGAGAAGGGCCGCCCGGTCTACGGAGAGCTGGAGGAGGTCGCCGCCGAGCTACGCGATCACGTGCTGGTGCTGACCGGCTGCCGCAAGGGGCACGTGCCGGGCGCGCTGCTCACCGAGGGGGTGGACGCGGCGGCCCGCGAGCTGGACCGGCTGACCTCGCTCTTCGGTGCGGAGACGGTGGCGGTGGAGCTGACCGACCACGGCCATCCTGTCGACGCCGACCGCAACGACGCGCTCGCCGACTTGGCCGCCGCAGCCGGGTTGCCGACGGTGGCCAGCAACAACGTGCACTACGCCAGCCCCGGCCGGCGTCGGCTGGCCACCACCGTCGCCGCCGTCCGCGCCCGACGCAGTCTGGACGAGATCGACGGCTGGCTGCCCGCGGCGGCCACTGCCCACCTGCGCAGCGGCGCGGAGATGGCGGCCCGGTTCGCCGCGTACCCGGGCGCGGTGGCGCGGGCTGCCGAGTTCGGTGCCGAGTTGGCCTTCGACCTCCAGCTCGTCGCGCCGCAGCTGCCGGCGTACCCGGTGCCACCGGGGCACACGGAGATGAGCTGGCTGCGGAAGTTGACCGCCGACGGGGCACGGGAGCGCTACGGGCCGCCGCAGGCGCACCCGACGGCGTACGCGCAACTCGACCACGAGCTGAACATGATCGAGGAGTTGGGCTTCCCCGGCTACTTCCTGGTGGTCTACGACATCGTCACGTTCTGCCGTGAGCAGGACATCTACTGCCAGGGTCGGGGCTCGGCGGCCAACTCGGCGGTCTGCTACGCGTTGCGGATCACCAATGTGGACGCGGTCCGGCACCGGCTGCTCTTCGAGCGGTTCCTCGCCCCGGAACGCGACGGCCCGCCGGACATCGACGTGGACATCGAGTCCGACCGTCGGGAGGAGGTGATCCAGCACGTCTACACCCGCTACGGCCGGGAGCACGCCGCCCAGGTCGCCAACGTCATCTCCTACCGGCCCCGGTCGGCGGTGCGGGACGTGGCCAAGGCGTTCGGCTACTCGCCGGGGCAGCAGGACGCCTGGAGCAAGCAGATCGACCGGTGGGGCTCGGTCGCCACGGTCGACGTGGAGAACATCCCGGAGCAGGTGGTGGAGTACGCCAACGAGTTGCAGACGTTCCCCCGGCACCTGGGCATCCACTCCGGCGGCATGGTGATCTGCGACCGGCCGGTGATCGAGGTCTGCCCGGTGGAGTGGGGGCGGATGCCCGGGCGCAGCGTCCTGCAGTGGGACAAGGACGACTGCGCGGCGGTCGGCCTGGTCAAGTTCGACCTGCTCGGGCTGGGCATGCTCTCCGCCCTGCACTACGGCTACGACATGATCGGCCAGAGCCTCGACCTGGGTGACATGACCCTGGACGACCCGGAGGTCTACGACATGCTCTGCCGGGCCGACTCGGTCGGGGTGTTCCAGGTGGAGAGTCGCGCGCAGATGGCCACCCTGCCCCGGCTCAAGCCCCGCGAGTTCTACGACCTGGTGGTCGAGGTGGCGCTGATCCGGCCCGGCCCGATCCAGGGTGGTTCGGTGCACCCGTTCATCCGGCGCAAGAACGGCCAGGAGCCGGTGACCTTCGCGCACCCGCTGATGCGCAACGCCCTGGAGAAGACCCTGGGTGTGCCGCTGTTCCAGGAGCAGTTGATGCAGCTCGCCATCGACCTGGCCGGCTTCGACGCGGCCGAGGCCGACCAGCTGCGTCGGGCGATGGGCGCCAAACGGTCGGTCGAGCGGATGACCCGGATCGCCGATCGGCTCTACGCCGGGATGGCCGAGCGGGGCATCACCGGTGAGTTGGCCGACGACGTCTACCGCAAGCTCACCGCGTTCGCCAGTTACGGCTTCCCGGAGAGCCACGCGATGAGCTTCGCCTACCTGGTCTACGCCAGCTCCTGGCTCAAGCGTTACCACCCGGCGCCGTTCCTGGCCGCGCTGCTCAACGCCCAGCCGATGGGCTTCTACTCACCGCAGACCCTGGTCGACGACGCCCGCCGGCACGGGGTGGAGGTCCGTCGCCCGGACATCAACGCCAGCGGGGCGTTGGCGGTGCTGGAGTCCACCCCGGACACCCGGTGGGGCAGTGGGCCGGGGGAGCCGCCGCACGCCTGGGGGTTGGGCGGCCCGGCCGTCCGGCTCGGCCTGTCCGGCGTACGGACCCTCGGCGCCGACGTGGCCGAGCGGATCGAGGCCGAACGGGCCGCCGGTGGGTCGTACCGGGACATGCCTGATCTGGCCCGGCGGGTCGGTCTCACCGCCGCGCAGCTGGAGGCGTTGGCCACCGCGGACGCCTTCGCCTGTTTCGGGCTGACCCGGCGGCAGGCGCTGTGGGCCGCCGGTGCGGCCGCCCAGGACCGGCCGGGCCGGCTGCCCGGCACGGTGACCGGCGCGGCGGCGCCCACGCTGCCCGGGATGGAGGCGGTGGACCGGCTGGTCGCCGACGTGTGGGCCACCGGGCTGTCGCCGGAGAGCCATCCCGCCCGGTTCATCCGGGGTCAGCTCGACGTGTTGGGCGCGGTGCCGATCGCCCGGCTCGGCCGGGTGGAGCCGGGGCAACGGATCCGGGTCGGTGGCATCGTCACCCACCGGCAACGCCCGGCGACCGCGGGCGGGGTCACCTTCCTCAACCTGGAGGACGAGACGGGGATGCTCAACGTCACCTGTTCGCCGGGGCTGTGGCAGCGCTACCGGCGGGTGGCCCGCACCAGCGCCGCGCTGGTGGTCCGGGGCCGGTTGCAGCGGCACGAGGGGGTGACCAACCTGGTCGCCGACCGGCTGGACGCCATCGAGCCGCCGGTCAGCCCCGCCTCCCGTGACTTCCGGTGACCGGTCGGCTACGTAAATCTCACGTTTGAGCTGCGCTTCTGAGGAGAAGTGCAGGTCACGCGAGCGGTGTGGCGCGCGTGGACTCGGGAGGGACACATGTCACGGATACTGCGGGCGACGGCCTTCGCCGGGGCGCTCACTCTGGTGCTCAGTGGCTGTGGGGGCGTCGGCGGGGACAGCGACGCGGGCGGCGGCACCGCCGCCAAGGGCACGCTGAGCACCATGGGTTTCGGCTTCTCCGACGAGATCGCCACCACCCGGGTGGACGCCTTCAAGCGTGACCATCCCGACGTCGAGCTGAAGGTCACCGAGGGGGCCTTCGACGAGCAGCAGTTCCTCTCCGCGGTCGCCTCGGGCAACCCCCCGGACCTGGTCTACATGGACCGCAAGCTGATCGGCACGTACGCCAAGCGCGGGTCGATCCAGCCGCTGACCGACTGCGTCAAGAAGCAGGCCATCGACCTGGAGCAGTACCGGCCGGCCGCCCGCGCCCAGGTCACGCTCGACGACACCGTCTACGGCATCCCCGAGTTCTCCACCGTCCGGGTGGTCTACCTCAACGAGGGGCTGCTCAAGCAGGCCGGGCTGACCGCCGACCAGGTCAACCTGGCCGACTGGGCCGCGTTGCCCCAGCTCAACGCCAAGCTGGCCGAGGTCTCCGGCGGCCGACTCTCCCGGATCGGCATCGACCCGAAGGTCCCCGAGTTCCTGCCGATGTGGGCCAAGGCCAACGGCGCCGACATGCTCTCCGCCGACGGCCGCACCGCCAAACTGGACGATCCCCGGGTGGTCGAGGCGCTGACCACCGGGGTCAACCTGATCCAGCAGCAGGGCGGCTGGGGCAAATTCAAGTCGTTCCGGGACACCTTCGACTTCTTCGGCGCACAGAACCCGCTGACCCAGAAGCAGATCGTGGCGTGGCCGATGGAGGAGTGGTTCCTCAACCAGGCCGCCAAGAACAGCCCGAACGCCGAGTTGGTGGTCAAGCCGTTCGTGGACCGGCAGGGCAAGCCGCTGACCCAGTCCGCCGGGCAGGCCTGGGTGGTCACCAAGGGCGCGAAGAACCCGGACGCGGCGTGTGCGTTCGTCAAGCAGATGACCGCCACCGACACCTGGGTGGCCGCCGCGAAGGCCCGGGTGGACGCCCGCAAGGCCGCCGGCCAGCCGTTCACCGGCCTCTACACGGCGAACGCCATCGCCGACAAGAAGATCTTCGACGAGCTGTACCAGCCGACCGGCAACAAGCGCTTCGATGACGCCGTGGCCACCATCCGCTCGGTGCAGGACGCCGCGTTCGCGATGCCCGCCTCTCCGGCCGGGGCGGAGTTCGACAAGGCGTACTACGACGCGGTCAACCGGGTGCTCGCCGGCCAGGCGCAGCCCGCGCAGGCGTTGCAGCGGGCCCAGCAGGAGGCCACCGCCGCGCTGGACAAGGCCGCGAAGTAGCCCGCGATGGCCACCGTCACCGCTCCCGCTCCGGGTCGGCGCCGTCGTACGCCGCTGGCCCGGCGGGAGGCGCGCTGGGCGTACCTCTTCCTGGCGCCGTGGATCGTCGGGTTCCTGGTCTTCTCGGCCGGGCCGATGATCGCCAGTCTCTGGTTGAGCTTCACCGAGTACGACGTGATCAACCCTCCGGAGTACACCGGGCTGGACAACTACCGGCAGCTGATGAGTGACCCGGCGGTGGCCCGCAGCCTGGGCAACACCGTCTACTACACGGCGCTGCACGTACCGCTGGTGATGCTCATCTCGCTGGGCCTGGCGCTGCTGCTCAAGCGGGTCGGCCGGTTGCAGGGCTTCTTCCGTACCGTCTTCTACCTGCCGGTGATGACCCCGGCGGTGGCCGTCGGCATCCTGTTCC
The DNA here is from genome assembly GCF_022230955.1 of Micromonospora cabrerizensis. Lineage (GTDB taxonomy): Bacteria > Actinomycetota > Actinomycetes > Mycobacteriales > Micromonosporaceae > Micromonospora > Micromonospora cabrerizensis. The sequence goes on from NZ_JAKKFI010000001.1 coordinate 77,007, forward strand.
TGCTGCTGCTCAACACCCAGGACGGCCTGATCAACCGGGTGCTCGGCCTGGTCGGGATCGACGGTCCGAGCTGGACCACCGACCCGGGCTGGGTGATGCCCGGCATCATCCTGATGAGCCTGTGGAGCCTCGGCTCCACGGTGATCATCTATCTGGCCGCGTTGCAGAACGTGCCCCGTGACCTGTACGAGGCGGCTGCCATCGACGGTGCCGGCCCCTGGGCCCGGTTCCGGTCGGTCACCCTGCCGATGATCTCGGGTGCGCTGTTCTTCACGCTGATCGTCAACACGATCGCGTCGCTGCAGATGTTCACCGAGGTCTACACGATGTACTTCGGCAACCGGCAGACGCAGAACTCGTTCAACAGTGACGCGGCCACCTTCTACGTCATCCACCTGTTCCAGGAGGCGTTCCAGTTCCTGCACATGGGCTTCGCGTCGGCGATGGCGTGGCTGCTTTTCGTGATCATCTTGATCATCACTCTGATACAGGTGAAACTCAGCAACCGGTTCGTGTACTACGAGGGAGAAGACACGTGACTTCGATGATCGGCCACAACGGCGTGGCCAACGCGCGGCGTACCCGGCTGACCGCGGGCTGGGTGCCCGAGCAGCAGATCGAGCCGCGCGAGTACCAGCTCACCGACGGTCCGGTCGCCAACGTTCGGCGGTCGCGGGCGGAGGAGGATCCGGCAGCTGGGGCCGAGTCGTGACCACCGCCGTCGAGCGGGGCGCCGCGTCACCGGTCTCCGGCATCTCGCCGGCCCGGCCGGCGGCGCCCCGGTCGGCGGCCGGTGCGGGCCGTCGGTCACCCTGGCAACGGGTGCTCTTCGTGGTGGCGCTGGTGGGCGCCGCCGTGATCTTCATGCTGCCGTTCGTCTGGCTGGTCAGCGCCTCGCTGCGCCCCCGGGAGTACGTCTTCGCCCCCGGCTTCCTGCCGGTCCCGTTCGCTCCGGAGAACTACGCCGAGGCCTGGCGGGCCGTGCCACTGGTGACCTGGTTCGGCAACAGCGTGGTGGTCGGTGTGGCCGCCGCCGCGGCGGCGACCCTCTCCAGCGCCTGGGTGGCCTTCGGCTTCGCCTACTTCCGCTTTCCCGGCCGCAACCTGCTCTTCGGGCTGGTCCTGGCGACCATGATGCTGCCGTTCGCGGTCACCATGATCCCGACGTATCTCATCTGGTCGGACCTGGGGTTGACCGACACCCAGGTGCCGCTCTGGGCGGGCAACCTGTTCGGCTCGGCGTTCTACATCTTCCTGTTGCGGCAGTTCCTGCTCGCTCTGCCCCGGGAATACTTCGAGGCCGCCCGGGTGGACGGGGCGAGTTACCCGCAGCTGTTCTGGAAGATGGCCTTTCCGCTGATCCGCCCGGCGCTGCTGGTCGCCTTCGTCTTCGAGTTCAAGGCCAGCTGGACGGACCTGCTCAAGCCGCTGATCTACCTGCGCAACGAGCAGCTCTACACCCTGCCGCGCGGGCTCAAGGTCGTGCTGGACCGGTTCGGCTACGGCGGTGAGCAGCAGTGGGAGATCGTGCTCGCCGGGAGTGTGCTGGCCACCGTCCCGATGATCATTCTGTTCTTCCTGGCCCAGCGGCACTTTGTCGAGGGCATCGCCACCACCGGCCGCAAGGGCTGACTGGACCGGGTGACTAGGCTCGACCGGGTGGAGCAGACCCGAGGCCGGTTCGCCGGGCCGCCGCTGACCCCCCGTACCGCCGTGATCTGGTCGGTGCTCCGTGCCGAGCTGGACCGGCGCGGCGACGCCGAGCTGACCGTGCTGGACGTGGGCGGCGGCACCGGCGGTTTCGCCGTCCCCCTGGCCCGCGCCGGGCACCGGGTCACCGTGGTCGACGCCAGCCCCGACGCGCTCGCCGCGCTCACCCGCCGGGCCGCCGAGGCCGGCGTGGCCGACCGGATCGCCGCCGTGCAGGGCGACGGCGACGCCCTCGCCGGGCTGGTCGAGCCGGCCGGCGTCGACCTGGTGCTCTGCCACTCCGTGCTGGAGGTGGTGGACGACCCCACGCCGGTGGTGACCGCGCTGGCCACCGCGCTGCGCCCCGGCGGCGCGGCCAGCGTGCTCGTGGCCGGGCGGGCCGCCGCCGTTCTGGGCCGCGCGATGAACGGCCACCTCGACGTCGCGGCGGCGCTGGCCGCCGACCCGGCCGGCACCGCCGGACCACGGGACACGCTGCGCCGACGCTACGACGCCCCCGGCGCCGCCGCGCTGCTCGACGCCGCCGGTCTCGTGGTCGAGGAGATCCACGGGGTACGCGTGCTCGCCGACCTGCTGCCGGCCGCGGTCTCCGACGGGCAGTCCGCCGCCCTGGTGGAGCTGGAACGCGCGCTGGCCGCCCAACCGCCCTACCGGGACCTGGCCGCCCAGCTGCACCTGTTCGCCCGCCGGCCGGCATGAGCGACTCGCCGACCCCCGCACCGCTGACGGTCCTCGGGCCGCACCACGGCGGTGGCCGTCTCGCCGACGTGCTGCCCAGCGCGCTCGCCGTGCTGGGCGTGCCCGGCTCGGTCGACCCGCTCGGGCTCGTCCCCGCGCTGGCCGGGGTACGCCGGATCGCCGTGCTGCTGGTCGACGGGCTCGGCTGGTACCAGCTGCCGACCGCCGCCCCGTACGCGCCGACCCTGGCCGGGCTCGCCGCGACAGTGGCCCGACCGCTCCTCGCCGGTTTCCCGTCCACCACCCCGACCAGCCTGGTGACGCTGGGCACCGGCGTCGCGCCGGGCGCGCACGGGGTGCTCGGCTTCACCGTGCGGGTGCCCGGCACCGACCGGGTGCTCACCCACACCGACTGGGCCGCTGACCCGTCGCCGCTGCACTGGCAGCCGGTGCCCACCCAGCTGGAGCTGGCCCGCGCCGCCGGTGTGACGGTGACCGTGGTGAGCCGGCCGGAGTTCGGTGGCAGCGGCTTGACCCTCGCCGCCAACCGGGGCGGCGACTTCCGGGGCGCCGCCGGTGGGGACGCGGTGGCCGCCACCATGCTGGCCGCGCTGGCCGCCGGCCCGGGCCCGACCCTGGTCTCCGGCTACCACGCCGACCTGGACCGGCACGGCCACCTCAGCGGCGTCGACTCGGCACCCTGGCGGGTCGCCGCCACCGAGGTGGACGCCCTGCTCGCCCGGTTGGTCGACGGGCTGCCACCCGACGCGGCGCTGCTGGTGACCGCCGATCACGGCCAGCTCGACATTCCCGCCGAGCACCGCTTCGACCTGGACACCGACCCCCGACTGCGCGCCGGGGTGCGGGTGGTGGCCGGTGAGGCCCGGGTGCGTTACCTGCACGCCGAGGCGGGCGCGGTCGACGACGTGCGGGCCGCCTGGTCCGAGGTGCTGGGCGCCGCCGCACGGGTACGCACCCGCGACGAGATGGTGGCCACCGGCTGGTTCGGGCCGGTGCCCGAGGAACACCTGGGGCGGATCGGCGACGTGGTGGTGACCTGCAACGACACGTACGCGGTCATGGCCAGTCGCACCGAGCGGCCGATGGCGTCGAAGCTGGTGGCGTACCACGGGTCGGACACCGCGGCCGAGCTGACCGTGCCCCTGCTGGTCGTCCGCGGCTGAGCGGCGTCCGGTCCGGCCCGCCGGCGGCTGGTGGTGTCGTACCGACGGGTTAACCTGCCGGGATGGGCCGCAGCCAGTCGTTGCCCCGAGGCGATGATCCGCGCTTCGGGCCGGACGCCGACGACTCGGGCAGCCCCATCCTGCACGTCGACATGGACGCGTTCTTCGCCGCCGTCGAGGTGCGCCGCCGACCCGAGCTGCGCGGCCGCCCGGTGGTCGTCGGCGGCGTCGGGCCACGCGGGGTCGTCAGCTCGGCCAGCTACGAGGCCCGCCGCTACGGCGTGCGCAGCGCGATGCCGACCGGTCAGGCCCGAGCCCGCTGCCCGCACGCGGTCTACCTGCCACCGGACTTCACCGCCTACACCGCCGCCTCCCGGGCGGTCATGCAGATCTTCCGCGACGTCACCCCGCTGGTCGAGCCGCTCTCCCTCGACGAGGCGTTCCTCGACGTGACCGGCGCCCGCAGGCTCTTCGGCTCCCCGGCCACCATCGCCCGGCTGATCCGCCGCCGGGTCGCCGACGAGCAGGCGCTGACCTGCTCGGTCGGGGTGGCGCCCAGCAAGTTTGTGGCCAAGCTGGGTTCCACCCGGGCCAAACCGGACGGGCTGCTGGTGGTGCCCCCGGGGCAGGTGCTCGACTTCCTGCACCCGCTGCCCGTGGACGCGCTATGGGGGGTGGGGGAGCGCGCCGCCGAGTCGCTGCGTCGTCTCGGCCTGACCACCGTCGGCGACCTCGCCGAGGCGCCGGTGGGCATGATCCGCCGGGCGGTCGGCGCCGCCTCGGCGGCGCACCTGCACGAGCTGGCCTGGGGACGGGACCCGCGCGGGGTCAGCCCGGAACACGTCGACAAGTCGATCGGCGCGGAGGTGACCTTCGAGGTCGACGTGGCCGACCCACTGGAGATCCGCCGCGCGCTGCTCGCGCTCAGCGCGAAGGTCGGCGTCCGGTTGCGGGGCTCCGGGCAGGTCGGGCGCACCGTCGCCCTCAAGGTCCGGCTGGCCGACTTCCGCACGGTGAGCCGCTCCCGCACCCTCGACGTGCCCACCGACACCGCCCGCGAGATGTTCGACACGGTTTGGGCGCTCTACACCGCGTTGGACCCGGGCGAGCGGATCCGACTCGTCGGTGTCCGGGTCGAGGGGCTCGCCCCGGCGCAGGGCGCTCCCCGGCAGCTCACCCTCGGCGCGCCCGAGCATGGTTGGCGCGAGGCGGAAGCTGCCGCGGACGCCGCTGCTGCCCGTTTCGGGCGGTCCGTCATAGGTCCGGCCAGTCTGATGGGCGACCGTGACAGCGGTCGAAAGGAAAATCCACCCCACCCATAGGTCGTCCCGCTTTCCGACGCGCGAGCCCCCTCGTAGACTTGCGGGTAAGCAGTCGGATGGCTGCCACGGTCTGTCGGCCCGAGTGGGCCCGACCAACGTGACCGGGGAGGAGTGCCGTGCCGCTCTCGGAGCACGAGCAGCGGCTGTTCGAGCAGATCGAGCGGTCGCTTGCCGAGGACCCCAAATTCGCCTCGGCCGTGCGCGCCAGCGATCCGCGCTTCCATGCGCGGCGTCGCCTGCTCGTCGCCGCCGGCGTCATCATCGCTGGCTTGGCTCTACTGGTCTATGGCGCGGTGATCAAGACTCCACCGCTGGCGGTGGCGGGCTTCGTCGTCATGCTGGCGTCGGCCGCGTTCGCGGTGCAGTCGCACCGGCGGGCACAGTCACCTGACCTGCACGTGGTGGGCGGCACGACGAGTCGTCGTCGCCCCCGCGGTGGCCGATCCGGTCGCAAGTCGTCACTCCTGGACCGCATGGAGGACAGGTGGCGGCAGCGCCCGGAGGGGCACCGGTAGGCCAGTTCCGCCCCTGAGGCGGGCGTGCGCCGCTCAGGCGGCCGTACGTCGCGACGAGTGGGTCGCCGGGCATTTCCGCCGGCGACCTCAGTGGTATCCGCGCGCCCTCTGCCCGCTGCCACCTTCCCGGCTGTCTCCTTCCCGGCGACTCTCTTCCCGGCAGTCCCTGTCCCGGCTGTCTCCCTCGCGGCTGTCTCCTTGCCCGCGGTCTCCCCGGCTGTCTCCTTCCCCCGTGCCTCCCGTGCCGGGCCCCTTTCCGCATGATCGTGCTCGATCCTGGATGTAGTGGCATCGGGCGCGAGGGGAGGGGACTGGTTCCTGGATCGAGCACGATCTTGGAGGGCCCGCTATCCCGCCCGCTGCCCGCGTCGCCTCGCCCCGCGCCCCCACCTCGGCGCGCCGCACCGTTCGACGATTGGCGTAGGGGGCCACTGAGGGTTGACGCCTGAAGCAGCGTGGGGCGGCGGTCCACCGACCGCCGCCCCACCCGTGGACCTGCGTTGCTCAGCGGGCCGCCCGGTCGGCCAACAGCCGTCGCGGGTTCCAGCGCAGCAGCCGGTACCGGGTCCGCCCGGTCAGCGCCGCCATTCGGCCGGACGTGTCCGCCATGCCCGTTCTCCACCGCAGCAGCACCGACGGCGGCAACACGGCGGCGAGGAGGCGGGTCCGTCGGTCCGCCCGGGAGGCGAGCGCCCCGCGGACCGTGCGCAGTGCCGGCAGCAGCCGCTCACCGGTCAGCGGATCCCGCGCGTAGCGGGCCCGCTCCTCCGCCCTGCCGAGCAGCCGTGCCGACTCCACGGCGGCGGTGTCGTCGCTGAGGGTGTCCCGGACGAGCCGGTCCGCGGTCGCCCTCGGCGTCTCGGTGAGGTCGACCGGGACCCGGAAGTCCACCAGGGTGTCGAGCAGCTCCGCCCAGGCGGCGTGCGCATCCGCGCGGGCGCGGCTGGCGTCGGCGGCGACCGTCACCACGCGGGAGCCCGGCTCGGTGCCGTCGGTGACGGTCGTGGCGGCCACCGTCGCGCTCGCCGCCCGGCCACCCCGTCGACGCCGCAACGCGAGCCGGCGCAGAGCGGGCACCGCCAGGAGCAGCAACAGGGCCAGCAGGCCGGCCGCCCACCAGGGCCAGACCGGAGGCTGTTCGTCCGGCGTCGTCCCGCCGAGTGAAAGCCCCTCGTCGGTGTCCCGGTCGGCGTTGTCCGGTCCGGCCGGACCAGCTGAGGCCTCGGGGCCCGCGGGGGTGTCCGTGACACCGGTGCCCGGAGCGGACGGTTCCGGCGCGTCGGTGTCCGGCGCCCAGGCCGACCGGGTGGAGCCGGGCACCCCGGACGCCGGGGTGGCGTCGAACGGCACCCAACCGAGGCCGTTGAAGAAGACCTCCGTCCAGGCGTGCAGGTTGAGATTGGTCAGCGTGAACGTGTCGCCGTCGCGCTTGCTGCCGTTGGTGAAGCCGAACGCGACCCGGGCCGGGATGCCGGCCGCGCGGACCAGCCAGGCCATCCCGGCGGCGTACTGCTGGCAGTAGCCGACCTTGTTGGTCAGGAAGTTGACGATGTCCTGCCCGCTGCTGCCGCTCTCGGTGCTCAACCGGTAGGCGAACCCGTTGTCCGCCGAGAAGTGCTGGTAGATGGCCAGCACCCGGTCGTAGTCGGTGCGCTTGCCCTGGATGAGCCCCTTGACCAGCTCCTCCACCTCCGGCACCCGCTCGGGGGTGGCGGTCAGCTGCCGGCGTACCGGGTGGTCGGTCGGGAGCGGCAGCGCGGCCCGCAGCGCCGCCGGGGTGTACGTCGAGCGGACGTAGTCGAAGGAGTACTTGCGACCCCGGGAGTTTTCCCGGTTGGAGAAGACGACCTGCTGGTTGGGGTCGTAGAGCCAGTTGCCGTTGAGGTCCTCGGTGCGGACCGGCTCGGCGTACACCGGCATCAGCGACATGCTCAGGCTCTTGGTGACCTCGACGGTGGCCCGGTAGGTGGTCTGCTGCACGCCCCGGCCGGCCCGGTCGGCCGGGTTCGGCAGGTCCCGGTTGGCCGGCCGGCCACTCGGGTTGCGCGCCTGGAAACCACCCGGGCGCAGCTCGTCGGCGACCGCGTAACGCAGGTAGAACGGGCTCTGCTCGGACGTGGTGACCTTGACCAGATCGGCCACCTGGGACTGGTTGAGCTGGCCGGCGAGCGAGGCGAACAGGTCGATCCGACCCGACGTGCCGCCCGAGCCGGTCCCGTTGCCGGTGCCGTTGCCCGGACCCCGGCTGAGGGAGTCGAGCAACCCGCCCGTCATGCCGGGCACCGCCAGCGGCAGCACCACGGCCAGGGCCACGCCGACCGCCGCGAGCCGGCGGCCGGCGGACGCCAGCGGCGAGGCCTCCCACACGTCGACGTCGCGGCCGTCACCGGTGAACCGGCGCCCGAAGCGGCGTACGCGGTCCACGTTGTCGGTGACCAGCAGCCAGAGGTAACCGGCGGCGCCCACCACGAACGGCACCGCGGGGACGCTGTCCACGTAGACGGCGACCGGCACCGAGTAGATGGCCAGCATCGGCAGCCCCGCCAGCGCGGGCCGGCGCAGCCCGACGGCCAGCACGTCGACCAGGACGGCGACCCCACCGACGCCGAGCACGGTGATGAACAGCAACGGGTCGGTGTCGGGGACCTCGACGCCGTACGAGCGCATGTCCTGCATGGACCCGGCGAGCAGGTCGTTGAAGTGCGCGAGCGTGCCCGGCGTGGGCAGGACGGCCAGCAGCTCCGCCCCACTGGGGAACAGCCAGGTCAGGGCAAGGAGCAGGCCGGCCAGCATACCCAACACCTGACCCCACAGGGGGGCCCGGGCGAGCCGGGTCAACGCGGCCACCCCGGCCACCACGGCGACCGCGATGACCGACTGGATGAGCCACGTCCAGCTCTGGAAGATGGCCGACAGCGGCGCGGCGGCCAGCAGGGTTGCCGTGGCCGCCACCAGGCCGATGTTCCGACTGGCGATCATGAGGGGAACCTTCCGTTCATCGCACGCCGCCGGCCACCGTCTCGGCCAGTGCGGCGCGAAGCGCGAAGCCCTGGGAGCCCCGGCCGGCCTGCGGCCACAGCGCGGGCAGTCGGCCGCCGTGGTCGACACCGACCACCCGCCAACCGCTCTGCAGCATGGCGAGGACGGCGGCGGCGTGGGCGTGCTCCGCCTCGGCCCGGGCCTTTTCGGGCAGGCTGAGCCAGGTGGAGCTGTTGAGCAGGAAGCCGACGCAGGTGGCGCCGTTGCCCCGCAGGCCGGCCAGCAGCTCGGCCTCGGCCACACTCACCGTGCCGAACAGCCCGATGATCAGACCGCCGTCGGCGCGTTGGCGGACCCGTTGCACGAGGTCGGTCAGCTCGGCGCGCTGATCCAGTCGGACCTCCGCGAGGTGGTCGAGCAGCGCACCGTCACCGCCGGCCTCCGAGGCGTCGACATCCGCCCCCGAGCCGGTGACCAGGCGCAACTTGTAGCCGGCCTGGCGCAGGTGGACGGCGATGCTCGCGGCGGCGGAGACGGACCACTCGAAACTGGCCGTCGGCCCCTCGCCGCGGTGGCCGTACGCGCGGGTGTCCAGGACGACAGTGGCCCGGCTCTCCCACGGCTGCTCCTCGCGGCGCACCATCAGCTCGCCGGTGCGCGCGGTGGACTTCCAGTGCACCCGGCGCAGGTCGTCGCCGCGCCGATATTCCCGGGTCGCCGCGTCGTCCTCGCCGTGCACCGCCACCGAGCGGGCCCGACTGTCGCCGCTGCCCGCGTACTCCCCGGGGAGCCGGACCGACGGCAGGGCGGTGACCTGCGGGATGACCGTCAGGTGGTCGGTGCTGGGAAAGGACCTGGTGAGTTCGCAGAGGCCGAACGGGTCGGTCATCCGGACCACCAGCGGGCCCACGTCGTAGCGGCCCCGCACGTCGGCCCGCACGGTGTACGCCACGGAGGTGGCCTGGTGCGCGCCGAGCCGCTCCAACACCACCCGGGGCCGGCTGCCCAGCGCGTAGGGCAGCCGGTCCTCCAGGAGCAGGGTGCCGGTCGGCAGCCGGGAGAGGTTCTGCAGGCGCAGCACCACCCGGGAGTTGGCGCCGACCGGAACCCGGTGCGGGTCCAGTGAGCGGTTGCAGGCCAGCTTGTAGCGGCTGCGCCCGACGTAGGCCGCGGCCAGCAACGGCAGGATGGCCAACAGCACAGCCACCCGGAGCAGGTCCTTCTCGCCCAGGATGCCGGCCGAGATCGCCGCCGCGAGGGCGGCGGCGAGGAAGGAGCGCCCGCGGGTGGTCAGCCCGCGCAGCCCGGCACGCACGTCATGGCCTCCGCGGCTCGTAGGGAGCGCGGCCGTTGCCGCCGGTGCCGGGCCGGGTGTCGTACGGGTTGCGCTGCCGGTCGTGCGGCAGCGGCAGGCGGTGCACCAGCTCGGAGACGATCGCGTCGGTGGTGCGTCGGGCGAGCTGCGCGTCGGCGGTCGGGATGATCCGGTGCGCGAGCACCGGCACCGCCAGGGCCTGCAGGTCGTCGGGGAGCACGTAGTCGCGACCCTCCAGGGCGGCGACCGCCCGGGCCGTGCGCAGCAGTTGCAGGGTCGCCCGGGGGGAGGCGCCGAGCCGCAGGTCGGGTGCCTCGCGGGTGGCGGTGACCAGGTCGATCGCGTACTGCTTGACCGCGTCCGCGACGTGCACCTGCCGGACGGTGGCGATGAGCTGCCGGACGATGGCCGCGTCGGAGACCGCGCGCAGCTCGTTCAGCGGGTCGGTGGCACCGTGCCCGTCGAGCATGGCCAGCTCGGCGTTGGAGTCCGGGTAACCCATGGCGATGCGGGCGGTGAACCGGTCGCGCTGCGCCTCGGGCAGCGGGTAGGTCCCCTCCATCTCGATCGGGTTCTGGGTGGCGATGACCATGAACGGGGTCTGGAGCTGGTAGGTGACACCGTCGACGGTGACCTGCCGTTCCTCCATGCACTCCAGCAACGCCGACTGGGTCTTCGGCGAGGCACGGTTGATCTCGTCGCCGACCACCAGGTTGGCGAACACGGCACCGGGACGGAACTCGAAGTCGTGCGTCTCCTGGTTGTAGACGCTGACCCCGGTGACGTCGCTGGGCAGCAGGTCGGGGGTGAACTGGATCCGTCGCACGGTGCAGTCGATGGACCGCGCGAGGGCCTTGGCCAGCTTGGTCTTGCCGACGCCCGGCACGTCTTCGATCAGGAGGTGACCCTCGGCGAGCAGAACGGCCAGGGCGAGCCGCACGGTGGCGGTCTTACCCTCGATGACCTGCTCGATGTTGGCCACAATGGCCTCGCTGGCGGCGCGGAACTCGTCGTGCGGCAGTAGGCCGCCCACCTCGTCCCAGGTCTGTTGTGTCACGGGCCTCCTCCTCGTCGCCATGACGGCAGCTCTGTAGAGAGCACCTGGACCCGCCGTTGGGTTCGCGACGTCGAGCCTCGTCTGCCGCAGGAATCTCACTGGTCTCTCAGGCTAACCATGTTTGTCGTTATCGCCGACCCCCGCAGGTAGTCCGTCGGTTACCCACCGGAATATTCGCCTTTCGGGAGATGCGTGACCGGTCCCCACGCGGGTACCCGATGTGGTTTTCAATTTCCAGCAGTGCTGGGCTTCACCCCCGACACCGCCCGGTTCGCCGCGGCCGGGTGACCGCCTCGCGCCCTGCCTGGCGGCGGCACATCGTCGCGCCGTGCAGCGGGGTACACTGCCGGACATGGCCGGAGTCTTCCTGCTTCTTACCGGGCCGTGCTGATGCGTTGAACGCGCGACAGCACGGCGGCCCCTCCTGCGCGAGGGGCTTTTTTGTGCCCGCCGCCGGCCCGGCCCGGTGGTGCCGAGACGAAGCGAAGCGAAGCGAGGAGAGACGATGAGTGAGGCAGCCGCACCGGCGGGCGACATCCCCCCGTTCCGGTACACCGCGGCCCTGGCCGACGAGATCGAGATTCGTTGGCAGGACACCTGGGCGCGCGAGGGCACCTTCCACGCACCGAACCCGACCGGCCCGCTGGCCGATCCGACCCACCCGCGCGCCGGCGCGGAGAAGCTGTACGTGCTGGACATGTTCCCGTACCCGTCCGGTGCCGGCCTGCACGTCGGTCACCCGCTGGGTTACATCGGCACCGACTGCTACGCCCGCTACCAGCGGATGGCCGGCCGCAACGTGCTGCACGCGATGGGCTTCGACGCGTTCGGCCTGCCCGCCGAGCAGTACGCGGTGCAGACCGGCACCCACCCGAGGACCACGACGGTGGCGAACATCGAGCGGTACAAGGCGCAGCTGCGCCGGCTGGGGCTGGCGCACGACGAGCGTCGTTCGGTGGCCACCATCGACACCGACTTCTACCGCTGGACCCAGTGGATCTTCCTGCAGATCTTCAACTCCTGGTACGACCGGGACGCCGGCCGGGCCCGCCCGATCGCCGAGCTGATCGCCGAGTTCGAGGGCGGCAACCGGCCCACCCCGGACGGCCGGGCGTGGGCCGAGCTGAGCGTCGCCGAGCGCCGCCAGGTCGTCGACGACCACCGCCTGGCGTACGTCTCCGAGGCCCCGGTGAACTGGTGCCCCGGGCTGGGCACCGTGCTGGCCAACGAGGAGGTCACCGCCGACGGTCGCTCCGACCGGGGCAACTTCCCGGTCTTCAAGCGCAACCTGAAGCAGTGGAAGATGCGGATCACCGCGTACGGCGACCGCCTGATCGACGACCTGGACACCCTGGACTGGCCCGAGCCGATCAAGCTGATGCAGCGCAACTGGATCGGTCGTTCCACCGGTGCGCACGTCGACTTCCCCACCGGGCAGGCGCCGGTGCGGGTGTTCACGACCCGACCGGACACCGTCTTCGGTGCCACTTACATGGTGCTGGCGCCCGAGCACGAGCTGGTCGACGCGCTGGTGCCGGCCGCCTGGCCGGACGGGACGAGAGACGCCTGGACCGGCGGGCACGCCAGCCCCCGGGTGGCCGTCGAGGCGTACCGCAAGACGGCGGCGGCCAAGACCGACGTCGAGCGGCAGTCCGACACCAAGGAGAAGACCGGCGTCTTCATCGGCGCGTACGCCACCAACCCGGTCACCGGCGGTCAGATCCCGATCTTCATCGCCGACTACGTGCTGGCCGGCTACGGCACCGGCGCGATCATGGCGGTGCCGGCGCAGGACGAGCGGGACTGGGCGTTCGCCGAGGTCTTCGAGCTGCCCATCGTGCGTACCGTGCAGCCGGCGGAGGGCTTCGACGGCAAGGCGTACACCGGGGACGGCCCGGCGATCAACAGCGCCGCGCCCGAGCGCGGCCTGGACCTGAACGGGCTGGGGGTCGCCGACGCCAAGGCGGCGATCATCTCCTGGCTGGAGGCGAACGGGCACGGCACCGGCGCGGTGACGTACCGGCTGCGTGACTGGCTGTTCTCCCGTCAGCGTTACTGGGGCGAGCCGTTCCCGATCGTCTACGACTCCACCGGCGCGGCCATCGCCCTGCCGGAGGAGATGCTGCCGGTCGAGCTGCCGGAGGTGGACGACTTCTCGCCGAAGACGTTCGCCCCCGACGACGCCGCCAGCAACCCGGAGACCCCGCTGTCGCGGCGGCGCGACTGGGTCGAGGTCGAGCTGGATCTGGGTGACGGGCCGCAGCGCTACACCCGGGAGACCAACGTGATGCCGCAGTGGGCCGGCTCCTGCTGGTACGAGCTGCGCTACCTGGACCCGACCAACAGCGACCGGTTCGTCGACGCGGAGAACGAGCAGTACTGGATGGGCCCGCGCGGCGACGGCGACTGCGGGGGCACCGACCTGTACGTCGGCGGCGCCGAGCACGCCGTGCTGCACCTGCTGTACGCGCGGTTCTGGCACAAGGTGCTGTACGACCTGGGGCACGTGTCGTCGTTCGAGCCGTTCCGCAAGCTGTTCAACCAGGGCATGATCCAGGCGTACGCGTACACCGACTCGCGCGGCAGCTACGTGCAGGCCGAGGAGGTCATGGAGCGCGACGGCGCCTACTACCTGGGCGACCTGACGGTCAACCGCGAGTACGGCAAGATGGGCAAGTCGCTGAAGAACGTGGTGACCCCCGACGACATGTGCGCCGCGTACGGCGCGGACACCTTCCGGGTGTACGAGATGTCGATGGGCCCGCTGGAGGTGTCCCGCCCCTGGGAGACCCGGGCGGTGGTCGGTTCGCACCGGTTCCTGCAGCGGGTCTGGCGGGCTGTCGTCGACGAGCAGACCGGGGCGCTGCGGGTCACCGAGGACCCGGCCGACGAGGCGACCCGCCGGCTGCTGCACAAGGTCATCGACGGGGTCCGTGGCGACATGGACAACATCCGGTTCAACACCGCGATCGCCAAGCTGATCGAGCTGACCAACGGGCTGACCCGGCTGTCGTCCACGCCCCGTGAGGTGGCCGAGCCGCTGGTGCTGATGGTGGCGCCGTTCGCCCCGCACGTGGCCGAGGAGTTGTGGCGCAAGCTGGGCCACGACACCTCGCTGACGTACGCGGACTTCCCGACCGCCGACCCGGCGCTGCTGGTGGCCGACACGGTGACCTATCCGGTGCAGGTCAACGGCAAGGTCCGTGGCCGCATCGAGGTTCCCGCCGACGCCGCCGAGGAGACCGTCCGCGCGGCGGCCCTGGAGGCGGTGGCCGCAGCCCTGGCCGGCAAGGAACCCCGCAAGGTCATCGTGGTGAAGGGCCGGATGGTCTCCGTCGTCGCCTGACGCTGCCCGCCCTCTTCGGCGTCGATCATGGAGTTGTGGTGCCTGGTTCGCCCCGTGACAGGGGTTTGATACCCCACCACAACTCCATGATCGACCGAGGAAACGGCCGGTCAGGCCTCCAGCGCGGCCGCCACGGCTTCGCGGTGGGTTCGCAGCCAGTCCTGCCAGCGGCGGATCCCGTTCACCGCGCCCTTGTCGCGTAGCCGGCGCATGGCCGGCTCGTCGCGGTCGGCGCCGGCGTCGATGCCCCGCCAGGTGCTCTCGATCTGGTCGAGCATCACGCCCACCAACTCACCCCGCGCCAGCCTGGCCGGTGCGGCAGCGGTCGACGCTCGGTCGTAGGCGTCGCAGAGGAGTCGGCAGCGCCGGCCCAGCTCGGCCGGGTCGGCGTCGTCGCCCAACGCCGCCCAGTGCCAGCCGGCGAACGCGACGTCGTCGATCCGGCGGCCCGGGGCGGCCAGGTCCCAGTCGAGGAAGGCCACCGGCAGTGGCCCGGCCGGGAAGTCCCGGTACACCGTGTTCTTCGGCGACAGGTCACGGTGGCACACCGTCTCGGCGTCGCCCGCCAGCCCGGTGCCCGCACACGCGTCGTGCAGCCGCCGGATCAGCTCGGCCAGCCGCACCAGCGCCGCGTCGCCGAAGAACGCCGGGTCCTCCCGGTCCCGCCACGGCACCCGCCCCGCGACATAGCTGAGCATCTGCCGACCGTGGGCGTCGACGCCCAGGTGGCGGGGCGCGAGGTCCGCGCCCACCCCGGCCAGGTGGCGCAGCAGCGCGCCGACGAAGTCCAGGTTGGCGGGCGGGGTACGTCGTACCGTGTCACCGACCCGGACCACGTCGGCGACGAACCCGCCGGACAGGGGCTCCTCGGCCGGGCTGTCGGTCGGCTCGGGCACGGTCAGACCGGCATACGTCGGCGTCGACGCTCGGCGCGCCACCACTGGTGGACGAGCACCACGCTGGCGATCAGGCCGAGGCTGGCCGGGGCGGCCGCGTACCAGTTGACGTGGCCGGGGGAGCTGACCGCGGCGCCGATCGCGGCGTAGCCGACGGCGGTCGGCGCGGAGGCGATCACGCTGCCGGCCAGGAACGGCAGCACCCGTGCGCCGGTCGTGCCGTAGCCGTAGCTGACCAGCCCGAATCCGGCGATGGGCAGCAGCCGGACGGTGACCACACCGAACACGCTCTGCCGGGCGAACCAGCCATCGAGGCGGGCCAGGCGACCACGGACCCGTTCGGCTACGAACTCCCGGCCGAGCAGCCGGCCGACCGTGAACCCGATCGCCGCGGCCACCAGCGCGGCGCCCAGGGCGTACGCGGCACCCTCCAGGGGGCCGAAGATCGCGCCAGCGGCGAGCGTGATGAAGGTACGGGGGACCAGCGCGACCAGCAGCAGCGCGCCGCCGAGGATCGCCGCCACCGGGGCGAGGTCGCCCAGCCGGTCGGCCAGCAGGGGAAGCTGCTCCGGGTCCGGTCGGGGCACCAGGAGCAGCAGCAGCCCACACCCGCCGATCAGCAGCACGAGCAGGGCGAACCGGGCGGCCGACGGCTGCCGGAGCAGCCGCCGGACGGCACGGATCATGTCCGGGCGGCGGCCACCGCGGAGCGGCGCTCGTTGCGGAGCCGGTCGGGCCAGGTGTCGTCCAGCGGGGGAAGCTGGTGTGCCCCGGTGGCCCAGCGCAGCAGCAGGTCGGCCAGGGCGGGGTTGCGAGCCAGCGCCGGGCCGTGCGAGTAGGTGCCCAGCAGCTTGCCGCGCCACGCGCCCTCGGTGGCACCGTCGTTGCCCACCCCGGCGGTGACCCGGGCCAGCGGGGAGACCTCCGGCCCGAGGTGGGTGCGGCCGCCGTGGTTCTCGAAACCGGTCAGCGGTGGTAGGCCCAGCCGGGGGTCGATCTCACCGGCCAGCTCGCCCACGGCCCGGCTCTCGCCCCGGTCGGACTGGAGGTCGAGCAGCTCCAGCCCTCGACACTGCACACCCTTGGCGAAGAAGGAGGTGCCGAGCAGCTGGTAACCGGCACAGACGCCGAACACCACCGACCCCTGGGCGACCGCCCGGTGCAGACCGCCGTCGGCGAGCAGGCGCTGCGCGCCCAGCGCCTGAGGGCCGTCCTCGCCGCCGCCGACCAGGTAGATGTCGGCGGTCGCGGGCAGCTGCTGGTCGGAGCGGACCTCCAGCACCTCGACGGGCATGCCACGTTGGCGGGCCCGGCGGGCGAGGATCAGGGCGTTGCCCCGGTCGCCGTAGGTGGACAGCAGGTCGGGGTAGATCCAGACGATGCGCAGGCTCTCAGATGACACGGTCCAACTCCGCTCGGATGTCCTGGAACGCGGTGTAGTTCGCGATGACCTCCAGCCGCCCGGGCGGGACCGACCGGATCGCGTCGTCGAACGTGCGGACGTGCTGGAACGGGACGTCGTTGACGTCCAGTCGAACCGCCAGGTCGTATGCACGGTCGCCGGTGATCAACACCTGCCGGCCACGGAGCGGGGCGAAGTCGACGTCGTAGAGCCAGGAGGTGTCCAGACCGTCGGGGTCGCGCGCGTTGATGGAGAGCAGGGTCGGCGCGTTGTCGGCCATGTCGAAGGCCTCCAGCCAGCTGGCCGGGTTCTTGGCCAGCAGCAGCCGGATGTTGCGCCCGTCCTTGTCGACCTGCGCGTAACGGCCGGCCACCGAGGTGACGATGCCGAGGCGGGACACCGCGTCGACCGGGCGTACGCCGAACTCGGCGGCCACGGCCAGCGCGGTCGCCGCGTTGCCGAGGTTGACCTTGCCGGGCAGTTGGAGGGAGACCTTGTGCCAGGCGCCGGTGGGGTCGAGCACGCCCTCGTCCTCGACGACCCACTGCGGCTCCGGCCGGCGCAGGGCGCAGCCGGTGCACCACCACTGGTCGCCGGAGCGCTGGATGGTGGAGCCGCACTCCGGGCAGACCCAGGAGTCGTCGTGCCAGCGCTGGCCGGCACTGAACCAGGTCACGTGCGGCGGGTGGATGCCCCGGGCGGGATCGCCCGGCGGGGTGGCGGCCCAGACCACCAGCGGGTCGTCGGCGTTGGCCACCACCCGCACGTTGGTGTGCCGGACGAGGGCCGCGCGCCAGAGCTGCGCCATCATGGCGACCTCCTTGGCGCGGTCGAGCTGGTCGCGGGAGAGGTTGAGCAGCGCGACCACGTGCGGCTCGGTCGCCTCCAGCACCTGGGCGAGGTAGTGCTCGTCCACCTCCAGCACCGCGTACGGGGTGCTGCCGGCCTTGGCCAGCGCCGAGGTGTGCCCACTGGGCATGTTGGCGCCGAACGAGTTGGTGGCGACCCGGCCGAGCACGCCGACCGCGGCGGAGGTCAGCCGGGTGGTGGTGGTCTTGCCGTTGGTGCCGGAGACGAGCGCGATCGCCCGCCCGGCCGACAGGTGGGCCAGCAGGTCCGGGTCGATCTTCAGGCCGATCCAACCGCCGATCACCGAACCGTCGCCGCGGCCGGCCGCCCGGGAGAGCGCCGCGGCGGTCCGTGACACGGAGCTGGCCACCTTGGCCCGTAGGGGCATTTTCGCGTCGGTCACGCGAGCGAGGTTACCGGACCGCCCGTCCCGCCAGATCGCCGCCGACTCCGAACCGTTCGGCCGTGGTGGTCGCGCGGGCGGCCGGGTGGGCCTCCGCCGGACGGAGTCGATCTATGTCGGAAAGCGGACCACGCCGGAGGGCGGCCCAGGCCCTCCACTCCGCTCCACCCCTCGTGACGTGCGGTTTTAGGCGGGGATGGGGCGCGCCACGCGGGCGAATCTGGTTGCGGGTGGAGGGAAGTGGAGTAGAGTGGGGACCAATGGTGAGGCCGGGAGGGCTCACCGGCCCGGGGGGTCAGCGGCGCCGCGAACGCCGCTCAAGGGCGAGGGGGTTGGGCCGATGTTTCTCGGCACCCACACTCCGCGCCTGGACGAAAAGGGCCGGTTGATCCTTCCGGCCAAGTTTCGGGATGAGCTGGCGGGGGGTGTCGTGGTCACCAAAGGGCAGGATCGTTGCCTCTACGTCTTCCCGACTCCTGAGTTCCAGCGGATCGCGGAGCAGTTGCGCGCGCAGCCGATGACGCACAAGGCGGCCCGGGCCTACAGCCGGGTCTTCTTCGCCAGCGCGCACGACGAGGTTCCCGACAAGCAGGGTCGGGTGACCATTCCGGCCCATCTGCGGGAGTATGCCGCGCTCGACCGCGAGTTGGTGGTCATCGGCGCGAGCACGCGGGTGGAGATCTGGGACAAGGCCGCCTGGGAGACCTACCTCGCCGAGAGCGAAGACGACTTCGCCGACATCGAGGAGGGGGTGCTGCCCGGCGGTCTGTAGGGCGGAACGGCGCCCGACGTACTGCGAGATCTCCAGCCGCTTTCGAGTTCCTGGCACCCCTTCCCCGGTGCCAGGCGCACGATCCAGTCATCGGGCGACGGTTCGGTGTCCGGCGGGAGCGGATGGGGATCTGGCGGTACGACGGCAGCGCCGTCCGACGACAGGCGCACGAAGAGAACGGACGTTTCAACCAGTGGGGGTCATCATGGGGGAGTTGCGCGGCACGCACGTGCCGGTGCTGCTCGAGCGGTGTCTCGAGCTGTTGGCCCCCGCGCTGGGTCGAGGCGACCGGACGGTCTACGTCGACGCGACGCTCGGCCTGGCCGGGCACGCGGAGGCGGTGCTGGAGGCGCACCCGGGGACGGTCCTGATCGGGCTCGACCGGGACACCGAGGCGCTCGCCCACGCGCGGGTCCGACTGGCCCGGTTCGCCGATCGGGTGCACCTGGAGCACGCCGTCTACGACGAGCTTCCGGACGTGCTCGACCGGCTGGGCTATCCGGGCATCGACGGGATCCTGTTCGACCTGGGTGTCTCGTCGTTGCAGTTGGACGCGCCCGACCGCGGGTTCGCGTACGCCCAGGACGCGCCCCTGGACATGCGGATGGACCAGACCCGGGGGGTGACCGCCGAGGAGGTGGTCAACACCTACGGCCATCCGGATCTGGCCCGGGTGCTGCGGGTCTACGGCGAGGAGAAGTTCGCCGGCCGGATCGCCTCGGCGATCATCCGGGAGCGGGAGCGCGCCCGGATCACCTCGTCCGCGCTGCTGGCGGAGCTGGTGCGGGACTCGATCCCGGCACCGGCCCGACGGACGGGCGGACACCCGGCAAAGAGAACGTTTCAGGCTTTACGGATCGAGGTAAACAGAGAGCTGGCAGCGCTGGAGACAGCGTTGCCATCCGCGCTCGACGCACTGACCGTGGGCGGTCGCATGGTGGTCCTGTCCTACCACTCGCTGGAGGACCGGCTCACCAAGGCGGCGCTCGCGGACCGGGTCCGCAACACGGGCCCGGTCGACCTCCCGGTCGAACTTCCCGGGTCCGGTCCGACGTTCCGGCTTCTCAGCCGGGGCGCCGAACTGCCCGGGGAGGCGGAGGTCGCCGCGAACCCGCGGGCCGCCTCGGTGCGGCTGCGGGCCGCGGAGCGACTCGACCCGAACGCGACAGAACAGGGGCGGACCGACCGCGAACGGTCTCGCCGACGGGTGAAGGGAATGCACCAACCGGGCACGGGGTCCGCCTGATCCGTGGGGGGTCAGGGGCACCGGGACGGCAGAGGGACGGATGTTGAGGGGGAGGGACATGAACATTGACAAGCGCGGCCGCCGGGACGTCACCGGCGGCGAGCAGCGCGCACCGCGGTCGGGGGGCCGGACCGCGGCGGAGCGGGCTCCGCGCCTCGGAAACGGTACGCCACGCATCGATCGAGTGAACCGGCAGGGGGAGACTCGCGCCCGGGGGGCGCGCGAGTTCCCGACCCAGGGCACCGCCGCGCTGCGGCCGGTCGAGAAGGCTGGCAGCGCCACCGCTGCCCGCCCGCCTCGGCTGCGGGTGGCGCCGCCACCACCGGTGTCGGTGCCGCGCGCGCCGTTCGCGGCGCTGATCGTGGTGCTGGTGGTCGGCGGGGTGCTGGGCATCCTGGCGGTCAACACCAAGATCAATGAGAACGCGTTCCGGTTGGAGCGGTTGCAGCAGCAGCAGGCTCGACTGGACCTGGAGAAGCAGCAACTGGACAAGCAGATCGCCGAGGCCGAGGCACCGGGCAACCTGACCGCCAACGCGCGGCGGCTCGGTCTGGTGGACGCCGGCGAGCCGGGCTACATCCGGCTGCCGGACGGCAAGACCATCGGCGTGCCGCAGCCGGCGACCGGCCAGCCGTCCGTGACCAGCCAGGGTGCGGGAGGCTGACCAGTGCCACCACGGTCGGACGAGCCGCGCCGGGACCCTACGGGGGCCCGGCGCGGTTCTTCGCGTGACGCCGGCTCCGCCGACGGGGAGTCCCGCACTCCAGAACCGGGCATCGGGGGCATCTCCGGGGCTCGCGCGTACACCCCGAGGGGTCGCACCGTCCGCGAGGAGCGCGGCACGCCGACGCGCGCCGGGGGCGCCGAACAGCGGCGTACGCCGCGCAGCACCCGCGCCGGCGACCCGTTCCGGCCGGCGTTGCAGGTGCTCGACGGTGGCCGGGCCGCCGCCCGGGCCGGCAGCACCGCCGCCACCCGCCGCCCCGGCTACGCGACCGTCCCGAGGCCCGACCGCACCTCCCCGCGGCCGGTCACCGGTGACGGCTCGTTCCCCGGCCAGAACACCCCCGGCACCGGTGGCGCGCCGACCGTCGGCAGCGGCACGGTCGGTGTCGGCGGCGATGTCGACAGCCCCGGCACCTCACTCGCCGGGGCGGACCCGCTGGTCG
>NZ_JAKKFI010000010.1 GCF_022230955.1 Micromonospora cabrerizensis
GGCGCGCCCGTCTCGGGCGATCAGGCTACGCGTGATCGGCGCGGTCCCGAGATCCGTCTTGACGACGGCGTTGGAATCCGGGGCCGACGACCTGTCCTCACCTGGCGCGCTGCAGGCCGTCGCGGTCATCCCGATCGCCAGCAGCGACGCGAGGAGCACCGTTCTCCGTTGCGGGAATTTTGTCAGCAATTCTGCCATGTCATGACTCCTCGACATCGTCACGCGTCCCGCGGCCCGTGGCCGCGCGACGGCTCCACCGGGACCACCACCCGAACGACAACCCGACCTGTGCCGTCGTGATCCGTCGCCCGAGGGCAGCACCCGTACCGTCAGCAAAAGAACCGCGGCGCGGCCACCCAGGGCGTCTCGGGAGACGCCACAAGTGGTCGCTAAACTGATTTAGCAGAGCATGCGCGTGGCGCGGGAAGCTGTCAAGGACAACGTGGCAACGGTGCGGAAACGTCGTGTTCACACCACCTCCGGCGTGACCGACGCTGGATATCGGGCGGCGACGCATCATGATGGGCGGGAGCGGGCCGGTGGCACCGCGCCTGATTCGGAGGACTGATGGGCAGCAACAGAGCAACACTCGCCGACGTCGCCCGCAGAGCCGGGCTGTCCAAGACCGCCGCGTCGATGGTTCTCAACGGCAGGGAGGGCACCCGACTCTCGGCCGAGGCCCACCAGCGCGTCTTCGCCGCCGCCGAGGAACTCGGCTACCGGCCCAACCTCGCCGCGCGCAGCCTGCGTACCCGCAAGACGGCGACCATCGCGTTCGTCTCCGACATCGTGGCCACCACCCGGTTCGCCGGCGACCTCATCCGCGGTGCCCTCGACGCCGCCCGCGAACGCGACCACGTACTGCTCATCACCGAGACGCAGGGCGACGCCACCTTCGAGCAGTACGCCATCGAGGCCGTGCTCGACCGGCAGGTCGACGGAGTGATCTACGCGCCCTCCGCCACCAGCCGCACAACCGCCCCCCCACGCAGTCCCCCCCTCCCCCCCCCCCCACCCACCCCCCCGCCAGCCACCGCCATCCCCGCCAC
>NZ_JAKKFI010000100.1 GCF_022230955.1 Micromonospora cabrerizensis
CGGGGGGGCGGGCCCGGGTCGGCCCGGGCGTGCTGGCCGAGGTTCGCCGGGTCCGATCCCGGATAGCCCTGCGAGGCACCAGCGCGGGCGAGCAGTGGGCCCGACTGGATCGGGCGGCACTCACCCTGGCCGGGATGGCCCCCCGGCTCACCGGGCTGGCCGGGCCCGCCGTGCAGGAGGCCGCCGCCGCGGACGCTTCGCTGCGCGACCTGGCCGCACGGGTGGCCAGCGTCGAACGTGCGCTGCGGCTGGCCCCGGCCGACGCCCGGGCGCCGCTGGCCGAGGCGCACGCCGTGCTCACCGCCCAACTGGAGGGCGGGGTGGCCGCCTATGAACGGCTGGTGGTCGCCGCCGCCGGTTACCTGGCCGAGGACGCCCGACCGGAGACCGCCCACCCGGCCGCCGACCGGCTCACCGAGGCGACCGACCTGCTGCACGGCGTTGCCGGCGCCCTGGCCGAGCTGCGCGCCGTCGGCACGCCGCTGCGCGCGCCCACCCGCTGAGAGCAGCGCCGACGGCGGGCCCGTCGGGCCGGTCACGGTGGTGTCGTGACCAGCACCGGGCCGGTGTACGGCGAGTTGCCCACGACGTTGAACGACCGGATCCGGTAGTGGTAGGTCACGCCCCGCGACAGCCCGGTGTTGGTGAAGCCCCGACCGGTCACGGTGAAGGTGGCGACCTCTTGGTCGAACGCCGGGTCCAGTGCCCGCTGCACGGTGAACCCGGCCCCGGGGCCGGTGGGTGTGCTGGCCGCCCAGGCCAGGATCACCGTCGCCGTGTCCGGCCCGGGCGCGCTGGCCGTGGCGCTCACCTCGCTGGGGGTGCCGGGCGCGGGTGGGCAGCTCACCGTGGCGACTGTCGACCAGGCCGAGGCGGCACCCAGGTAGGTGGTGCGTACGCGGTAGTAGTACGTGGTGTCCGGTGCGACGGTGACGTCGAGGTGGTTGTCGCTGACCCCGATCGCCGTGGTGCCCGGGCCGCTGGTGAACGTCGGGTTGGTCGCCCGCTGCACGTCGATGCCGGTGGCGAACGACCGGTTCGCCCAGCGCAACGCCACCCGCAGGGGCGCGGCGGGCGGCAGCGCCGCGACCAGGCCGCTCGGGGCCGCCAGGTGCACCGATGCGGGCACCCCGTTCGACCAGGACGAGTAGCTGACCGCGTTCTCCGCCCGGATCCGGTAGTGGTACGTCACCCCGGGGGTGACGGTCGCATCGGTGTACCGGGTGGCGGCGGCCGCGACGGTGATCGTGGTGACCTCGCCACCGAAGGTCGCGTCGGTGGCGCGTTGCAGCAGGTGGCTGGTGGCGGGTGGTCGTCCGCCGTTGCTGGTCCAGGCCAGGGCGATCGCGGGTAGCGCGGTGGCCGAGCCGGGCGCCGGTGTGGCGGTCAGCCCGGTCGGTGCCTTCGGGGCCACCCGCAGCACCAGCGGCCGGGTCATCCCGCCGTCGCGGTGACCGGCGAGGTGGCTGTGCCAGCGGTACTCCCAGCCCAGGTTGACCAGTTGGTTGACCACCATGGCGGGCCGCCCGTCCGCCGGGCTGACCGGCGTCGACCCGGTGCGGGCCCCGGCCGGGAGACCCGGGTCGAGCAGCCGGACGCTGTCGCCCAGCTTGAACGGCAGCACCGGGGCGACCGGGCGCAGCGCCACCACGACGTCCTCCCGGGGGTTGACCCGGACGACGTCCTTCCAGCCCAGCTCCGTGCCGTGCGGCGGCCGCAGCGTGCCGTCCCAACCGACGCGGTTGACCACCTGCACGTCGCAGCCGCCGAAGTGCAGCGGCTCGGTCTGCCGGACGTTGCCACTGATCCGCCAGAGCTGGGTGCCGTCGGTCGGGGTGCCCACCGGCACGGCGGGGTCGGTGGCGAAGAGCACCTCGGTCACCGGGTCGGCCGGGCCCAGCGGCAGCGTCGTCGGGTTGAGCGGGCCGGCGTGCGGGTGCCCGACGCCGAGCCGGCCGGCCCACCGGCCGTGATCCGGCTCGAAGACCTGCTGAGCGGCCTTGACCGCGATCGGCAGGGTTACCGGGCCGGCACCGCCCGCCGGGGTGAACGTCACAGTGGTGGCGTGCACCGGCACCGCCGTCTCCGACGCCGTGCGCGTGCCGAACGCCGGGTCGTACGCCGGCTGCGGCACGATCGGCGGGCGCTGGCTGGCCGCGTACGCCAGGGGCAGCCGTTCGCGCAGGCGGGCCAGGTCGTACGGCGGCGCGGGCGTCCCGGTGACCCGCAACTGGA
This sequence comes from Micromonospora cabrerizensis, assembly GCF_022230955.1. Lineage (GTDB taxonomy): Bacteria > Actinomycetota > Actinomycetes > Mycobacteriales > Micromonosporaceae > Micromonospora > Micromonospora cabrerizensis. The sequence continues at coordinate 2,236 of NZ_JAKKFI010000100.1, forward strand.
GCAGGGTGCGGGTGTTCGGGCCGTACCCCGGCTCGGTGGGGGGCGGGCCACCCTCGGCGCTCCGGTCCGCCGCGTCGGTGTGCTGGTCGTAGCGGGGGTCGTAGCCCGGCAGCGGAGCCGGGGCGTCGTTGTACAGGATCAGCGTGCTGCCCGGCGGCACGGCGGAGAAGTCGACCAGCACGTCGGCCCGCTCACCCGGGGCAAGCAGCAGGGTGTGCCCGTCGACGTTCAGCACGGTCGGGTCGAGCCGGTCGTACCGGTAGCCGATCGGCCGGTTCGGCAGCACCACCGGGGCGGGCAGCAGCCCGGCCTCGTTCCCGATCTGGATGAACTCGGGCCCTGCCGTGCGCGGGTCCGGCACACCGCCGTCGCGTCCGTCGGTCGGCCACCCCGGCGGCCGGTCCGCCGCCCGCACGGCGGGCACCATCGGCACCTCGCCGGCGTCGGCGTCGGCGAGCACGCCGTCGGCCGTCCACATCGCCGCGTCGGAGCAGGCGCGGTAGAGCTGGAGGTTGAGGCTGCGGTCCAGGCAGGCGTTGAGGATTCGGAACCGGTACGCCCGCGGGCGGACCTCCAGGTAGGGGTAGGCGACGCCGTTGACGAGCGGGGTGTCGCCGTACGCCTCGGGGACCGCCGACGGGTGCGGCAGTCCAGGGCTCAGCGGCGGTTCGTCCGGGGCGTCCACCGGGTCGTGGTGCGGGTTCGGGGCCCATCCGTCGGTGCGGGTGTCCGGGGTGGGGTTGCGCGACCAGGGGCCGTAGTCCCACCGGCCGGTCGGGTTGCGTCCGCCGGAGCGGTACGGGTTCTGCCGCGGTTGGTACACGTGGGGGTGCCAGAGGCTTCCCCGGGCACCCCAGCGTTCCCGGTCCCAGGTCGGGTCCTCGGCGGCGAGCTGGGTGTCGTCCGGCACGAACGTCTTGTCCTCGATCACCAGCGGCAACTGGTCGGCCGGCAGCACGTCGTCGGCGACGAGCTGGTCCTCGGCCGGGTCGGTGAGCAGGTAGAGCGCGAGCTGCCCGCCGTAGACGGTGAGCCGGGCCAGGCCGAGGGTGTTGTCGTGCAGCCACAGCAGCCGTCCGCTCTGCTCGTTCGGGTAGTAGAGGGTGGTGGCGCCGGCACCCGGCGCCGGCATGTCCGGCACGTGCGTCACGCCCACCCCGGTCGGGTACGGGGTGATCTCCCCGGCCGGAGTGATCCACTGACCGGGGTTGCCGGCGCTGGTCCAACCGGTCTGCGCCCCGGCCAGGTGCAGCACCGCCCGGTTCTGCGGGTACGGGGCCGGCCCGTCCAGCGGGCCGGGTCCGGCGCCCGCGAGCGTGTCGTCCACGGGCAGGAACAACTCGCCGGCCCGGCCGGTGGGGAGCTGGTTGATGAACTTCACCCGGACCGGTCGACCCCGGCGGGCGAGGATCATCGGGCCGAGGTGCCAGGGCCGTTCGGGGGGCGCCACGGTGTTGTGGCCCGTCGCGTCGGTGCCCACGTTGAGCTGCCGGTAGCCGCGCAGCCGGGTGGCCGGCAGGTCCCGGTGCAGCCGCTGCGCGTACTCCTGGAGGCCGATCTCGTAGTAGTCGCACCCTGGGTAGCTGATGGTGTCCGGGGCTGCCACCGGCAGGTGGCTGCCGAGGTCGGTGCGGCCCTGCTGGCCCGGAACGGGCAGCGGGTCGATGAACTTGCGCAGCCCGGTGCCCGGCACCACCCGCCCGGCGGGGTCACGCGTGGGGCGGGGACTGTGGGCGAAGTTCGGCACGGGACCGAAGCTGCGCGGCACCACGGCCGGGTCCAGGCTCGGTGCCGGCGCGGCCTCCTCGGCGGTACGCGCGGCGGGCACGGACGCCGCCCGGCCGTTGGTCTCGCGGGTGGTCCGCTCGAAGAAGGTGGAGCGGAGCCTGCGGAACATCGCCATGACTCTCCCCGGGGTCGGGGCACGACGTCCGCCACCCCGACGTGGCGAACCTCGGCACTCTGCTGACGGTCGGTGAGGGTTCAACCGCAGCATGCGACTCCGGAGGCCGGATAGGAATTACCCAATCGTCCGTTTCTGGCGCGACGTTGGCGAATCGCCTGCCTGGTCAGCCCGGCTCAGGCCGGCCCGCGTGCTCAGGCTGGCAGACCGGGCACCAGTAGGTGACCCGCTCGCCCAGCTCCTCCTTGCGGATCGCCGTGCCGCAGCGGCGGCATGGCTGGGCGCGGCGGCCGTACACGTAGCTGGTCTGCCCCCGGTGCAGGGACCCGGTGCTGCTCTGCGTCCACCGACCCCGGTTGGCCGCCAGCAGCCGTTGCGCGAGGGCCACCATGCCGGGCAGGTCCGACACCGCGCCGACCGGGGTCCACGGCGACACACCCCGCAGGAACAGCACCTCGCACTTGTAGAGGTTGCCCACCCCGGCCAGGTTGCGCTGGTCGAGCAGCGCCTCACCGATGGTCTGCTCCGGGTGGTCGCCGAGCCGGCGGGCCGCCTCGTCCGGGTCCCAGTCCGGCCCGAGCAGATCGGGGCCGAGGTGGCCGACCAGCCGGTCCTCCTCGGCGGTCGGCAGCAGGGACATCTCGTGCAGGTGGTAGCCGACCGCGACGGCGGCGGGGCTGTGCAGCACCACCCGGATCAGGTGCGCGGGCCGTCCGCCCCACCGTTCCCCCGGGGCGTACGCCCGCCAGGCGCCGTCCATCCGCAGATGTGAGTGCAGGGTCCAGAGGGTGTCGGTCGCGGGTTGCCCGGCGGGGCTCCGGCCGGGGGAGCTGAGGCGCAGCAGCAGGTGCTTGCCCCGGCTGGCGGACTCGCGCACCGTCCAGTCGCTGAGGTCGGTGGTCGCCAGTTGCGGCACCCGGAAGTCACTCCTGGTGATCCGCGCGCCGGCCAGCGCGCGGTGCAGCACGCGCGCGGTGTTCCAGACGGTGTCGCCTTCGGGCACCCTGCCATCCTCCCTCTTTTGAGCAGGATTCGCATGTGTCGCTATTTGTACAGAGGTTCCTCATGATCTCCCGACATGCGAGGGTCAGAGAGTTCTGAGGAGAATGCCCATGAAGCGACCTCATTGTCGTATCCCATCCGTCGCCCTCGTCGCCACTCTCTCCCTGTTGCTCGCCGCCGCGCTCCTGCCCGCCACCAGCGCAGGCCGCAGCACCCCCGCCGCCGGCACTCCGATCATCCTCACCGCCGGGGCACCCGGTGGCGAACGGTGGAACGCCGACATCTCGGTCGTCGACCGGGACGACGTCAACGTCCGCCGCGCCGCTGCCGGGCTGCGACTGCGGGACGTCCGGCCCACCGGCCACCGCGCTCGAAGCCCACACAGCGCCGTCGCCGAGGGAATGCTGCTGACCACACCCCGCACCCTGGCCCGGCCGGCCACCCGGGTCCACGCCGAGATCAGCGCCTCCATCCCCGCCGGGGCGACCGTGGAGGCGCAGGTCCGCGGCTGGCGGACGGCCGGCTGGACGGAGTGGCGGGCCGCCACCGACGGCGCGGTCTTCGACCGGCCGGTCACCCAGGTGCAGACCCGGGTGGTGCTGACCGCGCCCGACGGCGGCGCCACCGCGACCGTACGCGGCGTGCGGCTCACCGCCGACGCGACCGCCGCCGCCTCCGCCGCCACGCCCGGCCGCACCTACCGGGTGTACGCCACCCGCATCGGCCTGGTCGGCGAGGTGACCGCCAACGGCCGCACCGTGCAACCCCGGGACCACTTCGTGGCACTCCCGTCGCGGCGCGGCCTGTCCCCGCTCAACACCGGCGACTACACCGTGCGGGTCTGCACGACCAGCGGTGCCCGCTGCGAGTACGCCCCCGTCTGGGACGTCGGTCCGTGGAACACCCGCGACGACTACTGGAACCCCTCGTCAGTGCGGGAGAACTGGAAGAACCTGCCGCAGGGCCGGCCCGAGGCGCAGGCCGCGTACCAGTCCGGCTACAACGGCGGGCGGGACCAGTTCGGGCGTACCGTGCTCAACCCGGCCGGCATCGACCTGGCCGACGGCACCTTCTGGGACGGTCTGCGGCTCACCACCAACGCCTGGGTGGACGTCGCCTACCTGTGGACCGGCGGCGGACCGCGTGGTGTGGTCGGTGACGGCCCGCTCAACATCCGCTCCGGGGCCAGCACGTCGTACGCGGTCCGTGGTCTCGCCGCCCGGCTGGCCCACGTGCCGATCCAGTGCTACGTCACCGGCCAGTCGGTCGCCGGTCCCTACCGCACCACCACCCGCTGGAACCGCCTGGCGACCGGCCAGTACGTCAGCCACGCCTACATCTCGGGCGTGTACGGCGGCAGCGTGCCGGTCTGCTGACCCGTACCCGCCCCGTCGGGCGCTGCGTCAGGGGCGCTCGTCGGGGCGGGCCGGGCGCTGCGTCAGGGGCGCTCGTCGGGGCGGGCCGGGCGCACCATGTCCTGGTAGCGCGGGTGGCTGGCACCGTAGACGGCGTAGTTGAGTCGAGCGTGCGAGAGGCTCAGGTCGCCGTTGGGGCCACCCCGGACGGCGTCGGCGTCCGCGTCGGTCTGGCCGTCGTCGGTCCAGAAACAGACCGGGCAGGTCCCCCCGCCGGTCCGGGATGCACAGCAGGGACAACCCACGGGAACCACTTGTTCACCCACCGGGGCAGCATTCCACAGTCGAACATCAGCCCGATACCCGCAGGAGGTCCCTCGGGGCCGCCCCGGGGAGGCCCACCGTGGGCTAACGCTCGACGTTGGCGCGCCACTCCAGGACGAGCTCGTCGTGCAGGGGGATCCCGTCATCGCCCACCTCCGGGATCTCCGGCTTGAGCAGGCGGGCCCGATCCACCGCGCCCCGGTCCACGCCGACCAGCCGCATACCGCGCCGCTGGTAGAACCGCAGCGCCCGCAGGTTGTCGTTCGAGGTGACCAACCACACCCGGGACAGGCCCCTCGACACGGCGGTGGCCGTCGCCGCCGCGAGCAGCGCCGTGCCGCCCCCACTGCCGGGCACGGCCGCGACCAGGCTGACGACCTCCAGGCCGTCCCCGTCCGCGTGGTAGGTCAACGCGCCGGCCACCGCCCCGGTGTCGTCGACCGCCACCAGGGTCGGCAGGGTACGCAGGTCGTGGCGGCTGTCGTGGGCGACCACGTACGGGCCGCCCCACTCGCGCTCGTGCAGCGCGTCGACCGCTGTCCGTTCGTCGGGTCTGATCGCCCGTACCTCGAACTCACCCACGCCCCGGCCTCCGCTCGTCGCAGTGTCGCCCTGCCGGCCGGGATCGTACCCGCGTCGAGTGGTCCAGCGGTGGGTGCCGGATACGGGACAGCGCAGTGACCGACCGGCCCCTCCCGTCGCCGGAAGCCGTTGGGCAGACTGCTCTGGTGACAATTCGGAGCCTGCCCGCCGTCGGAGCCCTGCTGGTCGCCGTTGCCCTCACCGCCGGTTGCGGCAGTGACGACGACGGCCGGTCGAGCGCAGCCCCGTCGGCCTCGTCCGAGGTGACCCCCACCGGCCTTCCGAGCGCGCCGGGGTCCGCAGCGTCCCCCACCACCAGCGCGCTGGTCGCCCCGGGGGCGCCGTCCGCCGGGGCACAGGGTCCGACCCAGCGGCGGCCGGCCAGCCCGCCCCCGGTAGTGCTGCCCAAACGTCCGGCCAGTGCGCCCGGGGCGAAGCAGGTCGTCGACGCCTTCCGCGCCGCCGGCCTGAAGGTGCCCAACCCCAAGGACCGCTCCGTCGACTGTGGCCCGGACGGTCTCGGTCTGGGCTGCTCCGAGCTGATCGCCACCGGTGCCGTCACGGTCTACGTGTTCCCGGACGAGACCAGCGCCAGTGACATCGCGCAGACCTGGGGTGGCCAGTCGTACCAGCGTGGGGCGGTGGTGCTGAACTACCTGGAGGCGAAGACCCCGGCCGCTGACCGCCCGCGCTACGAGAAGGTGCTCGACGGCCTGCGCTGAGCACCGAACCTGGCATCACGCTCGAAGCGGCATCGCTGGCCGGGCGACCGGCGGCGGGTGGGGCGGCTCAGCCGCGCAGGCGCAGGCCGCGGGGAGTGGCCCGGAAACCGGCGGCGGTCAGCGCGTCGCGCAGCGGTGAGGAGTGCACCGCCTCGCCGTCGGCCCGCTCCACCGACATCGCGCCCAACGCCCCGGAGTGGACGGCGTCGGCGAGCGCCTTGCCGGCTGCGGCCAGGGTGTCGGTGTCGTCGCTGAAGGAGAGCAGCGTGCGGCCGCCGCGCTCGACGTAGAGGACGAGGTCGCCACCGACCTGCACCACCAGCGCACCGGCCTTGCGGCCGGCCCGGTGCCCGGTCGACGGAGCGGCACCGTCGCCGGAGTCGAGCACCCGTTCCGGCCAGGGCAGTGCCGCGCCGTACGGGTTGGCGGGGTCGGTGGCCGCGAGCACGGTGGCCGGAGTGCCCCGGCCCCGGGCACCGTCGGCGGGGTCGGCCAGGGCGCGCAGCCGGTCCACCGCCCCGGGCACCGCGAACTGCGCCGCGCCCAGCCCTTCGACGAAGTAACCCCGGCGGGCCGCGCCGCGCTCCTCCAGCGCCGACAGCACCGGGTAGACCGCCGAGAACCCGCCGACCACCTGCTCGGCCATCACCGCGCCGCGGGTGACCACCCCGTGCCGCTCCAGCAGGACGTCGGCGAGCGCGGCGGCACGTCGGGTCGGGTCGACGTCCCGCTCGGGGAGGCGCGACCAGCGGCCGGCGACGGTCGGCGGACCACCCCGGGTGGGCAGCGCCACCCGACCGGGCCGCCGGTAACGGGTGCGTGGCGCGGACGGCCGCGAGCGGTGCGCCCCGCCCGCGCCGAGCACCGCCCGCAGCGGGGCCAGGGTGTCGTTGGTGAGGTGCCCGGCCCACACCAGATCCCAGATCACGGTGGTCAACGCCGCGTCGTCGGTCGAGCCGACCCGGTCGGCCAGCGGCCGGAAGAACAGCGCCTGCCCGTCGCCGAGGGCGTCGAGCACCGCGTCGTGCAGCGGAGTGCGGGTCAGCGCCTCGTCGGGCGGCGGGAGCAGCAGCGGTGCGGCGTCCGCGTACGCCAGGGTGACCCAGCCGTCGCCGCCGGAGATCGCACCCGACCCGGCCCAGAGCACCTCCCCGCTGGCACACAACTCGTCGAGCTGGGCGGGGGAGTAGTCGGCGACCCGGCCGGGCAGCACCAACCGTTCCAGCGCGGACGCCGGCACGGCCGCGCCCTGCAACTGCTCCACCGTCGCGGCCAGCGCCTCCACCCCTCGGGCGGACGAGCCGATCTGCTGCCAGCGGGGCAGGAACGTGGCCAGCGCCCGGGGCGGCACCGGCTCGATCTCCCGGCGCAGCGCCGCGAGCGAGCGGCGGCGCAGCATCCGCAGCACCTCGGCGTCGCACCACTGTGGGCCGGCCGAATCCGGGGTGAACTCACCAGAGACCACCCGCCCGGTGGCGCCGAGCCGGCGCAGCGCCTGCTCGACGACGAACACGCCCAGCCCGAAGCGGGCCGCGCAGCTGGCCGCGGCGAACGGCCCGTGGGTGCGGGCGTAGCGGGCCACCAGGTCACCGAGCGGATCGACCACCGGGGCGAGGTACGCCTCGGCCACCCCGACCGGCAACGCCACGCCGAGGGCGTCGCGCAGACGGGCGGCGTCCTCGACACCCACCCAGCGCTGCTCTCCGGCGATGCGGACCCGCAGCACGCGGCGGGTCGCCTCCAGCTCGGTCAGCCAGGCCTCCGGCACACCCCGCTCGGTCAACTCGGCGTCGCTCAGGTCACCGAGCACCCGCAGCAGCTCGACCACGTCCTCCGCATCGCGGGGGCGGCGCTGCTCGGTCAGCCAGCGCAGCTGCCGATCGGTCTCGGTGAGCACGGCCGGGTCGAGCAACTCGCGCAGGTCGACCCGGCCGAGCAGCTCACCGAGGAGAGTGGAATCCAGGGCGAGCGCGGCGGCGCGACGCTCGGCGAGCGGCGCGTCGCCCTCGTAGAGGAACGCGCCGACATAGCCGAAGAGCAGCGACCTGGCGAACGGCGACGGCGCGCTGGTCTCGACCTCGACCAGCCGCACCTTGCGGGTGGCCAGGTCGCGCATCAGGCCGGCCAGCGCCGGCTGGTCGAAGACGTCCTGGAGGCACTCCCGGGCAGCCTCCAGGGTGACCGGGAAGTCCGCGTACTCGCGGGCGACGTCGAGCAGTTGCGCGGCGCGTTGGCGCTGCTGCCAGAGCGGCTGGCGGCGGCGCGGGTCGCGGCGGGGCAGCAGCAACGACCGGGCGGCGCACTCCCGGAAGCGGGCGGCGAAGAGCGCGGAGGTGCCGACCGACTCCTCCACGAGCTGGGTGATCTCGTCCGGCTCGAAGACCACCACGTCGGCGCCGGGCGGCTCGTCGGCGGTGTCCGGAAGCCGGACCACGATGCCGTCGTCGGAGGGCATCACCTGGGCGTCCACCCCATAGCGCTCGGCGAGCCGGCGGCCCACGGCGAGCGCCCAGGGCCCGTTGACGCGCGCGCCGAGGACGCTGTGCACGGCGAGCCGCCAGTCGCCCAGCTCGTCGCGGAACCGCTCGACCACGACCGTGCGGTCGTCCGGCAGCGAACGGGTGGCCTCTCGCTGCTCGCGCAGGTAAGCCATCAGGTTGCTGGCGGCCCAGTCGTCCAGACCACCGTCACGCAGGGCGGCCAGCGCCGCCTCGTCGGTCTGCCGCAGCAGGGTGCGCACCCGGGCGCCGATGGCCCGGCCCAGCTCCACCGGCCGGCCCAACTGGTCGCCCTTCCAGAACGGCATCCGCGCGGCCTGACCGGGGGCGGGCGAGACCAGCACCCGGTCGGGCGTGATCTCCTCGATGCGCCAGGAGGAGGAGCCGAGCAGGAAGACGTCCCCGACCCGGGACTCGTAGACCATCTCCTCGTCCAGCTCGCCCACCCGGGCGGCCCGCTCGGCACCGGCCAGGAAGACCCCGAACAGGCCCCGGTCGGGAATCGTGCCGCCGCTGGTCACCGCGAGCCGCTGCGCGCCGGGACGGCCGGTGAGCAGGTCGGTGGCCCGGTCCCACACCAGCCGGGGGCGCAGCTCGGCGAAGGCGGTGGACGGGTAACGACCGGAGAGCATGTCCAACACCGCGTGCAGCGCGGAGTCGGGCAGCTCGGCGAAGGGTGCGGCCCGGCGGACCAGCACGGCCAGGTCGCCGAGCGGCCACGGCTCCAGGGCCACCATCGCGACGATCTGCTGGGCCAGCACGTCCAGTGGGTTGCGCGGGTAGTGCAGCTCCTCGATCGCGCCGTCGGCCATCCGCTCGGCGACGACCGCGCAGGAGAGCAGGTCGCCGCGGTGCTTGGGGAAGACCACCCCGCGGGAGATCGCGCCCACCTGGTGCCCGGCACGGCCGACCCGTTGCAGACCGGAGGCCACGCTGGGCGGCGCCTCGATCTGCACCACCAGGTCGACCGCGCCCATGTCGATGCCCAGCTCCAGGCTGGAGGTGGCCACCACCGCCGGCAACTGGCCGGACTTGAGCGCCTCCTCGATGTGCTTGCGCTCCTCGCGGGAGACGCTGCCGTGGTGGGCGCGGGCGATCACCGGCGCCGCGCCGCTGGCCGCGCCGGCCTGGGCCATCACCTCGGCCGGCGGCCGGTTGCGCACCGGACCGGCCGGGCCACCCCACAGCTGCGCGCCGGAGGCCGGGTCGTCGTCACCCGCCGGCTCGTCGCCGGCCGGCAGCCCCTCCGGTACGCCGATCGCGCCGTCGCCCGACGCGGCGGCCACCGCCTCGGCGGCCAGCTCGTTGAGCCGGGCGCAGAGGCGCTCGGCGCTGCGGCGGGAGTTGGTGAAGACGATGGTCGAGCGGTGCTGCCCGATGAGGGTGAAGACCCGCTCCTCGACGGCCGGCCAGATCGAGGCGCGGCGTGGCCCGGGGCCGCCGAGGTCGTCCTCCGGTGGTTGCTCCTGCTCGTCCAGGCGGGTCATGTCCTCCACCGGGACCTGCACGCTGACCTCGATGGTCTTCGCGGTGGCCGGCTGCACCACGTCGACCGGGCGGGCCCCGCCGAGGAACTGCGCGCAGGCGTCGATCGGGCGGACGGTGGCGGAGAGCCCGATGCGCTGCGCCGGAGCGGGCAGCAGCTCGTCGAGCCGTTCGAGGGAGAGGGCGAGGTGGGCGCCGCGTTTGCTGCCGGCCACCGCGTGCACCTCGTCGACGATCACCGTCTGGACGCCGCGCAGCGAGTCGCGGGCCGCGGACGTGAGCAGCAGGAACAGCGACTCGGGAGTGGTGATGAGGATGTCCGGTGGGGTGCGGGCGAAGGCGCGCCGCTCGTCGGCCGGGGTGTCGCCGGTGCGCATGCCGACGGTGATGTCGGGCGGTGCGACGCCCAGCCGGGTCGCCGCCTGCCGGATCCCGGCGAGCGGGGCGCGCAGGTTGCGCTCCACGTCGACGGCGAGGGCCTTGAGAGGGCTGACGTAGAGCACGCGACACCGCTGGCGGGCCTCGGCCGGTGCCGGCTCGCGGGCCAGCCGGTCCAGTGACCAGAGGAAGGCCGCGAGCGTCTTGCCCGAGCCGGTGGGTGCCACCACGAGGGCGTTGCGACCTGCGGCGACCGAGCGCCAGGCGCCGGTCTGTGCGGCGGTGGGGGCGGCGAAGGCGGCGTCGAACCAGGCGCGGGTGGCCGGGCCGAACCCGGCGAGCACCGCGCCGGCGTCTGCATCTGCCCCGGTCACCGGTCCATCGTGCCCCGCCGGTACGACAACCACGAGCGACCTGCGGCGGAATGTGCACCGACATCAGTAAAAAGCGTGGAAGGTGCGCTTGATCCGTTAAGTCTCACTTAACTGCTTGCTTCTATGGAGCAACATAAAGTAACTTCACTCGCAACGCGAACCGGGGTGAGGGGATTTGATGACCGGCGAGCAGCGCACCATCGAACCGGGCACCGACGTGCTGATTCGCAAGGTCGACAGTCATCTTGCCGCGCTCCGCGGTGGCGGCCTGCACGGTCCCGAGCTGGAGCTTGCCGAACGCCTCGCCCGGTGCCTGCGTGAGCTGGTCCTCTGTACCGCCCAGGCGAGCGCCGCCGATCGCGGCCAGGTGCGCGTCGCCGTCCACTACTTCGTGCTGCGCCGGGAGAGCCGAGGTCGGTTGCTGTCGGTGCGGTCGCTGGCCGCCGCGGAACGGGTGGTCGACCGGGTCGCGCGTCAGCTCGGCCGCCTCGACCTGCTGGCCGACCTCCGCCGCGACCACCCCACCCCCGACACCCCCCACCCCCTCGCCAACACCCTCTTCCACTAAACCCGCCCCCCACCGCCCCCGGCCCCCACCCCGCACCGCACCCCCACCCGGGTCGATCATGGAGTTGTGGTGGGTGACAAAGGCCCCGGCGTGGAACGAAACCGGCACCACAGCTCCATGGTCGGCGAGGTGGCAAGGATCTTTGCCTGCGCACGAATTCCGGCAAAACCGCCCGGAGAGCCACGAACTGGCGTCTGATCGCTGCTAGGCGCCACCGCTGCACGGGCGTCGGCCACCTCGATCGGGAGCGCAGGTGCTGGTACTGCTCGTCCTCCACCTCGTGGCGGCTCTCGCCGCACCTCTGTTCGTCCGGTGGTGGGGACCCAGGGCGTGCTACCCGCTGGCGCTCGCGCCGGCCGCCGCGTTCTGCTGGGCGCTGGCCCGCACTCCGGCCGTCAGCGACGGCGGGGCGGTGGTCGAGACGTACCCGTGGATCGGGCAGTTGGGCCTGGACATCGCGTTGCGGCTCACCACGTTGTCCTGGTTGATGACGCTGCTGATCGGCGGCATCGGTGCGCTGGTGCTGGTCTACAGCGCCCGTTACTTCCATGCCGGCTCGGTCGGGCTCGCGCAGTTCGCCGGGGTCCTGGTCGCGTTCGCCGGCGCGATGCTCGTCCTGGTCCTCGCCGACGACCTGCTGCTGCTCTACGTCGGCTGGGAGTTGACCACGATCTTCTCGTACCTGCTGATCGGGCACAGCACCGAACGGCGTTCCAGCCGGTGGGCGGCGGCGCAGGCGTTGACCGTCACCACGCTGGGCGGGCTCTCCATGCTGGTCGGGTTCATCATGCTGGGCGAGCACGCCGGCACCTACCGCTGGTCGGAGATCGCGGCTCAGCCACTGCCCGGCGGCGGGTACCTGGTGGGCGCCGTGCTCCTCATCCTGGCCGGCGCGCTGTCCAAGTCGGCGATCCTTCCGTTCAGCTCCTGGCTGCCGGTCGCCATGGCGGCACCGACGCCGGTCAGCGCGTACCTGCACGCCGCCGCCATGGTCAAGGCCGGCGTCTACCTGGTCGGGCTGCTGGCGCCGGCGCTCGCCACGGTCGGTCCGTGGCGGCCCGTGGTGCAGGTCGCCGGCGTGGCCACCATGCTGGTCGGCGGGTGGGCCGCGTTGCGGCAGACCGATCTGAAGCTGCTGCTGGCGTACGGGACGGTCAGTCAGCTCGGCCTCCTGATCGCGGTGACCGGGTCGGGCACCCCGGACGCCGCCCTGGCCGGCGCGGCGATGCTGCTGGCGCACGCGTTGTTCAAGGCGGCGCTGTTCCTGGTCGTCGGCATCATCGACCACGGCACCGGCACCCGTGACCTGCGCGAGCTGTCCGGGCTACGGAACTGGTCCCGGCCGCTGTTCGTGGTGGCGGTGCTGGCCGCGGCGTCGATGGCCGGGGTGCCGCCGTTGGTCGGCTTCGTGTCCAAGGAGGCGGTGTTCGGGGCGTTCACCGATCAGCCGGTGCTCCTCACCGGCCTGGTCGCCGGGACGGTGCTCACCGTCGCGTACAGCGCCCGCTTCCTCTGGGGCGCGTTCGCCGACCGGTCGGGGGTGGAACCGGTCCAGTCGGGACCCATCGCCGCGTCCCTGCTGGTCCCGCCGGCGGTGCTCGCCGGGGTCGGTCTGCTCGCCGGCCCGGCCGCGAGCGTGCTGGACGAGCTGCTGCGTCCGTACGCCGATCTGCTCGGTGGGGTCGACGCGCACCTGGCGCTCTGGTCCGGGCCGACCCCGGCGCTCGGCCTGTCCGTGCTGGCGCTCGTCGGCGGCGGCCTGCTGTTCGCGGTGCGCGGGCCGTTGGCCCCGGTGCTGGCCCGGCTCCGCTCGCCGGTGAGCGGCAACCAGGGGTACGAGTGGGTCGTGGGCCGGTTCGACCGGGCGGCCATCGAGGTCACCGGCGCGACCCAGCGCGGTTCCCTGCCGCAGTATCTGGGCATCATCCTGGTCACCCTGGTGCTGGTGCCCGGGGCGGCGATGATCTCCGCCGGCCCGTGGCGGGCCCGGATCCCGCTCTGGGACAGCCTGCTGCAACCGGTGGTCGTGTTGGTGATCACGGTCGCCGCGGTGCTGGCGGTCGGTGCCCGCCGTCGCCTGACCGCGATGCTGCTGGTCGGGATGACCGGCTACGGCACCGCGATGCTCTTCGTCCTGCACGGCGCACCGGACCTGGCGCTCACCCAGTTCCTGGTCGAGACCGCGACGATCGCGGTGTTCGTGCTGGTGCTGCGGCGTCTGCCGCAGCGGTTCTCGGCCCGTCCGATGCGGCGTACCCGCTGGGTTCGCCGGGCGATCGGGGTGGCGGTGGGTGTGGTGGCCGCCGGGCTGGCCCTGACCGCCGCCGGTGCCCGCCGGGCACCGGACATCAGTGCGGCCTTCCCGGATCTGGCGGTGGTCGAGGGGTACGGCCGCAACGTGGTCAACGTGACCCTGGTCGACATCCGGGCCTGGGACACCATGGGCGAGCTGGCGGTGCTGGTGGTGGCCGCGACCGGGGTGGCCAGCCTGATCTTCGAGCGGTCCCGCACCGGGCCGCGACCGCGCCGACCGGAGTCGGGTCAGCGGTCGGACGAACCCGGCCGGCCGGTGTGGCTGCGCGGCGGTCCCACTCTCTACGAGGAGCGCCGGTCGATCGTGTTGGAGGTGGTCATCCGGCTGATCTTCCACACCGTGGTGCTGTTCTCCCTCTTCCTGCTCCTCTCCGGGCACAACGCGCCGGGCGGTGGCTTCGCCGGCGGTCTGGTGGCGGGTCTCGCCCTGGTGGTCCGCTATCTGGCCGGCGGCCGGTACGAGCTGACCGAGGCGGCGCCGATCGGCGCCGGCGCGATCCTCGGCGCCGGGCTGGCCATGGCGGTGGGCAGCGGCGTGGTGGCACTGCTGGTCGGCGGGTCGGTGCTGGAGAGCGCCAAGGTCGACCGGGTCCTGCCGCTGGTCGGCGACGTCCACCTGGTCACGTCGCTCTTCTTCGACATCGGTGTGTACCTGGTCGTGATCGGGTTGGTGCTGGACATCCTGCGCAGCCTCGGCGCCGAGGTGGACCGGCACATCGAGGCCACCGGGACGGCCACGGGTGGCCTGGCCGTCGACAAGGGGGACCGGGCGTGAGCGCGAGGACTGAGCCGGGTTTGCGAGCCCCGCAGTCGCGAACAGAGGCGGAACAGTGACGGCGAGCGGCGCGGGCCCGACGCTGGTGCTGGTGCTGGCCGTCGCGGTGCTGGTCGGTTGCGGCGTGATCCTGCTGTTGGAGCGCAGCCTGACCCGGATCCTGCTCGGGGTGATCCTTCTCGGCAACGGGGTGAACCTGTTGATCCTGCTGGGTGGGCGCTCGGGTGGGGCGCCGATCGTCGGCACCGGTGCGGTGGACCAGATGAGTGATCCGCTGCCGCAGGCGATGGTGTTGACCGCCATCGTCATCACCTTCGGGTTCACCGCGTTCCTGCTGGCGGTGGCGTACCGCAGTTGGTATCTCACCGGCGACGACGAGGTGCCCGACGACCTGGAGGACCGGCAGATCATCCGCCGGGCGGTCCGCAACGAGGAGAGCGCTGTCGACCACGGTGGGGAGGGGCCGAACGGCGACCCGGAGCAGGTCGATCCCGAGCCCGCCCGCCGTCGGCTCCGGCGCGGGGAGGAGGCGTGATGAGCGCGCTGGTGCCGCTGCCGGTGGTGGTGCCGCTGCTCGGTGCGGCACTGACACTGCTGCTGGCCGGACGGCCCCGACTCCAGCGCGCGATCAGCGTGCTCTGCCTGGGCGGCACTCTCACCGTGGCCCTGCTGCTGCTCGTGCAGGCGTACCGGCACGGGCCGGTGGTGGTGGCGGTCGGTGGGTGGCCGGCCCCGGTCGGCATCGTGCTGGTCGCCGACCAGCTCGCCGCGCTGATGGTGGTGGTCTCGTCGGCGGTGACCCTCTGCGTGCTGCTGTACTCGATCGGCCAGGGTCGCAGCGAGAGCAGCGAGTCCACACCGGTGGAGATCTTCCACCCGACGTACCTGGTGCTCACCGCCGGCGTCACCAACGCGTTCCTGGCCGGTGACCTGTTCAACCTCTTCGTCGGGTTCGAGATCCTGCTGGCCGCGAGCTTCGTGCTGATCACGCTGGGGGGCACGGCAGCCCGGATCCGGACCGGGTCGACGTACGTCGTGGTCAGCATCCTCTCCTCGATGATGTTCCTGATGGCGGTGGGACTGGTCTACGCGGCCACCGGCACGCTCAACCTGGCCCAGCTCGCCCAGCGCCTCGACGACCTGCCCGACGGCGTCCGACTGGCCCTGGAGCTGATGCTGCTGCTGGCGTTCGCCATCAAGGCGGCGGTCTTTCCGCTGTCGGCCTGGCTGCCGGACAGCTACCCCACCGCACCCGCCCCGGTCACCGCCGTCTTCGCGGGCCTGCTCACCAAGGTGGGCGTGTACGCGATCATCCGCACCGAGACGTTGCTGTTTCCCGGCGGGCACGCCGACACGTTGCTCATGGTCGTCGCCGGTCTGACCATGGTGATCGGCATCCTCGGGGCGGTGGCCCAGTCCGATCTGAAGCGGCTCTTCTCGTTCACCCTGGTCAGCCACATCGGCTACATGATCTTCGGGGTGGCGCTGAGCACCGTCGCCGGTCTCTCCGGCGCGATCTTCTACGTGGTGCACCACATCACCATCCAGACCACGCTGTTCCTCGTCGCCGGGCTGGTCGAGGAGCGCGCGGGCAGCACCGACCTGCGGCGCATCGGTGGGCTGGCCCGGGTGGCGCCGCTGCTCGGGGTGCTGTTCTTCGTCCCGGCCATGAACCTCGCCGGGGTGCCGCCGTTCTCCGGGTTCCTCGGCAAGCTCGGCCTGCTCCAGGCCGGGGTGGCAGCCGGCGGGCCGCTGCCCGGGGTGCTGGTCGCGGCCGGCACGGTGACCAGCCTGCTCACGCTCTACGTGGCGTCCCGGGTGTGGAACATCGCCTTCTGGCGTGCGCCCCGCTCGGCCACCAGCGAGCCGGCCGTCCCGCTGCCGAAGCTGATGGTCGGGGCCACCGTGGCCCTGGTCGCCCTCGGGCTGGCGCTGACCCTGCTGGCCGGTCCGCTCTTCGACGTCACCACGGACGCGGCCGCCGACCTGCGACTGCGTACCCCGTACGTGCAGGCCGTGCTGCCGGGCGGTGTGCCGTGACCGGCCCCCCTGAGCCGGCGCCCGACGCCCCCGGGCCCGCCACCGTGGGGCGCGGACGGCTCGGGCGCTGGCGCGACCAGGTGGTGGCGCTCGGGTGGCTGGTGGCGGTCTGGAGCCTGCTCTGGGGCGACCTCAACTGGGCCAACCTGGTCGGCGGCCTGCTGGTGGGCGGCGCGGTGCTGGTGTTCTACCCGCTGCCGGCGGTCAGCTTCGGCGGTCGGCTGCGGCCCGGGGCGCTGCTGGTCTTCGCCGGCCGGTTCGTGATCGAGCTGGTCAGTGCGAGCCTGCACGTCGCCCGGATCGCCGTGCAGCCCGGCTACCGGCCCCGCGGGGCGATCGTCGCGGTCCGGTTGCGGGTGCCCAGCGACCTCAACCTGGCGCTCACCGCCGAGGCGGTCTCGCTGGTGCCGGGCACGTTGATCCTCGAGGTGGACCGGGATTCCGGAACGCTCTACCTGCACGTGCTGGACACCCACGGCCCGGGGGACCTGGAGGTCGCCCGGGACCGCACGCTCACCGTCGAACGGCGGATCGTCCGGGCGGTGGGCTCCGCCGCCGAACTGCGCCGCATCGAGACCGACTCTCCCGCGAAGGGAACCCGCTCGTGACCACGTTCCTGGCCGTCGTCCTCACCGTCCTGCTGTCGGTGACCGCGCTGCTCGCGCTGCTGCGCCTCTACCGTGGCCCGTCACTCGTGGACCGGGTGATCGCCGCGGACATGCTGCTGGCCACCATGGTCGGCGCGGTGGGCGCCGAGGCGGCGGTCAACCGCCACGCCACCACACTGCCCGTGCTGGTGGTGCTCTCCCTGCTCGGCTTCGTGGGCTCGGTGTCGCTGGTCCGCTTCGCGGTCCGGGAGCAGCAGTGATCGCCACGATCGCCGACTGGCTCGGGGCCGGTTGTCTGGTGGCCGGCGCCCTGCTCGGCCTGGCCGCCGCGATCGGCGTCCTGCGATTCCCGGACGCGCTGAGCCGGATGCACGCCGCCACGAAACCGCAGGTGCTCGGGGTGATGCTGTTGCTGCTGGGCATCGCGTTGCGGCTGCGGTCCCCGGCGGACCTGGGCATGATCCTGCTGGTGGCGGTCTTCCAGTTGGCGACCGCACCGGTCGCGGCCCAGATGATCGGGCGGGCCGCGTACCGGTCGGGGAGGTTCGACCGGGGCCTCCTCGACGCCGACGAACTGGCCGAACGGGGTTCCGGCAGTGGGCCGGCGGGGCCGGCATGACGACCTGGCGAGTGGCCGGCGAACCGGACGATCCGCTCCTTCGGCCCACCCCCAGCGGAGTCCCAGCCAGCGCCGATAAAATAGCGGCATGATCGACTCTTCTGCCCAGGAGGGCAGCAGTAGCCAGCCGGGTCGTGCCCGGCATATCCCCGTACCGACGACCCCGGGAGCCCTGAGCGACCCGTGTTGATCGTCGTTGGTCTCCTTCTGATCATTTTCCTCACTGCCGCCACCGGCTACTTCGTGGCGCAGGAGTTCGGCTACGTCGCCGTGGACCGGGGCAAGCTGCGCCAGCTCGCCGACGACGGCGACCCCGCCGCCGCCCGGGCCCTGACCGTCACCAGCCGGCTCTCCTTCATGCTCTCCGGCGCCCAGCTCGGCATCACCGTCACCGCCCTGCTCGTCGGTTACGTCGCCGAGCCGTACCTGGGCGGGGGCCTCGCCGACCTGCTCGGCGTGGCGGGTGTCAGCGAGGCCGTCAGCCTGCCGCTCTCGGTGGCGTTGGCCCTGGTCATCGCCACCATCGTGCAGATGGTCCTCGGTGAGCTGGCCCCGAAGAACCTGGCCATCGCGCGGGCCGAGCAACTGGCCCGGGCGCTGAGCCGCTCCACCCTGATCTACCTGGCCGTCGCGGGGCCGCTGATCCGGCTCTTCGACCGGGCATCGGTACGCCTGCTGCGCCGGCTCGGCATCGAGCCGATCGAGGAGCTGCCCAGCGGCGCCACCCCGGCGGACCTGGAACAGATCATCGCCGAGTCCCGCGAGGAGGGCAGCCTCGACGCCGAGATGTCCACGCTGCTCGACCGAGGTCTGGACTTCCGCGAGCTGACCGCCGGGGAGGCCATGGTGCCCCGGGTCGACGTGCACACCGTGCGGGCGCACGAGCCGGTCAGCCGGGTGGTCGAACTGCTGGACACCGGTCACTCCCGCTTCCCGGTCCGGGGAACGGAGGGCGTCGACGACCTGGTCGGCGTCGTCGGCATCGCCGACGTGCTCGGCGTACCCCCGGGGGAGCGGGCGACCACCCCGGTGAGCGCGGTGGCGGGGCCACCGCTGCTCGTACCGGAGACGTTGCCCCTGCCCACGGTGCTCGACCGCCTGCGCTCCGGTCACCGGCAGATGGCGTGTGTTGTCGACGAGTACGGCGGCTTCGCCGGCGTGATCACGTTGGAGGACATCGCCGAGGAACTGGTCGGCCCGATCCGCGACGAGGACGACCCACCGGAGCGGGCGCCCGCCCGGCAGGACGACGGGTCCTGGGTGGTGCCGGCGCGCTGGCGGATCGACGAGGTCGCCGACAGCACGGGCATCGCGCTGCCCGAGGCCCCGGAGTACGACACCCTCTCCGGGCTGGTGATGCGGGAGCTGGGTCGCGTGCCGGAGGTCGGTGACCGGCTGGAGATCAGCCTGCAACCCGAGGGCGCGGACGGCGAGGTCAACGAGGCGGAGCCCCGCGCGCTGGTCGAGGTGCTGGCCGTGGACCGGCACGTGGCCGACTCGGTGCGGCTTCAGCTCACCAAGCCGGGGGTGACCGCATGAGCGCGAAGAGTGAGCTTGCGAGCCCCGCAGTCGCGAATGAAGGAAAGCGCCGATGAGCCCCGGTATCGCGCTGTTCAGCTCGGTGATCCTGCTGGCGCTGAACGGGTTCTTCGTGGCCGCCGAGTTCGCCCTGGTGGCCAGCAAGCGCTACCGCCTGGAGCAGGCGGCGGCGAACGGTGGTCGGGCGGCACGCGCCGCGCTGGACGGCGTCCGCGAGCTGTCGCTGATGCTGGCCGGGGCGCAGCTCGGCATCACGCTGTGCACCCTCGGTCTCGGTGCGCTGGCCGAACCGGCGATCGAGCACCTGCTCAGCCCCCTGCTGCACGCGGTGGGCCTGCCGGACGCGGCCAGCCACCTGGTCGCCCTGATCTTCGCCCTCGGGGTGGTCACCTTCCTGCACCTGGTGGTGGGGGAGATGGCACCGAAGTCGTGGGCGATCACCGACGCGGAGCGCTCGGCGACGCTGCTCGCCCTGCCGTTCCGCGCCTTCGCCCGGGTGTCCCGGCCGGTGCTGTCCGCGCTCAACGCCCTGGCCAACGCGATCCTGCGGCTGTTCGGGGTCAACCAGCAGGACCAGCTCGCCCAGGTGCACGGCCCGGACGAGCTGCGGATCCTGCTGGAGCAGTCCCGTGAGCACGGGCTGCTCGGCGCCGAGCAGCACCAGTTGCTGACCAGCATGCTGGAGTTGCAGGGCACGTCGGTGGCGCAGGTGATGGAACCGTTCGCCACGATGGTCACCGTCCGTCGGGACGACCCGGCCGGGCGGATCGAGGAGGTCAGCCGGGCCAGCGGGCGGTCCCGACTGGCGGTGCTCGACGAGGCGGGCGACGTCTGCGGCCTGGTGCACGTCCGGGAGGCGGTGCGGGTGGTCACCACCGGTCGCGTCGCCACCGCGGGAGAGCTGATGACACCCGCGTTCACCCTGCCCGCGACGTCCTCGGTCACCGAGGCGGTGGCGGCGATGCGGGCGCGGCAGTCGCAGCTCGCGCTGGTGCGCAACGGCGGTGGCCCGGCCCGGCCGATCGGCTTCGTGGCCCTGGAGGACCTCCTGGAGGAGGTCATCGGCGAGTTCGACGACGAGACCGACACGGTCCCGCGCGGGCGGCGGTTGCGCTGAGGGGTCGACCCGGCCGCACCGACGAGGTGCGGCCGGGTCAGCGGCGCGCTTGAGATCACCCCGACGGGGTAGGCGCGGCTGGTGCGGGGCGGCGCTGCCCCGCTCCGGGAGGGGGCGCGCGGTGCGGCTGACGGGAGTGTCCCCGGAGTCCGGCGGGACCGGGCTGTCCGTGCAGACCACGCTCCCCAACCCGAGCACCCGCCCGGGCCTGCGCCTGCCGGGGCGGGTCACCCTCGCGGCCGGCCCGGAGGACGTGCTGGTGCGGCACATCCGGCTCGGCCTCGTCACCACCGTCGAACCGGACGACCCGGCGGCCGCCCGGCGTCTCATGCAGTTCCACCAGCTACCGATCGCCGGCCGGTTCGTCGTGCCGGCTGGTCGACGGCGGGCGGTCGACTTCGCGTTTCCGTTGCCCTGGGAGACCCCGGTGACCACGTTCGGTGGGGTGCCGCTGCTGAGCCTGCGGATGGGTCTGCGGACCGAGGTGTCACTCGACCCCGATCTCGACCAGGGCGCCATGGTGCCGGTCTTCGTACACCCGATCCCCACCCAGCAGCACGTGCTGGCCGCGCTGGACACGCTCGGTTTCATGATCCGCCAGTCCGGGCTGCTGCAGGGTGGGCTGCCCGGGGTGGAGCACACCCTGCCCCTGCACCAGCGCTGGGGCTACTGGGTGGGGCCGCTCTACGCCGGCCCGATCACCGAACTGGAGGTGATCTTCGTGACCAACTCGGCGGGCCTGGAGGCGATCCTCTGGATGGATCGCCGGCTGGCGCTGGCCGGGATCACCCACCAGAGCATCAGCCGGTTCCGGATCTGGCACGAGGACGCCGAACGGCGCGACTGGGTCGCCACCGTGGACGGCTGGATCCGGCAGGCGATCAACCGGCACGCCGCCGCGGCCGCGCACGCCGACTGGTCCGCGCAGATCGCGGGATCCGCCCACGTCAGCCGCCACCCCGACGAGCCGATCCAACCCGGCTACGGCCTGGGTGGCACCGCCGGCGGCGCCGGTGTCGGAGGAGGCGGCTCCGGCGGCGACGGCACCTGACCCGGAGCCGGGGCTGGGGGCTAGCCGGCGCTGGCTGTGGCCAGCTTGAGGCTGAAGGCGAGGAACAGGGCTGCCACGGCGGTGGTGCCGCCGGCTGCCAGGCGGCGACGTTGGCGGAACTGGGTGGCCAGGAAGGTGCCCGCGAAGATCAACGCGGTCAGGTAGAGCGCGCTGGTCACCTGCGCGATCATGCCGAGCAGCAGGAACGACAGCGCCGGCCAGGCATAGCCGGGGTCGACGAACTGGATGAAGAACGAGATGAAGAACAGGATCGCCTTCGGGTTCAGCAGGCTGATCACCAGCGCCTTGCGGAAGGGGCTGCGCATCGCCGCCGGCTCCGCGGCGTCGATGAGCCGCGGCGTATTCGGGTCGTTGCGGTCGCGCCAGCGCCGCGCGGCGCCGAGCAGCATCGTCACCCCGACATAACCGAGGTACGCGGCACCGGCGTACTTGATCACCATGAACAGCGGCGGGTACGCCTTGAGCAGCGACGCCACCCCGGCGGCGGAGAGGAACATCAGCACCCAGTCGCCGACGAACACCCCGGCGGCGGCCCGGTAGCCGACCGCGACGCCCCGTTTGGCCGCGGTGGAAAGCACGAAGAGTGAGTTCGGCCCGGGCAGCAGGATGATGGCCACGGTGCCCAGCACGTACGTCCAGATGTCGGTGATCCCCAGCACGCCCGCCATCATCACGCCACCGGTGCCGTCCGCAGAAGTCTTTCTCGCAGCGTGGCCTGTGCGTTCGGCCACTCGTCGACGGTCATCGCGTACTGCACGGTGTCCCGCCAGGAGCCGTCCGGGCGTTGCCGGTGCATCCGCAGCACCCCTTCCCGGGTCGCGCCGAGACGTTCGATGGCCTCCTGGGAGCGAACGTTGCGGATGTCGGTGTGCCAGGCCACCCGTACCGCGCCCAGATCGTCGAAGGCCCGGCTGAGCAGCAACAACTTCGCCTCGGTGTTGATCCCGGTACGCCACCAGGGTCGGCCGAGGAAGGTGTGCCCGATCGCCACCGACCGCCGTTCCGGGTCGATCTCGTAGAAGGACGTGCTGCCGACCACCGCCCCGGTCGCCGCACACCGCTGCACCCAGGCCACCCGCTCGCCGCGGTGCTGGGCGGCCAGGGCGGTGCCGATCACCTCGGCGATCCCGGCGGGGGAGGTGGGCGCTGCGACGCTGAGGTGCCGCCACACCTCGGCGTCCCCGGTGGCGGTGTGCAGCTCGTCGGCGTGCGCCAGGCCCAGGGGCTCCAGCCGGACGTGCTCGCCGTGCAGCGTCACTGGGTCGTGCCAGGGCGTACGGGCCGCCCGCAGGTACGCCGGCAGTGGTGCGGTGACCCCGGCGTCCGGCTCGGGTAGCCCGGCGGTCATCCGCAGCGGCAGCACGCCGGCCCAGTGCGGCAGGTGCAGGTCTTCCTCGTCCTCGCGGACCCCGCCGCTGCGGGTCCGGACGGACACCTCGTGCAGGGGCAGCGCCAGCACGGCGGTCTCCGCCAGCTCCCGCCGGCTGGGCGGGCGGGTCTGCGTGCTGCGCCCCGCGCCGACCTTCTCCACCAGCGCGGTGAGCATGGCGAGCTTCTCCCGCTCGTCGGTGACCAGTCGGGCGGTGCCGTGCGCGACGACCGAGCGGTAGTTGGCGCTGTGGTGGAACTGGGAACGGGCGTAGACCAGCCCGTCGAGCAGGGTCACGGCGACGCAGACCGGGAGACCCTCACCCCGGGCGGCGAGCAGTGGCCGGCTGCCGGTGGAGCCGTGCAGATAGAGCGTGTCGCCGATGCGGACGTGCAGGGTGGGCAGCACCCGTGGCTGGCCGTCGACGGTGAAGCCGAGCGCGCAGTCGTACGCCTCGTCGAGCACGGCGTGTGCGGCGGCCCGGTCGTAGCTCATCTTGTCGCGGGAACGGTGGGGTGTGGTCCGGGCGGTGGGTGGATACATGCGCGCGCCCCTTTGTTCTAGTACAATCTCTTGTTTGTGTCAGCACGCTATCAGCTCAGTGGTACGACGGCCGTCGAGATTTCGGCCAGCATCGAGTCGGGCATCCGTACGGGCGCCCTGTCCCCGGGGGCCGCACTGCCGCCGGTGCGGGCGCTCGCCGCCGAACTGGGCGTCAGCCCCGCCACCGTCGCCCGCGCCTACCAGGAGCTGCGCCAGCGTGGTCTGCTCGCCACCGCCGGGCGGCACGGCACCCGGGTGCGTTCCCGCCCACCGGTGGCCGCCCGCCGCTCCGCGCTGCGCCCTCCACCGCTGCCCGGCGCCCGTGACCTGTCCCGGGGGGAACCCGACCCCCGGTTGCTGCCCCCGCTCGGCCCGCACCTGGCGGCGCTCGCCGCCGACGCCGGCCCGTCGGTCGGCTACTCCCACGCCGGAGTCCTGCCCGAGCTGGCCGAGGCGGCTCGCGCCCGACTGGGCGCCGACGGCGTACCGGCCGGGGAGCTCACCCTCACCGGCGGCGCGCTGGACGGCATCGAGCGGCTGCTCGGCGCCCACCTGCGTCCCGGCGACGCGGTGGCCGTGGAGGACCCGGGCTGGGCCAACCTGCTGGATCTGGTCGCCGCGCTGGGGCTGCGCCCGATCGGCGTGCCCCTGGACGACGAGGGCCCGCTGGTGGCCGGTGTGGCCGCAGCGCTCGCCGCCGGAGCGCGGGCGCTGGTGGTCACCAGCCGGGCGCAGAACCCGACCGGTGCCGCCGTCTCCGCCGCCCGCGCCGAGGAGCTGCGGGCGTTGCTGGCCGGCCGGCGGGACCTGCTGCTGATCGAGGACGACCACGCCGCCGAGCTGGCCCGCGTACCCCTGCACCCGCTGGCCGGGGCGACCGCGAGCTGGGCCTTCCTGCGCTCGGTGAGCAAACCCTTCGGCCCGGACCTGCGGCTCGCGGTGCTGGTCGGCGACGAGACCACGGTGGCCCGGGTGGCCGGCCGGACGCGGGTCGGCGCCGGCTGGGTCTCCACGGTGCTGCAACGGCTGGTCCTCGCCCTCTGGCAGGACCCGGCGGTCGACGAGCTGGTGCGGCGGGCGGCGCAGAGCTACGAGCGGCGGCGCGACGGCCTGCTGACCGCACTGGCGGAGCACGGCCTGAGCGCGCACGGCCGCAGCGGCATCAACGTCTGGCTGCCGGTGCAGGACGAGACCAGCGCGGTCACCGCGTTGCGCGACGCCGGCTGGGCGGTGGCACCCGGTGCCCTCTACCGGATCGCCGCCCCACCCGCCCTACGCGTCACCGTCAGCTCCCTGGACATCGCGGACCTGGCCCCCCTGGCCGCCGCCCTGGCCCACGCCGCCAACCCCAGCCCACCCCCGGGCTTCCCCACCTGACCAGACCTCGTTCGGCGACACGACGGGCCGGTACGGGCAGAAAACGCGTGGTTGCGGTGATTCGGGGCGCAAGGGATGGGTATGCGGGCCGCCGGAGGTGGGGGCATGGCTTCAGGTGGGGCGCGCAAGGGAATCTGGATCGCGGTGGCGCTGGCGATCATCATCATCGTCATCGTGCTGATCGCGATCTCTTCCGGCGGGGACGGCGGCGGCAACGGGTACTGACCCGCGGCGGCGGGCGACACCGTGCGGCGGGGCGACACCGTGCGGCGGCGGACGACATCGCGCGGCGGCGGACGACATCGCGCCGGGGCGTACCCGGCAGGAAGCACCGAACGGGTATATAACAGTCGGCATGGCCGAGCAGACCGACAGCGCCCCCGGCGCCCAGCGGTTCATCCCGTCCGACGCCGACACCATCGACGACCTGCGTACCGCCTCCGGCGGCTGTCGGGGCTGCGAGCTGTATCGGGACGCCTCCCAGACGGTCTTCGGCCGGGGCGACGAGAGCGCCCGGGTGGTGCTGGTCGGCGAGCAGCCCGGCGACATGGAGGACCAGAAGGGGCTGCCCTTCGTCGGCCCCGCCGGCCGGCTGCTGCGCCGTGCCGTCGACGACGCCGGGCTGGACCCGGGTCAGCTCTACCTGACGAACGCCGTGAAGCACTTCCGCTTCGAGTTGCGCGGCAAGCGGCGGATCCACCAGACCCCGGACCAGACGCACATCACCGCCTGCCGCCCCTGGTTGGTCGCGGAATTCGCCCGCCTGCGTCCGGAGGTCGTGGTGGTGCTCGGCGCGACCGCCGCCAAGGCGCTGCTCGGTCCGTCCTTCCGGGTCACCCGGCAGCGGGGCGAGCTGCTGCCCTGGCCGGAGTCGGCCCAACGCCCCGCGGACTTCGAGCAGGTGCCGGTGGACGACGCCGGAAAGCGGGCCGACGCGCCGCCGGCCCGGTTGCTGGCCACCATCCACCCGTCCGCCGTCCTGCGGGCCGACGACCAGGACAAGGCGTACGAGGGTCTGGTCGCGGACCTCACCGTCGTCACCCGCGCCCTGCCCGAATAGCCGACGGCGCTGCTGGCCGCCCTGCCGCGCCGCCCCCTCGATCGCCGTGGCGATCCGGTCGCGCACGCGCCGGCCGCGGCCGGAACCTGGCGAGATCTTGGACAGTTTCCGTCAGTTGCGAACGGAAACTGTCCAAGATTGACGGTCCGGGCGGGATTTCGCGGCTGTCGTGGGCGGGTAGCAAGGGTCGATGGACGTTGACAGCGATGCCCGTCGTGCCGGTGAGCCTGCCGCCGCCGGTGAGCCCGTCGCGGGGCTTGCCGCGCACGGTGAGCCTGCCGCCGCCGGTGGGTCGGCTGCGGGCGGTACCGCACCCGGTGAGCCTGCTGCGCCCGGCGGACGTCGCCACAAGTGGAAGCGGTTCCTCGAGCGGGCGTCCGGGCTGCAGATAATGGCCGTCTATTGGGCACCGCTGACGCTGCTCATCGGGCTGCCGCTGCGCTGGCTCTTCGACCGACAGGAGCCGCTGGTCGAAGCCGCGCTGGGCGCGGCTCTGAACACCATCTGGATCGGCCTCTCGATCTACCTGACTCAGCGGATCCTGGGCGACGCTCGACCAGATCCCGAGGGGTACGCGCTGCGCGAGGCCGTGCGCACCGGCACCGTGCCCGAGGACGAGGCCACGCGGGCCGCGCTGCCCGGCTACCTGACAGAGCAGCGAAAGGCCACCTGGGCGGCGCTACTCGTCATCCTGGGCGTCTGTCTCGGGCTGGTCCTGCTCGCCCTGCTCGTCGCGCACAGCGAGGGCTTCGCGGTGATCTTCGGCGTGGTCGCGGCCGTCAGCGTGGGCGTCGCCGCGCTCACCCTGACCCGGATCCGCCGGCTGGCGTCCCTGCCGGCCGTGCCCAACCCTCCAGCACTGCCCGAGTAGAACGACCTCCCCCGGGCGCCCGCCCTCGCGCCCGAACCGCCGCCCGCGCAACATCGGGGAAACTGCTGCTTTCGGGCGCCCTGAGACAGCAACTTCGGGGAAGTTGCGCCGGCGCCCGGCGGCCGGCGGAGCAGGTCGTCGGTTCGGCTGTCGGCAAAACCCACTGCCGCTGGTCGGTGCGGGTGCGCGAGGATGGGGCACCCCTTCCTGAGGAGCGCCGATGGCGACCGACCTGACCGCGCCGCGTACCGTCGCCGGACCCGACGTCGCGTCGATCCAGCGGCGCACCCTGCGGCTGCTCTTCACCACCCAGATCATCGGTGGGATCGGCGTGACCATCGGCATCGCCGTGGGCGCGCTGCTCGCGGCCCGGATCGCCGGGACCGCGGTGGCCGGTGTCGCGCAGAGCGCCGGGGTGGTCGGCGCGGCGCTGCTCGCCGTCCCGGTCACCCGGATCATGGCGCGGCACGGTCGCCGCCCCGGCCTGGTGCTGGCGTACGCGATCGGCGCCGTCGGTGGCGTGCTGGTGGTGCTGGCCGCGGCCACCCGCTGGGTGCCGTTGCTCTTCCTCGGCATGCTGCTCTTCGGCGGGGGCACCGCCGCGAACCTCCAGGCCCGCTACACGGCGGTGGACCTCGCCGAGCCGGCCCGCCGAGGGCGGCAGCTCTCCCTCGTCGTCTGGGCCACCACCATCGGTGCGGTGGCCGCGCCGAACTTCGCCGCGCTGGCCGACCGGGTCACCACCGGTTGGGGGCTGCCCCCTCTGGCCGGCCCGTTCGCGTTCAGCGCGGCCGCGTTCGTGCTGGCTGCCGTCGTACTCCTCGGGTTGCTCCGGCCCGATCCGCTGCTGACCGCGCGCCGGCTCGCGGCGGCCGACGCGCCGGCGGCCGGCCCTCCGCTGGTCGCCGACGCGCCGGCGACCGCCGTGGCGGCCGAGACGCCGGCGGCGGTCGCGCCGGTCAAGGTACGCGCGCCGCGCACCGCCGGGATGCGGACGGCCTGGTCGGTGGTACGCGGGCGACCCGCGGCCCGGCTCGGCATCGCCGCCGTGGCGGTGGGTCACCTGGTGATGGTGGCGGTGATGGCGATGACCCCGGTCCGGCTCGGTGAGTCGCACGCGGACGCCGACGTGCTGCGGCTGGTCGGCATCGTGCTGAGCCTGCACATCGCGGGCATGTACGCGTTCTCCCCGGTGGTGGGTTGGCTCACCGACCGGCTCGGCCGACGGGCGGTGATCCTCGGCGGGGTCGGGCTGCTGCTGGCCGCCTGTGCGGTCGCCGGCACCGCCGGGCACCACACACCCCGGCTGTCGGTGGGTCTGGTGCTGCTCGGGCTGGGCTGGTCGGGGACGATGGTGGCCGGTTCGACGTTGTTGTCCGAGTCGGTGCCGGCCGGTGTGCGGCCGAGCGTCCAGGGGTTCTCCGACCTGATCATGGGGTTGGCCGGGGCGGCCGCCGCCGTGGTGAGCGGGTTTGTCATGCAGCTCGCCGGTTATCCGGTGCTCACCCTGCTCGCGGCGGTCGCCGCGGTGCCCCTGGTGGCGCTAGCGTTGCGGCCGGTGCCGACCGGGGCACCGGACGAGGAGGGCTGATCACTGTGCGGCTGACCGACTTCTGGACGCGGCTGGATGAGGCGTTCGGGCCCGGCTACGCGGCCAGCATCGCCCGCGACCAGGTGCTGTCCCAGCTGGGCGGACGGACCATCGAACAGGCACTGGCGTTGGGGGAGCAGACGCACGTGGTGTGGCGGGCGGTCTGTGCCGCGTACCCCGACCGAGTGCCTGCCCGACTACGCTGAGCAGCCTTTTCGCTCCTTCCGCGTGTCGCTTGTCGAGTCGTACACCTGTTCGGCTATTGTCCACAGCGGGGTGCTCGTCCACAGCTCGCGGCCCGTCGGCTGGTTTTCTGTCGGACCTAGCGCCTAGCGTGTCCGCGTGACGCGAAGCTCAGCAAAGACGCCGGCGAAGGCAGGGGTGGCAACCATGGCAGCAGGGCCTGACCGGGAGAAGGCACTCGACCTTGCTCTCGCTCAGATTGACAAGCAATTCGGCAAGGGCTCGGTGATGCGGCTGGGCGACCGGCCCGTCGTCCAGACCGCGATTATTCCGACCGGTTCCATCGCGCTCGACGTGGCCCTCGGCATCGGCGGCCTGCCCCGGGGCCGGGTGGTCGAGATCTACGGTCCCGAGTCCAGCGGTAAGACCACGGTGGCACTGCACGCGGTGGCCAACGCCCAGCGCAACGGCGGCATCGCCGCCTTCATCGACGCCGAGCACGCGCTCGACCCGGAGTACGCGAAGGCCCTCGGCGTCGACACCGACGCGATGCTGGTCTCTCAGCCGGACACCGGCGAGCAGGCGCTGGAGATCGCGGACATGCTGATCCGCTCCGGCGCTCTGGACATCATCGTGATCGACTCGGTGGCGGCCCTGGTGCCGCGTGCCGAGATCGAGGGCGAGATGGGCGACAGCCACGTGGGCCTCCAGGCCCGGCTGATGAGCCAGGCACTACGGAAGATCACCGGTGTGCTCAGCAACACCGGCACCACGGCGATCTTCATCAACCAGCTGCGGGAAAAGATCGGCGTCATGTTCGGCAGCCCGGAGACCACCACCGGTGGTCGGGCGCTGAAGTTCTACGCCTCGGTCCGGCTCGACGTGCGACGCATCGAGAGCCTCAAGGACGGCACCGACGTGGTCGGCAACCGCACCCGGGTCAAGGTCGTGAAGAACAAGGTCGCCGCACCGTTCAAGCAGGCCGAGTTCGACATCATGTACGGCAAGGGCATCTCGCGTGAGGGCTCGCTGATCGACGTCGGCGTGGAGCAGGCGATCATCCGCAAGTCCGGAGCGTGGTACACGTACGACGGCGACCAGCTGGGCCAGGGCAAGGAAAAGGCTCGGGAGTTCCTGAAGGAAAACCCGGACGTGGCCGCCGAGATCGAGAAGAAGATCCTGGAGAAGCTCGGCGTCGGGGTCGGCGCGGGTGACGCCGCCGGTGGCCCGGAGCTGCCGCCGGTCGACTTCTGACCGGTCGCTGACCGATGGCAGGACGACGTGCCCGTACGGGGCGGGGCTGGGATGCCAGTCCGCCTCGTACGGGCGACGCCAGTGACTCACCCCGTCCTCGACGGGGCCGCCAGGCCGAGCCACCGGCGGACAAGCCGCCGGCCCCACCCCGCGACGAGTCGGAGGTGGCCCGCGAGATCTGTCTGCGCCAGCTTGCCGTCCGGCCACGCACCCGGGCCGAGCTGGCCGGGGCGTTGGCCAAGCGGGGCATCTCCGAGCAGGTGTCGGCCGAGGTGCTCGACCGCTATGACGAGGTCGGCATCATCGACGACGCCGCCTTCGCCCGAGCCTGGGTGTCCAGCCGGCACACCGGGCGCGGCCTGGCTCGCCGGGCGCTCGCCAACGAGCTGCGCCGCAAGGGCGTGGACGGCGAGGTGGCCACCGAGGCGCTCGGTGAGCTGGACGAGGAGACCGAGGCCGACACCGCCCGCACCCTCGTGGAGCGCAAGCTGCGCACCGCCCGAGGTGAGCCCGACGCGATCTTCCGTCGGCTGGTGGGCATGTTGGCCCGCAAGGGCTACCCGCCCGGCGTGGCGATCCGGGCGGTGAAGGACGCGCTGGCCGCGCAGAGCGCCGAGGCGGCCGAGTTCGCCGAGCAGATCGACGCCGACGCGCTCGCCGACGCGGAGGGCGAAACGGACCGCGACAACCGCGCGTCCGACTGACGGCCGGGGCCGCCGGGTTGCTCGGCTCGGCGGTGACGGCGCGGGTGTGGGGTCGTGGTTGTCACAAAGTCGGCTCCGCGCGCGGTGTCGCCGTCGCTGAACAGGTACGACATCCGGATCGGGGCAGCCAGCTCGCCGTCTTTGTCCCCCCGTGTCCGCAACGGCATCAGCTTTGGGTGACGATTCAACTTCTCTCCGTTCGGGGGGTTTGATCATGAGTCCTTGACCAGAGCACCCCCGGCGACCTAGCCTCGCCATACAGGCTCACATTGCCCGACCATTGCAGGCTAAGCGCACAACATAGATCGCGTAACAAGACAGCATCACTTTGGCCGACTCCACGGCCTTTGGCGGCAACTCCGGACTGGCCGGTCCGGGACGCCGCGACAACTGCACCCGGTCGCCGACGTTGCCCGCAGGCACCGCCGGCGCAGAGAGCTACCCACGGCCAGCCGCTCCGGTCGGGCGTCCACAGCCGCAGGAGTGTGCCCCCGGCACGGTCGCTGCGGTCTCGACCTTAGGGGAGGCGGCCATGGCGGGGCGGCGGCACAGGTTCACCGGTAGACCCGACGGGGTCCCGGCATGAACGCCTTCGACGTCGTGCTCCTCGCGGCCGTCCTCGTCCTCGCGGTGGTGGTGATCGGGGCCGTGCTGGTGGGCATCCGGACACTGCGCCGGATGGGCGCCGCGCCGGCTCCGGAGGATCCCGCCTTCATCGCCGAGAAGGACCGCCAGGAGCAGTCTCTCGCTGCCCTGCGGACCGCCGCCGACGAGGCCAGCAGCACGATCGACGTGGCGAAGTCCGCCGCCGCGGCGGCCCGTACCGAGGCGGCGGCGGCGAAGGCCGAGGCGAAGGCAGCCCGTGCGGAGGCGCGCCGGGTTCTCGATGACGCCCGTGCCGAGGCGGACACCGTTCTGGAGCGCGCCCACAAGCAGGCCGAGGCGGACGCCGAGCAGTTGCGCACCACGGCCCGGCGCAGCGGCGAGCGGGAGGTCGCGGTGCTTGCCGCCACCACCCGGGAACAGGCCGCGGAGGTGGAACGCCGGGCAGCCCGGATGGACGAGCGGGAGCGGATGCACACCGAGGAGGTGGAGCGGTTCGCCGAGCGGGAGCGGCAGCTCACCGCGGCGAAAGCCGCCCTCGCCGCCCGGGAGTCCGCGCTCGCCCAGCGGGAGGCCGAGCTGACCGAGTCGGAGGAGCTGCGCCGCCGGGAGCTGGAACGGATCGCCGGGCTCACCGCCGACTCGGCGCGACTGGAGCTGGTCGAGGCGATCGAGACGTCTGCCAAGCGGGAGGCGGCGCTGCTCGTGCGGGACATCGAGTCCGACGCGCGCAACACCGCCGAGCAGCGGGCCCGACACATCGTGGTGGACGCCATCCAGCGGGTCGCCAGCGAGCAGACCGCGGAGAGCGTGGTCAGCGTCCTGCACCTACCCGGTGACGAGATGAAGGGGCGGATCATCGGCCGGGAGGGGCGCAACATCCGCGCCTTCGAGTCGGTGACCGGCGTCAACCTGATCATCGACGACACCCCCGAGGCGGTGCTGCTCTCCTGCTTCGACCCGGTCCGCCGGGAGGTGGGTCGGTTGACGCTGGAGAAGCTGGTGCTGGACGGGCGGATCCACCCGCACCGGATCGAGGAGGTCTACGACCTGGCCCGGCAGGAGGTGGAGCAGCTCTGCCTCCGCGCCGCCGAGGACGCCCTGGTCGAGGTCGGCATCACCGAGATCCACCCGGAGCTGGTGACCCTGCTCGGCCGGCTGCGCTACCGCACCTCGTACGGGCAGAACGTGCTCAAGCACCTGGTCGAGACCGCGCACATCGCCGGCATCATGGCCGCCGAGCTGCGGCTGGACGTGCCCATCATCAAACGGTCGGCGTTCCTGCACGACATCGGCAAGGCGCTCACCCACGAGGTGGAGGGCAGCCACGCCATCATCGGCGCGGACCTGGCTCGCAAGTACGGCGAGCACGAGGACGTGGTGCACGCCATCGAGGCGCACCACAACGAGGTGCCCCCGCAGACCATCGAGGCCGTCCTCACCCAGGCCTCCGACGCCTGCTCCGGCGGTCGGCCGGGCGCGCGTCGGGAGAGTCTTGAGGCGTACGTCAAGCGCCTGGAGCGGATCGAGGAGATCGCGGCGGGCAAGCTCGGCGTGGACAAGGTCTTCGCCATGCAGGCCGGCCGGGAGATCCGGGTGATGGTCAAGCCGGACGACGTGGACGACATCGGCGCGGCCGTGCTGGCCCGGGACGTGGCCAAGCAGATCGAGGAGGAGCTGACCTACCCGGGTCAGATCCGGGTCACCGTGGTCCGCGAGTCCCGGGTCACCGAGATCGCCCGTTAGTCTGTCGCGCCCGCCGGTCCGGCGGGCGGCCCGGCCCTCTCACCGGGTCGGGCTGGGCCTGGCCGTCCGGCGGGCGGATCGCACGGCCAGTGCCGTGCACGCCACCCCGACGGCGAGACAGAGGAACAGGATCGGGTTGACGTACGCGGGCACCAGCTCGCCGGTGGTGCCGTCGGCGTAGTGGCAGGTGTGCCGCAGCGGCAGCAGGTGGGCGCTGGTCGACGTCGACGCCAACGGCTTCGCGGGACAGTATCCGGTGGTGGCCCTCAGATCGAGGAAGTGGCCCACCCACACCCCGTGCGCGTAGACGACGGTGGCGGCGGCCAGCGCCAGCACCGCGCCGAGGACGGACCGGGCAACGGTGTTCATCGGTGGGAGTATGCCCCGTGTGGGAGCAGAACGGGGGCCAGCCCGGACACCGGACTGGCCCCCTACTGCGAGCTGCGCGTCAGCTGCCGGCGCCGCCCTCGGCCTGGGACATCAGTGCCGCCGGCGGCGGGTTCTGCGCCGGGGTGGCCGCGGTCTTGCGGCCCCGGGCGAGCCGTCGCTGGACGTACTGGGCGAGCTTCGACAGCGAGTAGTTCACCACGATGAAGAGCACGGCGATCACGACGTAGACCTGGATGGGGTTGCCCAGCACGCCGATGATCTGCTTGCCGATGTTCAGGGTCTCCTCGTAGCTGATGATGAACCCCAGCGAGGTGTCCTTGAGCACCACGACCAGCTGGCTGATCAGGGCCGGCAGCATGATCCGGAAGGCCTGTGGCAGCAGGATCATCCGGGTGGTCTGTGTCGGGGAGAGCCCGATTGCGGCCGCGGCCTCCGCCTGACCGCCCGGCAGCCCCTCCATGCCGGAGCGGAGGATCTCGCCGATCACCACCGAGTTGTAGATGGTGAGGCCGATGACCAGGTACCAGAGGTTGTCGAAGTAGAGGCCGAACTCGGGGAAGCCGCGGGCCACGAAGAAGATGGTGATCACAACGGGCAGGCCGCGGAACACCTCGACGCAGACGCGGGTGATCGCCGACAGCAGCGCGCTCAGCCCGCGCAGCAGGTACGCCAGCGGCGTCGCCATGCCGACGAACCGCCGTCTGGTCAGGCTCTTGAGCTGGATCCGCAGCAGGGCGAGCAGCGTGCCGATCACCAGTGAGGAGACGATGGCCAGGGCCGCCGCGATCAGGGTGTTCTTGAAGCCGAGGCCGATCCGGTCCCACACCTGGGAGAAGTTCTCGTTGGAGGGGTCGACCAGCGGGCCCCACAGCTCCATCGAGAGCTGACCGTTCCTGTCCAGGGGCCGGTAGATCAGGAAGTACGCCCCGACGAGCAGGACCACGCCGGCGACGATGCTGCTGATCAGGGTGATCCGCCGCTGCCGGGGGCCGGGGACGTCGTAGAGGACGCTGGTCTGCTGACTCATCGGGCCACCGCCTGTCGCTTCTCGATCCGGTCCAGCAGGGCGCCGAGCGGCACCGTCATGATCAGGTAGCCGATCGAGATGCCGATGGCGACCGGGACGAAGGCGTACCCCTCGGCTCCGGTGAGCTGATCGGCGGTGGCCGAGAGGTCACCGACCACCCCGAAGAAGCCGGCCAGCGCCGAATTCTTGATCATCGCGATGATCACCGATCCGAGCGGCACCACCGAGGCCTGCCAGGACTGCGGCAGCACGACGTGGCGCAGGTTCTGCCCGAAGGTAAGGCCCAGTGACCGCGCCGCCTCCGCCTGGCCGGCGGGCACCGCGTTCACCCCGGACCGCAGCGCCTCGCAGACGAACGCCGCGGTGTAGAGCACCAGGGCGATCAGCGCGAACCGGAAGTACGGGAGGTCGGTGCCGAGTCGGGTGAACAACGAGTCGATCACCGGGATGCGGAGGAAGTCCGCGTTGGAGCCGAGTGCCGGCAGGCCGAACGCGGCGAAGAACATCACCACGGTCAGCGGCATGTTGCGGAAGACGTTCACGTAACTGGTGCCGACCGCCCGCAGGGGCGGCACCGGCGAGATGCGGAGCACCGCCACGATGGCGCCCAGGATGAGGGCGCCGATCGCGGCGAGGATGCAGATCTGGAGGGTGAGCCAGAAACCACCCGCAAAGACGTCGAACTTGTCGATGAGCACGTTCACGGCTCGGTGTTCCTCCCCACCCTCCAGATCGAAGGATCAGATCAGTAGCGGTTGATGGTGGGCGCCGAGCCCAGTTCCGCGCCGAACTTGCCGGCGGTGTTGTCCCAGGCCTTCTTCCAGCTGCCGTCGGAGACCGCCTTGTCCAGCGTGTCGTTGATGAAGCTGCGGAAGTCCGCGTCCTCCTTCTTCACCCCGATGCCGTACGGCTCCTTGGTGAAGTTGCTGCCGGCCAGCTTGAAGGAGGCCTCGTCCTTGGCGATGTAGCCGAGCAGGATCACGTTGTCCGTGGTCACGGCGTTGACCTGGCCGCCCTTGAGGGCGTCCCGGCACTTGTCGTAGGTGTCGAAGAGCACCAGCTGGGTGCCGACGTCCTTGACGTACTGCTTGATCGTCTCGGCCGGGGTGGAACCGGTGACCGAGCAGACCTTCTTGGTGCCGTCCTTGAACGAGTCCGGACCGGTGATGGTGGTGTCGTCCTTCTTGACCAGGATGTTCTGGCCGGCCTCGTAGTACGGGCCTGCGAAGGCGATCCGCTCCTTGCGCTTGTCGTTGATCGTGTAGGTCGCGGCGACCAGGTCGACGGTGCCGTTGACGATCACGTCCTCGCGGACCTTCGAGGGGGCCTCGACCCACTCGATCTTGTCCTCGGGGATGCCGAGCTCCTTGACAATGATCTTGGCGACCTCGACGTCGAAGCCCTCCGGCTTGCCGGACAGGCCCTTCAGCCCGAAGCCGGGCTGGTCGAACTTCGTGCCGACCTTGATCTTCTGGGCCTTGTTCAGCTTCTCCATGGTGCTGCCGGCGGCGAAGGACTTGCTGCCCGCACCGGTGTCCCCGCCGTCGTCGCCACCACAGGCGGTGAGGCCGAGCGCCAGAGCGGCGACCGCGGCGACTGCCGCAACGCGCTTGATACGCATACTCTTCTCCTTCTTCAACGGAGCCCACCGAGTACGGCGCGCTCCACTACGGACGCCTAGTGCGTGAGGATCTTGGAGAGGAAGTCTCGGGCCCGCTCGCTGCGCGGGTTCGCGAAGAACTCCGCTGGCGGGGCGTCCTCGACCAGTTGCCCGTCGGCCATGAAGATGACCCGGTTCGCCGCGTGCCGGGCGAAGCCCATCTCGTGCGTGACCACGACCATCGTCATACCGTCGCTGGCCAGTGAGGTCATCACCTCGAGCACCTCGCCGACCATCTCCGGGTCCAGCGCGCTGGTCGGCTCGTCGAAGAGCATCGCCTTGGGCTGCATGGCCAGCGCCCGGGCGATGGCCGCCCGCTGCTGCTGCCCGCCGGAGAGCTGGGCGGGGAACTTGTCCGCCTGGTTGGCGATGCCGACCCGGTCGAGCAGGGCCAGGCCGCGCTCGCGGGCGGCGGCCGGCTTCTCCTTGCGGACCTTGATCGGGCCGAGGGTGACGTTCTCCAGGATGGTCTTGTGCGCGAAGAGGTTGAAGGACTGGAAGACCATCCCCACCTCGCTGCGCAGCTGTGCGAGGGGCTTGCCCTCGGCCGGCAGCGGCTGGCCGTCGAAGGTGATGGTGCCGGAATTGATCGGCTCCAGTCGGTTGATGGTGCGGCACAGCGTCGACTTGCCGGAGCCGGACGGGCCGATCACCACGACCACCTCGCCCCGACCCACCGACAGCGAGACGTCGTCCAGCACGTGCAGCGGCCCGAACCACTTGTTGACCGCGTCCAGCACGATGAGCGGTTCGCCCGTCGTCACGTCGTCCACCGTCCCCTGTCATCTCCCGGATCGGGGTCGGTTGACCCCCGGTGCGGCCACTGTAGGCGGCCCGAAGTGGCGGAATGCAACTCAGCGGGTCACGGAGCGGTAACACCGGTCACGATCGGCGTCGGCCGTCCGATTCCGGTCACGGTAAGGGCCACAACGGTGGCGATCGTGGCGCGTTGTCGCGATCATGGGTGGATGACCGAACCGGTACGGCTGACCCGTTACGCCCGCGGCGGTGGCTGCGCCTGCAAGATCCCGCCGGGCGAGCTGGAGATCATGGTGGCCGGTCTCGGCCCGGCGACCGGCACCGCCGAGCTGCTGGTCGGCCTGGATCACGGCGACGACGCTGCCGTGGTGCGCCTGGACGAGCGGACCGGCCTGGTCAGCACCGCCGACTTCTTCACCCCGGTGGTCGACGACGCGTACGACTGGGGTCGGATCGCCGCGGCCAACGCGCTCTCCGACGTGTACGCGATGGGCGGCACCCCGTTGATCGCGCTCAACCTGCTCTGCTGGCCGCGCGACGTGCTGCCGATGGAGTTGGCCGGCGAGGTCCTGCGCGGGGGGCAGGACGTGGCGCGGGAGGCCGGCTGCCACCTGGCGGGTGGGCACAGCGTGGACGACGACGGCCCGAAGTACGGCCTCGCGGTCACCGGCACGGTCCGGCCGGAGGAGCTCATCACCCTCGACGCCGGGCGGGCCGGTGTGCCGTTGTCCCTGACGAAGCCCCTCGGGGTCGGTGTGCTGAACACCCGGCACAAGACCACCGGTGAGAGCTTCCCGGAGGCGGTGGCCTCGATGAGCGCGCTCAACCGGGACGCGGCCCGTGCGGCGGTCGCCGCCGGCATCCGCTGTGGCACCGACGTGACCGGGTTCGGGTTGCTCGGGCACGCCTCGAAACTGGCCCGGGCCAGCCAGCTCACCGTGGCCATCGACACGGCCCGGGTGCCCTATCTGGCGGGCGCGCGGGAGGCGCTGCGCGACGGCTACGTCAGTGGCGGCAGCCGGCGCAACCTGGAGTGGGTGACCCCGTGGACCGACTTCGGGGCGGCGGGCGAGGACGAACGGCTGCTGCTGGCCGACGCGCAGACCTCCGGCGGTCTGCTGGTGGCCGGAGAGGTGCCCGGCGCGCCCGTGGTGGGCGAGCTGCTGCCCCGAAGTGAGCACCTCGTCGTCCTGCGCTGAGGGCCCCGGCCGACGCGCCGTGCGACCTGCGGGGATGGTCGACGGACACGCGGCCGTGGTGGTGCGGACGGGGCACCATACCCGATAAACTGTCACCTTCCCGCTACTCCGAGCAATGGTGCTCAGGGAAATTTTGCCCGGAATGGTCACAGACCGGTAACTTGCGCCCGGCTGGGGTCAAATGCCCCCCACCATCGTGTGTAAGGCCCGATCCGGAGGCCGGTGGGGACGAACGCAGCGAGGAGGCGGAATGACCGAGCTGTGGAACTGGAGAATCGACGGGGCTCAACCCGTGGAGGTCTACCCGGCGCTGGCCGAGGCGCTTGGCCGGGTGGTGATGCCGCTGGCGGTGGCCGATCCGGCGCGGTTGCCGGCGTACGCGGTGGTGTGTGACGTCTGGCAGGCGCCGGGCGAGTTCGCGACGGTGGTGGACTGCTACGGGGTGCCCGAGCGGCTCCCCGAGCACGCCAGCATCGCCGCGCTCGCGCGACTGCTGGGCCGCAACTGCCTGTTGCGCGACGACACGCTCGACGCGGGCCGGCACCTGCTCGTGGCCCCGGACGGGACGGTCCGCCCGGTGCACTTCGACGTGCGGGACACCGACGACGGTGAGGTGCTCAGCAGGCGGCGGCTCTGCACGCTGGGCGACCCGGGCTGCCGGGGCTGGTCGCAGTGTCACCGCTCGCGTTGGGCGCCCGACACGGTCGCCCCGGCGCTCGCCGCGGCCTGACCTCTCGCAGGTCAGGCCCCGGCCGGGTGCTCGGGCTGGTGAGTCGGTCCGCGCTGGTCGTCAGTGGGAGTGGGAGGCGGTGGCCTGCCGGTCCGGGGTGCCCGAGCCGGCACCCCGCACCACCAGTTGGTCGAGCAGGGTGCGCGTCGCCTCGGCCACGGAGGCCACCGCGGCGTCGAACGCGGCGGCGTTGTGCGAGGCGGGCGCCCGGAAGCCAGAGATCTTCCGGACGTACTGCAACGCCGCCGCCTCGACGTCCGCGTCGGTCACCTGCGGGGTGAACGGCTCACGCAACGTCTTGATGCTCCGACACATGTGCGCTCCTCTCGGGTTACCACTCGTGGTGCCGACGGCTGTACCGACGGTGACACTGGGTCGATATTTGTCTATCCTGGTCACGGACCAGAGCCTTTCGAGCCATTCTCGCCGCTCGCGCCCCCAGCGCCCCGGGCCCCCGGAGACTCATTGTGGACCATGCCCCCACCCGCTCACCCCGTCCCGACCCAGATGACCTCGCACGCAGCCTGCACACCCCGCTGGATCAGATCACCGTCGAGCACGCCGATCTGATCGAGGCGGTCCGCCGGCGCGTCGTCGTGGGCCAGTCGGTGCCCGTGCCGGTCGCCGCCTTCAACTCGTCCATCTGAGCGATGGTCTGCCGGTGCGGTGCACCCGGAGCGGGCGGATCCTGCCGGCGGATCAGCCAGTTCGTGCTGAAGGTGCACAGTCGGTGCGACCTCAGCTGCGACCACTGCTACGTCTACCAGCATGCCGACCAGACCTGGCGGGGCCGACCGGTGCGGATGCCACCGGCGACGGTGCGCGCCGCCGCACGGCGCATCGCCGAGCACGCCCGCGAGCACCAGCTGCCGGACGTGCACGTCGTGCTGCACGGGGGTGAGCCGCTGCTGCTGGGCGCCGCCGGGCTGCGTGAGGTGCTGGCCGAGCTGCGGGCGACGATCACCCCGTGGACGCGGCTCGACCTGCGTATGCAGACCAACGGTGTGCTGCTCGACGAGGAGCTGTGCCAGGTGCTCGTCGACCACGACGTGCGGGTGGGTGTGTCGTTCGACGGCGACCGTGCCGCCAACGACCGCCACCGGGTCTTCGCCCACGGCGGTAGCAGCCACGAGCAGGTCCGGCGGGCCCTGGCCCTGCTCCGGCGACCGGCGTACCGCAGCAGCTACGCCGGCATCCTCTGCACCGTCGACGTCCGCAACGATCCGGACCGGGTCTACGAGGCGCTGCTGGCCGAGAGCCCGCCCCGGGTCGATCTGCTGCTGCCCCACGCCACCTGGGACCACCCACCGCAGCGTCCCGGCCCCGGCGCCACCCCGTACGCGGACTGGCTGGGGCGGATCCACCGGCGGTGGGTGGACGACGGGCAGCCCGGCTCGATCCGGCTGTTCGAGGCGCTGCGCCCGGGTGGCGGCGGCACCGAGGCGTTCGGCCTCGCGCCGGCCGACGTACTGGTGGTCGAGGCGGACGGCACCTGGGAGCAGGTCGACTCGCTGAAGACGGCGTACCACGGCGCGGCCGGCACCGGGTTCGACGTGTTCGACCACTCGGTGGACGAGGCCGCCGGTCATCCCGGGGTCGCCGTCCGACAGGACGGCGTGCAGGGGCTCTGCGCCACCTGCCGGGCCTGCCCGGTGGTCGACCGGTGCGGCGGAGGCCTGTACGCCCACCGCTGGCGCACCGGCTCCGGCTTCGACAACCCCTCGGTCTACTGCGCCGACCTTTTCCGCCTGATCGACAGCGTGGACGCCTACCCGGGGCCCGCGCAGGCCCCGCCCAGCGAGTGGTCCACCGCGTCGCCGCTCGACGACCTGCTGGACGACCTGGCGACCGGGCACGGGTCGCCGCAGACGGTCAGACGGCTCGCCGACGACCAGCTGGCCATCACCCGGATGCTCCTGGCGGCCTGCCGGGAGATGTCCGACAGCGCGGCCGCCTGGGAGACGCTCGCCGACCTTGAGCTGACGGCGCCGGAGGCGGTCCGAGCGGTCCTGGAGCACCCCTTCGTCCGCCCGTGGCTGGTGCACCGCCTCGACCCGGCGGCCCGGTCCGACGTCGGCGCGGCGGCCGACCCGCTGCCGGCCCTCGCCGTCGCGGCGGCCGTCCGGGCGGGAGTCCCCGTCACGGTGGACGTCCCGGTGCGGGCCGACGCGATCACGGTGCCCACGCTCGGCAGCCTGCTGTTGCCCGGCCTGGGCGAGCGCGCCGAGGTGACAGTGCTGCCCGGCGGCTTCCGCGTGCGGGGCGGGTCGGCGGACCGGACGGTCCTCCTCGACGCGGGCGAGCCGTCGGCCGGCTGGCGACCGGTGCGAAACGTGCCGGCTGGCCGGCTGCTCATCGAGGACGGCGACCCGTACCGGGACTGCTACGGCCAACCGGTGGCGGCGCGCCTGGACGACCCGGCCGTGCAGGCGCTGGGCCGTACCCTGGTCGAGGCCTGGCGGGTCGTGTGCCGGGACGTGCCGGCGCACGCCGCGTCGCTCGACGGCGGTCTGCGCGTCGTCGTGCCGCTGGCACCCGACCCGGCGCGACCACTGCGCAGCGCGACCGCCCGGCACGCGTTCGGCGCGGTCGCCGTCACCCCCCATCCGGACCCGGAGACGGTGGCGGTGCTGCTCGTGCACGAGTGGCAGCACGCGAAGCTCGGCGCCGTCCTCGACCGGTACGACCTGGTGACCCCCGGGCAGGGCACCCGGATCACGGTGCCGTGGCGCCCCGACCCGCGGCCACCCGAGGGGGTGCTCCAGGGGGTGTACGCCCACCTGGCCGTCACCCAGGTGTGGCGGTCCCGGGCGGCCACCGACAACGGGGACGCGTCGGCGCACGCCGCCCGTTTCCTGGCGTGGACACGGGAGGGCGCCGACGCGCTGCTGGCCAGCCGGTCGCTCACCGCGGCCGGTGAGCGCTTCGTCGGTCAGCTGCGCCACGCCCTGGAGGAGACCCGTGTCGGGTCCGGATGAACGGCATCCGCCCACCCTGGGCCGTTCCCACCTCGTCGACGACCTGCGGGCGTTGGGCGTACGCCCGGGTGTGTGCCTCCTGGTGCACTGCGGTCTGCGCCGGGTGGGCCCGCTGGAGCACGGCCCCGCGACCCTCGCCGGCGCCCTGCGCGACGTCCTCGGCCCGGCCGGCACGCTGCTGGTGCCCACCCAGACCGACGGCAACTCGACCACCTCCCGGGCCCACCTCGCGGCCGTCGCCGAAATGGATCGGGCGCAGCGTGACCGGTACGAGGCGGCACTGCCGGGCTGGGACCGCCAGACCACGCCCTCGCAGCGGATGGGCGTGCTCGCCGAGTACGTCCGCTGTGCCCCCGGTGCGGTGCGCAGTGACCATCCGCAGACCTCGTTCGCCGCGCTCGGCCCTCGGGCCCGGCAGCTCACCGACGGCCACGACCTCACCTGCCACCTGGGACAACGCTCACCGGTGGGTGGCCTGTACGCGGCCGACGGGCAGATCCTGCTGCTCGGCCTCGGCTACGAGGCGTGCAGCGCCCTGCACCTGGCCGAGTACCGGCTGCCGGTGCCGACGCCGGAGCGCGACTACCACTGCTTCCGGCTCGTCGACGGCCGCCGCGTACGCCTCGACTTTCGCGGGCTCGACCTGGACGACCGCGATTTTCCCCAGGTGGGTGCCGCGCTCGACGGCACACCGTTCGTTCAGCGCGGTCGGGTCGGGCGCGCCCAGGCCCGCCTGCTGCCGGCGCGAGCCGCCGTGGACTTCGCGGTCGGCTGGTTCGCCGCGAACCGCTTGGCGGCGCAGCGTTGACGCGGGGACTACGCTGATGTTCCGGCCGCGTGGGGAGGGCGGAGGGGCAGCGGTGAGCACAGTGGACGCACCCTCCAGAATGCGCGCCCCGCTCTTCTTCATCAGCTACTCCCGGGCCCCGGTGGGCCGCGCCACCGGCAAACCGGCCGAGTACGTCTCCCGGTTCTTCGAGGACCTCTCCGTCCACGTCAGTGAGTTGGTCGGCCCGGTGACCGGAGTGGACGCCGGCTTCCTGGACAGCTCCATCGCGGGCGGTGAACGGTGGAGCCCGGAGCTGCTCCAGGCCGCCGGCACCTGCCAGGTCTTCGTCCCGCTGGTGTCCAGCGCGCTGCTCGGCAGTGACTGGTGTGGTCGGGAGTGGGACGCGTTCTCCCGCCGGACGATCGTCCCGCGGCACAGCTCCGCCTCGCCCCACGAGACGGCCATCGTGCCGGTCACCTGGTCGCCGACGAACGGCACGGCACTGCCCCGGGTGCTCCGCGACATCCAACGGTTCACCCCGACCGCCGTGCCGGATCCCGACATCGCGGTGCACTACCAGCGGGATGGGGTCTACGGCTTGCTGACCATGCAGTGGGAGAACGCGTACCGGGCGGTGGTCTGGCGGCTCGCCCAGCGGATCGTGGCGATCCACCGGTCGTACCTGGTGGAGCCCTGGGTGCCGGCGAGTGTGGACGAGCTGTGCAACCGGTTCGCCGAGGAGCCGGGATGAGCCCGCCGACGGACCGGCGTCGGCCGGCGGCGCCAGGGACGTACTTCTTCCTCAGCTATGCCCACTCGGCGCCCCCGCCGGGCGCCCGCGCCGACGCCGACGTGTGGGTCGGCCAGTTCTTCGCCGACCTGACCGACGAGGTGCGACGGCAGGCGCGACCGGTGGCGGGCATGAGGATCGGCTTCTTCGACCAGCAGATCCCGTTGGGCGCCGACTGGAAGGCGGCTCTCGCCGAGGCACTGGGCGACGCCGAGGTGTTCGTTCCGCTCTACTCGCCCGGCTACTTCAGTCGCCCGTGGGCGTTGGGGGAGCAGGAGTCCTTCCGGGCCCGGCTGGCCGCCGCCGGGTCGGCCCGGCTGACCGCCGGCCACCTCACCCCGGTGCTGTGGATCCCGTTCCCACCGTGGGAGACCCACCCCGAGCTGGACGGCGCGCTGGACCTGGGCCGGGACGTCCCGGAGTACGCCGAGGACGGCCTGCGGGCGTTCTGCATGTTGGCCTCCTACCGGTCGCAGTACGAGCTGCTGCTGAACCGTCTGGCCAGCCGGATCGTGCACACCGCCGAGCGGCGACCGCTGGGCCCGTCCCGCGCGCCCGGCCTGGACGAGGTCGTGCGCCCGGGGCCGACCGACCCGGACTTCGTCGTCGCCGTCCTGGCACCGACCCGGGACCATCTGCCGACCGACCGCGACCCCGCCGGCTACGCGGCCAGCGGTCGGCTCTGGCGACCGTACGGGCGCCGCCAGGAGCTGCCCGCCGCCGAGTATGCGGTCAGCACCGCCGAGCGACTCGGGCTGTCCGCCCGTACGGCGGACTTCGCGCAGGCGGCCGCGTTGCTCGACCGTCGACCGGCCGTGCTGCTGGTCGACCCGTGGGTCGCGGCCGCGCCGGACGCCGCCGTGATCCTCGCCGACATGCTGCACGGCCTGCGGGAGTGGGTCGTTCCACTGGTGGTCACCGACGACGACGACACCCAGGACGCCAGCCGGTGGGCGACCGAGGTGACGCAGCTGCTGCACGACGCCGGTATGCCCCAGGTCAAGCGCGCGTGCACCATGCCGGAGTTCGTCGACCTGATGCCGGCGCTGGTCACCGAGGCCCGCCGTCAGTTCCTCAAGTACGGCCCGGTGGTCCCGTTCGAACCGCCGCCGGAGCCGGTGCCGAGCCTGCGTGACGGCCTGCCCCCGGCCGGCTCGACCACCACCGGAGATCCCGCGTCCACGCCTGACGATCCGGCCCCATTGCGTCCCCACGGAGAAAACCGATGAACAACGATCGTGAAGGCCAGGTCGTCACCTTCTACTCGTTCAAGGGTGGGACGGGCCGGACGATGGC
Organism: Micromonospora cabrerizensis; assembly: GCF_022230955.1. Taxonomy (GTDB): domain Bacteria; phylum Actinomycetota; class Actinomycetes; order Mycobacteriales; family Micromonosporaceae; genus Micromonospora; species Micromonospora cabrerizensis. Next base: position 46,409 of record NZ_JAKKFI010000100.1, read on the forward strand.
GCTGGCCAATGTGGCCTGGATCCTCGCGGCCAGCGGCCGGCGGGTGCTCGTCGCCGACTGGGACCTCGAGTCACCCGGCCTGCACCGCTTCTTCCACCCGTTCCTCGACGCCGAGGCGATCCAGGGCACCAGCGGTGTGATCGACATGATCCGCGACTACGAGTGGGAGACCACGCGGGTCGACGACCGGCCGGACCGCTGGATGGAGCAGTACGCCCGGGTCGGGCGGCACGCCTTCTCGCTGCGCTGGAACTTCCCCAACGGCGGCGGTCTGGACTTCCTCTCCGCGGGCCGGCAGAACAGCGACTACGCCGTCTCGGTGAGCGGGCTGGACTGGGACAACTTCTACAACCGGCTGGGCGGCGCGCAGTTCTTCGAAGCACTGCGGGCGGACATGAAACGCCAGTACGACTTCACCCTGATCGACAGCCGGACGGGGTTGAGCGACGTCGCGGACATCTGCACCCTGCACCTCCCGGACACGCTGGTCGACTGTTTCACGCTCAGCGACCAGGGCATCGACGGCGCGGCCCGGGTGGCGCACTCGGTACGCGACCGGTACCGGCGGCGCGACATCCGGGTCCTGCCGGTGCCGATGCGCGTCGACCAGGCCGAGAAGGAGCGGGCCGAGGCGGGTCGTCTGCTGGCCATGCGGCGGTTCGCCGGGTTGCCGGCGGGCATGACCGAGGCCGAGCGGCGGCGCTACTGGGCTGCCGTCGAGGTCCCGTACCGGCCGTTCTACGCGTACGAGGAGACACTGGCGACATTCGGGGACCCGCCCGGTTCGCCGACGTCGCTGCTGTCCGCGTTCGAGACGTTGACCGGGATCCTCACCGACGGCGCGGTGACCGCGCTGCCGCTGATGGACGAGTCGGTGCGGGAGCGGGGCAAGGCCCGTTTCCGTCGACGCACCGAGGCGATCGACGACCAGATCGTGCTCCGGTGTGCGCCGGAGGACGCCATCTGGGCCGAGTGGCTGGAGCGGGTGCTCAGTTCGGCCGGGTTGCGGGTGGTGGAGCCCACCGCTGCCGTCGGGTCCGCCGGTACGCCCGCGCCGCGCACACTGACCGTGGTCTCGCCGGCCTACGTGGCGACGCCGTCCGGCGGTCTGCCCGACCGGGACACCAGCACCGGCTCCACGGCGCTCGCCGTGTACGTCGCCGACCTGCGCCCGCTGGCGGAGTTTCCCTCGCAGAGTTCCACCAACCTGGTCAATGTGAGCGCGGCGACCGCCGTGGAGCGGGTGTTGCGGCTGGTCGGCCGGCCGGTGCCGTCGTCGGCGGACGGCCCGGCGGGCGGCAGTACCCGTTTCCCCGGCACCGAGCCATTGATCTTCAACGCCCCCAACCGGAACGCCCGGTTCACCGGCCGGGAGGACGACCTGGCCCGGCTGCGCGCGCAACTGCAGAGCGGCGGCAGCGCGGTGGTGCTGCCGGTCGCCCTCCAGGGCATGGGCGGCGTCGGAAAGACACAGGTGGCCCTGGAGTACGTGCACCGGTTCAAGGCCGCGTACGACGTGGTCTGGTGGATCGTGGCGGACCCGCCGCAGTTCGTCGACACCGCCCTGGCCGACCTCGCCAGCCGCCTCGGCATCCTCGCCGGGCCCACCCTGCCCGACACGGTCCGGTCCGTGTTGCAGGTGCTGGGCCGGGGCGAGCCGTACGAGCGGTGGCTCGTCGTGCTCGACAACGCCGAGGAGCTCGACCAGATTGAGCCCTTCCTGCCCCAGGGCCCCGGGCACGTCCTGCTGACCTCGCGCAACCGCGCCTGGGGTGACCGGGCGAACCCGATCCAGGTGGACGTCTTCAACCGCACCGAGAGCGTCGCGCACCTCGCCCAGCGGGTGCCCACGATCAGCGCCGAGGAGGCCGACCGGGTGGCCGAGGCGCTCGGCGACCTGCCCATCGCGGTGGCGGCGGCGGGCGCGTGGCTCGCCGACACGGGCACGTCGGTCGCCGACTACCTGCGGCAGATCGAGCGGCACGGGCCCAGCGCGCTCTCCGTCGAGGCCACCTGGGACCTGTCACTCAACCGGCTGCTCGACCAGGCGCCCGCCGCGTACCGGCTGTTGCAGCTCTGCTCGGTGCTGGCTCCGGAGATCGCGCTGGAGCTGATCTACAGCGACGAGATGGCGGCGGCCCTCGTGCCGTTCGACCCGTCGGTGTCGGAACGGCTCGTCCGCGGTGCGCTGGTCCAGCAGATCAACCGGCTCGCCCTGCTCAAACTCGACGTCCAGGGCGGCCGGGTCCAGGTGCACCGGTTGTTGCAGGCCGTCGTACGCGACCGGATGACCGAGGACGAGATCGACGCGGCCCGACACCAGGTGCACCTGGTGCTGGCGGCGTCCCGGCCCCGTGGTGACGTGGACGACCCGACCACCTGGGCCCGCCTGCGGATGCTCTGGCCGCACCTGGAGGTCTCCGAGGCACTGACCTGCCCCGACGAGTCGGTGTGTCAGTTGCTCATCGACCGGGTCCGTTACCTGTGGCAGCGCGGCGGTCTGGACCAGGCCGACGGCTTCAGCCAGGAGGTGGACGACACCTGGTCCGCCCGGCTCGGTGACACGCACGACGAGGTCGAGGCGTCCGCGCTGGGTCGACAGTTGCTGCACCTGCGCTTCAACCGGGCAAACATCCTGCGCAGCCTGGGCCGGTTCGACGAGGCCCGGGACCTGGACGAGGCGGTGCTGGCCGAGCAGCGCCGTCTGTTGGGCCCGATGCACCCGCACAGTCTGATGACCGCCGGCAGCCTCGGCGGTGACCTGCGCGCGCTGGGCCGCTACGCCGAGGCGCTGGAACGGGACCGGTCCACCTACGCCTCCTGGCTCCAGGTGTTCGGCGAGGACCACCCCCGGACGTTGAGCGCGGCCAACAACCTCGCCGTCTCCTACCGGCTGGTCGGCGACTACCGGTCCGCCCGCAGGTGGGACGACGAAGTGCACCAGCGGCGGCGGCTGGTGCTCGGCCCCACGCACCCCTACACCCTGGTCTCCGCCGTGCGGCTGGGCAGCGACCTGCGGGAGGCCGGCGAGTACGAGAGGTCGGCCACCCTGCTGCGCACCGTGTACGAGACGTACTGCGAGGTGCTCGGGCCGGACGACGGTCAGAGTCTCGCCGCCCAGGTCAACCTGGCGGTGTCCCTGCGCAGCGCCGGTCGGGGCGCCGAGGCCGCGCCGATGTTCGAGACGGCCTACCGCGAGCTCGACGAACGCTTCGGGCAGGACAACCCGGACACGGTGGCGTGCCGGTCGAGCCGCGCGGCGAACCTGCTGGCCGTCGGCGACGCGGCCCGGGCGTTCACCGAGATGACCGCCGTGAGCCAGGCGTACGAGGAGCAACTGCGCCTCGGCCCGGAGCACCCGCACACGCTGGCGACGCTGAGCAACATCTCCGCCGCCGAGCGGGCGCTCGGGCGCAGGTCGGACGCCCGCGCGTCGGCGGCGCGGGCCTCCGGCGAGTTGCGCAAGGTGCTCGGCCCCGACCACCCGCACACCCTCGCCGCGGACGTGAACCACGCGGTGTGCCTCGCCGAGGAGGAGGAGTGGGACTCGGCGCGGGAGCGGCTGCGGGAGACCTCCGGTCGCCTGGCCGCGGTGATCGGCGCGGAGCACCCCGACACGCTGCGCTGCCTCGGTGATCTCGCCCTGGTGTCGAGGCGGGCCGGTGGCGATGCCCCCGCCGAGGCCGTCGGCGCCGTGGCGGACCGGTTGGCCGAGGTGATCGGCCCGGAGCACCCGACCGTGCAGACCCTGCGTGAGCGGCGGTTCGTCGTCCGGGTGATCGACCCGCACACGATCTGACCGTCGTTGGTCCGGCGGGGTGGGTCAGGCCCGTCCCGCCGGGCCGGCCACTGCGCGACGGTCGGTCAGAGCCGTGGGGTGGTCGCGAGGTCCGGTGTGGCCAGCCAGGTGAGGGTCTGCGGCAGGATCTCCACCGCGCCGAAGTGCGCGGCGCCGGGCTGCACCTGGACCTCGGCCCGCGTGATCCGCGAGGCGAGCCAGTGGGAGTGCTCCACCGGTGAGAAGCGGTCCTGCTCGCCGTGCCAGAGCCGGACCTCCGCGCGGATGGCGCCCAGGTCGAACCCCCAGCCGCGTCGTATCGCCAGCACGTCGTCGATCCACCCCTCGGGGCCGTGCCGCAACGCCTCGGAGTACATGTCGGTCAGCAGTCGGCGGATCGCCACGTCGTCGACGACCCGGATGTCCTCGTCGGGCAACTGGGGGCGCAGGAAGTCCAGCAGCGTCATCGGGTCCCGTCGGGCCTCCTCCGCGCGGACCTTCAGGTTGAGCGTGAGCTCGGCCAGGTCCTCGTCGGCCTGCCCGTAGTCCTCCACGTTCGACTCGGCCATCCCGGCGTACCAGTCGAGGTCGGGTGCGCCGGCCGGGGCGAGCCCCACCAGGACGGCGGCCCGGGTGACCCGGTCGGGCAGCAGTGCCGCGCAGGCCAGGGCGTGTGGCCCACCACCGGACCGGCCCACCACCGCGAACCGCTCGATGCCGAGGTCGTCGGCGATCGCCGCCACGTCGGCGGCGGCGTCGGCCACCCGCCGACCCTCGTGCCGGTCGGAGTCGCCGTAACCGGGTCGGTCGTAGCAGACGAGGTGCACGCCGAGGCGGTAGACGACGATGCCCCGGGGCCGGGGGCCGCTGCGGCTGCCCGGGGTGCCGTGCAGCAGGAAGACCGCAGGCCCGTCCGGCGAGCCGGAGGTCTCCACCGCGAGGCGCCGCCCGTCCGGGGTGGTGACGGTGCGCTGTGCCGCATCTTGTCGCGTCACGGTTGGCCTCCCGCGGGTCGTCATGTGCTCCCCCGTGACCGGAGCCGCGCATGGTCGGCGCTGAGTGCAAAGCCCCCGAAATCGCCCAGAACACATTCTTGTTGTGCAGCGTACTGCCCGCCGTGGATGCCCGCCATGGGCCGCCGGGTCAATGCCGGTGGGTCGGGGCCGCCGAACGGGCCGCTACCCTGGTAGCCCGAGGGGAAGGGGCACCAAGAGGGTGGCTAGGACCTACAACGTCGTGACGTACGGCTGCCAGATGAACGTGCACGACTCTGAGCGCATCTCCGGCCTGCTCGAACAGGCCGGCTACGTGCGCGCGGTGCCCGCCGACGACACCCCGGACATCGTCGTCTTCAACACCTGCGCGGTCCGGGAGAACGCCGACAACCGCCTCTACGGCAACCTCGGTCGGTTGCGCCCGGTGAAGGACAAGCACCCCGGGATGCAGATCGCCGTCGGCGGCTGCCTGGCCCAGAAGGACCGGGGCGAGATCGTCCGCAAGGCCCCCTGGGTGGACGTGGTCTTCGGCACCCACAACATCGGCGCGCTGCCGGTGCTGCTGGAGCGGGCCCGACACAACGCCGCCGCCGAGGTGGAGATCCTGGAGTCCCTCGACGTCTTCCCCTCCACGCTGCCCACCCGCCGCGAGTCGACGTACGCCGGGTGGGTGTCGATCTCGGTGGGCTGCAACAACACCTGCACGTTCTGCATCGTGCCCGCGCTGCGCGGCAAGGAGAAGGACCGCCGTCCCGGCGACATCCTCTCCGAGGTGCGCGCGCTGGTCGACGAGGGCGTGCTGGAGGTGACCCTGCTCGGGCAGAACGTCAACTCCTACGGCGTGGAGTTCGGCGACCGGTACGCGTTCGGCAAGCTGCTGCGGGCCTGCGGTGACATCGACGGGCTGGAGCGGGTCCGCTTCACCAGCCCGCACCCGAAGGACTTCACCGACGACGTGATCGCCGCGATGGCCGAGACGCCGAACGTCTGCCACTCGCTGCACATGCCGTTGCAGTCCGGCTCCGACGACGTGCTCCGGGCGATGCGCCGGTCCTACCGCTCCGAGCGCTACCTGGGGATCATCGAGAAGGTCCGGGCGGCCATGCCGGACGCGGCGATCACCACCGACATCATCGTCGGCTTCCCGGGGGAGACCGAGGCCGACTTCCAGCGCACCCTGGACGTGGTCCGCGAGGCCCGGTTCTCCTCGGCCTTCACCTTCCAGTACTCGAAGCGCCCCGGCACCCCCGCCGCGACCATGGACGACCAGTTGCCCAAGCAGGTCGTGCAGGAGCGCTACGAGCGGCTGATCGCGACCGTCGAGGACATCACCTGGGCGGAGAACAAGCGCCAGGTGGGCGAGACCGTCGAGGTGCTGGTCGCGGTCGGCGAGGGCCGCAAGGACGAGCGCACCGGCCGGATGTCGGGCCGCGCCCGCGACGGTCGACTCGTGCACTTCGCGACCGACACCCCCGGCGGGGAGTCGATGGCCGGCCAGATCCGCCCGGGCGACATCGTGCACACCACGATCACGTACGCCGCGCCGCACCACCTCAACGCCGACGGCCCGCTGGTGGCGCACCGGCGCACCCGGGCCGGCGACGCGGCCGAGGCGGGGCGCTCCCCGCGTACCCCCGGGGTGTTGCTCGGTCTGCCCACGATCGGCGCGCCGCCGGTCGCGCCCGCACCCACGGCCGGCTGCGCCACCCACTGAGCGCGTGGGAGGCCCCCTGTCGCGCGACGGCAGGGGGCCTCCCGTTCAGACGGTGAGCCGACCCGCGTCGGCGGACGGCCGACGCCGAGAGCGCCGGCCGTCCCTACACCTCAGCAGCTGGCGCCGCCGAGCTTCACCGCACCCGGTGCGCTGGCGGTGCCGTTGGCGGTGAAGCCCACGGTCACCGACCCGCCGGCCGACAGCGACGGTGCGTGCCCCGGCGCGGCCGCGGTGATCGTCGTGCCGGACTGGGAGACCGTGGCGTTCCAGCCACTGCCCAACGTCACCCCGGACGGCCAGGTCCAGGTGACCGACCACGGGTTCACCGCGGCGGAGCCGGTGTTCTTGATGGTCACCTCACCCTGGAATCCGCCCTGCCAGGCGTTGACCTGCCGATAGGTGGCAGTGCAGGCGCCGGTGGGCGGGTCCGTCGGTCCGTCGGGCGGTGGCGTGGTGGTGCCGCCACCGGTCGGCGCGATCAGGTACGGCTGGAGGATCGCCTGCTTGGCGGTGTTGACGTTCGTCCAGTCGTCCAGCGCGATGCCGCCGGTGTCACCCGAGTTCGGGTTCCACGACCAGTAGGTGAAGGACATACCGGTCACCCCGGTGCCGGTGTAGGCCATCAACCTCTCCAGCCACACCCTGTCCTTCGGGTCGGCCAGCGTGCTGCCGAACTCACCCATCATGATCGGCGCGATGTTCTGCTTGTACAGGTAACCCCAGTACTTGTCCCAGATGGCCGGCATGTTCGCCGGGTAGTCCGGTGCGTCGAACCAGCTCTGCCGGTAGACCGAGGTGGCGTACTCGTGCGGCGAGTAGACCAGCCGGTTCGCCACGTTCAGCCTCACCGGAAACTCGCCGGCCCTGGACAGGTTGCCACCCCACCAACCGCAGTCCTCGTCGTTGCTGGTGTCGCCGTCCCACACGTTGGAGAGACCGCCGCTGGGGCAGCTCACCCCCTCCACGAAGATCAACCAGTTGGGCTGGACGCCGAGGATCGCGTTGCCGGCCCGCTCGGCGGCGAGCCGCCAGTCCCGCGTCGTGTCGCCGCAACCCCAGCACGCGCCGGTGGCCGCCGGGTTGGTGCCCTCGGCGTGCGGCTCGTTGTGCAGGTCCGCGCCGATCACCGTCGGGTTGCCCGCGTACCGCTGGGCCAGCATCTTCCAGTCGTTGATCCAGGTCGCCTCGGAGACCGTCGGCGTATACCACAGCGGCGACTGCCCGGCCGCCGTCGGCCGGTGCCGGTCCAGGATGATCCGCATCCCCTTGCTGCCGGCGTAGTCGATCACCTTGTCCAGGATCTGCAACGGCGACAACCCGACCAGATCCGGGTTGACGAAGTCGTTGACCCCGCTGGCCGTCGCGCCCGGCTTCAGCGCGTCGTTCGAGTACGGCACCCGCAACGTGTTGTAACCCAGCCGGGCCATCGTGTCGAGCTGCCCCCTCCACGGGTTGTTCGACCACAACCCGTGGAAGGTCTTGTTGTCGGTCTCCATGCCGAACCAGTTGATACCGGTCAACCGGACCGTGGCGCCGGTGCTGTCCACGATCTGGTTGCCGCTGGTGTGCAGGTAGCCGGTGCCGGTACCACCCGGCGCGGCGACCGCCGGGCCGGTGCTGACCGCGACGGCGACGAGCGCGCCGGCCGCGGCGGTGGCGAGCGCGGCCAGCGCGCCGCCGAAAGAGGTGGGACGGTGCATGCGAGCTCCACTTCGGATGCCCGACGCCGCCGTGGGCGGGCGCGGGCGGAAGAGGCCGTCCGCCGGTCACGCTCCCTCAGGAGTACGCGCACAGCGCGGAACGACCCATGTCACGCGGACGTGGTCACTCGCGTAACGCACACCGACGATCCCCGACGACGTCGTACCGCCGTCGGCGCCCTCACGTCGATGCTTGACCTGGCTCCGTCGCTCATTCTGATCAGCGGTCCTCAATGCGTCAACCAGCCGTCCGGCCGGCCCCGCCCGCCGTCCCACGCCCGCGCCCCGCGCGCGCCCCGCGCCCCGCGCGCGC
>NZ_JAKKFI010000101.1 GCF_022230955.1 Micromonospora cabrerizensis
GACAGCACGGGCATCTACGCGCATACACGACTGGGCGCTGTGCCGATCCGTTCTGCCCGCGTGTCGGAGGCAACCCCGGGGGTAACCCGGGCGGCAACCCCGGAGGCAACCCGGGCGGCAATCCAGGTGGCGGCGGTGGCGGCGGCGGAGGGCTTCCCGGCCTACCGCCCAACCGGAACTGACCCGCACCGCTTCATGACGCCGCCGCCGGCCGGACGACCTGTCCCGGCCGGCGGCGGCGTTTTCGTGCCCAGATGTCCGCGCCGGGACGGGACGGACACCCCCGTCGTACGGCAGGATGCCTCTTCATGAGCACCCAGTCGACGCCCGGCATCGACGACGCCGGCACCACCGACCACCCGTCCCGCTCCGACGGGTTCGTCCGCGGCATGTCCAGCGCGATCGGCGGCCCGCTGGGCGACCACGCGACCGCACTGGACCGGCCGGCCGGCCAGGAGCGTCGCTTCTGGACCGCGGTGCGGATCGTGCTGGCGCTGGCGTGTCTCACGCTCGCGCTGCACTGGGTGCAGAAGTCTCCCTGCCAGGACGGCGCCTGGCAGAACAACGTCCAGTACACCCGGTTCTGCTACACCGACGTCCTCGCCCTCTACTACGCCGAGGGGCTCAACGAGGGCAAGGTGCCCTACCGTGACCACCCGGTCGAGTACCCGGTGCTGACCGGCTACTTCATGGGGGCGCTGGGCCTGCCGGTGCACGCCATCGGTGAGGGCGACCCGAGCATCAACCAGGGCCAGTGGTTCTACAACCTCAACGCGCTGGTGCTGGGCGCCCTCGCGGTGGCCACCGTGGCGGTGATCCTGGCCCTGCGCCGCCGACGACCCTGGGACGCCGCGTTGTTCGCGCTGGCCCCGGCGCTGGTGCTCACGGCCACCGTCAACTGGGACCTGCTCGCCATCGGGCTGGCCGCCTTCGGTCTGCTGGCCTGGGCCCGGAAACGACCGGCGGTGGCCGGTGTGCTGCTCGGGCTCGCGGGTGCGGCGAAGCTGTGGCCGCTGTTCCTGCTCGGGCCGCTCCTCGTCCTGGCGCTGCGGGCCGACCGGATCCGCGCCGCGCTCATCGCCACCGGTACGGCGATCGCTGCGGTGGTGCTGGTGAACCTGCCGGCAGCCCGGATGTACCCGGAGAACTGGGACCGGTTCTTCGAGCTGAACACCACCCGGCCGATCGACTGGGGCACGCTCTGGTACATCGGCCGCTACCTGGACGGCAAGGTCGGCAACGACCCCGGCCAACTGGGCCCGTTCGAATGGCTGAACGCCAACATCCCGACCCTCAACACCATCTCGTACGCGCTGTTCGGGTTGGCCTGTCTCGGTGTGGCCGTGCTGACGCTGCGGGCGCCGCGCCGCCCGCGGCTGGCGCAGGTCGCCTTCCTGGTGGTCGCCGCTTTCCTCATCTTCAGCAAGGTCTGGTCCCAGCAGTTCGTGCTGTGGCTGCTGCCACTCGTGGTGCTGGCCCGGCCGAAGTGGGGCGCCTTCCTGGCCTGGCAGATCGCCGAGGTCTGCTACTTCGTCGCCTTCTATGGAGAGCTGCTCGGGGCGGCGACCAGCCGGCCGGTCATCCCGGAGGGGGTCTTCGTGCTGGCCTCGACGTTCCGGCTGACCACCGTGGTGGTGCTCTGCGTGCTGGTCGTCAAGGAGATCCTGCACCCCGAGCGGGACGCGGTCCGGGCAACCTATCCGGACGACCCGGACGGTGGCGTGCTCGACGGCGCACCCGATGCCCCGTGGACAGACCGCTGGCGTCGCAAGGACACCAGTGAACCCCACCCCGAACCCATCGCCGCCACCTGACACCAGCGCGAACGCGGCCCGGACCACGTCAGGGTTTGCGGGGGAGCCCGCCCGGCGCAGGGATCAAGTCTGACCGCCCGGAGCCGGGTGGGCTCCCCCGCGAACCCGCCCTAGACCTTCACAGCCGATACACGACCGCGTCGCCGACGTCCTGCCGGCTGATGCCCAGCGACTCCACCGGCGCGTCGATGGTGATCTCCCACGGTGTGCCCACCACCTGCCCGCGCAGCAACACCACCGAGCGGACGCCGAGCGTGCGCAGGTAGTCGACGCTGGTCTGGTCGGGGAACGACTGGCTCACCCGGCGGACGTCGTCGAGCTGGCGCGGGGTGAAGCCGCTGCCACCGTTGACCACGTCGGGGAAACCGCTGGTCGACCACAACATCACGTGCTGGTCCAGGCTCTGGTTGCTCGGCAGCACCAGCAGTGGCCCCTCGGCGGAACGCATCGCCGCCGGTTGGGTCGGCACCACCGGATGCGGCGTGGTGTTCAGGCCCTCGACGGCGACCAGCAGCAGCGGCAGCAGGGTGGCCGTCCGCAGCCACGGCCCCGGCCACGACGGGATCCGCTGGGCAGTCAACTCGCGCACCCGGTCGGTGAGCGCGGTGACCGCGCCCGCCGCGAGCAGACCGAGCAACAGCGTGGTCCACAGCATCAACCGACCAGGGGTACGCAACGCGCTCCAGCCCGGCGCGTGCTCGAAGAGCGGCACGTAGGTGAAGGTGCCGTCGAAGAAGCGGGTGCCCATCGCGAAGGCCATCGTCACCAGCACCGCGGTGAGCAGCAGCAGTCGGTGCCGCAGCCGCCAGACCGAGAAGATCAGCCCACCCGCGGCCAGCGCGTAGAGCACGAACCCGGGAAGCAGCGTCATCTCCGGGTGCCACGGCAGCGCCGCGCGGGCCCCCTCGTGCAACCCACCCCAGAGCCGCGACTCGGCGGGCGCCGTCACGAACCCCGACGCCGGCGGCGAGAAGATGCTGATGTCGCCGATGGTCCGCTCGGCGTACGGGTGCAGCTCGGTCACCTTGAAGAACGGGAACGCCATCAGCAGACCCACACCGGCGAAGAACAGACCGCCGAGCAGGTCGGCGACGAACAACCGGCGACCGAACGGCACGGCCTGCCGGGTGCGCAGCCGCCGCACGTAGTAGAGGACGACGGTGACGATCACCGCGCAGGCCAGGAAGTACGCGAACGGCAGCCCGATGCCGAAACCGAGACTGAGCTGCCAGGCGGCCACCAGCCAACCGGCGTAGACCCATCCGTCGTGTCGGCGCTCGGGCCGGTAACCGTGCCGCAGTGACCAGCCGTGCCCGCGCGCCAACATCGCCAGCGCCAACGGAATCCCGCCGTTGGAGAGCACGTGCAGGTGCCCGGCCTGGGCCAGCAGCCACGGCGCGTACGCGTAACTGACGCCGGCGACGGCTGCGCCGATCCGGCCAGCCCCGAGCTGCCGGGCCAGCGCGTACGCCCCGAGCGTGGCGAGCGCGTGGGCCAGCACGAACATGATGTTGTAGCGCAGCACCGCGTCCTCGGGGCCGCTACCGAGCATCCCGGCCGGGGCGTACCCGAGCAGGGTGTCGGAGAACGCGAAGCTCCACAGCTCGGGAAAGAACGTGTTGGACTGCCACAGGCGCGCTGGCTCAGCCAGCAGGATGTGCCCGGACCAGGCCATCTGCCAGGCCTGGAGGCTCGGGTCCCAGTAGTCCTGCGGGAGCGTGTAGCGGGGATAGCGCAACGTCGGCCACGTCATGAGCACGGCCAGTGCCAACGCACCGAGGGTGGCCAGGGTCCACTCGTGGATCAGGAACCGGCCGACGGCTCGGCTCGCCCGGGTCACGATGGAGGGCCGCGGCTCCGGAGCGGAGGCGAACGCCTCCCACCGATCCGGCTCGACCGGCTTGGCCTCGTCGGTCTTGGTGTCACCGTCGGTCTTGGCCGGACCGCCGGTCTTGGCCGCTCTCCGGCCCCAACCCCACCACTTGCCCCTGCCCACTCTTGTGCCCTTGGCCGCGACGTCTTCCGAACCGCCGTCCGTGCCGGCCCTGGCCGGGGTGCCGTCCTTGGCCGGGTCGGTCGTCGTGCTGTCGGCTTTGGCGGTGCTGCTGTCCTTGGCGGTGCTGTCGGCCTTGGCCGGGGTGCTGTTCCCGGCCTTGCTGTCTTTGGCTGGGGTGCTGTCTTTGGCCGTGCTGTCGGCCTTGGCCGTGCTGTCGGCCTTGGCCGGGGTGCTGTCCTTGGCGGTGCTGTCGGCCTTGGCCGTGCTGCCTTCTTTGGCCGTCCTGCTGTTCCCGGCCTTGCTGTCACTGGTCGCGGTGCCGCCCGTGGCCGTACTGCCCTTCCGGCCGCCGCCCCCGCTGGCGGCAGCGTCCCCGGAGGTGTCCTTGGCGACGCCGCTCTTCGAGGGCTGCGGGTCGCCGCTCGCGGTGGCTCCGGTCGTGCCGTCGCTCGACCGCGGCTGGTCCGCGACAGCCCCCGCGCTCGGCGCGGTGGTCCCGGCGCTCGGCGCGGGGGTCCTGCCGGAGACGGCGTCGGAGGTGCGAGCAGGCTGGGCTGGGGTGCCCGCGGCGGATGCGGCGGCAGGTCGGCTCTCGGCATCCGTGCCGGTGGCGGTGGGCCGGGCCTTCCCGGTCCCGGGCTGTCCGGTCGTCATGCTGCCGGGCTCGCGGTGGCGAGCTGCTGACGGAGGAAGTCGATGTCGGCTGCCTGGCCCTCCACTCCGCCCGGTGTCTCGACGACCACCGGCGCCCCGGCGGCCCGGATCACCGCCACGACCAGCTCCGGATCGATCGTGCCACCGCCCAGGTTGTCGTGGCGGTCCTGGCCGGAGTTGAACGCGCCCTTGGAGTTGTTGGCGTGCACCAGGTCGATCCTTCCGGTGATCGCCTTGACCCGGTCGACGAGGCCGAGCAACTCCTCCCCGCCCGCGTACGCGTGGCAGGTGTCCAGGCAGAAGCCGACCTCGTAGTCGCCGATGGCGTCCCAGAGTCGGGCGAGCGCGTCGAGTCGGCGGGCGCACGCGTTGTCGCCGCCGGCCGTGTTCTCGATCAGGACCGGCACGCCGAAGCCGCCGGAGTCGGCCGCGTACGCGAAGGTCTTGCGCCAGTTGTCGAAGCCGACGGCCAGGTCGTCCCCGGCGTTGACGTGCCCACCGTGGACGATCAGACCCTTGGCGCCGATGGCGGTGGCCGCGTTGGCGTGCCCGAGCAGCAGCTTTCGGCTGGGAATCCGGATGCGGTTGTTGAGGGTCGCCACGTTGATGACGTACGGCGCGTGCACGTAGAGGTCAACCTCGGCCGTGCGCAGCCGCTCGGCGTCCTCCCGGGGCTTGGGTGCCTTCCATCCCTGTGGGTCGGCGAGGAAGAACTGCACGGTGTCGGCGGACCGGGCGGCCGCCTCCGCCAGCGGGTCGGTCGAATCGACGTGGGCTCCGATACGCATGCGAGCGAGCCTACGTCGCGGCCCTGACTGGCGGGTGACGCCCGGGGCGGTGTCGCGTGCGGGCGCGTCACCGGACGGACCGACGGTCGTTGATGGGATTGAACCGGCGACCAGCACCCCGGTGCCGCCAGCGGAGCAAGCCCCGCGGATGGCGACCGGAGGTCGACGGCCGACAGCGAGGTCACCTCCGCCGTGCGGCCCGGCGTGGCGGAGGGGGCCCCTCGCACAGCGATCGCCCACCGATGAAGAATCTCGGAAATTTGTGCTTTTTCCCCCGACAAGGTACGAGTGTCGTTGTATCGTCAGGTAACAACACGATAAAGCTCCGCGGGGCGTCTTCGGTCCAACCTCATCGGTGTGGTCGTTCCTCCCCAGGTCCCACCCAAGGAATGCGGACCAGACGCCCCGCGGCCTCGTAGACGGGGGTCCACCATCGGCCGGATGACGGTCGAACGGTGGGCCCCCGTCGGCCTGCCCGGGCACTGACCCGACCACCCCGGGCATGATCGTTGGGACCGGGTATCCTGGTCAGGTTGTCCGCGTCCGGTCGGGTTCCCCTGACGTGTGCGGGCAACGACACAAGACCTCCTGCCACGGAAGGACCGTGGCCGCTTAGCCCATAGGAGGTGAGCACGTCTTGCGTCACTACGAACTAATGGTCATCCTCGACTCCAGCCTCGAGGAGCGCACCGTCGCACCGTCGCTCGACACGTACCTGAACGTGATTCGGACCGCGGGTGGCTCGGTTGAGAAGACCGACGTGTGGGGCCGTCGGCGCCTCGCGTACGAGATCAACAAAAAGGCCGAGGGCATCTACGCCGTCATCGACCTGCAGGCCACGCCTGCTGCGGTGGCCGAGCTGGACCGTCAGCTCCGGCTCAACGAGTCCGTGCTGCGCACCAAGGTCATCCGACCGGAAATGCGCTAGAGCATCCAAACCCCGGTTCGTCCGGATCAGCCTCCGCGACTCTGTCGTACGGCTCTGCGAGCCTGTACGACGAGACGCTGAGTGCGCGAGGAGATGGTCATGGCAGGAGACACCACCATCACGGTCATCGGCAATCTGACCGATGACCCCGAGTTGCGGTTCACCCCCTCCGGGGCTGCGGTCGCCAAGTTCCGAGTCGCTTCGACGCCCCGCTTCATGGACAAGGCGTCGAACGAATGGAAGGACGGCGAGCCGCTGTTCCTCGCATGCACCGTCTGGCGGCAGGCCGCCGAGCACGTCGCCGAGTCGCTGCAGCGTGGCGCTCGGGTGATCGTGTCGGGCCGGCTGCGTCAGCGGTCCTACGAGACCCGCGAGGGTGAGAAGCGCACTGTCATCGAGCTCGAGGTCGACGAGATCGGCCCGTCGCTGCGCTACGCCACGGCGAAGGTGCAGAAAATGTCCCGCTCCGGCGGCAGTGGCGGCGGCTTCGGTGGCAGCAGTGGTGGTGGTGGTGGCCAGGGCGGCGGCGGAGGCAACTTCGACGACCCCTGGGCTTCGGCTGCTCCCTCTCCCGCGCGTGCCGGTTCGGGCGCCAATTTTGACGAGGAGCCACCGTTCTAATGGCGCCTAGCGCTCGCGATCGCAAACCAGGAGCACGTGCAACGGCCAAGGCTGCGGCACTGCGCAAGCCGAAGAAGAAGGTGAACCCGCTCGACAAGGACGGGATCGCCTACATCGATTACAAGGACACCGCTCTGCTGCGCAAGTTCATCTCCGATCGCGGCAAGATCCGCGCTCGTCGGGTGACCGGCGTGACCTCGCAGCAGCAGCGGCAGATCGCCCGTGCGGTCAAGAACGCCCGTGAGATGGCGCTCCTGCCCTACACGGCCACCACCCGCTGAGAGGAGGCACCGATATGAAGATCATCCTGACTCAGGAAGTGTCCGGCCTCGGTGCCCCGGGCGACATCGTCGAGGTCAAGAACGGCTACGGCCGTAACTACCTGCTGCCGCAGGGCTTCGCGATCGTCTGGACCAAGGGCGCGGAAAAGCAGGTCACGGTCATCAAGCGGGCCCGTGGGGCCCGCGAGATCCGCGACCTCGACCACGCCAACGAGGTCAAGGCTCAGCTCGAGGGTCTCAAGGTCAACCTGAAGGTCCGCGCCGGCGACGGCGGACGGCTCTTCGGCTCGGTCACCCCGGCCGAGATCGTCGACGCCGTCAAGGCCGCCAGCGGCCCGGTCCTCGATCGTCGCCGGCTGGAGGTGCCCGGTCACATCAAGTCGACCGGCGCCTACCCGGTGAAGATCAAGCTGCACCCCGAGGTGACCGCGTCGTTCAACCTGAACGTCGTTCAGGGCTGACGTCCGCAACACCACCACGAAGGCCCGCACCGAGCGATCGGTGCGGGCCTTCGTGCGTACGCCCTCTGAGCCCGACCAGGCCCTGCATTCGCGGCGCGCTCGACGCCCGCGGGCCTGCGCCGACGCTCGTCCGGTTGCCGCACTGCCCCTCAGGACAGGTCAGGCGGACGCCAGATCCGTGCCGCCCCACCCGCAGGGCAGGTCACCCGATTGGCTGGCCGGTCACCGCGCTGATCAACACCGTGGAAAGGCCACCGCCCACCACCGCGGCGGCGAGTGCGATGGTCGCCGAGCGCCACGTCGTACCCACCCGACGCAGCAGCGCCGCCACCACCAGACTGCTCACCAGCGCCAGACCGAAGCGCGGCGAGCCGGCGAGCAACGACTCCAACGCGCGCGACCGGGCCGACTCGCAGCCACCGCCGCTGATGTCCGTCACACAACCAGCAGGCGCCTGGCTGTCCAACGTCAACAGCCAAACGAAGATCAGCATCGCCGGCACCAGGTAACAGGCCGCCGTGTACAGCAACGGCCGGAAGGGCCCGCCCGGATCCGGGTCGAGCAGGTCGTCCTCCAGGCGCCGCGAGAAGGCACCGCTGGCCGCCGACTCGACCCGCTGACGCACCGACGCCGCCCCAACCGCAGGCCGGTCCGCCCGACGCCGTGGCGCCCCACCACGCGGCACAGGCGCACTGCGCGGTCGCGGAGCGGTGTAACCCACCACCGGCGACCTGGGCGCCGTCGTTGCCGGATCCATCCACCGGGGGTCGTCGTCGGCCAGCCGGGTGCCGGGCCAGAACCCCTCGTCCCGTGCCGGCCAACCCTCCGCGGCCACCGACCGGTCCGAGCGCGGCGCCAGCGTACGGTCCCACTGGTCGTCCTCGATCGCGGACCGCTCCCACTGGCCGGTGCGGTCGGACCGCTCCCAGCCACCGACGCTCTCCACCGCCGACCACTGCCCGCTCAAATCAGTGCCGTCCGCCCCGGCAGCCGGCGGCCACGCATGCACACCGGAGGCATCCCAGGGATCCACCGCGGGCGGGTACGACGGCTCGGGCTCAGCCACCCGGTCGGACCCGCGCACCCACGGGTCGGCCGCCGGACGGGACCAGGACTCCTCCGCCGCACGACGGCTACGCCGGGTGGGGCGGCTCACGTCCGGTTCGGGCGCGGGCTCGCTCGGGCCGGACTCCAGATCCCCGCCCGACCAGATCACCTGAGGACGGCCAGCGGGGGCACGGCGAGGGCGACGGTCCTGGACCGCACCGGAAACCGGCTCGTCCTCCCCGGCGTCGGCCCTTCGACGGCCCGAGTATCCCTGGTCCTGCGGACGGTCGAGCGTCCACTCCCGAGTGTGGTCCGAGTCGGGCCCGGCACCGATCGCCGCCTGGTCGCGCCAACCCAGCTCGCTGGTGCGCCGCCCTCGGCCGCTCGACGCCTCCGCAGAACGTCGGCCAGCACCGGAGGTGGGCAGCTCGCCTTCGTCCTCGTCCGGTGCGGCGTGACGCCCGCCGCCGTCAGCGTGTCGGACACCCGATTCCAACGCCCACCGGGGCAGATAGGCGTCGACGGGCTCGTCCTGGCCCCGGTCGATTGCACGCCGCCGACTGGAGGTGCGGTATCGCCCGTCCTCGTCGTACGGGTCGACCGGAACGGACGCCGCGCGTTCACCCCACGAGGCGGTCGGCTGGCGCTCGCGCGGGCTGCCATCCCCGCGTCCCCAGTCCCGGTAACTCACGGCCGGAGTGTGACCCTTCTGAACCGAAAGCGGAATCCGCTGTCCAGGTGTAGCCGTTCGCTGGAGATAGTACGGGACGATCGTGTCACAGGGCCGACCGAAATATCTTCCTCCACAGGCTGGGGAGCACGTTTTAGCAGGTCAACGCGTTATGACGAAGAATTCCCCAACAGTTATCCACAGGCTGTGCACACGCCGCGCACATGCTGTCCACCGACATCCACAGGTTGTCCCAAGGCTCGTCCACCGGCGTTGTTGAGTCTCTGACCTCGGGGTCCGTATGGTTGGCCCTCGACCGCCGGCGCGATGGCCCCCGATCGACCGGCCCGGTCGGACGGAAGTGTCGTACCCCAGCGGTAGAGCTGGGACTGGATCCGGCGCAGTGGAGGGGGGACCCGTGTCGGTCACCGACGACATGCGGGCAGAGTCACGCTCCGGCGGAGGCCAGCCACCCGCGCAGCGGGACGGCCAGTTCGACAAGACCCCGCCCCAGGACGTCGCCGCCGAGCAGTGCGTCCTCGGCGGCATGCTGCTCTCCAAGGACGCCATCGCCGACGTCGTCGAGATCCTCAAGACCAACGACTTCTACCGGCCGGTGCACGCCACCATCTTCGACATCATCCTGGACATCTACGGCCGAGGTGAGCCAGCCGACTCGATCACCGTCGCCGCGGCGCTCGCCGACTCCGGTGATCTCGTCCGCGTCGGTGGCGCGCCCTACCTGCACACCCTCATCGCCAGCGTGCCCACCGCCGCGAACGCGGCCTACTACGCGCGGATCGTCAGCGAAAGGGCGGTGCTGCGTCGCCTGGTCGAGGCCGGCACCAAGATCGTGCAGTTGGGGTACGGCACCGCCAGCGGCGGCAGCCGGGACGTGGACGACGTCGTGGACCTTGCCCAGCAGGCCGTCTACGACGTCACCGAACGCCGGGTCAGCGAGGACTTCGCGATCCTGGCCGACATGTTGCAGCCCACGCTGGACGAGATCGAGGCGGTGGGGGCGACCGGCGGCATGATGACCGGCGTTCCGACCGGCTTCAGCGACCTGGATCGGCTGCTCAACGGCCTGCACGCCGGTCAATTGATCATCGTGGCCGGCAGGCCTGGTCTGGGCAAGGCGCTCGCGCTCGACACCCCGCTGCCGACCCCGGGCGGCTGGACCACGATGGGCGAGGTCAAGGCGGGCGATCAACTTCTGGCGGCAGACGGCAGACCAACCACGGTCACACACGCCTTCGACGTCATGCACAACCGCCCCTGCTACGAGGTGGAGTTCTCCGACGGCACGGTCATCGTGGCCGACGCGGAGCACCTGTGGAAGACCACCAGCCGGGCTGGTCGGCGGCAGGAGCCGGCGCGGCGAAGGCGACACTGGCCCGAGTCGTCACTCGCCAACGTACGTGCGGCACACGAGCGGCTGAGCTCCCAACGGAATCAGCCGATCACGCTCTTCGACACGATTGAGCAGGTGGGGCCGGAGTTCCGGCATGTCC
This sequence comes from Micromonospora cabrerizensis, assembly GCF_022230955.1. GTDB lineage: Bacteria > Actinomycetota > Actinomycetes > Mycobacteriales > Micromonosporaceae > Micromonospora > Micromonospora cabrerizensis. The sequence goes on from NZ_JAKKFI010000101.1 coordinate 10,775, forward strand.
TGCACACCGTCGCCCACGAGGTCGGGTCGGTTGGCCGGATCAGCCGTCCCGTCGTCCGCAACGGCAAGCCGCGGAACTGGACCGCGCCCGGCTATCCGGCCGGTCCGCTTCTGAGCGCGCTCCTTGAACGAGCCGAGCGGGAGGTCAACGCCGGCAGCCGGGCCGACCACGACGGCGTCGTCACCACTGCCGAGATCGCGGCCACGCTGCGTACCGACACCGCCCAGCGGCGGCTCAACCATGCCGTACGGAACTGCGCTCCCATCCAACTCCCGGACCGTGAGCTGCTGGTACCGCCCTACACCTTGGGGGCGTGGCTCGGTGACGGGCACAGCGACGCCAGCCGCTTCACCACCGCCGATCCGGAGATGGTCACGCACGTCGAGGCGGACGGCTTCGTCGTGCGGCCCAGCGGGCCGATGCTCTACACCATTCTGCTGCAGCCCACGTCCGCTGCTCCGCGGAACGGTTTCTGCGCGGACTGTGGCGCTTCCACCAGGGCGTTGCGTGAGAATCCAGCGACCAGGAAGTGTGTCGACTGCCGGCACCGGAACGGTTCCTTCCTCGGACTGTTGCGTCAGGTCGGGGTGGCGGGAAACAAGCACATCCCGGGCGCATATCTGCGCGCCTCGGAGGCTCAGCGCAGGGCGCTGCTCGCTGGGCTGATGGACACCGATGGGACCGTCGCCCCGTCCGGCAACCTCCAGTACACGTCGACCTCGAAGCGGCTGGCCGATGACGTACGCGAACTCGTCGTCAGCCTCGGCTACCGCTGCACGGTCAACGCGAAGCCGGTGCGCGGCCGCACCAGCGAGTCGTCGATCGCGTACACCTTGAACTTCTCCACGCCGGACGTGATCTTCCGGCTCGGGCGCAAGCAGGATGCACACGCCGCACGCCGCCGCACCACGTCCGACGTGCGAACGACCTCGCGGTTCATCGTCGACGTCCGGCCGGTCCCCAGCGTTCCGGTGCGGTGTGTGACGGTCGACAACGACGAACATCTGTACCTGGCCAGCCGGGCGATGATCCCTACCCACAACAGCACCGCCAGCATGGACTTTGCCCGAAATGCTGCGATTCGCGCCAACCAGGCTGCCGCGATCTTCTCGCTGGAAATGAGCAAGGTCGAGATCGTCATGCGACTGCTCTCCGCCGAGGCGCGGGTGCCGCTGCACGTGTTGCGCAGCGGGCAGCTCTCCGACGACGACTGGACCAAGCTGGCCCGGTGCATGGGCGAGATCAGCGAGGCGCCGCTCTTCGTCGACGACACGCCGAGCATGAACCTGATGGAGATCCGGGCCAAGGCTCGACGGCTCAAGCAGCGGCACGACCTCAAGATGATCGTGGTCGACTATCTCCAGCTGATGACGTCGCCCAAGCGCACCGAGAGCCGCCAGCAGGAGGTCGCCGACCTGTCCCGTGGCCTCAAGCTGTTGGCCAAGGAGGTCGAGTGCCCGGTCATCGCGGTCAGTCAGCTGAACCGTGGTCCCGAGCAGCGCACGGACAAGCGACCCCAGTTGTCCGATCTGCGGGAAAGTGGATCAATTGAGCAGGATGCCGACGTTGTCATCCTGCTGCACCGTGACGACTACTACGACAAGGAGTCGCCGCGGGCCGGCGAGGCGGATTTCATAATTGCCAAGCATCGAAATGGACCAACCGACACCGTGACGGTGGCAGCGCAACTGCACCTGTCCCGCTTCGTGGACATGGCCATCGGCTGACCGGTGCGACAACCAGCCGTCAGCCGAGCAGCGGGAACCAGCCCGCCGACTCGCCCAACTCCAGCCGGTCCCGCTCGGTGAGCGGCACGCGCCCGGTGGCCTTCAGCAGGAAGTCGTGGTCGTCCCAGGCGGTGGGGCGGACGGTGTCGTCACTGAGCAGACCGTCCATGGTCGCCACCGCGACTCGTACCGCCAGTGGGCCGGGCGGCGGCGCGGTGGGCAGGTCCACGGTCAGGTCCAGGTGATGCACGACGGCCTCGGTGGTCAGGGTCGCGAGGAAGTCCGGTACGCGCAGCACGTGCCCCTGCGTGGTCACGTACCCCTCGGGGTCGGCTGACGCTGCGGCGCGGACCGCCGCCGGGGCGGTCTCCCGCCAGAGGCGGACGATTCCGGTCGGGCGGTCGAAGGCGGCGGCCGATCGGCGGACCCACCAGGCATGCCTGGCGGCGTTCTCGTCATCGCCGGGAAAGTCGCGCCAGTAGCTCACGTCGTCGGTGTCGGCGGGGCCGTCGACGGGGCTGGCCAGTGCGACCAGTGCCCGCTGGGCGTCGCCGAGCACGTGCAGCAGCAGGTCGGCGACGAGCCAGCCCTGGCAGCGGGTGGTTCGTTGCAGGCCGGCGTCGTCCAGGTCGTCGACAGTCGTGGTGATCCCGTCGTACGCCTGGGCCAGCGCCTCGTCGGGTCGGATCACGGTCATGCGAATCAGCCTCGCACGGGCCATCGCGCCCGCCAACCATCAACGGGGCGGGCGATGTGCCCGGGCCGACGCATCGATCGACCCGGGCGGAACGTCGGCTCCGGCTCAGCCGAACATGTCGTCGAGGAAGCCCTTGCGCTTCTTCTGCCGGTAGTGCCCGTGGTAGCCGTGGTGCTGTTGCTGCTGCTGGTGGCCGTACGCCGGCTGCGGCGGATAGCCGTGGGCGGGCGGGGGCGGCGGCGGGACGGCACCGTAACCGGGCTGGTGCGGGGGCGGCGGCGGGGGCGGGTAGCCGGCCGGCTGGTGGGCGGGCTGCGGTGGCGCGCCGCCGCCCTGTTGGCGGCTCCAGTTGGCCTCCGCCTCGAACAGCTTCTCCAGCTCGCCGCGGTCCAGGAAGATGCCGCGGCACTCCCCGCACTGGTCGATGTTGACGCCGCTGCGCTCGTACTGGCGCATTTCTCCGTGACACTTGGGGCAGGTGAGACTACTCATCGCCCGACGGTACCTGCTGGACCTATGCAGTTGCTGTGAGCGCCTCGGTGACTTCCTCGTCGGACACCTCGTGGAAGTCGTCGTAGTAGACACTCACCGCGCCGAAGTCTGCGGGGCGTTGGGCACAGATGACCTGGTCCGCCTCGGCGGCGAGAAGTTCGTAGGCTTCCTGCGCGCCGACCGGCACCGCGACCACGACGCGGTGTGCCCCCAGTTGGCGGACGACCTCCACGGCGGCGCGGGCGGTCGCGCCGGTGGCGAGGCCGTCGTCGACGATCACCGCTGTACGCCCGGTGAGGTCCAGTTGGGCTCGACCGCCCCGGTAGAGGCGTTCGCGGCGTTCCAGTTCGGCCTGTTCCCGTCGGGTGACCTCGGCGATGTCGTCGCTGCTGAGTCGGCTGGCCACCGCGTCGTTGAGCACCTGGACACCGCCCGGCCCGAGTGCGCCGAAGGCGACCTCCCGGGCCCACGGCATGCCGAGCTTGCGGACGACCAGCACGTCCAGTGGTGCGCCGAGGCGTTCGGCGACGACCCGGGCGACCGGCACGCCACCCCGGACGAGGCCGAGGACGACGACGTCGGGTTCGCCGATCAGTGCGGTGAGCCGGTCGGAGAGCACCCGGCCGGCGTCGGCCCGGTCGCGGTACGTCGTCATGTCTTCAGGTCTACGCCCTGATCCGCCGTCCCGCTCGGCAGTTACGCGGAAGTGGTCCGACCGGACAGGTGGTCGGGGACCGGGGTGGACGGCGTGTCGACCGGGCGGTGCAGGGCAGGTGCCCAGGTGAGCAGGGTGAGCGGGTACAGCAGGTAGCCGAAGCGGGTCGAGGGCATCAGGGCGATGGCGACGAGTAGCCCGTACCCACAGATGAGCGCGGTGGCGACGGCGGTGCGGGGCGGGCGGCGGGCGAGTCGGACGGCGATGGCCACTCCGGCCGCGACCAGCAGTGCGGCGGCGATCAGCCGGCCGGCGGGCAGTGCGGTGGCGATCAGGTATCCGGGGAACGGGGACTGCGCGGGGCTGGTGACCAGGCCGTGGCCGAGGGGGAAGCGCAGCACGTTCTCCGTCAGCGCGTCCCGGTCGACCAGCATGGCGGGCAGGAGGGCGGCGATGGGCAGGCCGATCGCGCCGGCGGCGACGCGCGTGCCGGCGCGCCGGGTCAGCCCCCAGACGATCAGGACCAGGGCGACCGGCCAGGCGAACAGTTTCAGCGCGCCGGCCAGCCCGACCGCGAGGCCGGCCCGGCCGGGTCGATCGGCGGCGGCGAGCGCGAGGGCCAGCAGGCAGAGCGCGAGTACGGGCAGGTCGTCGCCGCCGGTGGCGAGGGTGAGGGCGCAGATCGGCAGTACGGTGGCGGCCTGCACGCCGCGCAGCAACGCGGCGTCCCGTCGGTGGCCGGTGTCGACCTGGTCGGTGGTGGTCGGTGTTCTGCGCAGGGCGGCCACGGCCAGGGTGAGCGCGAGTGCGGTGCCCAGCGCGAACCAGACCCGGGAGTCGGTCCACCAGGTGTCGGCCAGGGCTCTGGGCAGGCCGAACATGGCCATGCCGGGCTGGTACGGGGTGTAGCCCATCAGTTGCTCGCCGGGTGGCAGGGCGGCTATCGCGTCGGGCCCGAGGTATGGCGTGCCGTGTTCCAGGAGGCGGGTGCCGGCCTGCTCCACGACCAGCACCTCCTCCTGGGCCCGGTCGGTGCGTCCGCCGGCCCGGTCGATGCTCTGCCAGAGCAGGGGCAGCAGTGCGGTGCCCATCCAGGCGAGACCGGTGACCGCCCAGCGGGCTGGCAGCCCGACCAGGCGCGAGGTCGGGGAGCGCCGACGCAGCAGGAGTTGGGTGAGCGCGACCAGCGTGGCGACCAGGTACCCGACGGCGGCGACCGCGCCCCATGCCCGGTGTGGCAGCAGGGTCGACGTGACCGCGGTGATCGCGGCGAAGATGGCTGAGGCGGCATAGAGGCCGAGGTCGAGGGCGAGTCCGCCGGCGGCGGTGTCGAGCGTCCGCCAGTGCCAGCGGCGGGCGGTCGGGTCGTCGGCGATCACGGCGCCAGTCTGGCAGACCGGCCTGCGTCGGTAGCCGGCCGATGCTGGCTCAGGCGGGTAGGTGCGAGAGACGGTCGGGGCGGCCGATGCTGGCTCAGGCGGGTAGGTGCGGGAGACGGTCGGGGCGGCCGATGCTGGCTCAGGCGGGTAGGTGCGGGAGGCGGTCGGGGCGGGAACGGCCGGCCTGGCGGCGGTTCTGGCTCAGCCGGATCACCGCGCCGGCGTCGTGCAGTGGCGCGGCCAGGGCGCCGGGGCGGCCGCCCGAACCGCGCTGCATGGCCGCGAGCAGGGTGCCGGCCGGCATCGGCCGGGCGAACAGGTGCCCCTGGCCGGCGACGCAGCCCAACTCCCACAGGGCCCGGCGCTGCGGCTCGCTCTCCACCCCCTCGGCCACGACGTCCAGGTTGAGGGTGCGGCCCAGGTCGAGGGTGGAGCGGATGACGGCGGCCGCCTCCGCCGAGCTTTCCATCGTCGTCACGAAGCTTCGGTCGATCTTCAGCTCGTGGACGGGGATTCGGGAGAGCAGCGAGAGCGACGAGTAGCCGGTGCCGAAGTCGTCGAGTGCCAACCGGACACCCTCGTCGCGGAGCCGGCTGAGCACCCGGTCGACGACGTCGAGCTGGCTGAGGGTCAGCGTCTCGGTCAGCTCCAGCACCAGCCGGTCCGGTGGCAGATCGTGGGCGCGCAAACGGGCCAGGACCGACCCCGGGAACCGTGCGTCGAGCAGGCTGCGCGGGGACACGTTGACCGCGACGGGTACGTCGAAGCCGGCGTCGCGCCAGTTGGCCGCCGCGATCAGTGCCTGGTCGAGGATCGCCTCGGCGAAGGCCGGCAGCAGGCCCGAACGCTCGACGGCCTCCAGGAAGCGCAGCGGGTCGATCATGCCGTGGGTGGGGTGGTGCCAGCGGGCCAGCGCCTCGGCGCTGGTCACCTCGCCGGTGCCCAGGTCGACGATCGGTTGGAAGTTGACGACGAACTCGTGGTCGGCGACCGCCCGTGGCAGGTCGCCACCGAGGGTGAGGCGACCCAGGTCGGCGGTGTCCCGGGTCGGGGCGTACGTGGCGGTCCGCTGCCCGGCTCGCTTGGCCTGGTACATGGCGACGTCGGCGCGGCGCAGCAACTCGGCCATGCCACCGCTGGGCGGGGCGACGGAGATCCCGCCGCTGGCCTCGACGCTGATCCTCATGCCGTCCAGCTCGAACGGCTCGTGCAGGGCGGCGAGCAGCGTCTCGGCCCGGTGCGCGGCGACCGCCGGGGCCGGCAACCCGCGCAGGAGTACGGCGAACTCGTCGCCGCCGAGGCGGGCCACCAGGTCACTCGCCTGGGCCGCACCGCGTAGCCGGTCGGCGACCTGCACCAGCACCTGGTCGCCGGCGGCGTGCCCCAGCGTGTCGTTGACCTCCTTGAAGTGGTTGAGGTCGATCAGCACCAGCGCGGTCACCCCGTCGGCGTGGCGGGCGCTCAGCTGCTCGGTGCCCTCGTCCAGGAGGTGTCGGCGGTTGGCCAGGCCGGTCAGCGCGTCGTGCGCGGCGGCGTACGCGTGTTCGTCGGCCACCCGGGCCAGCTCGGCGTACGCCTGGGCGTTGCGGACGGCCGTGCAGAGTGCGGAGGCGAAGGTGCGCAGGGTGTACTGCTCCCGCTCGGAGAGCTGCACCGGGCCGCGGAAGCGCAGTCGAAGTATGCCGACGTCGACCGTCCGGTCGTGCCCTTCGAGCGGCGTGGGGACGACGGTGCCGTCCACGTCGGTGGGCGTGCCGGTCGGGCCGTCGAACGTGATGCCGCCGGTGCCACCGCGGACGGTGCGACCGCCGAGGCGCAGCTCGATCTCGACCTCGTCGGCGGAGAACAATTCGGCGGCCTGGGTGACGGCCGTGGTGAGGACGGTGTCCAGGTCGACCACGTTGAGCGCGTCGGTGGTGCGGGCGAGCCGCTGCCACGCCTGCTGTTCGGTGCGGCCGCGGATGCGCGCGGCGTAGGCGAGGTGGAGGCTCAACATCAGGGGTGGAACGGCAAGGAGTAGTCGCGGATCCTCCCGGAGGATGAGCAACGTGCAGACGGCCACGATGAATCGCACGCCGAAGCCGGCCAGCCGCAGGTCCAGGTTGTTGAGGAACTGGCGGGACACTCGCGTGCCCGTGGCGAGCGCGATCACCGGGATCGCCAGGAGATCATCGAGCAGTGCCGCCACCAGGTAGATCGCCCCGAGCAGGGTGGCCAGCTCTATGACGCCAGCCGGAGGCCACTGCCAGTGGACGGCCAGTGTGGTGGCGCCCGCTCCACCTGCCACCAGGATGTTCTTGCTGACGCCGAACGCTGCCTTGATGGGCGGCAGCTTCATGATGACTGACGCGATGCCGACGCCGGCCCCGGTCGCCAGTACCACCCAGGAGGGTGGTGCGACGGCAAGGCCGATCACGATCGCCGTCTCGACCCAGGTGATGGCATGGGTGGTTGAGCGGATGCGGATGGGTGCCATGACGATCGTGCCGAGGGCCGTCATGAAGGTCAGTGCGACGAAGGTCGCCGCGTCGCCGACTGAGACGGGCGGGTGGGTCAACACGTCCGCGCCAGCGACGACCGTAGGAGCGATTGCCAATACGACGACGAATCCGACGAGCAGGATGAGCTGCCGGTCCGTCCTGGAACTCTGCGGTGACACCCGGCCCATGAAGCTCCTGTCGTCGCCGACAGTTACGTGCTGACGACGGGAGCATACCGCTGAGTGTCGCTCGAATGTCACATCCAGTCGCTGCCGCGCATGACTACCTCCCCGGAGGCTCAGGCATTAATGGCAACTCGTGGATTGGCCATTAACGCACCGGCTTGCTGACGGGGATAGCGTAAAGGAGATATGGTCCGTTAGGACCCGCCATATGTCGGTATGCGCAATATTAGTCAACTAGGAGACGGTTTGTGACGTTCTGTCCGCACTCCTGAGCGCACCGTCGAGGTTCGCTGCCTTTCTTCGAGAGCGTCGCCGTCTGCGGCAGGTCGAATCTGACGGGTCAAGCCGTCCTATCCTCTCAAGTTTGTCGGCTCTCGAACCACCGCCCATCTGGAGTTCAGACGGAGCGACGACTGGTTGGGCAGGCTGTTCGCCTGAAATGCCGGAGGCGCAATCAATGGCCGAACGACCGGTAAGGAGGGGTGCGCATCCTGCACCTCTCCCTCGGACAAGAAGGCAGCAACATGCAGCAGGCATCCTGCGCGCCAGGACTACCCGGCTGGCCCTTGCTTGGTGGTGGCCCGCCGCCGCTCGTCCGCGCCCATTGGCGTCGACCCGTTACGTTGGGTGCCCGTAAGCTTTGACGCGTGTTCGCCTGAATAGCCCCCTCTGGACCAGGGGAACGAGTGGAGATTCGACTTCTGGGCGGCCTCTCGGTGCAACTGCCCCCTCGCAAACTGCACCTTGGCACGCCTAAACAGCAGGCCGTTTTCGCGATGCTGGCCGTCCAGCCGGGTCAACTGGTGAGCCTGAACGACCTGGTTGACGAGTTGTGGCCGGACTGCCCGCCGCGCTCTGCGGTGGCGAATGTGCGTACCTACGCCGCCAATCTGCGTCGGACCTTCGAGGCTTTCGAGACCGGTCGGGGCGCCATCATCAGACAGCAACCCGGTTACCGGCTCACCGTGGGACCGGAGTTTATCGACGTGTTCCGTTTCGAGATGGAGCGCGCGGCGGGCCGGGAAGCTCTTATGGCCGGTCAACTGGACCGGGCCCTGGTTCTGCTGGAATCCGCCGTGGGGCGGTGGCAGGGGGCGATGCTCGCCGGCATTCCACTCGGGCCCGCGCTCAGTGCACGGGTGGTGGCCGCCGAAGAGGAGCGCCTGTTGGCCGTGGAACTCCTCGCCGACGTCCAGCTGAGATCGGGGCGGGACGACCTGGCGATCCGGCTGCTGCGGGAGGTCATCCTCCGTCATCCCCTCCGGGAACCTGCCTGTGCCCTCCTCGTCCGGGCGCTGCACGAGCGTGGCGACCACGCAGGCGCGCTCGTCGCCTATGACGAGATCCGGACGAGACTGTCCGCCGAGCTCGGCGTCGTCCCGGGTCCTGATCTTCAGGCCCTCTTCCACACGATCGCCACGATGGCTCCGTCCCGGCTCCCGGCGGACGGCGTCAGACGTCTGCCGGCTGGCCGGACCGCGCACCCTGTACCGAACGCCCGGCGCCCGGCAGCTGTCCCGACCCTCGAACGGACACGACGGCCAGACCCGGTCGATCACCTTCCCCGAGCGGTAACCGACTTCGTCGGCAGGGAGGGCGTGGTGGCGCGGCTGCTAGCGGAGACTCGCAGGGTCGAGGAACGAGTGCCAGCTGTGCACATGATCGACGGTATGCCGGGCAGCGGCAAGACGACCCTCGCGGTGCATCTGGCCCGACGGCTGTCCGATCGATACCCGGAGGCCGCGCTCTTCATCGACCTGGGTGGGCACGGCGACAAGAACCGGCTGGAGCCGGCAGCCGCACTGATCACCCTGCTTCGGCAGCTCGGCGTGCCGGCCGACGAGGTTCCGGTCGATCTCGATGCCAGGGTGGAGCTGTGGCGTCGGGAACTGGCCAGCAGGAAGTCGGTGATCGTCCTCGACAACGCCGCGAGCAGCGAACAGATCGTCCCTCTGCTGCCGACCGAACCGAGCACCGTCGTGCTGGTGACGTCGCGGCGACGACTCACCCACCCGGACGTCGGGCCTTCGCAGACCCTGTCGGTCCTGACGACTCAGGAGAGCGTGGATCTCCTGGCCTTCAGCGTCGGGCGGGACCGTGTCGAGGCCGAGCCGGAGGCGGCTGTCGAGGTGGTTCGGCGATGCGGTCGCCTCCCACTGGCGATCCGGTTGGCTGGTGCCCGGCTGGCTCACCGACGCGGTTGGCGGCTGGCGGACCTCGCCGAGCAGATGGCGGGAACCACCGCAGGGCTACGACACCTGGCTGACGAAGAGAGCACGGTCACGGGTGCCTTCGCCGCCTCCTACCAGCCTCTCCCCGAATCGATCAGGCGGGTCTTCCGCTTCCTGGGCCTCTATCCCGGGAGTCGTTTCGGCCCGGCGGCCGTCGCCGCGCTGACCGGCCTGACCGTTGCGGAGGCTCGCGCGGCGCTCGACGACCTCGTCGACCGGAATCTGGTGGAGGACCTGGACTCGACCGGCTATCGACTGCACGACCTCATGCGTCAGTACTCCGTCGACCTGTGCTCGCGCGTCGACTCCCTGAGCGACCGGAGGGCTGGGCTGGCCCACCTGTTCGACTTCACTCTCCAGGTGGCGCTGAAGGTCGCCAGGACGCTGGAACCTGATGACATGGGCCTTCGCGTCACGCACCTCCCGTTCGAGCGACCCGAGTTGGTCGAGGAGGTCGGGGAGCCCACGACCGACTGGTTCGAGGTGGAGCGAACGGAGCTGGTGACGATGGTGTTGTCAGCGTCCGAATCGGGCTTCCACGGGCACTCGTGGCGGCTGGCCCGTGCGCTCTGGCGGTTCTGCTACATCCGCGGTTACTTCGAGGACATCATGGTGACCCACCGTTCCGCACTGGCTGCGGCGGAAGCAACCGGGGACATCGACGCGATGGCTTTGATGAACAACTACCTCGCCTCCGCGTACGTCCGGACCGGCGACAATCGCGCGGCGCTCAGCCACCTGACCCGTGCCGTCGCCCTCGCCAGGGACTCGCGGGACGTGCTGAACACCGCGCGGTACAGCGCCAATCTCGCAGCTGTCTACTGGTGGAGCGGCAACCTGACCGAAGCGGTGGCGGTCGGCTTCGAGTGCCTGCGTGACTACAAGGGCTACGGCAATGTGCGGACGCCCATGGTGCTGCCGAACCTGGGCATTGCGCTGACGTCTCTGGGCCGCTACGAGGAGGCGTTGCGGATGCACCGTCTGCACCTCGCGTGGGCCCGGACGCACTCGGACGAGTTCCACGTGCTCAACGCTCTCAGTCACATCGGCGCGGTGCGGGTTCGTATGGGTGATCTTCCACAGGCGATCCGGATCCTGACGGCGTCACTGGCGCTGCGCGAGCGCACCGGCCACCGGTACGCCGAGGCCGAGGTGCGCAACGACCTCGGGATCGCCTACCGCGGTCTGGGCCGTCTCAGCGAGGCCCAGCAGGAGCACGAAACAGCCCGGGAGCTGTCGATCGGGTCGGGAGAACGGCACGTCGAGGCGGCGGCGCTGAACGAACTCGGCCGCACGCTGCTGGCGCAGGGACGAGGTGGCGAGGCGTTCGAGAGGCACCAGGAGGCGCTGCGGTTGGCGACTCGGATCGCGCACCCACACGAGCAGGGACGGGCTCTGGCCGGGCTTGCCGAACACTTCGTCCGCGTCGACCCGGTCGAGGCCCGACGGCACTGGGAGCGGGCGTTGGCGATCTTCCGGCGGATGGGCGTGCCGGAGCGCTTCGAGGTCGAACGCCGTCTCGCCGAGTTGGCTGACGCAACCCTGCCCGCGAGGCGCTGAGCTGCGTCAACGGCCTTTATCGATTTCTTATCGCCGGGCCCGGTAGTTTCTCGGCCGTATCGGCGAACGGGGGAGGTTCTGCCCCTGGGCAGAACCGGGTCGTCGACACGCACCCGCTGCCGGGTCCCCCCAGCGACCTCGGCGGCGGGTCGGTGAGGAAGGAGCGGTGTCCGACCGGTGCGCCGTCAGCACCCGGCGCAGCGGTCAACGCGACACCGCTCCTTCCGAACGCCGTCGTACCGCACCGATAGGCTCACGACCGTGACCGAACCCGCACAGCTCAGCCACGTCGACCGTGCTGGCGCGGCCCGCATGGTCGACGTCTCCGCCAAGGCGGTGACCGGCCGGCTGGCCGTCGCGGCCGGCCGTCTTCGGACCACACCCGAGGTCATCGACCTGCTGCATCGTGACGGGTTGCCCAAGGGTGACGCGTTGGCGGTCGGTCGGCTGGCCGGGATCATGGGGGCGAAGCGCACTCCCGACCTGATCCCGCTGTGCCACCCGATCGCCCTGCACGGCGTCACTGTCGACCTGCAACTGACCGCCGACACGGTGGAGATCACGGCCACCGCTCGCACGGCGGACCGCACGGGGGTGGAGATGGAGGCGCTGACGGCGGTTGCCGTCGCCGGTCTCGCCCTGGTCGACATGGTCAAGGCGGTCGACCCGGCGGCCTCGGTGGAGGCTGTCCGGGTGCTGCGCAAGGAGGGCGGCAAGACCGGCGAGTGGGTTCGGCCGGAGGATCGGCCGTGATCCGGGCTCGGGTGATCGTCGCGTCCAACCGGGCCGCAGCCGGCGTCTACGCCGACACCAGCGGTCCACTGCTCGCCGCCGGCCTGCGCGAGCTGGGGTGCCAGGTCGACGAGCCGGTGGTGGTGCCCGACGGGGAGCCGGTCGGTGCCGCCCTGCGGGCCGCCCGCGCCGACGGCGTCGACGTGGTGCTGACCAGCGGTGGCACCGGGGTGACCCCGTCGGATCGGACACCGGATGTGACCCGGGTTCTACTGGACTACGAGATCCCCGGCATCGCGGAGGCGATCCGCGCGCACAGCCGCGACCGGGTGCCCACGTCGGTGCTGTCCCGGGGTCTGGCCGGGGTGGCTGGTCGGATGCTCGTGGTCAACCTGCCCGGCTCGACCGGTGGCGCCCGGGACGGCCTGGCCGTGCTCGGGCCGATCCTCGGGCACACCATCGACCAGTTGCGCGGCGGCGACCACTGACGTTCCCGGGCTCCGCCCACCGACGGTTCGCGGCCCCGACCACTGATGTTCCCGGGCTCCGCCCACCGGCCGGTCCACGCCAGGCCCCGACGGGTGTCGGTCCGTGCCGATAGGCTCGGTCGGTGAGCACGGAAACCGCACCTACCGCGGATCGGGTCGTCGCACCCCCACCTGCCGGCTGGGAGGAAGCGCGGTCGCGGGTCTACGCGGTCGGTCTGGCCGCCGCACTGCCCGCCGTCGCCCGACCGTTGGCCGACATCGACGGGTCCACCCTCGCTGAGCCGTTGACCACCCGCACCGACCTGCCCGCCTTCCCGACCTCCAGCGTGGACGGCTGGGCGGTGCGCGGCACCGGCCCGTGGCGGGTCGTCGGCCGTGTGTTGGCGGGCAGCACTCCCGCGCCGCTCACCGACGACGGCACGACCGTCGAGATCGCGACCGGAGCCATGGTGCCCGAGGGCGCCACCGCCGTGCTCCGCGTCGAGGAGTCCACGACCGTCGACGGCCTGGTCCGCGGCACTCCCCGGGAGACGCCGGAGTGGCGGCAACCCGGCGAGGAGGCGTACGCCGATGAGGAGCTGTTGCCGGTCGGCACGCCGGTCGACCCGGCGGTGATCGGCCTGGCAGCCTCCTGCGGGCACGACACGCTGCGGGTCCGGCGAGCGCCGCGCGCCGCGCTGCTCGTCTTCGGCGACGAGCTGCTGACCGCGGGCCCGCCCGCAGCCGGTCGTGTCCGGGACGCGCTGGGCCCGGCGGTGCCCGGGTGGCTGCGACGGTACGGCTGTCAGGTCCGCCCGTCCGACGTGGTCGGCCCGGTGGCCGACACGCTGCCGGCGCACGTGGCGGCCCTGCGCTCGGCGTTGGCCAGTGCGGACCTGGTCTGCACCACCGGGGGCACGATGAACGGCCCGGTCGACCACCTGCACCCGACCCTGGAAGCGCTCGGCGCCGACTACGTGGTCAACACGGTCGCGGTCCGGCCGGGCTTCCCGATGCTCCTGGCCCGGCTTGCCGGCCACGACGGGCGGATCCGCTTCGTGGCGGGGCTGCCGGGCAACCCGCAGTCCGCCATCGTCGCGCTGGTGTCGCTGGTGGCTCCGCTGCTTGCCGGCCTCCAGGGCCGCTCGATGCCGGTGCTGCCGCAGGCCACCCTGGCCGAGGCGGTGCCCGGTCGCGGTGACCACACCCACCTGGCGCTGGTCCGACTGGACCGGGCCGCCGGCACCGCGTCTCCGGTGCGACACGTCGGCTCGGCCATGCTGCGTGGCCTGGCCGGCGCGGACGGGTTCGCCGTCATCCGGCCCGGCACCAGCGGTGCGCCGGGTGACCGGGTGCCCATCGTGCCGCTGCCGTTGCTTCCTGGGGAGCGTGCGTCATGACCGCACCCGCGATCACCTTCGGCGAGGTCACCGACCAGCCGCTCGACCTCGCCACCCACGAGGCGGCGGTCGCCGACCACCGGGCGGGTGCCGTGGTCTCGTTCCAGGGCGTGGTCCGCGACCACGACCACGGGCGTCAGGTCACGAGCCTGGAATATGAAGGGCACCCGAGCGCCGCGCAGGTGCTGCGCGAGGTGGCCGCCGAGATCGCCGCGGAGCCCGACGTCTACGCGGTGGCGGTCTCGCACCGGGTCGGCCCGCTGGCGATCGGTGACGTGGCGCTGGTCGCCGCGGTGAGCACCGCACACCGGGCGGCGGCCTTCGCGGCCTGCGCCCGGCTGGTCGACGAGGTCAAGGCGCGCCTGCCGATCTGGAAGCGGCAGGTCTTCACCGATGGCACAGAGGAATGGGTCAACTGCCCCTGAGCCCGTTTCAGCGGCGGCCGTTGACCGCCACGGCCCTGGCGATCCGGTCGCCGTAGAACGCCGGCTCCGCACCGGGCCGCCAGGGCAGCGCGGCGACCAGCACGATCAGCGCGACCGCGAGCGAGTTCTCCATGAGCGCTCCGAAGAGACCGTCCTGGTAGTGCGACATCTCCGGTAGCTGGTGCTCGTACGGCCAGATCGGGGAGATCAGGAAGAGCAGGTAGAGCCCGATCGCGGCGACCCCGTGGCGGAGCCCGGTCAGAGTGGGATACCAGATCGGTGGGCGGAGCCCGTTGACCCCGGGCAGCCCGCCGAACACCGGCCCCTGGCCGGTGCGCAGTGGCATCCCCCGACTCGCCTCCCGACGGCGTACGGCGGCATCGGCCAGCACGATGATCGCCGGGATCACCCAGACCAGGTGGTGGGTCCAGGAGATCGGGCTGATCACGTTCGCGGTCAGACCGACCAGCGTGAACGCGGTCAGCTCGTCACCGTCGGCACGGGAACTCGCCGCCCGGGACAGGCCCAGCGCCAGGATCAGCACCGAGAATGCGAACCAGAGCAGCCCGGGGGTTTCGATCGAGTCGTACAGCCGGGCGAGCAGACCCGCCAGCGACTGGTTGGGTGTCATGTCCGCCGCGCCGACCCGTTCGGTCTGCCACAACACGCTGCCGAAGTACGCCCGCGACTCGTCGCCGACGATCGCGAAGCTCGCCACCGTCACGCCGATCGTGGTGCCGATGGCGGTCGCGGCCACCCGCCACTGACGGGTGATCAGCAGGTAGGCGATGAACAGTGCCGGGGTGAGCTTGACCGCGGTGGCCAGGCCGATGCCGGCACCGGCCCAGGCCCCGCCGTAGAGGAAGCGCAGCAGGGGACCGTCGGTCGCGGCGTAGTGGGTGCCCCGGCGGGAGCGCCAACGCAGGCCGATCAGGTCAGCCATGATCAACGCGAACAGCAGGATGTTGACCTGGCCGTAGCCGAGGGTCTCCCGGGCCGGCTCGATGGCGACCGCGAGCGGCACCGCCAGGGCCACGGTGAACCACAGTGGCCACGCCAGCCGGTCCACGATGGGGCGGAGCAACCCGGCCAGCACCAGCGCCAACGCGGCGATGCTCGCGGCGGCGTTGACCATGCCGGCCATGCCGATCGGGAGCTGCGCCATCGGCAGCATGACCAGGCCGGCGAAGGGCGGGTAGGTGAAACCGAGAGTGGTTCCGGGCGCGATGAACTCATAGAGCTCGTGACCGCTCGCCCACCACACCACGGCACCGTGATAGATCTTCATGTCGAAGAAGTTGTACGGCCGCCCGAAGGTGCCGATGGCAAGCCATGCGGCGTAGGCGACGGCGGCCACGATGGCGCCCCGTACGACGTTCCTGCGATCGATCCCACGCGTCACGCGTTGGATTGGGGCGAGGCGGTCCGCCCGACTACCGACAGCCGTCGGCATGGCGCGGCCACCCCCATACCAAGGTCGTCCTACCCGTCCAGGTCCTGCACGGAGCCTAGAACGGCGCCTCACGTCAGTGCCTCCCGCGTTATGCGACCGTGTCCGATCCCACACATGTTTTTGACATTTCCACCGCGTTAACGCCTACCGGGTGGTTCAGGTAATTCGTGGCCTTAGCGGGGGGTGGGGGCCGCACGGAGACGGATCGACGCAGGTCAGCCGGGGAGCCGACGTGCGGTGGAGGCGGATCGGACGGCGATCCGGGCCTCGCGCCGGGCGGTACGGACGGCACGCTGCATGGAACGTCGAGAGTGGCCGATGCGATGACCGGTCCGCCAGCGCAGGCCGGGCTTGCCACCGGTGTCGGCAGCCGCCAACAGCAGACCGCCGAGGAGACCGAGGTTCTTCAGGGCGTGGATCTGGTTGTTGTTCTTGGCGATCGGATCGTCGTTGTTCCAGAAGGGATGCCCGGCGACGGTCACCGGCACCAGCGTCCCGGCGAGGACCAGCGCGGCGGGGCGGCTGAGCCGCCCGGTGGCCAGCATCAGACCGGCGCCGACCTGCACCGCCGCGTTGAGTCGGATCAACGTCTCGGTGTCAGTGGGGAAGCTCGGGTGCGCCTTCTTCAACAGCGGCGCGACCTTGTCGGTGACCGGCGCGGCGGCCTGCGTCAGCCGACCCGGGTTGCGGAGGTTGCGATACCCGCTGACCACGAAGATGCCGCTCAACATGGCGCGGGCGAGGGAGCGTACGGGCGTCATGGATCAGTCATACCCCTTCGGGACGTTTGCTACCCCGTCAACGGCCGGATCGGATCGGTGTTCATACACCTGCGCCACGCCGATTCGAGCGACCGTCACGGATGGACCGGTTGCGGCGGGTAACGTCGCGCGGGTGACCACGCTGCGGCTACGACCCGAGGACCCGGCCGACGCCGGCCCGGTACGCCGCGTGCTGGCCGCCGCTTTCGCCCGCCCCGACGTGGCAACGCCGCCGGAGGTGATCCTGGTCGACGAGTTGCGCGGCACCCCGGCCTGGCTGCCGCCGCTCGCCATGATCGCCGAGTACGGCGGTGAGGTGGTCGGGTACGCGCTGCTCACCCGGGTGCGTGTGCGGCCCGAGCGAGGCTCGGACGTGCCCGTCCTGGCACTCGGCCCGGTGGCGGTCGCACCACACCGCCAGCGCGTCGGGCACGGCACGGCGGTCGTGCAGGCCGCGCTGGACGCCTCCACCGAGCTGGGCGAACGACTGGTCGTGGTCCTCGGTGACCCGGCCTTCTACCGCCGGTTCGGCTTCAGCCCGGCGACGGAGCTGGGCCTCACCGGCCCGTGGGCTGGTCTCGGTGAGCCGTGGCAGGCGTTGGTGCTGCCGCCGTCCACCAGTGAGGAAGGCCCCCCACCTCGCGGCGAGGTGCTCTTTCCGGCGCCCTGGTCGAAGGTCTGACCGCGGCGACCCCCTGGCCGCCGGTCAGGCCGGTTGGGTGCGCAGGTACCTGCCGAAGTGCGGCACAGTGAAGGCGACAGTGCCCCGTTCACCCGAGTAGATCAGCCCCTTCTTGATCAGCGCGTCCCGCGCCGGGGAGAGGCTGGCGGGCTTGCGACCGAGGGCCCGGGCGATCTCGGCGGTGGGCACCGCCGCATCCATGTCGTCGCGGACCGTCGCTCCGGGCTCGCCCTCGACAGCGGACATCGTGGCCATCGCCCGCATGTACTCGCGCTCGGCGGGGGTGGCCCGTTCGAACCGGGAGCCGAAGAAACCGACCGCCAGCTCGGCCTCCGCCTCGGGCGCGGCGACCCGTACGTCGGCGGCGGTGATCGGCGAGCGCGGGGCGTGGTCCCAGGTCGCCTTGCCGTACGCCTGGACGAAGTAGGGGTAGCCGCCGGACTTCTCGTAGAGCAGGTCGAGGGCCTTCTGCTCGTACTCGACCTCCTCGCGTTCGGCGGGCGCGCAGAGCGCCTGGTCGGCGGCGATCCGGTCGAGCCGGTCGATGCGCTGGTAGCGGAACAACCGTTCGGAGTAGGACTTGGCGGCGCTGAGCACCGCCGGCAGGTGCGGCAGGCCGGCGCCGACGACGATCAGCGGCGCGCCGAGCTGGGACAGCTCGTGACAGGCGGCGCAGAGCGCCGACACGTCCTCCGGGCCGAGATCCTGCATCTCGTCGATGAAGATGGCGATGCCGGTGCCCACGTCACTGGCCACCGCGGCAGCGTCACTGAGCAGCTCGACCAGGTCGATCTCGATGTCACCGGAGTCGGCCCGGCCGCTGGCTGCCGGCACGTCGATGCCGGGTTGCCACCGGTCGCGCAGCTTCGGGGCTGCACCGGCCCGGCCGGTCGGGGCGGCGCGTTGGGCGAACGCCTTGAGGACGCCGAGGAACGCGTCGATCCGGTCGGGTGCGCGGTGTCGGGGGGCGAGCTCCCGGACCGCCATGTGCAGCGCGGCGGCGACCGGCCGACGCAACGACTGGTCCGGACGTGCCTCTATCTTGCCGCTGCCCCAGAGGCGGTTGATCGCCTGCGACCGGAGGGTGTTGAGCAGGACCGTCTTGCCGACGCCACGCAGCCCGGTGAGCATCAGGCTGCGTTCGGGGCGGCCCCGTGCGATGCGTTCCAGCACGATGTCGAAGACGTCCAGCTCCCGCCCCCGCCCGGCGAGTTCGGGCGGGCGCTGGCCGGCGCCCGGCGCGTACGGGTTGCGGACCGGATCCACGCATCGGAGAGTATCGGGCCATCTAGCTGCGGGGCTAGACATGGATAGATGGGGCTACCGGCGTGTCGACGCCGTCGAGACAAAACTAGGGCTGTCTAGCGTGGACGCTAGACAGCCCTAGTTTCGGCAATCGTCAGCTACCGCTTCTTCAGACAGAGCACGTAGTCGAACAGGTCGACCGAGTTGTCGTGCACGTAGTTCGCGGTCGCCTGTGGCGCGAGCGTCTCGCACCGGTCCCCGTCGGTGGTCGCCGGAATCCGCAGCAGCACCTGGTACGTGTTCGGACCGCACGGCACCTTGCGCAGCTCCGCGTCGTCCTCGGTGCCCTCGTTCACCACGCAGTCGCCCCTGGCGAACTCCTGGTCCGGGGTCGGTGCCGCCGACGGCGGTGCGTCGCTGGGCAGGACGGGTGGAACGACCGGCGCGCTCAACGACGGGGTGGGCGCGACGTCCTCGCTGCCGTCGGCGATCTTCCAGACCGCCCAACCGGCCAGGCCGAGGCACGGGCAGAGCACGAGCAGCACCACCAGCGTGACGATCAGGGCGATCCTGCCGCCGGTCTTCTTCACCGGCGCGACGGGCGGCATCCCGTAACCGCCGCCGGGAGGCGGTTGACCCCACGGCGCGGGTGGCTGACCCGGCATCGGACCGGCCGGCGGGAACGGGCCAGGTGGGGGGTAGCCCGGACCGGAGGCGGGCGGCGGCGCCCACATGGGCGCGGTCGGCGGCTCCGGGTTGGCGGGCGGCGGGGCCCACATGGGCGCGGTCGGCGGTTCCCCACCGCTCGGTGCCGGACCCCACTGCTGCCGGGTCGGATCCTCGACGGGCGGCGGCGGGCCCCACTGGGGCAGGGTCGGGTCGACCGGTGGCGAGCCGTCGGACCCGGTGGGTGGGCGTTGGTAAGGGTCGTCCGGCTGACCGGAACCCGCTGGTCCGTAGGTCGTCATGTCATCCCCGGGTGGTCTCAGCGTTGCTTGAGGCAGAGGACGAAGTCGAGAGTGTCCAGCTCGCTGTCGAAGAAGTACCAGTTGGTGTAGCCCTCGACCTTGCCGCACTTGGCCTCGGCGTCCCGCTCGCCACTGGTGGCGCCGTCGATCCGGCTCAGCACCTCGTACGACTTCGCGGCGCAACCGCTGATCACCAACTTGGGCTTGCCGCCTGCCGCGCCCTCGTTGCGGACGCACTGGCCCACCTTGGCGAAGCGGGGATCGGCCGACGACTCCGGCGCGGCGACACTCGGCGTCGGCTCGGCCGCGTCCGTGCTCGTGTCCGCGCTGGGCTCACCGGCGACGGCGGAACCGGTCGGTGTGGCCACCGGTGCCGAATCGCCCTGCCCACGCAGGAACCAGAACGCACCGCCGGCCGCCACCAGCAGCACGACGGCCAGCACCGCGATCAGCGGCCCCCGACCGCGCCGGCCCGGTGCCGGAGCCGGATCGCCACCGTAGGGATCGCCACCGTACGGATCGCCGGCCGGCCGGTACGGCTGCCCGCCGTACGCCTGGTTCACCCCGCTCGACCCGTACGAGCCGCCGTAGGGCGCGCCGGGTTCGCGACCGTAGGGTGCCTCGGCCCCGCCGTAGGGCGCAGCCGGCTCACGGCCGTAGGGCGTCTCCGGCCCGCCACCGTAGGGCGTGGCAGGTGGGCCGTCGTACGGCCCGGGGCGGCCCTGGGGTGCGCGCGGGTAGGACGGGACCGCCGGCGGGTAGGGCTCGGCTGCCGGCGGGTACGGCTGCTGCGCCGGCCGTTCGGGCGTCTCGTCGGGTCGTTGCCCACGCCACGGGCCCGGGTTGCCGCCACCCGGTGGTCCGTAGTTCGTCATGCCGCCCTCCTGCACGAGTGGTGAGAGGCCGGCCACCAATGCGCGACGCCGACTCCGAGGTCACCGTAGCGTGGTCCACTGATGAGCTCACCTTCACCGAGCGCCGCAGCCCTCAGCGGCAGCCGCGCGGGCGCCACGCCGACCCTGATCTGGACCGCGTTGATCGTGGTCTACCTGCTCTGGGGTTCCACCTATCTGGCCATCCGCATCACCGTGGAGACGCTGCCGCCGCTGCTGTCGGCCGCACTGCGGTTCGCCGTGGCCGGCCTGATCCTGGCGGTGGTGCTTCGGCTTCGCCGAGGGCCCGGCGCACTGCGGGTGGACCGCCGGCAGCTCGGTTCCGCCGCGCTGGTCGGGGTGCTCCTGCTGGCCGGCGGCAACGGGCTGGTGGTGCTCGCCGAGTCCGGGCCGCCCGGAGTGGCGGTGCCCTCCGGCATCGCCGCGCTGCTGGTCGCGACCGTACCGCTGCTCGTCGTGCTGTTGCGCTCCGCCAACGGCGACCGGCCGCCGCTCTGGACGTTCGCCGGGGTCACCCTGGGGTTCGCCGGTCTGGTCCTACTGGTGCTGCCCGCCGGCAGCTCGGACGCCGTACCGCTGGTGGGGGCGTTGACCGTGGTGGCGGCGGCCACCTCCTGGTCGGTCGGATCGTTCCTGTCCGGACGGATCCGGATGCCCGCCGACCCCTTCGTGGCCACGGTGTACGAGATGGTGGCCGGCGCGCTCGTGTTGGCCGTCGTCGCCGCCGGTCGGGGCGAGCTGGGGGACTTCCACCCGGCGGCGGTCAGCACCCGCTCCTGGTTGGCCCTGGTCTACCTCATGGTGGCCGGCTCGCTGGTGGCCTTCACCGCGTACGTCTGGCTGCTGCACAACGCGCCCATCTCGCTGGTGTCGACGTACGCCTACGTCAACCCGGCGGTCGCGGTCGCGCTCGGCGCGCTGCTGGTCGCCGAGCCGATCACCCCGCAGGTGCTGCTCGGTGGCGCGGTCATCGTCGCCGGGGTGGCCCTGGTGGTGAGCACCGAACGTCCCCGTCGTGTGAGCGCGGAGGCGCGATCGGGGACCGCGCCGACGGGCGACCGCCGCTAACGTCCGGCCCATGCCGACCGCTGCACTGGTCGGGGTGGCGTTGCTCGGCGGGCTGGTCGGTCTCGTCGTACCCCCGCTGGCCCGGCGTTTCACGACCCCGCCGGCCCGGCCGCCATCCCGGCGCGGTGCCCGGGTCTGGCTCGGCCCGCCGGTGGCGGCCAGCGTCTTCGCAGGTCTCGCCGTCGCGCTGGGTGACGACCCGACGCTGCCGGTGTTCCTCGCGGTGGCGGCGGTGGGGCTGGTGCTGGCTCAGGTCGACCTGGCCTGCCTGCGGCTGCCCGACCCGCTCGTCCTCGCCGCCGGGCTGCTGGCCCTCGCCGGCCTGGCCGGCGTGGCGGTGCTGGCCGACGACCCGGACCGGCTGCTCGCCGCGCTGGCGGGCGCGGTCGTCGCCGGGGCGGCGCACGTGCTGCTGGCCCTGCTTCCCGGCTCCCGGCTGGGCTTCGGGGACGTGAAACTCGCCGCCGTCCTCGGCCTGCCGCTCGGCTGGCTGGGCCGGGACGCCCTGCTCACCGGGCTGATCCTGGCGCATGTGCTGCACGGTGCTCTGGTGCTCGGCCTGCTTGCCGCGCGGCGGGTACGCCGGGACACGCTGCTGCCACTCGGGCCGGCCCTGCTCGCCGGCGCATGGCTCGGCGCCCTCCTGGGTTGACCCCTGCCGCCTGGTCACCGTGGGTGATGCCGTGGGTGGCGCATGCCCGAACGAGCGTGATACCTCACAGGCATATTTATGACTCTGAGGTATCACGCTCGTCGAGATGAGTCGGTCCGAGCGCGCGCCTTGCCGAAGGCCTGTCGGCGTCCGGGGCTCAGATCAACCGGAGCTGGCGGTCCTTCGGGCGGCGTGGCTCGGCCTCGCCGAACCGTTCGAACAGGCCGGGGTCGATGACGCCGAGGAACGGCGACGGGGAGCAGTCACGCTCCACGCCGTGCCGGGTCCGGCGGGCGGCGTGCGTGACGTACAGCCGGTCCTGGGCGCGGGTCAGGCCGACGAAGAAGAGCCGCCGCTCCTCGGCGACCGCGTCCTCGTCGGGCGTCGAGCCCGGCCAGCGCAGCGGCAGCAACCCGTCCTCGACGCCGACCAGGAAGACCACCGGGAACTCCAGGCCCTTCGCGGCGTGCAGGGTGAGCAGCGTGACCGCCTCCGCGCGCGGATCGAGCGCGTCCACCTCGGCGCCGGTGGCCAGTTGCGACAGGAACGTCTCCAGGTCGTCGCCGCAACGCCGGGCCAGGGGGGTCAGCAGGTCCACGGCCGAGCGGACGTCCTCGGGACGGACAGTGCTGCCGGCACCGTCCAGGGTGGGCACGGCGAACCGCTCCGCGACCACCTGGCCGGCCAGCCGCACCCGGGCGGCCAGCGAACCGGCCAGCCCGTCGGCGTGCCGCAGCTCGCGGGCGATGGCCGCCACCCCGGGCCGGTCCCGCAGCCGGTCGTGTGACCGCTTCTGCACCGGGATGTTGGCCCGGGTCAGGGCGTCGACGATCGGCGCGGCCTGCGCGTCGGTGCGGTACAGCACGGCGATGTCGGAGAACGACAACGAGGTGGACCGGCCGTCGATCCGGCCCGAGTCCAACGAACGGTGCGACAGCCCGCCGACCAGGTCGTCGACGGTACGGACCACGAAGTCGGCCTCCTCGGCCACCGAAGCCGCCGGGTAGCGCCCGACCAGCGGGGCCTCCGGGTCGAGCCGGGCCGGGTCCAGTCGCCGGCCACGAACCAGCGAGGACGGCGCGATGGCCTGCACGGCGGCGGCCAGGATCGGCGCCGACGAGCGGTAGTTGCGGTTGAGCCGCACCAACCGGGCGTCCGTGAAGTCCGCGGAGAAGCGCAGGAAGTAGCCGACGTCGGCGCCCCGGAACGAGTAGATCGCCTGATCCGGGTCGCCGATCGCGCACAGGTTGCC
Source organism: Micromonospora cabrerizensis (assembly GCF_022230955.1). GTDB lineage: Bacteria > Actinomycetota > Actinomycetes > Mycobacteriales > Micromonosporaceae > Micromonospora > Micromonospora cabrerizensis. Next base: position 34,179 of record NZ_JAKKFI010000101.1, read on the forward strand.
GTCCGCGGGGCTGAGCAGCCGCAGCAGCTCGTACTGCGTCGAGTCCACGTCCTGGTACTCGTCGACGAAGATCCACTGCCAGCGGTCCCGGTAGCGTTCGACCAGCTTCCGGTCGGCCCGTAGCAACTCCACCGGCAGGCTCACCAGCTCGTCCAGGTCGACCAGGTCCTGCTTGCGCAGCAGCGCCGCATAGCTGGCGCTGTCGTCGCCGGCCTCCGCCCGGGCAGCCGCGCGCTCGGTGTCGTCCGCGATGCGGAAGTCGGCCGGCAGGCCGGCGGCGTCCGCGTTCTCCCGCAGGATGGTCAACCCCAGCGCGTGGAACGTGCCGACGGTGACGTCCTCGGCGACCGGGCCGAGCAGGGCGTCGAGGCGGTGCCGCAGCTCCTCGGCGGCCCGGCGGGTGAACGTGATCGCCAGGCAGTGCTCGGGAAAGACGTTCAGCTCCGCGCAGAGGTACGCGATCCGGTGGGTGAGCGTCCGGGTCTTGCCGGTGCCCGGACCAGCCACGATGAGCAGCGGCCCGCCGGGTGCGGAGGCGGCCACCCGCTGCATCGCGTCCAGCCGGTCCAGCAGGCCGGTGCCGACCTCCTCCATCCCGGAGAGCATCGGCTCGAACGGTTCGTGCGGAGAGGGCGGTGACGCGATCGGCGGTGCCGGCGCAGGGACCTGCTTACGCTTCGGCTCCGCCTTGGCCGCCGCCGGGCGCTTGGCCGTGGCCCTGGGCGCCGGGTGCTCGGGTCGGCGCTGGGCCGGCACCGGTACGTCGAACAGCGTCTCCTGTGCCGTGCCCGCGTGGGCCCCCAGCTCGGCCGGGTCGAAGAGGGTGATCACCCCGTACTCGCCGTCGTAACCCGGCACCCGCCGGACGTCGCCGCGGCGCAACCGCCCGATGCCCTCGGCGAGCAACTCGCCGCCCGCCTGCGCGATGTCGCTCAGCGGCGTCGTGGTCAGGATCTCCAGCTCGGGGCCGAGCGCGGCGAGAAGCTCGTTGAAACGCCCCTCGACCTTCTTCGATCGCGCGCCCACCTTGTTGATCTCGCCGAGGATCTCGGCCAGTGGCACCAGGTGGGTGACGTCGCGGGCGTGCGCCGGCCGGTGCCCCTGCGGGCGGTCGGCCAGCTCCTCGATCCGGCTGAGGACGCCCACGGTCAGCGGCTTGCCACACTCGGGGCAGCGTCCGTCGGCCGCACGAGTGCGCTCCGGGGACCAGTTGACCCCACAGAGCCGGTGCCCGTCCGCGTGGTACTTGCCCTCCTCCGGGAAGAACTCGATCGTTCCGGCCAGACCGTCGCCGGTCCGCAGCGCCTCCCGGACGGCGAAGTAGTCCCGCTCGACGGCCAGCACGGTCGCCTCCCGGCCCAGAGCCGGCGGGGAGTGCGCGTCCGAGTTGGACACCAGCTGGTAGCCGTCCAGGCTGCCGACCCGCCAGTTCATCGCCGGATCGGAGGAGAGACCGGTCTCCACGGCGAAGATGTGCTCGGCCAGGTCCGCGTAACAGTCCGCGATCGCGTCGAAGCCCGACTTCGAGCCCAGCGCCGAGAACCACGGCGTCCAGATGTGCGCCGGCACCAGGTAGCCGTCTCCGCTGGCCTCCAGGGTGATCTCCAGCAGGTCGCGGGAGTCCAGGCCGAGGATCGGCCGGCCGTCCGAGCCGAGGTTGCCGATCCGGCCGAGCGCGGTGTTGAACCGCGCCACCGCGTCCAGGTCCGGCAGGTAGATCAGGTGGTGCACCTTGCGGGTCCGGTCGTCCCGCTTGTAGATGGTGGAGATCTCCACGCTCAGCATGAACCGGACCGGGTCCGCCTCCGCCGCGCCGGCGAGCCGTGGCGGCAGCCGGCGGGCGACGTCCCGTTCCGCCTCGGCGTCGAGCCGGTACAACCCCGGTTCCGCCGGGCGCAGGGTCTCTCGCAGGTGGTCGTACCAGGCGGGGTGGGTGAAGTCGCCGGTGCCGAGCAGACCGATGCCCTTACGCCGGGCCCACCACGCGAGATTCGGCAGCGTGAGGTCGCGGCTGCACGCGCGCGAGTACTTCGAGTGGATGTGCAGGTCCGCGACGAATGGCGGGAGGCCACCGGGGGGTACGGCGCTGAACGGAGGCACGCCGCATCCTGTCACGCCCGCCGCGCCGGCCGCCCGCCGCCACGCGCGGACGTGACGTCCGCTATGCCGAGCGCAACTCGACCAGACTGATCTGCGGCTCGGCACCGACCCGCACCGGCGGCCCCCAGAAACCGGCGCCGTTGGTCACGTAGACCTTGGTGCCGTCGACCTCGCCGAGCCCGCTGACCACCGGCTGCTCCAGCCGTACGGCGAGGTTGAACGGCACCATCTGCCCACCGTGGGTGTGCCCGGACAGTTGCAGGTCGACGCCGAACCGGGCCGCCTGCACCGCGGCCAGCGGCTGGTGGGCGAGCAACACCACCGGGCGACTCGGGTCACGGTCACCCAGCGCGGCGGCGAAGTCCGGCCCGGCCGCCAGGCCACTGACTCCCGTGGCGTCCAGGTCGTTCACGCCGGCCACGTCGAGCACGCCGCCCCGGGCCTGGATCTCCTGGCGCCGGTTCTGCAGGACCCGCAGGCCCAGCCGGTCGATTTCCTGGACCCACTCCTCCACCCCCGAGTAGTACTCGTGGTTGCCGGTGACGAAGAAGTTGCCGTAGCGGGAGCGCAGGTCACGCAGCGGCGCAGCGGCCGAGCCGAGCTCGGCGACCGAGCCGTCGACCAGGTCCCCGACGACCGCGACCAGGTCCGCGTCGAGCCGGTTGATCGCGGCGACGATCCGCTCGGTGTGCGCCCGCCCGCGTAGCGGACCGAGGTGGATGTCGGAGACGGTGGCGATGCGCAGGCCGTCCATGCTGCGGGGGAGCTTGGCGAGCGGGATCTGCACCCGGTCGAGGCGTGGTGGGCCGAGGGCGGTGCGGACGCCGTACCCCACGGTGCCGGTGGCGGTGAGGCCAGCGAAGATGGCCGCCCCACGGGCGAGCAGCAACCGGCGGGACGGGTCGTGATCCGGTGCCGCGACGGCGTCGGCGGCCGGCGGGTCGGTCGGCCCGGCGGCGCCGACCAGCACCGGTTCGGGGGCGGCGGCGCTCGGCTCCGCGGCAACCACCCGGCGGCGCAGCACCAGTCGGGTGACCAGCATCGGCACTTCGAGCACGACCAGCACGACGAGCAGGTAGAACATCAGCGCGAGCCACACGTAGCCCGGCCAGGCGAGCCAGTAGAGCCCGGCCTGCGTCCCGGCGAGGGTGACCGGCACGAGCAACGCCAGCACCAGGGCGGCGACCCCGCCGATCCGACGCCAGCGGCCCGGGGTGGTGGTGTCCCGGACGAGCCGCTTCCACAGGTAGAGGTGGATCAAGCCGGTGATCAGAGCCAGGACGGTCACGAACCCCAGAACCGCCAACATGCGTGTGCCTCCCTCAGCCACCCGCGAACGGGGGCAGGACATCGATCGTGGCCCCGGCCGGCAGGGGTGCCTGACGATCATGACAGGTGACGCCGTCCACCAGGAAACTCGCCGCTCGCAGCACAGCGGCGAGCCGGTCCCCGTGTCGCCGTACCAGCTCGGCCGTGAGGTCGTCGAGGGACCGGCCGGCGGGCAGGACCTCCTCGGTCTGGCCGGCGGCGGCGCGGGCCCCCGCGAAGTAGCGGACGGTCAGCGGGCTCGGGGTCACGTCTCAGCCCCCGATCGCGGACATCGGCCGGGTCGGCTGGAGGAAGGTGGGGTCGTCGATGCCGTGCCCGGCGCGCTTGCCCCACATCGCGGTGCGCCAGCGCCGGGCCAACTCGTCGTCGTCCGCGTCGGCGCGCAGCGCGGCGCGCAGGTCGGACTCCTCCGTGGCGAAGAGACAGGCGCGGACCTGGCCGTCCGCGGTCAGCCGGGTGCGGTCGCAGTCCCCGCAGAAGGGGCGGGTCACGCTGGCGATCACACCGACCCGCGCGGGGCCGCCGTCGACCAGCCAGGTCTCCGCCGGCGCCGCACCGCGTTCGGCCGGGTCGGGACTGAGGTCGAAGACGGTACGCAGGGAGGTCAGGATCTCCTCCGCGGTGACCATCGTGCTGCGGTCCCAGCCGTGCTGGGCGTCCAGCGGCATCTGCTCGATGATCCGTAGCTGATAGTCGTGGTCGAGGGCGAAGCGCAGCAGGGCCGGTGCCTCGTCCTCGTTGACACCGCGCATCAGCACCGAGTTGATCTTCACGGGGCTGAGCCCGGCAGCCGCCGCCCCGGCGAGCCCCGCCAGCACCGCGTCGAGGCGGGGGCGGCGAGTGAGCCGGGTGAACCGGTCCGCGTCCAGAGTGTCCAGTGAGACGTTCACCCGGTCCAGACCGGCGGCGCTCAGCGCCGGGGCCAGCCGGTCCAGCCCGATGCCGTTGGTGGTCAGCGAGATCCGGGGGCGGGGCCGCAACGCGGCGACCGCGGTCACGATGCCGACCAGCCCGGGCCGGATCAGCGGCTCACCGCCGGTGAACCGCACCTCGGTCACACCGAGCCGCTCGACGGCCACCCGGACCAGCCGGACGATCTCCTCGTCGGTCAGCAACTCGGGGCCGGCCAGCCAGGGCAGACCTTCGGCCGGCATGCAGTAGGTGCAGCGCAGGTTGCACTTGTCGGTGAGGGACACGCGCAGGTCCCGGGCGACGCGGCCGTACCGGTCGACGAGGACCCCGTTGGTCCCCGGGGCGGCGCTCACCTGTCGACCGTAGCGCGCTCGGCCCCGCCCAGGGCGGCACGGGCGGTCTGGACCACCACATCTCGGTAACTGTCGCCGAACAGCGAGGTGTGCACGAGCAGCAGGTGCAGTTGGTGCAGCGGCACCCGCTCGCGCCAGCCGGCCGGCAACGGCCAGGTCTCCTGATAGGCGGCCAGCACCCGATCCAGGTGAGGGATGCCGCCGAAGAGGGCGAGCTGAGCAAGATCTGTTTCCCGGTGCCCGCCGTGCGCCGCCGGGTCGACGAGCCAGGCCCGGTCGTCGGCCCCCCACAGCACGTTGCCCGGCCACAGGTCGCCGTGGATGCGGGCGGGCGGCTCGTCGCCGCCGAGCCCGCCGACCCGGTCGATCACCCGCTCGACCAGGGTGACATCGGCGCTGGTCAGCGCACCGGCGTCGACCGAGCGCCGTAGGTAGGGGGTGAGGCGTCGCTCGGCGAACCACGTCGACCAGGGCCCGTCGGTCGGGGTGTTGTCCTGGGGTAGTGACCCGATGAACCCGGCCCAGGCCGCACCGAAGGTGGCCGACCCCGCCCGGTGCAGGGCCGCCAACTCGCGGCCGAAGCGGTCCGCGGCCTCCGGCGTCGGCTCGCCGGGCTCCACCCAGTCGAGCGCCAGCAGGTCTGGTAGAGCCACGAGCACCTCGGGTACGGCGACAGCGCCGGCCTCCCGCAGCCAGCGCAGGCCGGCCGCCTCGGCGGCGAAGAAGCCCTCCGGTGCTGGTCGGTCGGCCGCCTCCGGCCAGGACTTGGCGAAGACGGAGTGGCCGTCGTCCAGCGTGAGCCGGGTCGCGGCACAGATGTTTCCACCGGCGACCGGCGTCTCCCGGAGCCGCTGATGGGTCCGGAAGGTCGGCAGGTGTGCCGGGTGCGCGCGCAGGTACGCCAGGTCCATCAGCGCACGGTAACCGCTCCCCATGACAGCACGGTCGCGACCGAGGACACCGGCACCGTTCCGGCACCTCGTATGTGCGGCCTGAGCAGGGAAAACACGCTGAGTAGCTGTGGATAAGTCGCGTGTCGTCCACAGGGTCTGTTGGGCCGCCCGGACCCGCCGCACGCTTCCGTCATGACCTCGACCGAACGCTCCCAGCTCGCCGTGCGCTCACCCGCCGACCTGATCGCCGCGGTGCCGTACCTGCTCGGCTTCCATCCCACCGACAGCGTCGTCGCCGTGGCGTTGCTCGGCCGGCAGATCATCTTCGCCGCTCGGGCGGACCTGCCCGACCCGTCCACCGACCAGGTCGAGCGGGCCCGGCACCTGGCCGGCGTGATCCGCCGGCAGGGCGCGGAGGCCGCCACCGTGGTCGGTTACGGGCCACCCGACCGGGTGACGCCGGCCGTGGACGCGGTGCGCGCCGCACTGAGCGCCGGCGGGATGGACGTGCTCGACGCGCTGCGGGTGACCGACGGCCGGTGGTGGTCCTATCTCTGCACCGAGCCCGACTGCTGCCCGCCCGAGGGTCGGCGCTACGACCCGACCGCCAACCCGTTGACCGCGTCCGCGGTCTTCGCCGGCCAGGTCGCGCTCCCCGACCGGGCCGCCCTCGTGGCACAGGTGTCAGCGGTGGACGGCCCGGCGCGCGACGCGGCGCGCGCGGCCACCGCCCGCGCCAGGCCGAGGCTGGCCGAGCTGATCGAGCAGGCGCCCGAGAGTGATCTGCTCGGCGGTCGCGCGGTGCGTTCCGCCGGGGTGACGGCGGTCCGCGAGGCCCAGCGCCGGCAGCGCCGTGGTGAGCGTCTTGACGACGACGAGGTGGCCTGGTTGGGCCTGCTGATGACCCACCTGCCGGTCCGGGACCACGCGTGGGAACGCACCGACGGTCGGGACCGGGACATCGCCCTCTGGACCGACGTGCTGCGTCGGGTCGAGCCGGAGCTGGTTGCCGCCCCGGGCGCTCTGCTGGCGTTCGCGGCCTGGCGTGCGGGGCAGGGGGCGTTGGCGGCGGTCGCACTGGAACGCACGCTGAGCCTGCACCCCGACTACTCGCTGGCCGTGCTGCTGGACGACATGCTCCGCCGGGGTGTGCCCCCGTCCGAGCTGGACGGCTGGCCGTCGGTCGGGATGCCTGGTGTCATCCGCCCCCGCAAACGGAGTCGACGTGGCCGCCGCTGACCAGTCCGGTAATACCGTCGGTGCCACCAGAGTTGATAGGCTGGCGGCCATGACCGTGAAGCGCTCCGTGAGCCTCCCCGACGACGTCGCGGAGTGGCTCGACCAGCAGCCCAACGTCTCGGCCGCGATCACCGCGGCGGTGCGCGCTCAAATGGCCGTCGTGCACGTCCACGAGGTGCTGCGACGAGCCGGCATCGAGGTGACCGAGGCGGGCAGGGCACGGTGGCGGGAGCGGCTGGCGACACCCATTCCGCCGGACGCCCTGGCCGAGGGACGCCGGATGTTGGGAGGTGCCGGATGAGCGATCGGATCGCGGCCGTGTTCGACGCGTCGGCGTTGACGGCCTACCTCGACGGCAACGTGTCGGTGGGGGAGTTGATGCTGGAGGTCGCTGACGAGGGGCGGCAGGTGGCGGTTCCCGCGACCTGCCTGGCGGCCGCCCACGCGAGCGTGGGTGACGAGATCGACGCCGCGCTGCTGGCGCTGATGATGAGTGCCCCGATGATCTGCCTGCTGCCGCTCGATGCCGGTGATGCGCAGGACACGGGCAGACTGGCCCGCGCGGTGGGTGGAGACATCTCGTTCGGTCATGCGGCCCGTGTGGCACTCACCCACGGGGCGCACTACGCGACCGTGCAGTCCGCGATGGCGGCGAAGGTGCTGCCGACCAACTGGAGCATCCTCGACCTGGCCTGACGGCAGAGCATCCGTCGAAGGATGTAGGCGTTGCTCCTGTCCACGGCCGACGCGGCAGCGCCACCACCACCGGAGACTGATCTCGTGACCCCCGAATTGCTGCTGTCGCTGGCCGGGCTGGCGTTGATCGACAGCACCAGCATCGGCACCCTCTTCATCCCGGTCTGGCTGCTGCTCGCCCCCGGGCCGGTCAACGCCCGGCGGATCCTGGGCTACCTCGCCACGATCGCGGCGTTCTACCTCGCGGTGGGGCTGCTGCTGGTCTGGGGTGGCAGCCAGCTGGGCGACGCGCTGGGCGGTGCCCTGGACAACCGGGGAGTGCTCTGGGCGCAACTCGTCCTCGGCGTGGCGATGCTGCTGCTCAGCTTCCGTTACGACGGCAAACGACGATCCGGCACCGGTGGCGTGCTGCGCTGGCGGGACCGGGCCACCGCCGGCGACTCCTCGGCCCGGTGGTTGGTCGGGCTCGCGCTGCTCGCCGCGCTCGCCGAGGTGGCGACCATGCTGCCGTACCTCGGTGCGGTGGGGCTGTTGGCCACCTCGGGAGTCGGGTCGGCGACCGTGGTGGCGTTGCTGGCCGGCTACTGCCTGGTCATGGTGCTGCCGGCGATGCTCCTGCTCGGTGCCCGGGTGGCCCGCCCGACGTTGGTCGAGCCGGTGCTGGCACGACTGAACACCTGGATCGTCACGAAGGCGGGCAGCGCGTTGAGTTGGATCCTCGGCATCGCCGGCTTCCTGGTCGCCCGGGACGCCGCCGTCCGGTTGGAGCTGTTCGACCTGCTCAGTCGTTGAGCGTCAGGCCGGCTGCTCCACCGTGATCCGGTGCGGCCCGGTGTAGACGTTCATGGTCCGGCCACGCAGGAAGCCGACAAGCGTCATCCCCGCCTCGTCGGCCAGTTCGGCGGCGAGAGTGCTCGGCGCGGACACCGCGGCGAGCATCGGCAACCCCGCCATCCATGCCTTCTGGGTCAGCTCGAAGCTCGCCCGGCCGGAGACCAGCAGCAGGTGCCCGGCCAGCGGCAGCCGCCGTTGTCGCACCGCCCAGCCGATCACCTTGTCCACGGCGTTGTGCCGGCCCACGTCCTCCCGGATCACCACCAGCTCACCGTCCGGGGTGAACAGCCCCGCCGCGTGGAGCCCACCGGTCCGGTCGAAGCCGCGCTGGGCGGCGCGCAGCCGGTCCGGCAGGTCGGCGAGGAGCGCGGCCGGCACGCTGAGCGGATCCTCCGCGACCGGGAACAGCGACCGGGTGCGGATCGCGTCGATGCTGGCCTTGCCGCAGACCCCGCAGGAACTGGTCGTGTAGAAGTTCCGGGACGGGTCGGTGGTCGGTTCCGGTACGCCGGGTGCGAGCACCACGTCCACCACGTTGTACGTGTTCGGCGTCTCCGCGCCGGCACAGAGTTGAGCGGTCAACACGTCATCGGTCGACCGGATCAGCCCTTCGGTCAGCAGGAACCCGATGGCCAGGTCCAGGTCGTCGCCCGGGGTGCGCATCGTGACGGCGAGCGGTCGCCGGCGGCCGGGACCGGCCGCGCCGACCCGGATCTCCAGCGGCTCCTCCACGGCCAGCGTGTCCGGCCGACGGACGGACCCGCGCCCGGCGGTCGCAGCGTCCAGGTCGATTCGGAGTACGCCCCGTCGATCAGTTGCCCGTCCCATCCCGCCATCCTCCACCTCGGGTCGGCGGACGCGCACGGCCACCGGGCATCGGGCACCCGGCAGCGACGCCGACCGGGCGTCGACAGGGCTACCGTGGCCGGATGGGGACGTACGCCGCCGTGGTGCTCGCGGGTGGGGCCGCCCGACGGATGGGCGGCGTGGACAAGCCGGCGCTCCCGGTCGGTGGGCGGCCGATGCGCGACCGGGTGCTGGCCGCCGTCAGCGATGCCACGCCGCGGGTGCTGGTTGGTGCAGCCGACGCCGTCCCCGAAGGAGTGCGGGTCATCCGGGAGGACCCGCCCGGGGGTGGCCCGGTCGCCGCGGCGGCTGCCGGGCTGGCGCTGCTCGATCCCGACACGGCACTCGTCGCGCTGCTCGCCGCCGACCTGCCGCTGCTCACCCGGTCCGCGGTCGGCGAGCTGCTGGGTCAGGTCGCCGAGGAGGGCCGGGCAGCCGGTGGCGAACGGCGGCCCGACGGAGCCTGCTTCGTCGACGGGGACGGCCGGCGGCAGTCGCTCTGCGGTGTCTGGCGCGTCGCCGCGTTGCGGGCCGGGTTGGGCCGGCTGACGGTCGAGCGCGGCGGCAGCCTGAGCGGGGCGCCGGTCCGGGCTCTGCTGGCCGGGCTGGTCGTACGGGAGGTGCCCTGGTCCGGCGACGGCCCGCCGCCGTGGTTCGACTGCGACACTGACGAGGACGTACGCCGGGCGGAGGAGTGGGCGCGATGACGGTGATGGACGACTGGGTCACGGCGGTGTGCACGGAGTTGGATCTGGACCCGGTCGGGGTGCCCGTGCCGGCGGTGCTGGACCTGGCCCGCGACGTCGCCCACCAGGTGCTGCGGCCCGGGGCGCCGGTCACCGCGTACCTGCTGGGGCTGGCGGTTGGTCGAGGGGCCGACCCGGCCGACGCCGCGGCCCGGGTCAGCGCGCTGGCGGGCACCTGGCCCGTCGAGCTGGGCGCCGACCCCGCGGACCCGGCGGCGCCCTGACCGCCGTTGTCCGATCCCGGTCCGGGCTGATTCGACCCCTGGGCGGCGTGGGTAGGGTGATCGAGACGGACGGAGGCGATCATGACGGCTGACCACCCCTCGGCGCCGCACGGTGAGCTGCCCGGCACCACGGCTGAGCCGGTGGAATCGATCCTGCTCGACGAGCCCAGCACCACCGATCTGCGGGCGAAGGTGACCGAGGCGTGGCAGGAGTTCGCCCGCGCGCTCGCTGTGCGACTGCGGGACCTTCCGGTGGGCGCGCATCTCGACGTGACGCTGGACCCGACGGCTTCCGGCACCGGAGACGCCGTCTACTCGGTCAGCGTCGACGTGGACGCCGACGGCGCGCTGTCCGCCCGCGCGGTGGGAAACGCCACCCTACCGGCGGGTTACCGACTCGACCGGGGCGCGGTGGCGGACATGGTGGCGCTCGGTTGGTCCCCGCCCGGGGTGGTCGCCGGCTCCGGCGGTTCCTTCGGGCTGAACGCAACGACCGGCGAGTCGACGCGGGTCGCCACGCTGCTCTCCCGCACGCTGCGTGACGTCTACGGTGCTCCGCACCCGGCCTTCCTCGTCTACCTGGTGCACGACGCCGAGGGCGAGCCGCTGTCCGTGGAACCGCTGGGCACCGCGCGCAGCGAGTTCGGCCCGGACGCCGACGTCGAGGCGGACCTAGAGGAGGCGCTGGCCGAGGCGGCCGCCGCGCAGGTCGAGCGGGACGACGTGCTCGACCTGGCCGACCGGGTCCGCACCGTGGTCTCCACGATGCTCAAGTCGGACACCGACCGGTTGCAGATCGACTCGGACGGCGACATCACCATCCGCGCCGGCTCGGCGATGGTCTTCGTGCGGGTGCGGGACAACCCGCCCCTGGTGGACGTCTTCTCCCCGGTGCTCACCGAGGTGGAGCCGACCGAACGCCTCTACGTCAAGCTCTCCGAGCTGACCAACCGGATGCCGATCGGCCGCCTCTACTGCGCCGACGACACGGTCTGGGCCTCCATCCCGGTCTTCGGCCGCAACTTCCAGGCCACCCACCTGATGCTGGCGGTGCAGGTGATGACCGGTCTCGCCGACGAGCTGGACGACCGTCTGCACGGCGAGTTCGGCGGCAAGCGCTTCTTCGGCGAGGGCGACAAGCCGGTCCGGCGCGACGAGTCGGAGCACCGCACCGGCATGTACCTCTAACCGACGTCCAGCAGGGTCCTGCCGACCGTCGCGCGCGCCTCGATGGCGGCGTGCGCGTCGGCGGCGCGGTCCAGCGGGAATCGTCGGCCGATCAGCGGTCGCAAATGGCCGGCCGCCGAGTCCGCCAGGGCCTGCTCGGTGTACGCCCGCAGCCGCGCGGGCCTCGTGCCGCGACGCGACCATTGCACCTGTTGAACCGGGCTTGAGGTCAAGGCCGGGTGGAGGGGCCCACGCCCGGGGATTCGACCAGCCGCGAGAGCACGATGGTGCTGCGGGTGGAGGTCACGAAGGACTCGGCGCGCAGCCGCTCCAGCGCCGCCTCCAGGTGGGCGATGTCGGCGGCGCGCAGGTGCACGAGTGCGTCTGCCTCTCCGGAGACCGTGTACGCGCCGACCACCTCGGGGTGTCGACGTGCGGCCACCCCGATCTGTGCGGGGGTGGTCCGGCCGGCGCAGAACAGCTCGACGAAGGCCTCCGTGGTCCACCCGACGGCGGCCGGGTCCACGACAGCGGTGAATCCCCTGATCACGCCGGTGGCCCGCAGCCGGTCGACGCGACGCTTGACCGCCGGGGCGGAGAGTGACACCCGGGTGCCGATGTCGGCGTACGACGCGCGGGCGTCGGCGACGAGTAACGCAATGATCCGCTGGTCTACCGCGTCTATCTGCAACGTTCCGCCTCTGGGAAGCAACGGTTGTGGCTGTTACCAAAGTTCAACGGTACCTACTCTTGGTGACCGTGAACCAGCACCGAGTCCCGCGAAAGCGGACATATCTCATGTGCTCGCCGGAGCACTTCGCGGTTGAGTACGCCATCAACCCGTGGATGGACGTGACCACCCCGGTCGACCGGGACCTGGCCGTCAAACAGTGGGACCGGCTGCGCGAGACGCTGGTCGGCCTCGGTCACGAGGTGCACCTGCTCACGCCCGGGCACGGCCTGCCCGACATGGTCTACGCCGCCAACGGCGCGTTCACCGTGGACGGCAGCGTGTACGGCGCACGGTTCAAGCACGAGCAGCGGGCCGCCGAGGCCGCCGTTCACCATGCCTTCTACGAGTCGCAGGGCTGGCGGTTCATCGCACCGAGCGAGACCAACGAGGGTGAGGGCGACTTCGCGTACGTGCCGGAGGCGCACGGCGGGCTCATCCTGGCCGGGCACGGGTTCCGCACCGAGCTTCCGGCGCACGGTGAGGCGCAGGAGGCGTTGGGGCGGCCGGTGGTGTCGCTGCGCCTGATCGACCCTCGCTTCTACCACCTGGACGTGGCGCTCGCGGCCATCGACGACTCGAACGTCGTCTACTTCCCGGGTGCGTTCTCGGCGGCCAGTCAGCGGGTGCTCACCCAGCTCTTCCCGGACGCGGTGATCGCCGACGACGAGGACGCGATGGCCTTCGGGCTGAACCTGGTCAGCGACGGCGCCAACGTAGTACTCAACAGCGAGGCCACCCGCCTGGCCGGCAAGCTCAAGGCCGCCGGCTACACCCCGGTGCCGGTCGAGCTGGCCGAGCTGAAGAAGGGCGGCGGCAGCGTGAAGTGCTGCATCGCCGAACTGCGGCCCTGACCCGCGAACGCCTCGGGGCCGGCCTCCCAACGGGAGACCGGCCCCGAATCGTGCTCCGGGTGGGCGTTCAGCCCAGCGTGGCCAGCTCGTTGATCAGCACGTTCGACATGACCTGACCGTCGCGCTGCACCTCCCGCAGATACCACTTCTGCTGGGGCGTGCGCGGCTGGTTGAACTGCCAGATACCGCGCGGGCTGTCGATCTGGCCGATCTTGCCGAGTGCCAGGTTGACCTGCTGCGGGGTGGGTGACCCGCCGGTCAGCTGGATCGCCTGGTCGAGCACCTGCGCCGCGTCGTACGACGCCATCGCGTACGTGGTGGGCGTGACCTGGTACTTCTTGCGGTAGGCAGAGGCGAAGACCCGGTTGGACGTGTTGTTCAGGTCGGCCGAGTAGTTGAGCGCGGTCTGGATGCCCAGCGCGTTTTCCTTCAGGTTCTCCAGCACGGTGCCCTCGGTGAGGAAGCCGGGTGCGTAGATCGGCCCGGCGAACTTCTCCCGGAGCTGCTTGATGAACTCCACCGCGGCGTTGCCGGCGAAGAAGCAGAAGACGGCCGTGGGCTTCTTGGCCAGTGCCTTGGTGATGTCCGAGGCGTACGTCGTCTTGCCCGGGTTGGGGGTGGCGTTCGTGTAGGTCACCGGGTCGCCGATGCGTGGGTCGGTGGCGCCGAACTCCTGCCGGAAGCCGCGCACCACGTCCGGGCTGCCGACGTTCTCCGGCATGATGATCGCGACGCGGCCGTTCGCCGGCAACTGGTCGCGCAGGTAGCGGCCCAGCGCGCGGCCGGCCTCGTCCAGCACGTACGACGTCCGCCAGATGTAGAAGACGCTCTGCAGGCTGCTCGGTGAGGCGTTGGAGCCGATCAGCGGGACGCGGGCCTCCTCGACGGTGTCGCGGATGCCGACCATCACCGCCGAGTTGACCACGCCGGTGAGCGCCAGCACGCCCTGCTTGAGCAGGCCTTCGACGGCGGCCTTGCCGCTCTTCGCGGTGTCACCCTCGTCGGCGGTCAGCAGGTCGACGGGGTGGCCGCCCAGCCGCTGGTCGTGCAGGTCGAGGAAGAGCTGGAAGCCGTTGGTGATGTCGTCGCCGATGCTCTTGAACCCGCCGCCCTGCGGCGTGATCAACCCGATCTTGATCGGGCCGCGGTTGGCGGTCGGCTGGGCGTCGGTGTCGGAGCCACATCCGGCGACGAACCCGGTGGTACCGAGCGCGGCCAACAGTTGGAGCGCCCGCCTGCGATTCATCTGCGACACCGAGTTCCTTCCAAGGAGCGTTACAGGGCCGAACACCGCCCCTCCGGCGTTCTACCTGGTCCGCGACGCTGCGTCAATGGCTATAGATCATCGTGCAGGGACCGCAACACGTCGAGAACCCGTGGCCAGGCGGAGGACTCGGGGTCGATCAGCCCGAAATGCTCACATCCGGGTAGTTCAACAAGGGAGATATCGGATCCTCCGCTGCGGGCTTCTGTGACGAAGTCGCGGCTCATCTCCGCCGGAACCTGTTGATCCTCCGTGCCGTGCATGACTACGGTGCGTGTGCGAATGGGTACCAGCATTCGTGGATCCGCCGCCGCGTACCGGTCCGGGACCTCCGCTGGGCCACCGCCGAGCAACGCCGCCACCGCGCCCGCGTCCAGGTCCCGCCGGTACGCCTCACCCAGGTCGGCCACCGGGGCCAGGGCGAGCACCCCGGCCACCGTCGCCGGGGCGGTGGCCGCCACGTACATCGCCAGGTGCCCACCGGCAGAGTGCCCGAGCAGGATCGGCGCGGCCCGGGTCACCCGGCCGGGCAGCGCCTCGGCTGCCAGCGTGGGCAGCTCGGCCACCCCGGTCAGCACGTCGGTCAACGTGCCCGGCCAACCGCCTCCCGGCTGCCCGGTCCGCCGGTACTCCAACTGCGCCACCGGGTAACCGCAGGCGGCGAGAGCGGCGGCGAGCGGGCCGGTGTGCCGCCGGTCGTACTCGGCCCGCCAGAAACCGCCGTGCACCACGACGACCAGCGGTCGCGCCGGGCCGGCGCCCACCGGACAGCGCAGGTCGGCCACCTGGTCCGGGTGGTCGCCGTAGGCGACGGTCCGGTCGGGTGCCGGCGCGGGGCGGGTCAACACGGCGCGCGGGTCGACAGGCATGGCGCGACGGTAGCGCGCCCCGCCCGGGTGTTTCGGCCCCGGGAGTAGGTCCCGGGCGGCATGGGTCGCACCGGCTGGGTAAAGATGGACCCCATGACCGAAGCGCGCTCCGCTGGACAAGACGACGAGCCCGGCACCGACGACCCGGGCCACTCCGGCACCGTTGTGGTGGTCGGCCCGGACGGCCGGCCGATCGGCACGATGCAGACCGACGACGGCCAGGGCGAGGACCCGACCCGCCTGGTCGAACAGCCGGCCAAGGTGATGCGGATCGGCAGCATGATCAAGCAGCTGCTGGAGGAGGTGAAGGCCGCACCCCTGGACGACGCCAGCCGCAACCGGATGCGGGAGATCCACGAGCGGTCGATCGTCGAGCTGAAGGAGGGCCTCGCCCCCGAGCTGCGCGACGAGCTGGAGCGCATCTCGCTGCCCTTCGCCGAGGACAAGGCCCCCAGTGAGGGCGAGTTGCGGATCGCGCACGCCCAGCTCGTCGGTTGGCTGGAGGGCCTGTTCCACGGCATCCAGGCCGCCCTGGTGGCCCAGCAGATGGCCGCCCGGGTCCAGTTGGAGCAGATGCGCGGCGGCCGACAGGCGCTGCCCAGCGGCCCCGGCGGGATGGTCGCCGGGATGCCGGGCATCGCTCAGCCGGGCGGCGGTGAGGGCCACAACACCGGCCAGTACCTCTGACCGGCCGTCACGGCCCGCTCAGCCCAACCCGAAGACCTTCTCCAGGTACGCCGCCACGCCGTCTTCGGTGTTCGCCGTCGTCACCTCGTCGGCGACCGCCAGGACGGCGCGGTGCGCGTTGGCGACCGCCACGCCCCGCCCAGCCCAGGTGAGCATCGGCACGTCGTTGGGCATGTCGCCGAAGGCCAGCACGTCGGCGGCGCTCACCCCGAGTCGATCGCAGTACCAGTCCAGGCCGGCCGCCTTGGTCACCCCGGCGGCGGAGATCTCCACCAGGCCGGAGGACGACGAGTGGGTGGCCTCGGCCAGCCCTGCCAACGCTGCCGTGATCAACTCGACGAACGCGTCCGGGTCCTGCTCGCCGGCCCGCGCCAGCAGCTTCACCGCCGGCACCGAGAGCAACTCCTCCGGCGTCTCGATCGGTCGGATCCCCTCGGGGTCGACGTCCCAGCGCAGCGGGTAGTGCGCCTCGTGTCGCATCTCCCGGCTGTTGAGGATCTCGACGGCGAAGCTGATGCCGGGCACCTCGGCGCGAAGCCTCCGGGCCACCTCGGCCAGGTGCTGCGGTGCGAGCGGGTCAGCCCGCAGCACCTCGTCGGAGAACGGGTCGTAGACCACGGCCCCGTTGGCGCAGACGGCCGGCAGAGGCTCGGCCAGTTGGTCGTACACCATCTTGAGCCAGCGGACCGGACGGCCGGTGACCAGGACGACCGGCGTGCCTCGCGCGGAGATCCGCGCGAGCACGTCGGCGGTGCGTGGGCTGACGGTGTGGTCGTCGCGGATCAGCGTGCCGTCGATGTCGGTGGCGATCAGGCGGGGTGTCTCGTGCATCACCGGGACAGTAGCCGGTCCAGGTACACCGCCACCCCGTCGTCGTCGTTGCGCAGGGTCACCTCGTCGGCGGCGGCCCGGACGTCGGGGTGCGCGTTGGCCACCGCGACCCGCGCCCAGCCGGCCCACTCGAACATCGGCAGGTCGTTGGGCATGTCACCGAAGACCAACACGTCGGCCGGGTCGACCCCGAGAGCCTGCGCCACCACGGCCAGCCCGCTCGCCTTGTCCACGCCGGGCGGGCAGATCTCGATGAAGCCGAGCCCTGCCTGGGTGAGCGTCGCGACCTGCGGTCCGACGATCCGGCGAGCCACCGCCAGCAGCTCGTCCACGTGGTGGTCGGCGGTGCGGGCGAACGCCTTGATCACGTCGCAGGCGAGGCACTCGTCGCGGGTGCGCGCCTCGAAGCGGTCCTGGTAGGGCCAGCTCTCGTGGTAGTCGCCCCAGAGCGGGGCGTCGTGCTCGTCGGACGCCTCGACCATCACGGTCAGCGGGCCGACCTCCGCCTCCAGGTCGGCGAGGAGGCGGGCCAGCACCTCGGCCGGCAGCCGCTCGTCGCGGAGCACCACCGGGCCGGTCGGGTCGCTCTGGTCGACCACCCGTCCGCCGCCGGCCATCACCAGGAAGTCGGCGGCGCGGATGTCGTTGCGGGTCAACTCGGTCAGCCGAGGGCCGCGACCGGTCGCGCCGACCACCGGAATTCCGGCGGCCCGCACCCGGTCGAGCACCCCATGGGTGTACGCGGAGACGGTCTCGTCGCTGCGGACCAGCGTCCCGTCGAGGTCGGTCGCGATCAGCTTGGGTAGTCCCGGGCGGGTCATCGTTCCTCCTTCGCCCGCCGCCGTCGCAGCCTGCCGTGCGGTCGGAAAAGCCGAGGCCCGGCGTGACGGCGGGCAGCAACCGTACCTCGCGGAACCGGTCGCATCCATGGCTTCCCGGCGAATCGGACGCCAACGAGCGGCACACCTTCGGTGTCCGTCGACCGCAGCGCGACGAGGACCCCGGTCGACCGGATCCGCGCAGCTCAGGACGAGGTGTCGGGGCGCGCGAACGGCGCGGCGGGGGTGACCGTCAGGTCGACCGGTGCGGGCAGGCCGTCCTCCTGCACCGGGTCGCGGTCCTTGCGACGGCGCCAGGCACGGGCCGGGGCGTCCCCGGGCCGGTCGTCGTCCTCCGGCGTCCCAACCGGCGCGGCCGGGGCCAGCCGCAGGGCCGCGCCGAACAGCACGCAGGCGGCGAAGGCCATGATCAGACCGCGGCCGTACTCGGCCCGGAAGCCGTCCTGCGCCGAGTAGAGGAAGGTCCGCTGACCGGAATCGTTGAGGGTGGCCGCGGCGGCGACCAGCAACGCCAGCAGGGCACCGGCCAGCGTGAGGCCCGCCAGCCGGGCATTCGACCGCACGGCCGCCGTGCCGCGCAGCGCCAGCACCACGGTGCAGACCAGGGCGAGGAGCCCGACCAGGTAGCCGACGCCGAAACCGCCGATCTCGGACACCCCGGCAGGCACCTCGATCGTGGTGTTCCCCTCGGGCCCGCCGTTCGGCAGGCTCATCACCAGCCACTCACCGACCATCGAGGCGACCCCTGCCACCGCGCCCAGACCGGCGAGCAGCAGAGGCAGCCGAGGGTCCTGGGTGAGCCCGGCCAGGGACCGACCGAACCGGCGGCGCGGGGCCGAGCCGTCGTCGCCACCCCACTCGATCACGGCCAGGCCGTCGGAGCGGTCGCCCTGCCGTGGGATGGGAATCTCCTCGGACATCGGTCATCCTTCCGCCCGGTCACGGACCTGGATCGCATCATGGCACAGCCAGCTGTGCGTGACGGGGATCGCAGGGCGGGCGTCCGTGCCGGTCGGTCGCTCGGAGGTCACCTTTCCGCTAGCGTTCTCCCCATGCCTATCCGTACCGCTTCAGCACAATGGCAGGGCAATCTCACCGAGGGTGCCGGCACCGTCCGCACCGGTAAGGGTGGCCTGTCCGGCAACTACTCCTTCAAGTCGCGCTTCGAGGAGGGTGAGGGCACCAACCCCGAGGAGCTGATCGCCGCCGCGCACGCCGGCTGCTTCTCGATGGCGTTCTCGAAGGCCCTCGCCGACGCGGGTTCGACGGCGACCTCGGTCGAGACCACCGCCAAGGTCCACCTGGACAAGACCGACGCCGGGATGACCGTGACCCGGATCGACCTGGAGACCGTCGGCCAGGTCCCGGGCATCGACGACGCGGAGTTCCAGAAGCTCGCCGAGGCCGCCAAGGCCAACTGCCCCATCTCGCGCCTGCTCTCGCCCGGCGCCGAGATCACCCTCAGCGCCCGCCTGGCTTCCTGAGCCGGTCGACCCACGAACCGCTCGACCACGGAGAGAGTCCTCGCCCACCTCGGGAATCACTCTCTCCGTGGACCCGCGGGCCCGGTGCGGTGCCCCAACTGACCGGGCCTCACGCACCCCGCATCGGGCACAATGGGTGAGGTGCCGGTGGAGATGACCCGTGAGCGCTTCGAGGAACTCGTCGGCGATGCCCTCGACGAGGTGCCCGAGGAACTGCTCGGCCTGATGAACAACGTGGTGATCCTGGTCGAGGACGACCCGCCGCCGGGTGAGGCCGACCTGCTCGGTCTCTACGAGGGCCATGCCCTCACCAGCCGCGGCTGGGACTACTCAGGCGTCCTTCCGGACCGGATCTTCATCTACCGACACCCGATCCTGCGGATCTGCGACAACGACGACGACGTCGTCGACGAGGTGGCGGTGACCGTCGTGCACGAGATCGCCCACCACTTCGGCATCGACGACGAGCGGCTGCACGCGCTGGGCTGGGGCTGAGCGTCACCGGTCAGCGGCAGCCCGACCCGCCACACGGCCGATGTCCCGTGGTTGCCCGGGTCGCCTACCTTCGGTGCAGCGACCGCAACCCCTGTCAGGAGGCACCCTTTCATGCGCAGCGAGCTGTTCTCCTCGGAGAACCTGGAAAAGGAGTCCGCACAGCCCGGCATGCGGCTGCAGAACTCCAAGATGTTGAAGATCGAGCTCAACGGTGAGGCGATGGCCCGGGTCGGGTCGATGGTCGCCTACCAGGGAAATGTGCAGTTCCAGGCGTTGGGCTCGGGTGGGCTCGGCAAGTTTCTCAAGCAGAAGCTCACCGGCGAGGGCGTCCCGCTGATGAAGGTCTCCGGCCAGGGTGACGTCTTCCTCGCCGAGCTGGCCAAGGACGTGCACATCATCGACCTGGAGCCGGGCGACGCCCTCTCCATCAACGGCTCCAGCGTGCTCGCCTTCGACTCTTCCCTCCAGTACGACATCCGGATGGTCGGCGGCGCCGGGATGGCCTCCTCGTCCGGCCTGTTCAACTGCGTGTTCAGCGGCCACGGCCGGATCGCCATCACCACCAAGGGCACGCCCGTCGTGCTCAACGTGGACGCGCCGACGTACGTCGACCCGCAGGCCGCGGTCTGCTGGTCGGCCAACCTCCAGACCGGCTACCACCGCGCCGAGCAGATGGGCCTCGGCACACTGCTGGGCCGACGCACCGGTGAGTCGTTCACGATGAGCTTCGCCGGCCAGGGCTTCGTGGTGGTGCAGCCGTCCGAGGAGCCGCCGGTCATGGGCAGCGGTCAGCAGCAGCAGGAGGGTGGTCTGCTCGG
This sequence comes from Micromonospora cabrerizensis, assembly GCF_022230955.1. Taxonomy (GTDB): domain Bacteria; phylum Actinomycetota; class Actinomycetes; order Mycobacteriales; family Micromonosporaceae; genus Micromonospora; species Micromonospora cabrerizensis. The sequence continues at coordinate 54,389 of NZ_JAKKFI010000101.1, forward strand.
CGGTCTGCTGAGCTGACCGCAGCGGCGCGGGCGCTCCCGGATACGGGAGCGCCCGGTCAGGTCAACTCGCCGGTGCGCAGTCGAGCCAGCCAGGCCGCCGCGTCGGCGTAGTCGACGTCGGAGAGGCCGGCCGGTGCGGGCACCGGCCGCTCGCCCGCCGCCTCGGCCCACCGGTGCCGGGGGTACGAGCCCAGGAAGCGGACGTCGGCGCAGACCCGCCGCAGCCCCTGCAACGCCTCGCCCAGGCGTACGTCGGCCACGTGCCCGGTGCAGTCCAGGAAGAAGACGTACCGGCCCAGCGCCTCCCCGGTCGGGCGGGACTCGATGCGGGTCAGGTTGACCCCGCGGACGGCTAGCTCCATCAGCACCGACAGCAGCGCGCCGACCCGGTCGTGGGCGATGTAGACCGCGAGCGAGGTGAGGTCGTCGCCGGTCGGCGGCGGAGGCGGCCCGGGACGGGACACCAGCACGAACCGGGTCACCGCGTCGGGATGATCCGCGATCTTGTCGGCGAGTATCGCGAGCCGGTGCCGGGTCGCCCCGATCGGCGCGCAGATCGCCGCGTCGTACTCACCGGCACCGGCACCGGCGGCAGCGGCGCCATTGGAGAGCACGTCGACCACGGCGCTGTCGGGCAGGTGGTCGCGCAGCCAGCCCCGACACTGGGTGGACGCCTGCGGGTGGGCCGCCACCGTCCGGATCGAGGTCAGCGAGGTGCCGGGTCGGGCGCCGAGCACGAACTCCACCGGCAGGATCACCTCCCGGGTGATCACCAGTGGCTCGCCCTCGGCCATCTCGTCCAGCGTGACGCCCACCGCGCCGCCGATCGAGTTTTCCAGCGGCACCAGCGCGGCATCGGCGTCGGAGTCACGGACGCTGTCCAGCGCCTCGCCGACGCTGCGGGCGGGCGTACGGGTGCCGCGTTCGGCGGCGGGGACGGAACGCAGGGCCTGCTCGGCGAAGGTGCCCTCCGGCCCGAGGTAGACGAAACGTGTCGGCGGTGTTCCCGGCATGCCGATCAGCCTACGCACCCGGCCTGGCGGCCGGACCGGCCTCACAGGCGAGGGCGCGGATCCCGGCGGGGCCGGTGGCGCGTACCTCGATGGTGCAGACGTCGGTGCCGGCCGTGACCAGCGTCGGTGCGGTGGGCTGGCCCCGGGTGACCACCTGGAGTTCCTCGTGCCCGGTCACGTTCAGCACGGTGAACTGCCAGTCAGCGGCGCAGAGTGGGCCGGTGCGGACCTGGACCCGGACGTTGGCCGGGAGGACTCCGGCCCGGCCGCGCAACAGCTGCACCACCCGCTGCCCGGTCGGCCCGTTGCGGCAGGCGGTCGCGACCAGCCCGGGATCGGCGGTGGGCGTGAGGGCGACGGACGGCGGTGCGGTTGCCTGCGGGGTGGCGGGAGCGGTGCTCGCGCCAGGTGGTGTCGGGGCCGCGGTGCGGGTGGGCAGGGCGGTCGGCTCCCTCAGCTCGGGTGGGGCGCCACAGCCGGCCAGCACCGTGACGACGAACACCGCGAGTGCGACCGGCAGGCCCCGGGCGCCAATCCGCGCGGGGACGCGACCGGTCGACCGGCCACGGGTCGCCGGTGAGATGTGGGTCGTCGCCCGCGATGGGGGAGACGCGGTGTGGGGTGGGGTGAACGGCACGGGCCGATCCTCGGGACATCGAAGAATTCGTCGCGGCCGGGGTGGCCGAGCCCATCGTAGGGCGAGCGGCCGATGTGGTGAAGTTCAGCCGGAGAAGCGGTGCCCCGCGCGCTGTAGGGCGGCCGTGCCCTCGGTCAGCCGGACGGCCGGCACCAGCAGATAGTCGGTGTCGAAGGTGGAGAACGTGACCACGCTGACCCGTGCCTCGGCCAGCGGGTCGACCAGCGCGGCCAGGCTGCCGGTGGCGGCCATCCCCACCGGGGCGGTGACCCGCAGACAGCGCCACACGGTTTCCACCACGGCCTGTGCGGGAGCCCGGTCGGTCGGGCAGATCACGGAGATCCCGTCGGAGGTCCAGCTCACCGTGACCACGTCGGTGTCGCGAAGCCCGCTGGACATCGCGTACGGCAGGGTGGTGCCGGCGGCCAGGCGGCACACGGCGTAGTCCCCCGGCAGCAGCGCGATATCGAGCATGAGGGCACCCTACGGCCTGCGTGCGGGCTCACCTAAGCAACGCCGCGTGCGGTGTGGAACACACTCCGCCGCAGGTCAAACCTCGGAGAAGAAGGTGAGCGAGCCGGCGACGGTGCCGTCGGTGAGCACCGGAGTGGAGATCGCGTCGACGGTCGCGTCGGAGCTGCTGGCCGATGCGGCCTGCACCCGGAGCAACCCTCGGGCGAGTCGGCCGGAGGAGAGCGCCAGCAGGGGTGGGATCTTGTCGGCCTCGGCCTCGGTCAGCTCGCCCCGGTTGGCGGTGAAGTCGAGCAGGCGCAGCCCGCCGTCGAGCAGCGGTCGCCCGATCAGAGCGTCGGGCTCACCCAGGCAGAGCAGCTCGCAGCCGGACGTGGAGATCGCCACCACCCTCGTGTCGGCGTCGATCAGCAGGCACGGCTCGTCGGCCCGGGACACTGTCGAGGACCATTGGCCGACATTGTCGGACTCCGGCTCTGTCGAGGCCCGTGCCGCCGGCACGAACGCTTCCGAGAGCGAAAGTTCGACGTGGGCCACCGCGCCTCCTATGTGCACCGATCGACTGTCCACGCTAGCGGGTCGCCGACGAATCACCGAGCGCACCGGGTCACCCGGGCCGCACAGCCTGAACCGAGGCGGCCGGTGACGGCGCGGGAAGCCGGTGAGGTGGACGGGGGGACCGGAGCCGCGTGGCGTCGCCGGTGACGTTACCGGCGACTGGCCGGCTTGTCAGCGGCCGTTCGGCCCTCGTCATACCACCGGTAGTCGGCCGTTGGACGGTACGTGCCGTTCAGCCAGGTGCCAGGGTGCTGTGCGACCCGGGACAGCTTCTCGGCGGTGGCAGGGCTGATCCGACTGCCACCAGCCACGAGAAGCCGATCCAGCTCGCGGTGGGTGGCCATCAGACAGTCCTTCGGAAGGCCGTAGACACTGATCACGCCGGAGCCGACGAAGGTCAGCACCGGCGTCACCGGAACGGGCAGCCCCACCGCGTCGGAGAGGGCCTTGCTGGCCCGCTTGGCGTCCCGGCGGGACTCGGCCACGTACGGCGGTCGCTTACCGTTGATCTGCACCACGTCCCCGGCGACGAGCACTCTGGCCCGGCCGTGGTCGGCGATGGTCACGGCGAAGAGGCCGCTCGGCCCGATGGCGAGGAACCCGGCGCGCTCGTCCTGACCGCGGTCGAGGACGTCTGTCACGTCGGTGCGCGGCCACTCGATCACGTGCCAGGCGGGCCCGAGGTGATCGAGTTGGCCCAGCGCCCGTGCCCCGGCCGCCTCGAGGCGGCGCGCGCCCCGCTCGGCCCGACGGCGGCGGGCCCACTCGAGCGGTGTCGGACGGACTGGTTCGAGAACCCCCGTCGACTCGGCGCGGGGGTGTGGCACCGCGACGGGCGGCAGTGCCCGAGCGGACGGTACGGCTCGTCGTGCGGGAAAGACAGTCATCGTCGACCTCCGGCAAAAGGTCCCTCGAAGTTATGTCCCCACTACCCTACGTTGCCACTACCGGGGTTCGGCAAGCCGGAGCGCCGGAGTGACTGTGGATGAATGCCATATTCATCCACAGTTCTTTTCTCGGATGCCGCCAAACCCTGCCCTACGCTGCGGGAGTGACCCACTACGTCGACAGTGAAGTCGGCCGGCTCGGCACCGTACTGCTGCACCGGCCCGGCCCCGAACTGGCCCGGCTCACCCCACGCAACAACGACTCGCTCCTGTTCGACGCGATCCCCTGGGTCGGACGGGCCCAGGAGGAGCACGACGCGTTCGCCGCCGCCCTGCGCGAGCGCGGGGTGGAGGTGCTCTACCTGGCCACCCTGCTGGCCGAGACGCTTGCCGTCGCGGACGCGCGGGCCGAGCTCACCGAACAGGTGCTGCGCTCCCGGCGGCTCGGCGACACCCTGCGGGCCCGCGTCGCCGACCACCTCTCCTACCTGGACCCGGCGGCCCTGGCTGACGTGCTGACCGCCGGTCTGGCCCACGAGGAACTGCGGATCAGCTCGGAGCGGCCCGGCGGGCTGGTCTACACCCTCATGGATCGGCACGACTTCGTCATCGACCCGTTGCCCAACCTGTTGTTCACCCGCGACTCGTCGCTCTGGATCGGCGACCGGGTCGGCGTCACCAGCCTGGCCATGCCCGCCCGCCGCCGCGAGACCACGCTGACCGACGCCATCTACCGGCACCACCCGCGCTTCGCCGGCACCGAGTTCGTCTACCGCCCCAACCTCGAACACCTTGAGGGCGGAGACGTGCTGCTGCTCGCACCCGGGGTGCTCGCGGTCGGGGTGGGTGAGCGGACCACACCGGCCGGTGCCGAACGCCTCGGCCGACAGGTCTTCGCCGCCGGCCTGGCCCACACCATCCTGGTGGTGCCGATCGCCCAGAAACGCGCCACCATGCACCTCGACACCGTCTGCACGATGGTCGACGTGGACGCCGTGCTGATGTACCCCAACATCGCGAGCACGCTGTCCGCGTACACCGTCATCGCCGGCGCGGACGGTGAGGACCCGCGCGTCGACGGGCCGGCGCCGTTCCTGCGGGCCGCCGCCGACGCGATGGACCTCGACCTGCTCCGGGTCATCGACACCGGGCTGGACCCGGTAACCGCGGAACGCGAGCAGTGGGACGACGGCAACAACACCCTGGCGCTGGCGCCCCGGCTCTGCGTGGGTTACGAGCGCAACACCGAGACCAACGCCCAGCTGGAGCGGGCCGGCATCGAGGTGATCCCGATCGCCGGCTCCGAGCTGGGCTCCGGCCGGGGTGGGCCGCGCTGCATGTCCTGCCCGATCACCCGCGAGCCGCTGCCGGCCGGAACGGGCCGGGTGGGGCTCAGCGGAGGGTGAGCTGACGGCCGAGCAGCCCCTGCCGGGCGCGTCGGCCGGCGGCGTCCAGCGGGTCGCCGGCGGCCAGCGCCTCCGCGTACCGCTTGGCGAACTGCGCCACCGGGTCCTCCCAGTCGGCCGCCGGAGTCTCCTCCGGCAGGTCCCAGACCGGCACCAGACGACCGTGTGCGCGGAACATGCCGGCGAACTTCGTCTGCTCGCCGAGCGTCAGCGAACCGGCCGCGCCGAGACGGGCCAGCGCGTCCAGGGCGGCGTCCTCGTCCTCGGGCAGCACCCAGCGCACGTGTGCCTTCTCCGGGACCTGGCACCAGTACGCGGCCTTCGCCGCGCTCAGCCGCACCGTCGGGTAGATGGCCGCGTTCGCCCGCTCCAGGGACGCCTGGACGGTCGGATCGTCGCCCGCCCCGGGGTCGAGCCAGAACTCGAAACCCTCGTGCATCGTGATGTCCAGTGGGCCGTCCACGAGGATGTCCTGGAGGCGTGGGCCGGGGCCGGGCAGCGGCGGCACGGCCACCTGGCCACCCGGCTCGGTCCGCAGCGCGCAGAGCAGCGCCTCGGCCAGGTCCCGGGAGACGTCACCGGACTGCTGGTGGCGCTGGAGGCCGATGAGCACCCGACCGTCCGGCTTGGTGATCGCCGGGGCGGCCATCGGCAGCACCGTGGCGAGCGTCGCCGGCCGGTCGCCGAACTCCTCGACCAGGGCGGGCGACAGTCGCAGCGGCGCGGAGGCGGCCGGCACCAACTCGCGTAGGGCGATCCACTCGGGTTCGTCGACCAGCCCGTCGAACGGACGCGGGACGAAGATGTCCCGCACCTTCTCCCGGCGGGGGGCGGTGTCGGCGGCGGTGCGCTGGCTCTTTCGACGCTTGCTCACGGCGTCACAGCCTAGAGCCCCGACCGGCTTCCCGTGGGCGGGACCCACCCATCCCGAGCCCGTCGAGCACCGGCCGCGGCGACGAAATCATGGTCAGTGACGGTCAGCGTGCCGGCACCAGGTCGGGTCGGGGTGTCGGCACCGGGTCGAACTCGGCCCAGACGCGCTGGCCCATGCCGTCGCGCTCGACGCCCCAGCGGGTGGCCAGACCGGCCACGATGTGCAGCCCCCGCCCGTCCGCCGCGTCAAGGCTGGTCGTCCGGAGCCGCGGCCCGGTGCTCGCACCGCCGTCGGTGACCCGCAACTGGATCAGAGTGCCCTCGGCCGAGGGTCGCAGGCGCCAGGCCACCCGGATGACTCCGCCGGGCAGCGGCCGGGCGTGCCGCACCGCGTTACCCACCAGCTCCGCGAGCACCGCGATCAGATCCGCGAGGAGCGTCGGGGGTACGACGTCCGTCAGTTCGCCGGCGAGCCTGTGCCGGGCGAGCCGTGCCCCGGCCGGGTGGTGGGGAACCACCACGCACCACGCCCGCTCCTCCGCTGCCGCTGCCACCGTCGCCTCCACGTCGCGCCACCTCGGTCAACCGCGTGGTAGCCGCACCTCTGCGACCGTACCGCCGCCGGTCCTCGGACGTAGGGATACCCATCCATTCTGTTGTTCAACGATCCGGCGGACGAGATAGAGGCCGAGCCCCGCTCCCGGATAGCCGCGCCGGTCGCCGGACTCGCCCTGCCAGAACCGGTCGAAGGCACGCTCGACGTGCTCCGGTCGGATGCCGATGCCCCGGTCGCTGACCCGGAACGCCACCAGTTGACCGTCCACCGAGGCGGTGATCTCGATCGGGGAGCCCGGTGCCGAGTACTTGCCGGCGTTGGTCGTCAGTTCGGTCAACACCGTGGCAAGGCTGGGCCGGTGGCCGAGCGCCTTTGGCAGGTCGGTCGGAAGGAGCAGCACCAGCCGGCGACGCAACTCCGCCGGCAGGTCGCCCACGGCGGAGCGCAGCGCCTCGCCGAGGTCGAACGGGGTCGGAGGGTCGTCCCCCGGCCCCGCCTCGGCGGCCGAGGAGAGGAGACGGTCGACCAGCCGGGCCAACTCGTTGGCGCGCTGCCCGATGACCCGGGCGGCCTGCCGCCGGTCCGCCTCGGTGAGCGACTCCCAGTGATCGGTGAGGGTGTCCGCGTACCCCTTGATCACGGTGACCGGGGTGCGCAGCTCGTGGCTGGTCACCGCGACGAACAACTCCCGGTCGTGGTCGCGGCGTTGCTGGTCGGTGATGTCGCGGAAGGTGACCACCCGCAACGTGCCCGGGCCCGGCAGCTCGCCGGAGGTGATCCGCAGCCAGCGGCCGTCCGGCATCCGGTGGTCCCGGACCTGGCCGGAGGGGGGCAGCGGGAACGGCAACGGCGCGCTCAGCGCCTGCTCGACCGACCGGCCGGTGACCTGGGCGGCGGCCGGGTTCCAGAGTCGGACGTGCCCGTCCCGGTCGACGACGGCCAGCCCGTCGGCGAGTGCCGCCACCACCGGGCCGTCGCCGTGCACCGGCAGGCCGCTCTGGTCGCCGTACATGTGCGCGACGCAGGAGGCGAGGTAGGCGACCACCCCCTGCTGGTCGGGGCCCGGCTCGTCGTCGCCCGAGTAGAGCGCGTGCAGGCTGCCGACGATGTGGCCGCCGATCTCCGCCCGGGAGACCACCATCCAGCGCAGGTCGCTGCCGGCCAGCTCGCCGGCCAGTTTGCCGTTGAGGTGGACCACCCGCGCCTGGCGGACCCGTGGCCCGGCGAGCAGACAGGCGGTGTCCGGGTCGTCGGCCGCCAGCGGACGACCGAGGGCCCATTCCGCCCCGCCGGTCGCGGCGATCACGCGACCGCCGGTCGGACCGAACTCGACGAACGCCATACCGTTCGCGCCGAGTGCCGGCTGGGCCACCCGGAGGAGCTGGGCGAGGACCGGCAGGCCGGCGTCCCCAGAATTGATCATCTCGATCACGACGGTGTGGCCGGCGAGGAGAGCGGGGAAGTCAATACGCTCCGGCATGGGCCGAGTCTGCCCCGTCGACCCGGATTTGGGCACCCCCGCCGGTCAGCGGCCCAGCCGGGCGAGGGCGTAGGCCGGCCGGTCGGTGATGATCCCGTCGACCCCGGCGGACAGCACCAGCTCCAGGTCGGTGGGCTCGTTGACCGTCCAGACGTACACCTGGTTGCCGGCCGCGCGCAGTGCGGGCAGTAGCTGCGGACGGCCCCGGACCAGGCCGATGCCCGGCCCGGCGATACGGGAGCCGAAGGGCAGCCGGCCCAACCGCAGCCAGCGCGGCAACACCTCCAGCAACAGGACGGTGGGCAGCGTCGGAGCGAGTTCGCGCACCCGGCGGACCGCCAGCGGGGAGAACGACATCACGGTGACCTGCACCGGGTCGTCCGGCGCCGGGTCGGCCAGCCCGTACCGGCGCAGCATGGTGACCAGTCGTCGTTCCACGTTCGAGCCGTAGCGGGACGGGTGCTTCGTCTCCACCAGCAGCCGGACCGGCCGGCCGGCGTCGAGCACCGCGTCCAGCAGCCGGGCCAGGGTGAGCAGCCGGGTGTGCGAGTCGTCCGGCGGCAGGTCGCCGCCCGGTGCGCCGCCCGGGTGCCACGAGCCGAAGTCCAGTGCGTCCAGCTCGGCGAGCGTACGCGCGCTGACCAGACCACGACCGTTGCTGGTGCGGTCGAGTCGACGGTCGTGTACGCAGACCAGGTGCCCGTCCCGGGTCAGCCGGACGTCGCACTCCAGGCCGTCGGCACCCTCGTCGAGAGCGCGCAGGTACGCGGCGAGGGTGTGCTCGGGAAGGTCGTACGAGGCGCCGCGGTGCGCGAAGACCAGTGGCCCGCCCATGCCGCCCGCCTCAGATGACCTGGCCGGGCTGCCCGTTCGCGTCGACCACCGGTCGGCCGACCGCAGCCCACTGACGCATCCCGCCGTCGGCGTTACGCACCTGCTCCCAGCCGTTGTTGATCAGGTAGGCGACGACCTGGGCGGAGCGCCCGCCGGAACGGCAGACGACCGCCACGTCCCGGTCGGTGGGCACCTCGGCCAGCCGGGCTGGCAGCTCCATCATCGGCAGGTGGTGAGCGGTGGGCGCGTGGCCGGCCGCCCACTCGTCGTCCTCCCGCACGTCCAGCAGGTAGGTCTCGTCGGCGATCTCGGTCACGGGCACGGTGGGAACCTGGGGTCCGAACACAGGAAGCAACACTAGATCCTCGTGGGCCGGTTCGGCACCGACCCGGCCGTCGGCACCGTCACAACCGGGTCACCCAGCGGGGGTTGGCCTGGGCCCAGGCCGGCACCCGCGTGCCGCGAACCGCCTCGAACAGCCCGTTGCCCCCGTTGTCGAGCACCACGTACGAGACCTCGTCGATGGTCTGCGGTGAGGAGGGCACCTGGACGCCGCGCATCCCGTCGGGCGGCAGCGCGCGCAGCGCGAGAAGCAGGTCCTCCAGGGGTACGCCGTTGGTGTCGACGGTCAACGACCCGCCGACCGCCCGGAGCACCTGGTCGAGCTTGAGCGGGTTGTTGCGGAGGTCCGCCCTGCCGGCGCTGTCCAGCATCGCCCGGAGCAACTGTTGCTGGTGGTGCTGCCGGTCGTAGTCACCGCCGGGCAGGTCGTAGCGCTGTCGCACGTAGTCCAGCGCCTGTGCCCCGTCCATCTGCTGACAGCCGACGGGGAAGACGCGGTTGGTGTGGATCGAGCGGACCTCGGTGTCCACGCACATCTGCACACCGCCGAGCAGGTCGATGACCTTGCGGAAGCCGGAGAAGTCGATCAGCGCGGCACCGTCGAACCGGATGCCGGTGAGCCGGGTCAGCGTGGCGGAGAGCAGCTGGGCGCCGGCCTGCCCGCCGCCGCCGTGCTCGTACGCCGCATTGATCTTGTCCTGGCCGCCGCCGAAGCCGTTGCCCGCCGGGATGGCGACCAGCAGGTCACGGGGGATGGAGAGGAGGTAGGCCTCCCGCTGCCCGGCGGGGACGTGCACGATGAGGATGGTGTCCGAGCGCTGGTCCGGTCCGCTGCCTCCGGGGCGGCGGTCGGAGCCGACCAGGAGGTAGTTGAGAGGCCCGTCCAGGTCGGTGCGGTCGGTGCGGGCGTCGGCGTCGAGCAACTGTTCCTTGGTCACCGTGCGTTCGTACCGGTTGCTCAGCGTCCTGAGCCCGGCGACGGCGAGCCCGGCCAGCAGGACGAGGACCAGGCCGACGCCGAGCATGATCCGCGACCCGCGAGCGTGGCGTGCTCGGGCCGACGGGGCCGCTCCGGCCCGGCCTGCCGCGTTCCGTCCTGACCTGGACGTGACCGCCTCCCCGCAGCCGATACGTGAAACCTGTTCACGTCAGGCTACGGGCGGTGACGATGGCGTCGCTGGCTTTTCGCGACTCCCGACCGTCACTTGCGGTTGGAGATCACCTCGGGGTGGGTGAAGACGAACTCGGCGAGCTTGTCCTGCTTGACCGCCCGGAACATCTCCTTGGTCTCCTCGTTCAGACCCTCGGTGTTGTTGCCGTTGGCGTGGAAGGTGCCGTTGTTGGTCTTGAGCATGGTCAGCTCGTTGCCGGTGACCCCGCGCATGGTGAAGATGAAGTCCTCGATCGGCACGCCGCCGGTGTCCAGCACGGACGCCTCGCCGGCCGCCTTGATCAACTGCTTGATCTTGGCCGGGTTGGTCAGCATCCCGCGGTCGGTGGCCTTCTTGGCCATTGCCTTGATCAGCTGCTGCTGGTTCTGCTGGCGGTCGTAGTCGCCGTTGCGGAGAGACTTGCGCTGCCGGGAGTAGTCCAGTGCAGCCCAGCCCTCCATCTCCTGGCAGCCCTTCTTGTGCACCACCGGGGTGCGCGGCTTGCCGGTCTTCTTGGCGTCGGCGTTCCACATGGGCTTGCCGTCGACGTACGACATGTGCAGCGACTTGACTTCCTGGCTGACGCAGATGCGCACGGTGCCCAGGGTGTCGATGACGTTCTTGAAGCCACCGAAGTTGATGATCGCCGCGCCGTCGAAGCTGATCCCGGTGAGGCGCTTGATCGTCTGCGCCATCAGCTGTGCGCCACCCTCCCAGCCGCCACCGTTGCGGGCGCCCGCCTGGAACGCCGCGTTGATCTTGTCGGTGCCGCCGGTGAAGCCGCTCTTCGGGAACGCCGGGATCTGCGCCTCGGTGTCCCGGGGGATGGAGATCAGGTACGCCTGGTCGTGCGTGGCCGGGATGTGCAGGATGATGATGCTGTCCGAGCGGACGTCGTCGGCGGCCCAGCGCTCCCGGGCGTCCACGCCCAGCAGCAGCATGTCGATCGGCCCGTCCATGCTCGCGCCGCCCTCGGCGTCGGACTTGCCCGCCTCACCCAGCAGGTTGCGTTGCGCGATGCCGCCGGTCGCCTGACCGATCACCACCTTGCTGCCGACGATGGCCGCACCGCTGCTGAGCATCAGCACCGCCCCGAAGACCACGGTCAGCCGGGCCCACAGAGGGTCCTTGCGCTTGCTCCGCTTCTTCGCCGCCCCACCACCACCCGAGCGACCGCCACCGCCACCGCCACGGCCGCCGTCGCCGCTGCCGGGCGGACGACCGCCCGGTCCGCCGCCCGAGGGGCGCGACTGCACTGGTATGGCCGCAGAGATCCGGCCGCTGGGCGCGGCGGACCCGGAGGAGGAAGGGCGACGACTGGCCTGAACCGGCATTCGTGCTCCAGCTCGTGATCAGGAGGGGGCGGCACCACTGTACGGACATGAAAACGACTTGGCGAGTTCATCTCGGATCAATCGGATGTCGATCTTCCCGGATTCGGTCGATCGTCGCCATTCGATGACCCGAACGGCGGGTCCGCCGTCGGGTCATCGGCAGCGGGGTGCCCCGCCACGGTCAGCCGCCGGCGTTGCCCTTCGGCGGGTTGGCCTTGACCCAGTCCGCCATGGTGTCCGCCGACATGGCCTTGTACATGGCGAGCGCCTTCTCCCGGTCCGAGACGACCACCGACTCGCCGTTTCTCGTCTCGCTGCCCGAGTTCGGGCTGGTCACAAAGGTGAGGTTCTGGCCGCGCAGGTTGCGGAACTGCAGCGCCATGTCTGTAACCGAGAAACCCTGGTCGACGGTTACGGCCGCGGTCACCGACTGGAGGAAATCGTTGAGCTTCTTCGGGTTCGCCAGCGTGCCGCTGCTTGCCGCCTTGTCCATCAGGGCCCGAAGGAACTCCTGCTGGTGCCGCATCCGGGCGAAGTCCCCGTCCGGGAACTGCTTACGCTGCCGGATCCAGTCCAGGGCCTCCGCGCCGTCCATGTGGTTGGTGCCCTTGGTGAATGTCCGGTACGGCTTGTGGATCGAGGTGACGGTGCGCTCCACCTTCAGGTCCACCCCGCCGAGGGCGTCCGTGACCTCCTTGAACCCGCCGAAGTCGATCGCCATCACATGGTCGATCCGCACGTCGGTGAAGCACTCCACGGTGCGTACCGCCAGCGGCAGCCCACCGAACGCGAACGCCGCGTTGATCTTCGCGCGGTCGCCGGAGTCGCAGTCCGCGCCGGCGCTGTCCGGGATCGGCACGTAGAGGTCACGCGGGATGGAGACCAGGTAGGCCTCCTGGTGGTCGGCCGGGATGTGCATCACGATGATCGTGTCGGCGCGCCACTGACTCTTGGTGTCGACCGGTGCGTCCGGGTCCCGTGAGTCGCTGCCGACCAGCAGGATGTTCAGCGCGCCGTCGACCGCCTTGACCGGCCGGCCACCCGTGATCTCCGCGAACGGGTCGGTGCGGGCCAGGTCGCTGTTGAGGTTGCGCGCGTAGAGCCAGGCCCCCACGGTGCCGAGCAACGCCAGCACCAGCACCGCGACCCCGGCCACGAGGGCGATCCGACCCCAGCGCGGCCGCGGGCCACGCCGCCCGGAACCGCCGGCACCACCCGGGCCGCCGGGCCCGCGTGGCCCCGCCGGGCCGCCGGGCCTGGGCTCCTCCTCGTCGTACGACGGGTAGAAGCGTGCCTCGGTCGGACGGGCGCGCCCGGAGGCGCCCCGATCGGGGCCGGGCACCGAGGCGCGCCCGGCGCTGCGGTGCAGATACGGATGCGGGACGCCGGCAGACGAGGTCGCGGACATGTAACTCAGGGTACGTAGCGGGAGCCACCGCCGCCTTCAGGCGACACTCAGCGGCAGTCGGTACGCGGTGAACCGGTTACCCTAGCCGCGCCCGGAAGTGCTCAATCGTGCGTCGCAGGCCATCTTCGGGCGCGACCGCCGGCTCGTATCCGAGCAGTTCACGGGCGAGCGTGAGATCGGGGCGGCGCATCTCCGGGTCGTCCGAGCTGCGGGTGACGTAGGTCACCTGGGAGCTGCTGCCGGAGAGCGACACGATCAACTCGGCGAGTTGCCGCATGGTCAGCTCGTGCTCGGTGCCGCAGTTGACCGGGCCAGTCTCGGTCGAGTCGAGCAGCAGCAGGATGCCCCGCACCAGGTCCTCGACGAAGCAGATCGACCGGGTCTGGTTGCCGGTGCCGTGCACGGTGATCGGCTCGCCGCGCAGCGCCTGGGAGATGAAGGTGGGGATGGCGCGGCCGTCGTCGGGGCGCATCCGCGGGCCGTACGTGTTGAAGATCCGGACGATCGCCGCGTCGAGCCCGCGATAACGGTGGTACGCCATCGTCGCGGCCTCGGAGAAGCGCTTGGCCTCGTCGTAGACGCTGCGGACCCCGATCGGGTTGACGTTGCCCCAGTAGGTCTCGCGCTGCGGGTGCTCCTTCGGGTCCCCGTACGCCTCGGAGGTGGAGGCCATCAGGAACCGGGCGCCGTCGGCGGCCGCACGCTCCAGCAGGTGCAGGGTGCCCACCGAGCCGACCCGGAGGATCTCCACCGGCAGTTGGGCGAAGTCGGTGGGGCTGGCCGGCGAGGCCATGTGCAGGATCGCGTCGAACCGCTCGGCCAGCGCCGGGTGGTCGGTCGGAAGGCCGTCGGAGAGGTCCGCCTCGACAAATGTGAAGGTGGGCCGGTCCAGCAGGTGGGCGACATTTTCCTTGGAGCCGGTCACGAAGTTGTCCAGCGCCACCACCGTGCAGCCCCGGGCGATCAGGGAATCCACCAGGTGCGACGGGACGAAGCCGGCGCCGCCGGTGACGAGAACACGGTGACCGGACCCGAAGCGCTCAGCAACCTTCATGCCGGTCAGCCTACCGACCCGCATTTGCACGAAGAGGCCCCCTGTTGGGCACAGGGGGCCTCTCGTGACGAACGCTCGGATCAGTGGGCGCCGGAGCCCGTGAGGGCACGCACCTCCAGCTCCGCGTACTTCTCCTCGTCGTGCTCCTTGGAGATGATCGTGCCGATCCACCCGCACAGGAAGCCGAACGGAATGGAGAGGATGCCCGGGTTGGACAGCGGGAACCACTGCCAGTCGTGGTCCGGGAACATCGACGTCGCCGCGCCGGAGACCACCGGCGAGAAGAACACCAGCAGCACGGCCGAGAGCAGACCGCCGTAGATCGCCCACACCGCGCCGGAGGTGTTGAACCGCCGCCAGAAGAGGCTGTAGAGGATCGCCGGCAGGTTGCCCGAGGCGGCGACCGCGAAGGCCAGCGCCACCAGGAACGCCACGTTGAGGTTCTGTGCGTAGATCGACAGGGCGATCGACACCGCGCCGATCACCAGGGCGGAGATCCGGGCGACCCGTACCTCCTGCCGCTCCGACGTCTCACCCTTCTTCAGCACGTTCGCGTAGAAGTCGTGCGCGAGGCTGGACGAGGACGCCAGGGTCAACCCGGCCACCACCGCCAGGATGGTGGCGAAGGCGACCGCCGCGATGATCGCCAGCAGGGCTGCCCCACCCAGGTCACCGCCGAAGAACTCCAGGCCGAGCGCCTCCGCCAACTGCGGTGCGGCGGTGTTGCCCGCCTTGTCCTGTGCGGTGATGGCCTCGCTGCCCACCAGCGCCGCCGCACCGAAGCCGAGGGCCAGGGTGAGCAGGTAGAAGGTGCCGATGATGCCGATCGCCCAGAGCACGCTCTTACGGGCCGCCTTCGCGGTCGGCACCGTGTAGAAGCGGATCAGGATGTGCGGCAGGCCGGCGGTGCCGAGCACCAGGGCGATGCCGAGCGAGAGCAGGTCCATCTTGTTGTAGAACGTCTGTGTGGCGTTCCCGGCGACCTCCACGCCGTAGCGCAGGCCAGGTTCGAGGAGCTTGTCGCCCTTGCCCGAGGCGGAGGCGGCGGCGCCGAGCAGCTCCGACAGGTTGAAGTTGAACTTCGCCAGCACCAGGATCGTCATCAGCAGCGCGCCGCCCATGAGCAGGAACGCCTTGACGATCTGCACGTAGGTGGTGCCCTTCATGCCACCCACGGTGACATAAATGATCATCAGCGCGCCGACCATGACGATCGTCGCGATCTTCGCGGTGGACGCGTCCATGCCGAGGAAGGTCGTCCCCGGCCGGATGCCGAGCAGCAGCGCGACCAACGCGCCGGCACCCACCATCTGCGCGAGCAGATAGAAGATCGACACCGTGATGGTGGAGACCGCCGCCGCCGTGCGCACCGGACGCTGGCGCATCCGGAAGGCCAGCACGTCGGCCATCGTGTACCGGCCCGAGTTGCGCAGCAGTTCCGCGACCAGCAGGAGGGCCACCAACCAGGCGACCAGGAAGCCGATCGAGTAGAGGAAGCCGTCGTAACCGTAGAGCGCGATGATGCCGGCGATGCCGAGGAACGACGCGGCCGACATGTAGTCGCCGCCGATCGCCATGCCGTTCTGGAAGCCGGAGAAGGACCGGCCGCCCGCGTAGAAGTCCGTAGCCGTCTTGGTCTGCCGGCTGGCCCAGATCGTGATGGCCAGGGTCACCGCCACGAAGACCAGGAACAGCGTGATGGTCAGGTTGCGGGCGGTGTTGTTGCCCGCCTCAGCCGCGAGGAACGTCTCAACCGCGTGAACCGTCTTCACGGGTCACCTCCCCGATCTCGGCGCGGATCCGGTCGGCGACGGGGTCGATCTTCCGGTCCGCGTACCGGGAGTAGAGCCAGGCGATCAGGAACGTGGAGACGAACTGGAGCAGGCCGAAGACCAGCGCGACGTTGATGTTGCTGCCGAACAGCTTCGTGCCCATGAAGTCCCGGGCGTACGCGGAGAGAATGACGTAGAGCGCATACCACAGGAAGAACGCGACGGTCATCGGGAAGACGAAGCCGCGCAGCGCACGCCGCAGCCCGGCGAACTCGTCCGACCGTTGTACGGCCAGGTACTTGTCCGACTGGGAAGCGGCCGGAGCGGGTGTGTCCGTGGACATCTGTGGATCACCACCTTCACAGGCGTCAGAGGGGAGTTTCGCGCACCGTAAAGAGCGCGCTCCCCGACGGGGAAGGCCGAGATCGACGCCGGTCGTCGAGAGCGCCGAGCGGTTGCCTGGCTGCGCCGAGTGACTCAGATCACCCCGGTGACCGGTCGATCCCGGAGGGCCACCCGTTCAGCTCGGCAGCTCGTGGTACCGACCGCGATAGTGCAGCAGCGGAGCGGCCTGCTCGGCCAGGTCGACCGCCTCGATGGTGGCCTCCACCAGCAGTCCCCAGCCGTACTCCCGGGCGGTGTCCAGCCGGCACCCGGCCCAACCACCCGCGTCCGCCGGCACCGGCCCGTACGGCGTCTCGATCCAGGTGTCCGCGGCGAAGAGCCCGCCCGGAGAGGGGAAGAGGCCGGCGAACCGGTCGGCGAGCTGCCGGTGCGGCGGACCGAGCGGGGTGACCGCGAACCGACCCGCCTCCTCGGCTGCCGCCCAGAAGTCGGACTCCGGGTCGATCAGCCCGACGAGTCGGTCCGGCTCCCCCTCGGCGACCAGGGTGGACGACACCGTGAGCCCGGCCGGGCCGGGGGTCGTCCACAGTGTCACCGGCGCGGCGAGCCGCCCGCGCAGTCGACGTACCGGCGATCGTTGCCCGCTCGGCACCGCGAACGGGTCGGTGGAATGGATCTCGGCGCCCGGCTCATGATTCACGTGAAACATTGTGACCCCGCCCGCCCTGGTCGCGGACCCGGCCGGCGAAGGTTCGGACCAGGGTGGCCACCTCGTCCGCCCGCGTGTCGAGCACGAAGTGCCCACCGTCGAGCAGGTGAACCTCCGCTCCGGGGACGTCGGCGCGGTACGCCTCCGGTTCGGTGCTCTCGAACGAGGTGTCGTACCGGCCCCAGACGACCAGCAGTGGTGGCTGGGTCCGGCGGAGCCAGTCCTGCCAGGTCGGGTACGAGGCGACATTGGTGCGGTAGTCGTACATCAGGTCCAGTTGGATCTCGATCTGTCCGGGACGACTGAGGAAGGCGTGCTCGTCGACCCACAGGTCGGGGTCGTACCGGTCCGGGTCCGGGTCCCTGCCGACGTGGCGGGTGCGGGTCGCCTCCAGCGAGAGGACGTTCTCCCGGATCGCGGCCTCGTGCCCGGCGCGGTCCTGCCAGTACGCCCGCCGGGTGGCCCAGAGCGGCCCCAGGCCGGAGTCGTGGGCCACCGCGTTCTGCACGATGAGGCCGCGCAGTCGACCCGGATCGGCGAGGGCCATCCGGAACCCCACCGGCCCGCCGTAGTCCTGCACGTAGAGCAGGTAGTGCTCGGCGCCGACGGCGGTGGCGAAGTGGGCCATCACGTCGGCGAGCCGGTCGAACGTGTACGGGAAACGGTCCGGATCGGGGGCGTCGGTGTGCCCGAAACCCGGAAGGTCCGGAGCGATCAGGCGGAACTGGTCGGCGAGCCGGTCGAGCAAGGGCTCGAACATCCGCGACGAGGACGGGAAGCCGTGCAGGAGCAGCAGTGCGGGTGCGTCCGGTGCGCCGGCCTCCCGATAGAAGACGGAGAGCCCGTCCACGACCGTGCTGCGGTAGCGCGTGTGCGTACCCATGGCGACTGCCCCCGTTCCGGATGACCGCACCATAACGGCGGCCCGGCACAGCCGGAGGGTGTTCGCTCCTCGCCAACCTCCGGCATCAACGAGCACCGGCTCCTTGACGCCACGAGCTAATGCTGTTAGCTTTTGGCTAACCACATTAGCCACTCCCCCGGAGGACGTCATGACCGAACACCTGAGCAGGGCCGGCAACACCCTCGCCTACGACGTGACCGGGCAGGGCCCCCTGGTCGTCCTGGCACACGGCATGGGCGACAGCCGGCACTCCTACCGCTTCCTCGCTCCGGCCCTGGCCGCAGCCGGGTACCGGGTCGCCAACGTCGACCTCCGCGGCTGCGGCGACTCCAGCCTCGGCTGGGACGGCTACAGCCGCACCGACATCGCGGGTGACCTCGTCGCCGTCGTACGCCACCTCGGCGGCCCGGCCGTGATCATCGGCCAGTCGATCAGCGGTGGTGCCGCGACCATCGCGGCCGCCACGGCCCCCGAGCTGATCAGCGGTGTGATCGAGCTGGCCCCCTTCACCCGCGCACAGTCCGTCGACCTCGGTGGGTTGCTGCGGGTGCGGCGCTTCCGGGCCGGGTTCATCCAACTGGCGCAGGTCCTCCTGCGGGGGAGTCTGACGAGCTGGAAGAAGTACCTCGACATCGCGGTGCCGACCAAGCCGGCCGACTGGGCCAGCGAGCTGGCGCGCATCGAGGCCAAGATGGGCGAGCCCGGCCGGATGAAGGTCCTCCAGGCCATGGCCAAGTCGAGCCCGAGCGACGCCGGTGCGCAACTGCCCAACGTCACCTGCCCGGTCCTGGTGATCCAGGGCAGCGCCGACCCCGACTGGGCCGACCCGCGTGCCGAGGGCGAGCGCATCATCGCCGACCTGCCCTCGGGGCTCGGGGAGCTGGCCGTCATCGAGGGAGCGGGTCACTACCCGCACGTCCAGACGCCGGACCAGGTCCTCGCACTGGCCCTGCCCTTCCTCGCCCGGACGTTGGCCAATGCCTAAGTCCCGCCTCACTCCGGCGACGGTCACCGAGGCGGCCGCCGCGCTGGTCGACGAGGTCGGCTTCGACCACCTCAGCATGGGCCTGCTGGCCGAACGGCTCGGGATCAAGACCCCGTCGCTCTACAAGCACGTCAGCAGCCAGGCCGACCTGGCCCACCGGATCGCCGCCCTGGCCATGACCGAGATCGGCGATGCCGTCCGGGACGCGACCCAGGGCCGCGCCGGCCGCGACGCCCTGGTCGCCGGAGCGCAGGCCATGCGGAGGTACGTGCGGGAACACCCCGGTCGGTACGCGGCAGGCAACGCCGCACGCGCGACCGGGCCCGACGACCCGTTCGGCCTGGCCGCCGAGCGGGTGCTCGCCTCCTGGGCGGCCATGCTGCACGGCTACCGGCTGGACTCCCGCCAGGAGCTCCACGCGATGCGAATGCTCCGCAGCACGCTGCACGGGTTCGCGACCCTGGAAGCGGGCGGCGGGTTCCAGATCGACACACCCGTCGACGACAGCTTCACCTGGATGATCGACTTCCTCGACCAGGGCCTGCGGGGCCTCGTCACCACCCGCTGACCCATGGCCGACGAGATCCGTCCAGTCTGAACGTCGGTCAGCGACGCGGGGTGACCGTGGCCAGCAGCTCCGGTTGGCGTCGGTCCAGGACGTCACCGGCCAGGTACGCGCCCAGCAGCGCCGCCCCCAGCCCGTACGCCGCGCCCACCGGCAGGGCCAGCCAGAGCCAGGCGTCGCCGAGCAGCGCCGCGGCCACCACCATCGGCACCGCCGCGACCGCCGAGGCGAGCATCGCCAGCAGGGTGAGCAGCCCCTTCGCCACACCCGCACCGCTGTTCATCGCGAACGGGTTGCTCGTCTCCGGCAGCGAGTACGCCCCGAGCACCGAGACGAGGCTGTTCACCGCGAGCCCGGCGCCGTAGGTGGCCACCAGGCCGCCGATGGTGAGCCCGATCCAGCCCGGCCGGCCGAGCACGATCGACAGCACCACCGCGACGAACGCCAGCATCGGCAGGACGTACAGCGAGAAGGCCGTCATCCGCGCGCCCAGCTCGACCCGTCCCGGCACCCCGGCCACCACGTTCACGGCGTACGCGCTGCCGTCGAAGCCGAACTGGTTGGCCAGGGTGACCGCCGCGACCACGCCCACGAAGAGCATGGAGATGGTGACCAGGACCGGTGAGCTGTTGGCGGCACTCGTCGTCGAATCGGGCCCGTCCCCGGCCACGAAGCCCGCGCCGCCCAGGTTGATCATCACGGGCACGAAGATGCCGACCACCGCGATCGTGATCAGGTTGGCCCGGCGGCGGGCGTCCCGCCACCAGTAGCGGGCCTCACGGGCGACCAGGGCACCGAACCGGTCCCGACGGGCCCAGCCGGCGATGCGGGGGAAAAGTTGGGCGACAGCGCCACCGGTGACACCGCGTTGCACCGGAGCCTTGCCCGCGCTCGCCGCACCCACCATCGCCGACTCCAGCGACCGCGACCACCAGGCCAGCAGGGCACCGAGCGCCACCACCGTGATCAGCAACTTGACCGGCGCGGCCCACACCCGACCCTGGGCGACGTCGATGCCGGCGGTCCACGGCGCGCCGAACGGCGTCCAGCCGATCACGGTCGCCACGCCGGTCAACCGGGTCCAGTCGGCCTCCCGCAGCGCGGCGAGACCGAACACCTGCAACGGGCCGAGCAGCGCGGCGGTCACCGCCAGCAGCACGGCCGCCAGATCGCGGACCCGACGGGACCGCAACATGGTCGCGAAGGCGCTCGTCAGCGCCCGACTGGCGGCCACGCAGAGCAGCAGCCCGGCGATCACACCGACCACGGCCACCAGCCCCGCCGACCAACCGCCCAACGACCAGGCCGTGAGCACCAGCCCGAACGACGCGATCAGCACCGCCAGCACCGGCACGCTGACCAGGGCCGCCGCGAACAGACCGGTCACCAGGGTGCGGCGGGTCAGCGGCAGCAGCGCGAACCGGGCCGGGTCCAGTGTCTCGTCCACACCGAAGAAGACCAGCGGCAGGAGCAGCCAACCGAGCACCAGCAACCCACCGCCCGCCGCCGCGACCAGCACCGCGTACTGGCCCTCGCCCGTCAGACCGGGCAGGGCGAAGAGGAAGAAGCCGCTGACGGCGAACCACAGGCCGAGCAGCGCGCCGCCGATGAACAGGGCGATCCGCCAGCCCTGGCCCCGGAAGTTGTTGCCCATCACCCGCAGCTTCAGCCGTACGAAGTGCCGGGCGGAGACCGTACGGACGGGCGTGGCGTCCGTGCTCACCGGGACAGCCACGACAGCTCCTCGCCCGTCGCGGTGCGCCCGCCGACCACCTCGACGAAGACCTGCTCCAACGAGCGGTCACCACGGACCTCGCCGATCGTCCCGACCCGCTTGATGGTGCCGCTGGCCAGGATCGCCACGTGCGAGCAGAGTCGCTCGACGACCTCCATCACGTGACTGGAGAAGACCACCGTGCCGCCGCCGGCCGCGTACCTGGTGAGGATGTCCCGGATCAGGGCCGCGGACACCGGGTCGACCGCCTCGAACGGCTCGTCCAACACCAGCACCCGAGGGCCGTGCAGCAGCGCGCAGGCCAGGCCGATCTTCTTCTTCATGCCCGCCGAGTAATCCACCACCAGCGTCCGACCGGCGTCGCCGAGCGCCAGCACGTCCAGCAGCTCCGCGGCCCGCTGGTCGACCACCGCCGGGTCCATCCCCCGCAACAAACCGTTGTACGCCAGCAGCTCCGCCCCGGTCAGCCGGTCGAACAGCCGCACCCCGTCGGGCATCACGCCGAGCAGCCGCTTGGCCGCCACCGGGTCCTGCCAGACGTCCTGCCCGAGCACCCGGGCCGAGCCGGCATCCGGGCGCAACAGCCCGACCGCCATCGACAGGGTCGTGGTCTTGCCGGCGCCGTTCGGGCCGAGCAGACCGTAGAAGGAGCCGGCGGGGACGTCCAGGTCGACGCCGGCCACCGCGATCGTGCCGTCGAACCGCTTGGCCAGGCCACGCAGTGCGAGCGCGGGGTGCTCAACAGTCATGCGCCGACGTTATCCGTCGATCGCCGGTTCTGTCGTCCGGCGACGGGCGGACCCGAGATCATCCCCGAGGGGGACGGGCCCAGCGGCAGGAGCGGGTCACATCCGGAGGGCTTCCGGGGTGTGCAGGCGGAGCATCGTGGCCGCGACGTCGACCGGGGCGCGGCGTCGGGTGGCCATGGACACCGCGACCATCACCGTGAAGGCCAGCGGCACCGTCCAGGCCGCCGGCTGCGTGGTGAGCGTGGCCGGCCAACCGGACAGCGGCGGGCCCAGCACGGTGACCAGCACCGCGCCGATCGCCGCCCCGCCGCCGACCAGTACGCCGGCGGCCGCGCCCAGGTCGGTCAGGCCACGCCACCAGATGCCGAGCACCAGCAGCGGGCAGAAGCTCGACGCGGCGACCGCGAAGGCCAGCCCGACCACCTGCGACACGTCCAGCCCGGAGACGTGCAGCGCCAGCACCGTCGGCACCGCTCCGGCGATCACCGTGGCCAACCGGAAGCCGCGTACCGAGCCTCGGCCGAGCACATCCGTCGAGATCACCCCGGCGACGCTGGTCAGCAGCCCGGACGAGGTGGAGAGGAAGGCCGCGAACGCGCCCGCCGAGACCAGCGCGGCGAGCAGACGCCCGACCGTCCCGTCGCCGAGGGCCGCACCGGGCAGCAGCACCACCACCGCGTCGGTCTGCCCGCTGACCAGCAACTGCGGGGTGTAGATCCGGCCGAGCACCCCGTACAGGGTGGGCAGCAGATAGAAGGCACCGACCAGGGCCAGTACGACCAGGGTGGTCCGGCGTGCCGCCGCGCCGTCGGGGTTGGTGTAGAAGCGGACCAGCACGTGCGGCAGGCCCATGGTGCCCAGGAACGTGGCGAGGATCAGCGAGTACGTCCCGAAGAGCCCCCGGTCGTCGTCACCCGCGGCGCTGGGCAGCAACCAGTCGTTGGCGTCGGCCGCCACCCCGGACACGTCCGGCACCGGGTCGCCGGCGGCGAAGGTCAACTCGTCGCCGGGGCGTACCTCCCGGATCTCGCCGTCGGGCAGGGTGAGGGTCGCGCGGTGCTCGACCACGACGGTGGTCGCGGCCCGGAACGTCGGCCCGTCGGGCGGGGTCACCGCCGGGCGGCCGTCGGCCTGCCACTGCAACGCCAGGAAGATCACCGGTACGGCGAGTGCGGTCAGCTTGAGCCAGTACTGGAACGCCTGCACGAAGGTGATCGCCCGCATACCGCCCAGCGCCACGTTCGCGGTGACCACGGCGGCCACCAGCAGGGCGCCCACCGGGTACGGGGATCCGGCCACCGTGGCCAGGGTCAGCCCGGCGCCCTGGAGCTGCGGCACCAGGTAGAGCCAACCGATGAAGATCACGAAGGCGGTGGCCAGGATGCGCAGCCGGCGGGACCCCAGCCGCAGCTCGCAGAAGTCGGGCAGGGTGAACGCGCCGGAGCGGCGCAGCGGCGCCGCCACGAAGAGCAGCAGGGCCAGGTATCCGGCGGCGAACCCGACCGGGTACCAGAGGACGTCCACGCCGTACTTGAGAACCAGCCCGGCGATGCCCAGGAAGCTCGCCGCCGACAGGTACTCCCCGCCGATCGCGGCGGCGTTCCACGTCGGGCTGATCGCCCGGGACGCGACCAGGAAGTCCGATGTGGTCCGGGCCAGTCGCAGCCCGTAGAAGCCGATCCCGACGGTCACCAGGGTGACCGCCACGATGGCCGGAACCACGAAGTCGTTGCCCACCTCAGTGCTCCGGCCGCTGCACCAGGTCGGTGAAGTCCTGCTCGTTGCGCTCGGCCAGTCGCACGTACGCCCAGCCCACCCCGATCAGGAACGGGAAGGAGGCCACCCCGAGCAGCAGCCACGGCAGGTTGACGCCGCCGATGGTGGTCCGGCCGAGCGAGGGTGCGATGGCGAACAGCCAGGGCAGCCCGCCCAGCCCGATGGCCACCACCAGCGAGAGCCGCAGCGCCAGCGCGAGTTGGGCCCGGACCAGGCCGCGCACCAGCGCCTCACCGACCTGGGTCTGCTGGGCCAGCTCGGCGCGGGTCCGTTCGGCACGGGTGTCCTGCCGGGTGATCTCGGCCAGCACGATCCGGGCCCGCCGGGGCGGCGGTACCGCACCGCCCGACCCCACGTCAGGGAGTTGCTTGGCCACCCCGGCAGTCTCACCCGCCGCGCCGGATTGTCAAGCTGCCACGGTCACCAGGATCGGCCCGGCAGCCGGGCCGGTACCGGCCCGGCCCGGCTGCCCGGACAGGTTGTGGACCTCCAACCGGCCGGTCGACGTTCCGGTCGGGCGCCAATGGATTCGGCGATGGTCCGTGGAGATCGGTGGGTGGCGTTGTGAATAACCTGTGGAGAACGGTTCACGGCTGTGGATAACTCGGTGGCCTCAGCGGACGGTCACTCCGGGCCGACGCGCTCCGGGCGGGCGGAGGCGGAGCCGAGCCAGGTGTGCGGGTTGCCGTACCAGCACCAGCCCAGCTTCGGCGCGCCCTGGCTGATCCAGATTGCGGGCACCCGCTTGTCGCCGCACCGGGAGCCGACGAGCGAGAAGCACCGGTTGCTGGCCAGCGCGGCCGGGTGCAGCGTGACGAAGGCCAGCCCCTCGTCGATGGTGAGCGGCAACCGACCCTGGGCGGTGATCCCCTCCATGGCGGTGGCCGGGGCCAGGTTGCGGAACTCCTCGCCCCGGTCGACGTCGAAGAGCAGGTACGCCGGCCCGGCCGGCACCTCCAACTCCTTGATCGGGTCGAAGCGCGGCAGGTCGTCCTCGGCGTAGTTGCGGTCCAGGACCCCGGGCTTGCTCTTGCCGGCCAGGGTGGTGAGTTCCAGTCGTTCCCGCACCCCGATCAGGTCCCGGGTGATGACCAGCAGGAAGGCCACCCGGGCGTCGGTGGGGGCGGGCAGCCCGGCGGCACCCTCGATCGCCCTCGCCCGCAGGGGCTCGACCAGATCGCGGAAGGCGCTCTCGGGCAGTTCGGCGAGGGCGGGGTAGCCGAGCTGGACCAGTCGGTCGACCTGACGGTCGAACTCGGTGTCGGCGTCGAACGGGGAAACGGTCACGGCAGCCTCCGGAAGTCGTACGGACTAGCGTACAACGTACGGCAGCGGTCGTCTCATTCCCGGATCAGCGACTCCAGTCCTGCTTCGCGGCCCTGACCAGCTTGTCCTTCAGCTCCCGGGTGTGCCGCCGGCTCACCGGCAGCTCGGTGGAGTCGATCACCACGACGTAGCCGGAGTTGACCAGCCGCAGCTCGGCGATCAACTTCAGCTGCACCAGGTACGAGCGGTGCACCCGGACGAACCCGGCGTCGGCCCAGCGCTCCGCCAGCGTGGCCAGCGAGACCCGCACCAGGTGCGACCCCTCCGCCGTGTGCAGGCGGGCGTAGTCACCCTGCGCCTCCACCCACCGCACCGCCGAGCGGGGAAGCATCCGCGTGGTGCCGGCCAACTCGATGGGAATCGTCGGGTCCTCCTCGGCGCGGGCCAACGCCGCCGGATGCGACGGCACCACCCTCGACCCGATCACCCGACGCAGGGACTCCGCCAGCCGGTCGGCCCGGACCGGTTTGCGCACGTAGTCGGTGGCACCCAGGTCGAACGCGTCCACCGCGCCGTCGTCGTACGCGGTCACGAAGACGATCGCCGGTGGCCGGGCGAACCGGCGCAGCACCCGGGCCAGCTCCATCCCGTCCAGCCCGGGCATCCGGATGTCCAGGAAGACCACGTCCACGTCACCGTCCCGGAGCAGCCGCAGCGCCTCCGTCGCATCACCGGCCGTGTGCAGCCGGGCCACCCGGGGATCGGCCCGCAGGTGGTACGCCAACTCGTCGAGCGCGGGTGGCTCGTCGTCCACCGCCAGCACCCGCAGGAAACCGGACGCGTTCACCGCGCCCGTCCCGGTGCGCTCGCTCACGACCCTGCCCGTACGCCGGGGTGGAACTTCGGCACCCGCATGCTCACCTTCGTGCCCGAACCCAGCCCGGTCTCCACGACCAGGCCGAACCTGTCCCCGAAGACCGACCGCAGCCGCTCGTCGACGTTGGAGAGACCGACGTGCTGGCCCGTGTCGTCGCCCGGGTCGCCACTGCCGCGGGCCAGCTCGGCGATGCCGGCGGTCAGCGTGGTCGGATCCATTCCCACTCCGTCGTCCTCCACCGTGATGTGGCATTCGGCGCCCGCGTCCCGGGCCTCGATGCTCACCATGCCCGTGCCCGGCTTGCGGGACAACCCGTGGCGAACCGCGTTCTCCACCAGCGGTTGCAGGCAGAGAAACGGCAACGTCACCGGCAGCACCTCCGGGGCGATCTGCAACCGCACCTGCAACCGGTCGCCGAATCGAGCCCTCTCGATGGTCAGGTAACGGTCGATGGAGCGCAGCTCCTCGGCGAGGGTGGTGAACTCCCCGTGCGCCCGGAAGGAGTACCGGGTGAACTCCGCGAACTCCAGGATCAGCTCCCGGGCCCGCTCCGGGTCGGTGCGCACGAACGACCCGATGGCGGTCAACGCGTTGTAGATGAAGTGCGGGCTGATCTGCGCCCGCAGCGCGCGGATCTCGGCGCGGGCCAGCCGCTCCCGGGACGAGTCCAGCTCGGCCAGGGCGAGCTGGTTACCAGCCCAGTGCGCCGTCTCCAGGGTGGCCTGCACCAACCCCGGGGGTGGTGGGCTGTCGGCGATTGCCACCAACGCCCCGACCACCCGGCCGTCCGCCCCCTGCAACGGCGCGACCACCGCACCTCGGATCGGGCAGTCGACCCGGTCGCAGTGCAGCTCCTGCTCACCGAGCACCGTCGAGCGGCCGCTGTCCACCGTCCGCTGGGCCGCCGCGAGCAGTTGCTTGCCGTGGTGTGTGCCGCGCCCGTCGAGGGCCAGCAGCCGGTCGGCGTCGGTGAGCGCCAGCCCGACCGCGCCCACCAGAGCCCGCAGATGACGTACGGCCTTCGTCGCGCCCGCCTCGCTCAGCCCGGTTCGCAGCGGCTCGGCGGCCAGACCGGCGGTGTGCAGCACCTCGTAGGTGGCCCGTTGGGTGGCGGTGGCGATGCCCCGGCGGGCCCGCAGGCGCAGCACCGCCAGCAGGGCCGCGGTCAGCGCGGTGACGAGCGAGACGACGCCGACCACGGCGGAGAGGTTGGCAGCCACGCAGCGATCCTTGCCCCTGCGGGCCGGCGCGCCAAGCCCCTAGTACGCGCCCTTGCGGGCGAGCACCACCCCGACGGTGCGCCACAGGATGCTGAGGTCGTACGCCAGCGACCAGTTGTCGACGTAGTAGAGGTCCAGCCGGACCGACTCGTCCCAGGACAGGTCGGAGCGGCCGGAGACCTGCCACAGCCCCGTCATGCCGGGGCGCACCAGCAGGCGGCGGCGCACGTCGCCCAGGAAGTCGCCGTCGTCGGCCGGCAACGGGCGGGGCCCGACCAGCGACATCTCACCCCAGAGCACGTTGATCAGCTGCGGCAGCTCGTCCAGCGAGGAGGCCCGCAGGAAGCGGCCGACCGGGAAGACCCGGGGATCCTGCTTCATCTTGAACAGCATGCCGTCGGTCTCGTTCCGGTCGACCAGGCTGGCCAGCCGATCCTCGGCGTCGACGTACATGGTCCGGAACTTCCACACCCGGAACGTGCGCCCCTCGTGGCCCACCCGCGGTTGGCGGAAGAAGACCGGCCCACGGTCGGAGATCCTGATCGCCACGGCAACGGCCGCGAAGAGCGGGATCAGCAGCAGCAGGCCGAGGCCGGCGGCGACCCGGTCCATCAGGTTCTTGGCCAGCAGCGCGGGCCCGGAGAGGGTCGGTTCCTCGACGTGCAGCAGCGGCAGACCCTCGATCGGCCGGATGTGCACCCGGGGGCCGGCGATGTCGGTCAACTGCGGTGCGACCACCAGGTCGACGCCGGAGCCCTCCAACTGCCAGGCCAGCCGGCGCAGCTCGCCCGGCTCGGCGCTGGCCGAACCACAGACGGCGATCGTGTCGCCACCGACCTCCCGGACCAGGGCGAGAACGTCGCGACCGGCGTAGATCGGGACCGGGGTCGGCATTCCCCGGGCTGCCGCATAACCGTCGGTGATGTGGATGGCGACGGGCACCAGCCCGGCGTTCGGGTTGCGGGTGACCGCCGCGTAGACCTCCAGGCACTCCGGCAGGGTGCCCACCAGCACCATCCGGTGCGCGGCCTGACCGGCCCGCCGCCGGATGTAGTGCAGCGCCCAACGGGCCACGAACCGGCCCCACAAGATCAACAGTAGTGCCCCGAGCAGAGCCGTGCCGACCGTCCAACGGGACAACTCGGTCTTGGTGGCAAAGGCGAGGAACGACACACTCGCGGCGACCGTCACCCCGGCCCGGATCACCCGCTTGAACTCGTCCGGGCCCAGCCCCAGGTAGCGCCGGTCGTACGCCCGGTTGCTCCAGAGAATGACCACCCAGCCGAGCGGGAGCAGCAGGTAGGAGACCGTGTGGAACCAGGTCGGGTCCTGCTTGGTGCCGGAGAAACCGGAGGCGGCCTGGTCGAAGAGCTGGATCGCGATCCAGCTGGCGAACGCCGCCGCGCCGAAATCGAGCAGCAGCAGGATCGCGATGTAGGGGCGGTGCCAACGGGAGACACGACGTCGCGCCCTCGTCCACGCCGACCGAGGGACGCCGTTGTGTGACGGCGGCGTCGGCGGCTGGATCTCGAAGCTGTCGACGTGCCGCACGAGTCTGCTCCGGCCTTCGTTGGTTACCGGGCGCTGGAGGCTTGCCGTCACCTCACCCATGTCCTCCCGCATGACACGGGCCGCTCACTCGCAGTGAGGGCCCGGGTCGCCCACCGTCCCAGTCTCCCACGCGGGCTCCGACCGGTCGCCGCCCCGAAGGAGATTGGCGACCGATGGTGCCGGCGGGATCTGGCCGGCTCCGCACCATTTCAGAAGCCGGGGACCGGGCCACTATACCGATGGATGCGCGTGTGGCGAGAATGGCGGGACCGGAGCTTCCACTCAGTAAGGGCGATTCCGCTCCGTAGTCGCGGAGTGGGGCTACTCACCGTACGAGACGGGACAACCGTCGGTCAGCGAGCGGCTTGCCGCCGGTCTGGCACGTCGCGCAGTACTGAAGGCTCGAATCGGCGAACGACACCTCACGGACGGTGTCTCCGCACACCGGGCAGGGCAGCCCGGTGCGGGCGTGCACCTTCAACCCGGACCGCTTCTCGCCCTTCAGCTCCGCCGCCCGCTTCTCGAGGGACCGCTCGACCGCGTCGCCGAGGACCTGCCGGGTGGCCGCATGCAGGGTGGCGAGCTGGTCGTCGGTGAGCCGGTCGGTGATCGCGAACGGTGACAGCTTCGCGGCGTGCAGGATCTCGTCGGAGTACGCGTTACCCACCCCGGACAGCACCGACTGATCAGTCAGCACCCCCTTGACCTGCCCCCGCCGGCTCCGCAGCCGCTCGGCGAAGGTGGGCAGGTCCGCAGCGAGCGCGTCCGGGCCCAACTTGGCCACCCCGGGCACCGCCGCCAGGTCGGTGACCAGGTACGCGGCCAGCTTCTTCTGGGTGCCGGCCTCGGTCAGGTCGAACCCGGAACCGTCGTCCAGACGTACGCGCACCGCGATCGGGCCCTTGCCGGGACGCAGCGGGGTGACCGACGGGAACGCCTCCCGGTAGTGCAACCAGCCAGCCCGGGCCAGGTGCACCACCAGGTGCAGGTCGCCCTCGAAGAGGACGTCGAGGAACTTGCCGTGCCGGCTGGCATCGACCACCGCTCGACCGGCAACCGCGGTCGGTGCCGGTTCGTACGTTTTCAGGGCGCTGATCGCGGCGATCTCCAGCCGGTCGACACGCCGCCCCACCGCGCGCTGTCGCAGGTAACCCGCGAGCGCCTCAACCTCCGGTAGCTCGGGCACGACACAACGGTAGCCTTCTTTCCGGTGAGCGTGCGGAATCAGCTCGCGAGTCCCTGTCGCGAGCGCGAGGAGTGAGCTTGCGAGCCCCTCAGGCGTGATCTTGCGAGCCCTTCGGGCGTGATCTTGCGAGCCTTCGCGCAGGCGGGGGCAGCAGCCGGCACGGCCGCGAACGAAAGGCAAGGCTCCGTGAAAATCGTGGTGGCGCACAACCGGTACCGGGAAGCACAGCCCTCCGGCGAGAACACGATCGTCGACTCGGAGATCGCTCAGCTCACCGCCGCCGGCGTCGAGGTGTTGCCGTTTCTCCGCAGCTCGGACGAGATCCCGTCGATGTCGAAGGTGGCGAAGGCGCTCCTGCCGATCTCGCCGATCTGGGCGCCGCGCGCCCAGCACGACCTGAGCCGGCTGCTCACCGAGCACCGACCGGACGTTCTGCACCTGCACAACCCGTACCCCCTGCTGTCGCCGTGGGTGGTGCGGACCGCGCACCGCCACGGCGTGCCGGTGGTGCAGACGGTGCACAACTACCGGCAGGTCTGCTCCTCGGGGATCTACTTCCGCGACGGCGTGATCTGCCAGGACTGCAAGGGCCGCGCGCTGGGTGTGCCGGCGATCAAGCACCGCTGCTACCGCGACTCGGCGGCCCAGAGCGCGTTGATGGCCACCACCCTGGCCGTGCACCGGGGCACCTGGCGTTCCGTCGACCGGTACGTCGCGCTCACCTCGGCGATCGCCGATCACCTCCGCGACTACGGCATACCGGACGAACGCATCGTGGTGAAGCCGAACTCGGTGCCCGACCCGGGCCGGCCGACGCCGCTCGGTGACGGGTTCCTCTACATGGCCCGGCTCTCCCCCGAAAAGGGCGTCGACCTGCTGCTGGACGCCTGGCGCCGGCACCCGGTCGGTTCGCTGGGCACGCTCCGCATCGCGGGCGACGGCGAGCTGCGCCCGCTCGTGGAGGCAGCCGCCGCCGAACGGGACGACGTCGTCTACCTCGGTCAACTCGACCGTGCCGGGGTGCGGGCCGCGGTCGAGGCGAGCGCCGTGGTCATCGCCGCCTCCATGTGGCACGACGTCCTGCCGACCGTGATCATCGAGGCGTTGGCCAGCGGCCGGCCGGTACTCGGCACGGCGTTGGGCGGCATCCCGTACCTGGTCGGAGCCGACGCCCCGCACGAACCCGCCGGCACCGGCCCGGCGCAGGTCGCCTCCGCCGTCGCCGGAGGTGGCGGGTCGCCGATGCCGGCCGGGATCGGTCTGGGCGACGCCGGCTGGGTCGTCGCTCCGGAGCCCGCCGCGCTCGCCGCCGCCCTGCCGGTCGCCCGGGCCGGCGCCCCCGGGCTGGCGCCGACCGCCCGCGCCCGTTACGAGCGCACCTTCCACCCCGACGTGGTCACCAAGCAGCTCATCGACATCTACGCGGGCGTAGCCCGCACCCCCGACCACGTCTGAACCACACACCTGGCGCTCCCGCGCCGACGCCCGCCCCGCCCCGCGCCCGCCCC
>NZ_JAKKFI010000102.1 GCF_022230955.1 Micromonospora cabrerizensis
GGCGATCGCGGCGCCGATGGCGGTGGTGGCGGAGTTCGACTTGGGCGCCGTCGCCAGGTGGATCACCGCCTGGGCCAGGTTGAGCTGCGCTTCGGGCAGCCCGACGTACTCGACGGCGTGCGCGGCGGCGGTGGCCACGCTCAGGGCCCCCGGGTCGGCCATGCCGACGTCCTCGCTGGCGAAGATGACCAGGCGGCGGGCGATGAACCGGGCGTCCTCGCCGGCGACCAGCATGCGGGCCAGCCAGTGCACCGCGGCGTCCACGTCCGAGCCGCGCATGCTCTTGATGAAGGCGCTGACCACGTCGTAGTGGGCGTCGCCGTCGCGGTCGTAACGCACCGCCGCCACGTCGACGGCCTGCTCGGCGGTGGCGAGGTCGATCCGCCCGGCGCCGAGAGCCGCGGCGGAGGCCGCCGCCGCCTCCAGCGCGGTGAGCGCCTTGCGGACGTCACCGGCAGCCAGCCGGACCAGGTGGTCCTCGGCGTCCGGGGTCAGGGTCAGGGCGCCGTCCAGGCCGCGCTTGTCGGTGACCGCGCGGCGCAACAGGCCTCGCACCGCCGCGTCGTCCAGCGGTTGCAGGGTGAGCAGCACGCACCGCGACAGCAACGGCGAGATGACCGAGAAGTACGGGTTCTCGGTGGTCGCCGCCAGCAACGTGACCGTACGGTCCTCGACGGCGGCGAGCAGCGAATCCTGCTGGGTCTTGCTGAACCGGTGCACCTCGTCGATGAAGAGCACGGTCTGCGGGCCGCCCGAGCGGCGCTGACGGCGGGCCGCCTCGATCACCGCCCGCACGTCCTTGACGCCGGCGGAGAGCGCCGACATGGCGACGAAGCGGCGGTCGGTCGCCCCGGCCACCAGGTGCGCGATGGTGGTCTTGCCGCTGCCCGGCGGGCCCCAGAGGATCACCGACAGCGGAGCGCCGCCGGAGACCAACTGCCGGAGCGGGGCGCCGGGGGCGAGCAGGTGGTCCTGCCCGACCAGCTCGTCGAGGGTCACCGGGCGCATCCGGACGGGCAGGGGCGAGTCGTCGGCCACCGCGGTGAAGCCGTCGACACCGGCGGGACCGTCGGGCGCGCTGCGCGACCCGGCGGGTTCACCGAGGGAGAAGAGGGCGTCGGACTCCATCACGAAGACAGTACCGGGCCGGGCCCACGACGCCGGAATCGCGCCGCGGGCCCGCCACCGGTGATCGGTTCCGGTCAGCCACGACCGGGGCGACGGCCCCGGTACCAGCGGCCGCCGCCGCCACCGCCACCACTGCGCGGGCCGCTGCCCACGCCGCCCAGGTAGAGCGAGAGAAGGAGCAGGCCGATGAGGACGAGCGTGTTCCAGTTGAACAGGTCAGGTGCGCCGAAGTCGGTGTTGAGCAGATCGAGCAGCAGAGCGAAGCCAAAGACGATGGCCGCGAGAATGGCGAGCATGTCGGTCCTCCGGTGGGGGTTCCCAGTAGGTCGGCGCGTGATGTACCCAATCGGTCCACTCGCCAATCTCCACCGTGGATGTGGTTGCGTCGGGGCCTGGGTGCCGCCCTGACCGCCGGGATGACGCGGGCGCTGCTGGCCCGTCACGACACCGTCGGGCTGGGCGTCTACCCGGACAACGTCGGGGCGGCACGCCTCTACCGTCGGCTCGGCTTCACCAACACCCTGCCGCTCAGCTCGGTCCGCCTGGGGTGAGATGCGAGGTGCCCCTGTCGTGACAGGGGCACCTCGTGGCTCACCGGTCGGCGGCCGGCACGGGAACCGCCGGCGGCTCGGCGGCGGGGGCGCGGCGGCGGCCGGCCAGCCAGGCGGGCAGGTAGAGCGGGGCGGCGACGGCGAGCACCACCGCGCCGACCACCATCGCGGTGCCGACGCTGGTGGCGGCCGCCAGTGCGGTCAGCGCCACCCCGCCGAGCGCGCCGGCCGGCTGCCCCACCATCGAGTTCAGCGACAGCACGCTGGTCCGGTACGGGCCGTCGACCTGCCGGTGCAGCAGCCCGCTGTGCAGCGGGTTGGACGCGCCGTGCACTGCGTAGCAGGCCAGGTAGGCCACGAGCACCCCGACCGGCCCGGCGAACAGCCCCATCCCGACCACCGTCACCCCCTGCAGGATGCGCAGCAGGGCCGCGCCCGGTGCGGCACCGAACCAGCGCAGCAGCAGCGGGGTCAGCGCCGCGCCTGCGGCCGAGGCGAGCCAGGCGGCCGAGTTGGCCGGCCCGAGCAGCGCGGCGGCGCGTTCCGGGTCACCGATCACCTCGGCGAGACGCACCGGCAGCAGCGACTCGAAGGTGACCATGCCGAAGCCCCAGAACAGCTCCACCGCGACCAGGGCCAGCAGCACCCGGGAGCGGCGCAGCAGCCCGACCGCCTCGCCGATCATCCGGGGGGCCTGGACCACGGAGGCCCGCAGGGCCGCGAACCCGGTGGCCGGCCGCTGCTCGACGAGCAGCACGACCAGCGCGACCAGTGCGATCGCCTGTGCCACGATGGCGGCCAGCACCGGCACCGTGAGCGCGGTGACCGGCCCGATCGGGCCGAGTGCAATGAGGCCACCGCTGATCAGGGCGCCGGCGCCGATCGCGCCGCCGACGACGGTGCCGGCGTAGCCGAGACCGCGCTCGTACTCGGCGTCCGGGTCGGCGGCCAGGGTGGCGTCGACGTACCAGGACTCCAGCGGGCCGCTGTCCAACGCCCGGTAGACCCCCTGTAGGGCCCAGACCGCGAAGAACAGCACGAACGAGTCGGCCACCGCGAACAGCGCCAGCGAGGCGAGGTTGATCGCTCCGGCGGCGAGCAGCACCGGCCGCCGGCCGAGGGCGTCGGCGAGCCCACCGGTGGGCAACTCCAGCGCCAGCACCAGCAGGCCCTGCGCGGTGCCGACCAGGCCGATCTGCGGCAGCGACAGGCCACGCTCCTGCATCAGCAGGATCATGACCGGGATCATCAGGCCCGTGGGCAGCCAGCGCAGGCCGTAGAGCGTGAGGTAGCGACGCCGGACCTGGCGTACGGTCAGCGCGCTCACGACGCCACCTCCCTTCGCGACTGCGAGGCTCGCAAACCCGGCTCACTCCTCGCGCTCACTGGAGGCCCTCGCGCAACGGGTAGGCGGCCAGGAAGACCTGCACCGGGCGGGCCTCCGGGTCGGCCGGGTCCGCGGTGTCGGCCTCACGGTGGTAGCGCTCCAGCACCTGCCACACCTCCGCCTCCAACTCCTTCAGCCGGGCCGGCGGAATGGTCATGAAGATGTCGCTCATGCCGAAGGCGTCCCGCCAGGCGGGCGACCACTCGTGCTGCGTGGCGAACCAGTGGTCGGCGGTCTCGGCGAGGAGACGCACCTGGTCGCCCTGGATCCACTCGATCGCGGCCCGGGCGTCGGGGTCGTCGTCGAAGTCGCTCGGATCCCAGTTGGTGACGTCGTGTGCGGCCTGCCACCAGCGCTGCCGCCCGGTGCCCCGGTCGGGATCCTCGACGACCAGCCCGACCTCGGCGAGTTGGCGCAGGTGGTAGCTGGTCGCGCCGGTGTTGGTGCCGAGCAGTTCCGCGAGGGTGGTGGCCGTGGCGGGGCCCTTCACCCGCAGGGCCCCGACCAGCCGCATCCGCAGCGGGTGCGCCAGCACCCGGACCTGCCGTTTGTCGATCCGTACCTCACGCGGCGCCGGCCGCGGGGTCGTTTCGTCGTTCGTCATGAACGCACACTATCTCTGCACACTTCCTATGCACAAGAGTTATGCATAGGAAGTGTGCATCTCTGCTCAGCGCGCCAGGAGTTCGCGCACTCCCCTCAGCCGCGTGCGCAGCAGGCCGGCGGCGCGAGCGGAGTCGAGGCGTACGTCGAGGGGGCGGGACAGGCCGACGGCGGCCCCGGTGGTGGTCTTCAGCCCGGCCGCGTCCAGCCCGAGCCGCTCGGCGACCAGCAGGCCCAGCTCGGCCCGGCTCACGGCGTCCGGGCCGGCCACGTTGAGCAGACCGGCGTACGGGGAGGCGACCAGTTCCAGGACGGCGTCCGCAAGGTCGGTGACGTCGACCGGGCAGCGCAACTCGTCGCTGAACAGCACCGCCCGGCCGGCGAGCGCGTCCCGGCAGAGCTGGATCTGCTTGCTGCCCTCCCCCAGGATCAGCGAGGTACGCACCAGGGCCGCGCCGGGGTCGATCGCCCGCACGGCGGTCTCGGCGGCGGCCTTCGCGGCACCGTACGCGTGCACCGGCGTGGGCGGGTCGTCGTCGGCGTAGGGCGTGGGACGGCCGGCGTGCAGCGCGTCACTGGACACGTGCACCAGCCGGGCACCCGCCTCGGCGGCGGCGACCGCCACGTTCGCGGCCCCGTCCGCGGTGACCGCCCAGTCGTCGTACCGATAGGGGGTCCCGACCACGGCGTCCGGCCGCACCTGGGCGACCAGCGCGCGCACGGCGGCCCGGTCGGTCACGTCCAGTCGGTGCTCCCCGACCCCCAGCACCCCGACGAAACCCGAGTGGAAGGTCCCGAAAACAGAAAACCCAGCGCGCAGTCCCCGCCGACAAACGGCACGCCCCAGAAGCCCACTACCGCCGACGACAAGCACCCGCATCCAGCCCACTCCCCTGTTGATCAAGAGGTTTGCGTCATCTCGCCGGGCGATGATGACGCAAACCTCTTGATCAACCAAGCATGGCGCGGAGGCGGCGCCTCTAGACCGGGTCGGCTACCGGGGCTGCCGCGCCCGCCGTTCCGGTGTGGGCGGTGGCGGGCGGCTTCGGCTTGGCGTCGATGCCGGCCTCGGCGCGCTGCTGGGCGGTGATCGGGGTGGGAGCGCTGGTCAGCGGGTCGAAGCCACCACGGGTCTTCGGGAAGGCGATGACCTCGCGGATCGAGTCGGCGCCGGCCAGCAACATGCACACCCGGTCCCAGCCGAAGGCGATGCCGCCGTGCGGAGGGGCGCCGTACTTGAACGCCTCCAGCAGGAAGCCGAACTTGTCCTGCGCCTCCTCGGGGGTGATGCCGAGCAGGTCGAACACCCGCTTCTGCACGTCACCCCGGTGGATACGGATCGACCCGCCGCCGATCTCGTTGCCGTTGCAGACGATGTCGTACGCGTACGCCAGGGCCCGGTCCGGAGCCTCCTCGAACCGGTCGACCCACTCGGAGTTCGGCGAGGTGAACGGGTGGTGCACGGCCGTCCAGCCGCCCTCGTCCGTCCGCTCGAACATCGGCGCGTCGACCACCCAGCAGAACGCCCAGGCGCTCTCGTCGATCAGCCCGGTCCGCTTGGCGATCTCGACGCGGGCCGCGCCCAGCAGCTCCTGCGCCTCCCGGGTGGTGGCGCTGGCGGCGAAGAAGATCGCGTCGCCCGGCTTGGCGCCGACCGTGTCGGCGAGCCCGCCCAGGTGCTCGGCGGAGAGGTTCTTCGCCACCGGGCCACGCGCCTCGCCGGTCTCCGCGTCGAGCACCACGTACGCCAGACCGCGCGCGCCGCGCGCCTTGGCCCAGTCCTGCCAGCCGTCCAGCTCCTTGCGGCTCTGCGACGCGCCACCCGGCATCACGACCGCGCCGACGTAACCGCCCGCGTCGATCGCCCCGGCGAAGACCCGGAACTCGGTGCCGCGCAGGTACTCGGTCAGCTCGGTCAGCTCGACCCCGTAGCGCAGGTCCGGCTTGTCGGAGCCGTACCGGGCCATCGCGTCGTGCCAGGTGATCCGCGGGATCGGCTGGCTGATCTCGTGCCCGGCCAGGTCCTTCCAGAGCGCCGAGACGATCGCCTCGCCGAGGTCGATCACGTCGTCCTCGGTGACGAACGACATCTCGATGTCGAGCTGGGTGAACTCGGGCTGCCGGTCGGCGCGGAAGTCCTCGTCGCGGTAGCAGCGGGCGATCTGGTAGTACCGCTCCATGCCGCCGACCATCAGCAGCTGCTTGAACAGCTGCGGCGACTGCGGCAGCGCGTACCAACTGCCGGGCTGAAGCCGCACCGGGACCAGGAAGTCGCGGGCGCCCTCGGGCGTCGAGCGGGTCAGCGTCGGCGTCTCGATCTCCAGGAAGTCCCGCTCGTGCAGCACGCCCCGGGCCAGGTGGCTGGCACGCGAGCGCAGCCGCAGCGCGTTCGCCGGGCCACTGCGGCGCAGGTCCAGGTAGCGGTAGCGGAGCCGGATGTCGTCGCCGGCCTCGATCTGGTCGTCGACCGGCAGCGGCAGCGGCGCCGCCTCGGAGAGCACCTCCAGCTCGGTGACGGTCACCTCGACCTCGCCGGTGGGCAGCTCCGGGTTCTCGTTGCCGGCCGGACGCCGGGTCACCTCACCGACGACCTTCACGCAGAACTCGTTGCGCAACGCGTGCGCATCTTCCTCACGGAACACCACCTGGACAACACCGGAACCGTCGCGCAGGTCGACGAAGATGACCCCGCCGTGGTCGCGCCGGCGGGCCACCCAGCCGGCGAGCGTCACCGTCGAGCCGGCGTCCGCGGCGCGCAGGCTTCCGGCATTGTGGGTACGGATCACGGCTGGCAACTCCTCATCGTGGAACAGTCCTCACCGGCATTCTGTCAGGGGTGGCCGCCCTGCCTCCGGGGCACCCGCCAGGCCGACGCGATTCGCAGGTGGGGCAGCCCGGCGAACCCGACTCAGCCGGCGGCCAGGCCGGTTAACGTGGCGAAATGCGCGCCGTACCGAACTGGGCCGTCGCCACGGCGGCTGCCGCACCCCTGCTGCTGGTGGCCGGCTGGACGGTCGCGGAGGCGCGACAGCCCGCCGGTTACGACCCGATCCGGGACACCATCAGCGAGCTGGCCGGGCAGGAGGCCGTCGACGCCTGGATCATGATCACGGCTTTGGTGCTGCTCGGGTGCTGCTACCTGGCCGTCGCCGCCGTCCTGCACGCGGCCGGTCTGCCCAGCCGTTTCCTGCTGGCCGTCGGTGGGGTGGCGACCATCGCGCTGGTCGCGTTTCCCCGGCCCACGGTCGGCGGTTCGCTCAGCCACGGCATCGCGGCGACCGTGGCGGTCCTCGCCCTGGCGCTCTGGCCGGCCGGCTCGGCACTGTGGCTCCCGCGCGGGCACGACGCCGCGCACCCGAGCAGGCCCGAACCGCCCTGGGCGTTCCGCCGGGCGGTGGGGTTGAGCGCCACGGTGGTGCTGCTGGCGCTCTTCGGGTGGTGCGCGTACGAGGTCACCAGCGGGTCGCGCACCGGGCTGGCCGAGCGGGTGACGGCGGTGGCGGTCTCACTGTGGCCACTGCTGGCCATCCTCTCCGCCCGGCGGGCGCACCTGGCCTGGGCCGTCGGCGGCGCGACAGCCATCGGCCCGAACCTGCCGACCGGCGGCGTCGTACCCCCGGATCCGCTCGGGCCCGCTGGTGGGCCCGCTGGTGGGCCCGCGCCTCGGCGGCCCGACCGGCTGCCATAGGTCACAGCCCGGCGCCCGGTCGGCACGTACGCCAGGTGTCGGCCCCGGGAGTGGGGCCGTCGCACCGCTACGATCACCCGATGTCCGCCGTTCCCCGCTGGGCCCTGCTGTCCGCCGGCGGCGCGCCGGTGTTTCTCATCGGAGGCTGGACGCTGGCGCAGGCCGCCCAACCCGACGGGTTCGACCCGATCCGGCAGACCATCAGCGCGCTTGCCGCCACGGACGCGGACCAACGCTGGATCATGACGGTGGCGCTGGCCGGCCTGGGTCTCTGTCACCTGGCAACCGCGCTCGGCCTGGTCGCCGCGGCACCAGCGGCTCGCGGGCTGCTCGCCCTGGGCGGCCTTGCCACCCTGGTGCTGGTCGCGTTCCCGCAACGCCCGGGAGGCGGCTCAACGACGCACGCCGTCGCCGCTGGCGTGGCGTTCGTGGCGTTGGCCGTCTGGCCCGCCCTGGCGGTGCCCCGCCGAGCGGCGCCGTCGCACGAGCAGGTCCAGCGCGATCTACCGGACGGGTCGGCTCCGCGCGTCCGCGGGACTGCGCTCGCGGTGACGGCGGTGCTCCTCGGACTGCTCGGCTGGTTCGCCGTCGAGCTCTTCACCGACGGCGCACGGATCGGGTTGTCGGAGCGGCTGGTGGCGGCCGCCGAGGCGGTCGTACCGTTGGCCGCCGTGCTCGCCGCGCTGGCCTCCGAGCGGCGGCCGGGAGCGTCCGCGCCGCGCTGACCGCCCGGCGTCGGCCATGTCCGGGGTACGCCGAGCACACCGTGGCCGGCGATCAGGACAACGGTGGCCAGGACAGCGGTGCACGGTGGCCCGGACAGCGGTGCACGGTGGCCAGGACAGCGGTGCCGGGTGGTCTGCACAGCGGTGCACGGTGGCCCGGACAGCGAACGGGCCGCCGGACGAATCCGGCGGCCCGCTGGCGGTGACTGGATCAGAAGACGCTGACGCCGTAGCGGCTGAGCGCCTCGGTGACCGGCTGGAAGAAGGTCGTACCACCGGTGCGGCAGTTGCCACTGCCGCCGGAGGTCAGGCCCAGGGCGGTGCCACCGGCGAACAGCGAGCCGCCGCTGTCGCCCGGCTCGGCGCAGACGTTGGTGCGGATCAGGCCGGAGACCGAGCCCTCGGCGTAGTTCACCGTGGCGTTGGTCGCGTTCACCGAGCCGCTGCGCAGGCCGGTGGTGCTGCCGGAACGCTGCACCGACTGGCCGACCGACGCGTTGCCGGAGCCGGTGATGTCGCGGAAGCTGCCGTTGTAGAGCGAGACGTTGCCGGCCGCGTTGGCCGAGTTGTTGTGCCGCACGATGCCGTAGTCGTTACCCGGGAAGCTGGTGCCGGTACGGGTGCCGAGCAGCGAGGTCTGGGCGGAGTTCGAGTACCAGCTGGCCGAGATGTTGGTGCAGTGCCCGGCCGTCACGAAGGAGTAGGTGCTGCCACTGCGCACGTTGAAGCCGAGCGAGCAACGCCCGCCGCCGCCGGCGTAGATGGCCTGACCGCCGGAGATCCGGGTGCTCAGCACGCCGGCCTCGGCCTCGACCCGGACCGCGCCGTTGGCCCGCGCGGCGGCGGCCTTGACCCGCTCCAGCTTCGCACCGGTGACGGTGCTGTCCACGGAGACGACGACCTGGTTGGTGACCGGGTCACTCCACCAGGCGGTGCCCGGGATCTTGGCGGAGCGCTCCAGGTCCGCGGTGGCCCGGTTGAGCTCGCCGGCACCACGGGTGACGTAGCGGACGACGGCGCCGGCCTTGCTCGCCTTGCTGGCGGCGGCGGCGTCGGTCACCGTGACGACGGACTTGCCGCTGGCGTCGATGTACGAGCCGGCGGAGCGGTCGCCGAGTGCCGCGGAGAGCGCCGCGGCGGCGTCGGGCGAGGCGGCAGGAGCGGCCTGGGCGGGTGCGCCGATGAGCGCGCCGACGACCAGGGATCCGGACACGGCGACGGTGGCCGCGACGCGGAACGAGGACCTCGTGGGTCGCATGTAACAAACCTCCTGGGCGGGGGGACGGGTCTCGCCGGGGGGAACGGCTGACCCGAGGGCAACCCGGCCGATCTGCGAAAACCGGTCGAGTGAACTGAAGTATTCACATACTTAAGATCATTGACAAGGCTTGTTTCCGCCCGGATCCGCCGATCTTGGTAGGCCACAATGCCGCAACACCCCTGACACGCTGGGGAACAACCACCGTCACACCCGCATCGATTTCGTACGCACGATCATCGATGTCTTGTCGATGCAGGATGCGGGGTGGGTGCGGGACGCCGCGCGTCAGGGGTCACGTCGACGGGCGCCGGGGCCCGGGCGCGGCACCACGTCGCGCGACTGGTCCACGTCGTGCCCCTCGGCGCAGCGCAGCTCCACACGGACCGACGCCCCGCAGTCACGGTGAGTGACGCTCAGCGGCGGACCCTCCGGACCGGCGAGGTACCGATCGCCCCACCCGAGCACGGCGACCAGCACCGGCCACAGGTCCAGGCCCTTCTCCGTCAGCCGGTACTCGTGGCGCAACCGGCTGCCGGGCTCCCGGTACGGCTCACGGCTCAGCACGCCCTGCTCCACGAGAGTGGACAGCCGGTTGGTCAGCACCTGGCGCGGGATTCCGGTGCGCACCCGCATGTCGTCGAAGCGGCGTACGCCGGTGAACACCTCGCGGAGCACCACCAGGGTCCACCGCTCACCGAGGATCTCCATGGCGCGGGCGATGGTGCAGTTGTCCACCGACCAGTCCAGTGCCGCGGGTCGCATCCGACCAGGCTAGGTCTCATTGACAGACTCAGCAACCTGCTGCCAGGCTGCGTCCATGACGCAGACGCAGGAACCGGCGCGCAGCCGGACCTTCAGCTGGGCGGACCCGGCGGCCAACGCCGCCCAGGTCGGTCGACGCAGCGGCATCGACATGCTGCGGGCGATGATCGCCGGCGAGCTGGCCGCACCGCCGGTGATGCACCTGCTCGACATGACCCGGATGGAGGCCGACGAGGGCCGGGTCAGCGTCGAGCTGACCCCGCAGGAGTTCCACTACAACCCGCTCGGCACCGTCCACGGTGGCGTTCTCTCGACGCTGCTGGACACCGCCGCCGGGTGCGCCGTGCACACCACCCTGCCCGCCGGCGTCGGCTACACCTCGCTGGACCTCAACGTGAAGTTCCTCCGCCCGGTCACGGTCGACAGCGGCACGCTGCGCTGCGAGGGCACCGTGCTGCAACGTGGCCGACGTACGGCTCTGGCCGAGGCCCGCATCACCGACGCGAAAGCCCGCCTGATAGCCCACGCCACCAGCACCTGCCTGATCCTCCCCCTCCCCTAACCAACGCCCCACCCCCACCCCCACCCCGCCCCCACGCCCCACCCGCCGCTTGAGTTGATCAAGAGATTTTCGTCAGAAAACGAGCTTTCGCTGACCGAAAGCTCTTGATCAACCCGGGTGGGGGGCGGGTGGGGTGGTGGGGCGGACGTGGGACGTGGGACGTGGGGCGGGGTGCGGGCGGGGCGGGGGGTTAGCGGAGGGCTAGGCGGGCTGCTCGGGCGTCGCGCTTCTCCTCGAAGCGGCTCGCGGCACGGTTCAGCGCGTCCAGCTGGGTGGACAGCTCCTCGCGGGCGGCCTCGCCGTCGGCGTTGAGGCCGGTCACGTTGAAGACGTCCCACTGGCGCAGGACCGGCTGCAACACCTCGTCGCGGTGCTGGCGCAGGTCGTAGATGCCGGCCAGGGCGATCGCCACCGACTTGCGGGCGAAACCGTCGATGCCGCTGCCCGGCATCTGGAAGTCGGCCACCACGTCGGCGACGGCCCGCATGGCCTGACTCGGGGCCAGCTCGAACGCGGCGGCGAGCAGGTTGCGGTAGAAGACCATGTGCAGGTTCTCGTCGGCCGCCACCCGGGCCAGCAGCGCCTCGCAGGCGGGGTCGCCGGTGGCCTTGCCGGTGTTGCGGTGCGAGATCCGGGTGGCCAGCTCCTGGAACGAGACGTACGCCAGCGAGTGCAGCACCTCGTCGCCGTGGGCGTTGGTGTAGCCCTCGGACATGTGCGTCATCCGGGCCCGCTCCAGCGCCACCGGGTCGACGGCCCGGGTGACGGTCAGGTAGTCGCGGATCGCGACGCCGTGCCGGCCCTCTTCCGCGGTCCACCGGTGCACCCAGGTGCCCCACGCGCCGTCGCGGCCGAACAGGGTGGCGATCTCGTGGTGGTACGAGGGCAGGTTGTCCTCGGTCAGCAGGTTCACGATCAGCGCGGTGCGGGCCACGTCCGGGATGGTCGAGTCGGTCGGTGACCACGCCTCGCCGCCGAGCGGGCCGTCGAAGGTCCGCCCCTCGCTCCACGGCACGTACTCGTGCGGGAACCACTCCTTGGCGAGCGCGAGGTGGCGGTCCAGGTTGCGGGCGACCACCGGCTCCAACTCGACGAGCAGTGCGGTCTGACTGAGTGTGGTGCTGACGGTCACGAGAAACTCCCTACGGTGGCGTAACTTACGCTACCGTAGGTCCCCGCGGCCGGAAGCGCCAGTGGAGACACTCACCCGACCGTTGGCGTGAGGTCCCCCAGAGGGGGCATCCACTCCTGCGCACCGGCCGTGACCTGCTCACCCGAGCGGATGTCCTTCACCTCGTCCGGCGCACCATCGACACCGGGGAACCAGACGTACGGGATGCCGCGCCGCTCGGCGTAGCGGATCTGCTTGCCGAACTTCGCGGCGCTCGGCGACACCTCGGTCGGCACCGCGCGCCGTCGCAGCGCCTCGGCCACCCGGTTGCTGGCCGTGCGCTGCTCCTCGCTGGTCACCGCGACGAGCACGGCGGTCGGCACCTCCCGGGACACCGACAGCTCCCCCGCGCCGAAGAGCAGCCCGAGCAGCCGGGTCACCCCGATCGAGATCCCCACCCCGGGGTACGAGACGTTGCCGGCGGTGGCCAGGTTGTCGTACCGGCCGCCGGAGCAGATCGAGCCGAACCGCTCGTAGCCGCGCAGCTGGGTCTCGTACACCGTGCCCGTGTAGTAATCCAGGCCACGGGCGATGCGCAGGTCCGCGACGCAGAGGCCGGGCGCGTGCTCGGCGGCGGTCTCCACCACCCGGACCAGCTCGTCGATGCCCTCGTCGAGCAGCGGATCGCTGACCCCGAGCGCGCGGACGGCGTCGGCGAACGAGGCGTCCGGGGCGGAGATCTCGGCCAGCGCCAGGCACGCCTTGGCCTGCGCCTCGCTCGCCCCGGCGGTCTGGGCCAGCAGGTCGGCCACCTTCGCCGGGCCGATCTTGTCGAGCTTGTCCACCGCGCGCAGCGCCGCCTCCGGGTCGGTCAGCCCGATACCCCGGTAGAAACCCTCGCAGATCTTGCGGTTGTTGACCTGGATCGTCACCGGCGGGATCGGCAACGAGCGCAGCGCGTCGCCGATGACGAGGGGCATCTCCGCCTCGTGGTGCGGGGCCAGGGTGTCCCGGTCGACGATGTCGATGTCGGCCTGCACGAACTCCCGGTAGCGGCCCTCCTGCGGGCGCTCACCCCGCCACACCTTCTGGATCTGGTAGCGGCGGAACGGGAACGCCAGCTTGCCGGCGTTCTCCAGCACGTACCGGGCGAACGGCACGGTCAGGTCGAAGTGCAGGCCGAGCTGGTCGTCACCACCGGCACTCTCCGCGTCGGCGTGCAGCCGCCGGATCACGTAGACCTCCTTCGAGGTCTCGCCCTTGCGCAGCAACTGGTCCAGCGGCTCCACCGCGCGGGTCTCCAGCGGCGCGAAGCCGTACAGCTCGAAGGTGGCCCGGATCTTGTCGAGCACGAACTGCTCGATCATCCGCTGACCGGGGGTCCACTCCGGGAAACCGGAGATGGGCGTGGGCTTGCTCATCGGCGTACTCCTTGCGGTGCCGCGCCCGCGGCGCGGTGCTGTCGTGTGTCCGCGCGCGGCGCGGACGAAAGATCTAGAGGCCCCGGGTGGGAGCGGCCGGCGACGTGCCAGCCACCTCGATGAGGTACGGGTTGCTGGCGCGCTCACGGCCGATGGTGGTGGCGGGGCCGTGGCCGGGCAGCACGACGGTGTC
Organism: Micromonospora cabrerizensis; assembly: GCF_022230955.1. GTDB lineage: Bacteria > Actinomycetota > Actinomycetes > Mycobacteriales > Micromonosporaceae > Micromonospora > Micromonospora cabrerizensis. The sequence continues at coordinate 13,393 of NZ_JAKKFI010000102.1, forward strand.
GTCGGCCAGCGGAAGGATCTTGTCGCGCAGGCTGGTGAGCATGGCCGGCATGCTTCCGCCCGGCAGGTCGGTGCGCCCGATCGACCCGGCGAACAGGACGTCACCGGAGAGGCACAGCTCGTCTGCCTCCCAGCCCGACCCGGCGCCCGGCAGCCGGAACAGCACCGACCCGCCGGTATGGCCCGGGGCGTGGTCGACGGCGATCTCCAGGCCGGCGAGCGTGAGCGTGGCGCCGTCGGTCAGCTCCGCCACGTCCTCCGGCTCGGTGTAGCTCAACCGACCGCCGAAGAGCGACGTCAGGTCGGCCGACAGGCCCTTGGACGGGTCGGCCAGCATCTCCCGGTCGCCCGGGTGCACGTAGGCGGTGACGCCACGAGCGTCACAGACCGGCGCGACCGAGAAGGTGTGGTCGAGGTGGCCGTGGGTGAGCAGCACGGCGGCCGGATGCAGGCGGTGCTCGGCCAGCAGGGCATCGAGCTGGTCGAGCACCCCGATGCCGGGGTCGACCACCACGCACTGCTCCCCCGGCGCGGTGGCAACCACGTAACAGTTGGTGCCGAAGGCGTCCGCGGGAAAGCCGGCCACGAGCACGGGCGCTGTCCTTTCCGTCGAGCAGCTGTCGTCCTGCCCAGCAGCCTAACGGGCGTGCCGAGCGACTTTGCCGCGTCCGCCCCTCGCGCCCCGTACGGCACAGTGACAATGCCCGATAAGCGCTGCTCGGGATGGGGTGGAGCCTCGTACACCACATTCCCAGTCGCTAGCCGTACACTCTGGCGGGCGTGTGGCGCGACACACGTGACGCCCGGACGGGCCGGGACGCCCGGTCGCCGGCGACGACCAGGTAGAGGAAAGGGGAGCACGGGTGGCTTCCAGCAGGGACCGGCAGCGCAAACTGGCGCGGGAAAAGCTCGACCGGCAGTTGGCTCGCCGGGCCGCCGCGACGCGGCGCCGTCGGCAGATCCAGGCCGGTGTCGGTGCCGCCCTGATCCTCGTGTTGGTGGTGGCCGGCTCGGCCTGGGCGCTCGGGGCGTTCGACTCCGACCCGAAGCAGAACACGGCCGCGGAGGAGACCTGCCTCTGGACGCCGCAGGACGCGACGGCCAACACCAACCTGAAGGACGTCGGCACGCCGGCGACCAAGGATCTGCCCACCGACGGCACCCGGGCGATGACGGTGACCACCAACCAGGGCGCGCCCATCACCGCGGAGCTCAGCCTCACCAACTCCCCGTGCGCGGCGGCGAGCATCGCCCACCTGGCGAGCCGGTCGTTCTACGACAACACCACGTGCCACGAGATCACCACCGAGGGCGCGCTGCACTGCGGCGACCCCAGCGGCACCGGCCTCGGCGGGCCCACCTACTCGTTCTACGACGAGGAGGTGCCGACCGTGCCGTCGGCGTCCCCGTCGGCCAGCCCGGCCCCCGGCCAGCCGCCGACGTACCCGAAGGGCACCGTGGCGATGGTCTCCAACCCGCCGGGCAGCAACGGCAGCCAGTTCCTGATCTTCTTCAAGGACTTCACCACCGCCGACCCGAAGTACCCGGTGATCGGCCGGGTGACCGGCGGGCTCGACGTGGTGGAGAAGATCGGCGCCCTCCCGACCGTGGACAATGGGACCGGGGCCAAGGTCAAGCCCAGCACCGACGTGACGATCCAGAGCCTCACGGTCGGTGAGCCGGTCACCGGCGCCGCGCCCCCGGCCTCCGGCGCCCCGGGCAGCAGCCCGAGCGCCGGCTGACCGGGCGCCACCACCCACCCCAAGCGGCACTCAGCAGCAGACAGCCCAGGAGGATCCAGGCGTGACGTCCACCAGAGAGCGGCAGCGCGCGGCGGCACGCGCCCGGCTCGAGAAGGAGATGGCCGAGCGCTCGGCCAAGGCCCGCAAGCGCCGGCAGACACAGGCGATCGTCAGTGCGGCTGCCGCGCTGGTGCTCGTGGTCGCCGGCACCGTCTGGCTGGCGATGAGCCTCGGCGACGACGACGACAAGGGCGACACCGCCGCGCCCGCGGCCGGGGCGTCCGAGTGCGTCTTCAACGCGATGCCGACCGAGCAGCGGCCCCCGCAGATCAAGGACGTCGGGGTGCCGAGCAACGAGCAGTACGCCAAGGGCGTGCAGACCATGACGATCGACACCAACCTCGGCCCGATCACCGCCAAGGTCGACCGGTCGCTGGTGCCCTGCACGGCGGGCAGCTTCACCTACCTGGCGGAGAAGAACTTCTTCGACAACACCAAGTGCCACCGCCTCGTGACCGAGGGCATCAAGGTGTTGCAGTGCGGTGACCCCAGCGCCACCGGCAACGGCTGGCGGGAGACCGACGGCCAGGGTGGCCCGAGCTACCGCCTGCCCGAGGAGAACCTGCCCACCGACAAGCGCCCGCCGTACCCGGAGGGTGTCATCGCGATGGCCAACTCCGGCCAGCCGGGCAGCACCGGCAGCCAGTTCTTCATCGTCTACGGCGACTCGCCGCTGGACCCGGCGTACACGGTGCTGGGCACCATCACCGGTGGCCTGGACATCGTCAAGGACGTGGCCAAGGCCGGCGACGACGGGGCGTTCGCCCAGCAGGCCGGCGGTGGCCACCCGAAGAAGGAGGTCATCATCAAGGACCTCCTCATGAGCAACCCGCAGGGCTGACGCCCGAGCACACGACACAGCGCCCGCCGGCTCAGCCGGCGGGCGCTGTCGTGTACGGGGTACGCGTCAGGCGCCGGAGGTGACCCGGTAGGCGTCGAAGACGCCGTCGACCTTGCGGACCGTGGCCAGCAGGTGACCCAGGTGCTTCGGGTCGGCCATCTCGAAGCTGAACCGGCTCACCGCCACCCGGTCGCGGGTGGTGGTGACGGTCGCGGAGAGGATGTTGACCCGCTCGTCGGAGAGCACCCGGGTGACATCGGCCAGCAGCTTGTGCCGGTCCAGTGCCTCGACCTGGATCGCGACCAGGAACGTCGAGGCGGAGGTGAGCTTCCAACTCACCTCGACCACACGCTCGCTCTGCGCCCGCAGATCCTCGGCGTTGGCGCAGTCGTCGCGGTGCACGCTCACCCCGCCGGAGCGGGTGACGAAGCCGAACACCGAGTCCGGTGGGACCGGGGTGCAGCAGCGGGCCAGCTTGATCCAGACGTCGCTGACGCCCCGGACCACCACACCGGGGTCGCTGCTGCTCTGCCGGCTGCGCGGTGGCCGGGTGGCGACGGCGGTCTCGGCGATGTCCTCCGCCGCGCCCTCCTCGCCGCCGTACGCGGCCATCAGCTTCTGCACCACCGACTGCGCGGAGACCTGGCTGTCGCCGACCGCCGCATAGAGCGAGGCCACGTCGGCGAGGTGCAGGTCCCGCGCGATCGACATCAGCGCGTCGGAGGTGAGCATCCGCTGCAACGGCATGCCCTGCTTGCGCATCGCCTTGACGATCGCGTCCTTGCCGGCCTCGATCGCCTCCTCGCGGCGCTCCTTGTTGAAGTACTGCCGGATCTTCGTCCGCGCGCGGGGGCTCTTGACGAAGCCCAGCCAGTCCTGCGTCGGGCCGGCCGTCTCGGACTTCGACGTGAAGATCTCGATCACGTCGCCGTTGGACAGCGTCGACTCCAACGGCACCAACTTGCCGTTGACCCGCGCGCCGATGCACTTGTGCCCGACCTCGGTGTGCACCGCGTACGCGAAGTCCACCGGCGTCGACCCGGTCGGCAGCGGGATGACGTCACCCTTCGGGGTGAAGACGTACACCTCCTGGCTGGACAGGTCGAAGCGCAGCGCGTCCAGGAACTCGCTCGGGTCGGCCGCCTCCCGCTGCCAGTCGAGCAGCTGCCGCAGCCAGGTCATCTCGTCGATGTGCGCGGGCGGGCCGACGATCTGGGTGCCCTTGTGCTCCTTGTACTTCCAGTGCGCGGCGATGCCGAACTCCGCGGTGCGGTGCATCGCGTACGTGCGGATCTGCATCTCCACCGGCTTGCCGGTGGGCCCGATGACCGTCGTGTGCAACGACTGGTACATGTTGAACTTGGGCATCGCGATGTAGTCCTTGAAGCGGCCCGGCACCGGCTGCCAGTTGGCGTGGATGACGCCCAGCGCCGCGTAGCAGTCCCGAACGGTGTCGACCAGGATCCGCACCCCGACCAGGTCGTAGATGTCGTTGAAGTCCCGACCCCGCACGATCATCTTCTGGTAGATCGAGTAGAGGTGCTTCGGCCGCCCGGTGGTCTCCGCCTTGATCTTGGCGGCCTTCAGGTCGGTGCCGACCTTCTGGGTGACCTGCCGCAGCAGCGTCTCGCGCTGCGGCTGGTGCTCCCCGATCAGCCGGTTGATCTCCTCGTAGCGCTTCGGGAACAACGTGCCGAAGGACAGGTCCTCCAGCTCCCACTTGATCGTGTTCATACCGAGCCGGTGCGCGAGAGGCGCCAGGATCTCCAGCGTCTCCTTGGCCTTCTGCTCCTGCTTGGGGCGGGGCAGGAAGGTCAGGGTGCGCATGTTGTGCAGCCGGTCGGCCAGCTTGATCACCAGCACCCGGGGGTCCTTGGCCATCGCCACGACCATCTTGCGGATCGTCTCGGCCTTGGCCGCGTCACCCAGCTTGACCTTGTCGAGCTTCGTGACGCCGTCGACCAGCAGGGCGACCTCGCCACCGAAGTCGGCGCGCATCTGGTCGAGGGTGTACTCGGTGTCCTCGATGGTGTCGTGCAGCAGCGCGGCGACCAGCGTGGTGGTGTCCATCCCCAGGTTGCCGAGGATGGTCGCCACCGCGAGCGGATGGGTGATGTACGGGTCGCCGGACTTGCGGTACTGCCCGGAGTGCCACCGCGCGGCCGTGTCGAAGGCGCGCTGGAGCAGGCGGGCGTCGGCCTTGGGGTGGTTGTCCCGGTGGCTCGCGATGAGCGGCTCCAGCACCTCGCTGACCTGCGAGGTCTGCCAGGGTGCGTTGAACCGGGCCAGCCGGGCCCGGACCCGCCGACCGGTGGGCGCGTTGGACAGCCCGAAGCCACCGCTCGGCGACGGGTCGATGCCCGCGTCGGTCGGGAACGGCACCACAACCCCATCGGCGCCGGGCTCGGCCTCGACGCTCGGCGGACCGCTGATCGGGCGCACCGTGCTCTCGCCCGCAGCCCTGCCGGAGCCGTTGCCGGTGCCCGTCACCCGGGCCGGCGCGTCGCCTGACCGGTCAGTCACCGAGCCGTCAGCGTCGCCTGTCGGGTGCACCGTGCCCTCCGCCGGAGGGACGACATCGTGGGACACCGGCCTCCTCACCGCTCGCCGGAAAAACACCGACCGAACATCGGTCGGCCTGGTCTCGCCTCGCCGGACGTGTGCGGCCGGCGTCAGCAAAGGGCAATGCTACCCGCACCGGAGGCCCCCTGCCGCTCCGCCGGACGGTCGACGCCGGCAGCGCCCGCCGGATCTGGGATCAAACGGTCAGCCGCGTGTCGTACGACTCAAACGGTCAGCAGGGCGTGCACCGGACGCTGCGCCAGCCGCTCCCGACCGCCCAGGAACCCCAGCTCCAGCAGCACGGTGAAGCCGGTCACGGTGCCGCCGGCCCGCTCGACCAGGTCCAGCGTCGCCTCGGCGGTGCCGCCGGTTGCCAGCACGTCGTCGACGACCAGGACCCGGTGCCCGGCGGTGAAGGCATCCTCGTGCACCTCCAGGGTGGCCTCGCCGTACTCCAGCGAGTAGGAGACCGAGTGCGCCGGGCGGGGCAGCTTGCCGGCCTTGCGCACCGGCACCACGCCCACCCCGGCCGCGTAGGCGACGGCCGCCGCGACGACGAAGCCGCGCGCCTCGATGCCGACCACCACGTCGAAGGCGTCCCGCCCGTGGTACGCGACGATTCCGTCGATCACCTCACGGAAGACCTTCCCGTCGGCGAACAGCGGCATCAGGTCCTTGAACATGACGCCGGGCTTGGGGAAGTCGGGCACGTCCAGCACCCGGCTGGCGACCAGTCGGGCGGCCTCCGGGCCGCTGTCCCCGCGCGCCTCGGTGCTGTGGGTCTCCGTCACGGCTGTTCCGCTCTCCTTCGACGACGACGGCGTCCGGCAGTGCTGCTCACACAGCATGCCGGACGCCGTTTCGGTGTTTCCGTTCGGGTCAGCGCCGCTTGGCGCCACCACCCGGCCGGTTGCCGCCGCCACCCGGGCGACCGCCCCGGGCGCCGGTCGGCCGCTTGCCCGCCGGCCGGGCGCCCACCTTGGGGGCGGCACCCGCCAGCGCGGCGGCGTCCGGGTCGAGCGGCTCGTCGGTCGCGTCGGCCTGAGCCGGGCTCACGGCACCCTTCGGGGTGATCTCGCCGCGGGCCAGGGCGCCCCGCCGGCTCAGGACGCGCTTGTTGTGCGCCTGGATCCGCGGGTCGTAGTTCTTGAGCAGCGCCAGCAGCGGGGTGGCCACCAGGATGGAGGTCAGGAACGCCACCGCCATACCGACGAACAGCACCAGGCCGAGGTCCTTCAGCGTGCCGGCGCCGAGCAGGCCGGCACCGATGAAGAGCAGACCGCCGACCGGCAGCAGGGCGACCACCGAGGTGTTCAGCGACCGCATCAGGCTCTGGTTGACGGCCAGGTTGGCCGCCTCGCTGTACGTCTGGTTGTTGTTGGCGGTGATGCCTCTGGTGTTCTCCTGCACCTTGTCGAAGACCACCACCACGTCGTAGAGCGCGAAGCCCAGGATCGTGAGGAAGCCGATGATCGTCGACGGGGTGACCTCGAAGCCGACCAGAGAGTAGATGCCGGCGGTGAGGATCAGGTTCATGAACAGCGAGGCGACCGCGGCGACCGCCATCCGCCACTCGAAGCGCAGGATCAGGTAGACCATCACCAGCGCGATGAAGATGACCAGACCGAGCACGGCCCGCTCGGTCACCTGGCTGCCCCACGCCTCGCTGACCTGGTTGCCACTGATCTGGTCGGCGTTGATGCCGAGGTCCGAGGCGATCTGGGTCTTGACCGCGTTGACCTGCTCGGCGCTGAGCTGACCGGTACGCAGCTCGTAGGAGTCGCCGCCGGGGCCGCCGACCTTCTGCGCGGTGGCGACGTGGGCGCCGGTGTTCTCGGCGGCGAGGGCCGCGTTGACCTCCCGCTCGGCGTCCTCCAGAGTGCCGACGCTGGCCGGCACCTGGAACGAGTTGCCACCGGCGAACTCGATGCCGAGGCTGAAGCCACGCAGACCGAAGCTGAGGATCGCGATCAGGATCAGGACCCCGGCGACGCCGAACCAGAGCTTGCGGCGGCCGACGACGTTGAGACCGGCCTCGCCGTTGTAAAGGCGGCTCGCCAGACCGTTTTCAGCCATCTCAGGCCTCCTTGGCGCGCGGGTTGCGGGGCTGAGTCGGCTGGTTGCGGGCCGGAAGCGCCCGGCCCAGACCGCTGACCCGCGGGGACAGGAACGCCCGGGTCCGGGCGAACATGGTCATGATCGGGTGACGGAAGAGGAAGACCACGACCAGGTCCAGGACGGTGGCCAGACCGAGGGCGAACGCGAAGCCCTTGACCGTGCCGACCGAGACCACGTAGAGCACCACCGCGGAGAGCAGGGTGATCGCGTTGGCCGAGATGATCGTCCGGCGGGCGCGGATCCAGGCGCGGGGCACCGCGCTCCGCGGGCTGCGACCCTCCCGGATCTCGTCCTTCAGTCGTTCGAAGTAGATGACGAACGAGTCCGCCGCCACACCCAACGACACGATCATTCCGGCGATGCCGGCGAGGGTGAGCGTGAAGCCGATCTGCCGGCCGAGCACCACCAGCGCGCCGAAGACGAGCAGCGCCGAGAGGATCAGGCTCAGGAAGATCACCGAGCCGAGCAGCCGGTAGTAGAAGAACGCGTAGATGATGACCAGCAGCATGCCGATGCCGGCCGCCAGCAGACCGGCGCGCAGGTGGCTGGCACCCAGGGTTGCCGTGACGTTCTGCTGCTCCTGCTGCTCGAAGGTCACCGGCAGCGCGCCGTAGCGCAGCTGGCTGGCGAGCGCGCTGGCGTCCTTCTGGTTGAAGTTACCGGTGATCTGGGAGTTGCCGGTCAGCACGCCCTGGATCTCCGGGGAGGAGACGATCTCGTTGTCCAGCACGACGGCCACGCGGCACTTGCCGTCCTGGCCCAGCGCGGTCGCGTCGCAGGCCTGACCCTCGTTGTTGAACGCTTCCCGGGTCAGCGCCGTCCACTTGCCCTGGCCGTCGCCGGTGAAGTCGAGGCTGACCACCCAGGCGTTGGTCTGGTCGAGCACCGCGTCGGCGTCGTCCACGTCGGTGCCCAGCACCTTGGCCTGGTCGAGCAGGTACTTCGAGGCGCCGTCCTCGCAGGAGACCACCTGCTGCTTCGGGTCCGAGATCGACGCCGGCGGGCGCTTGTCGAGCTGCGCACAGCCGATCGTCGGCACGTTGAACTGCATCTGCGCCGGCAGCACGGCCACCTCGCGCGGCGTCAGCGCGCCGAACGGCTTGAGCTTGTCGGCCAGCGACGGGTCGGACGCCAGGTCGGCCGGGGCCTGCAGCCCGTTGGCGGCCTGCCAGGACGCCGCGCCCACCTTCTGCTCGACGGCCTTGCGCTGCTCCTCGACACTGGCCGGCACCGGCTCGGCGCTGGCGCTCGGCGTCGGGGCGGCGGCGCTCGGCGAGGCGGACGCGGAGGGGGTCGGCGTGGCGCTCGGCGACGCCGGGGCCATCCCGCCCTGACCGCCACTGGGCGAGGAGGTCGCCTTCGGCGCGCCGCTGCCCGACGGGGTCGGGACCGCGCTGCCGGACGGGGTCGGAACGGCGCTGCCGGACGGCACCGGCGTGGCGGCCGGCGGCGGCACGGCAGCCGTCCCGCTGCCGTCGGCGCCCTTGATCACCTTGCGGAAGCGCAGCTCGGCGGCGCTGCCCACGTCGGTGAGGTCCCGGTTCTCACCGGGCAGGGAGATGACGATGTTGCGGTTGCCCTCGGTGACCACCTCGGCCTCGGCCACGCCGAACGCGTTGACGCGACTCTCGATGATCTGGCGGGCCTCCTCGAGGTTCTCCGCCGTCGGAGGCTTGCCGTCGACGCTGTTCGTCGCCTCCAGCGTCACCCGGGTCCCGCCGATGAGGTCCAGACCGAGCCTGGGCTCGAGCCGGTCCTTCAGGCTGCCGCTGGCACCCGAGAAGAACACCAAAAGATAGAGGACGACGAAGATGAACCCGAGCACGGCGAGCTGCCGCCCGGGGCGCATCTGTCCCTGAGGTGGTGCCACGGCTGTCCTGTCTCCCTGTACGGTCGCGCCGCTGCGCGCAGCGGCGGCGGTGTCGGGCCGGGGGTCCCGGCCGACGGGTCGGCCCTGAGCCGACGAGGTGCCGACACGAGGACCGGTCACGCCGGCGTGGGACGCCGACGGTCACGGGAACGTGCCGACGCCCGGCGTCGACCCAACTATCCAGTTTTCACGTCTCGTCCGCTGCCCCGTCGGGCGTCGGCAGCCCGGAAGCCGCTCGACCGGCCGTACGCCGGACTCGCCGCCCCGGGAGGAGGCGTCACTCCTTGACGGTGTCCGCGTCCTCGGTGACCGGCTCGCTCGGCAGCTCCGCGCGGGTGACCACCCGGGCGATGGCCGGTCGGGCGTAGCGCTCCTGCACGCCCGGGGCAACCTCGATCAGGACGGTGTCGTCCTCGATGCCGGTGACCGTGCCGTAGAGCCCGCCGATGGTGACGACCTCGTCGCCGGGGCCGAGGTTGGACTGCATCGCCTCTGCCTCTTTGCGGCGCTTCTGCTGGGGTCGGATCATCATGAAGTACATGACACCGAAGAGCAGGGCGATCATCAGGATCGGCGTGAAACCGCCGGCCCCGCCACCCGCTGCTGCCAAATGCACGGTTACTGACCTTCCCATTGGCCACCTGCCCGGCACCTGGATGCCGGAGCGGAGGCGGATTCTCACGTCCTGTACAGACCGCGGCGAAGTCTAAACCCTGCACCTGGGAACGCCGAATGCGGCACAGATCACGTTCACATCACGGCTGATCGGTGTCCAAGGAGAACAGATCGGGCGCGGGCGGACTATCCATACCAAATGTACCATTCGGTGGAGTACGTCCCAGATGCCGCCAAGCCCCTTCGGTCGCCACCCGGCCCCGGGGCGTACGGGCCAACAGACCGGCACGGACCAGGAACGGCTCGCAGACCTCCTCGACCGTGTCCGGCTGCTCCCCCACCGCCACCGCGAGGGTGGACAGGCCCACCGGGCCACCTCGGAACGAGTCGACCAGCGCGGTCAGCACCGCCCGGTCCAGCCGGTCCAGGCCCAGCGCGTCCACGTCGTACACGACCAGGGCGGCGCGGGCGGTGTCGAGATCGACCACCCCGTCGGCCCGCACCTCCGCGTAGTCGCGGACCCGGCGCAGCAACCGGTTGGCGATCCGGGGCGTGCCCCGGGACCGGCCGGCGATCTCGGACGCGCCCTCCGGGGTGATCGGCACACCGAGAATCCGCGCCGAGCGGTGCAGCAGCGTCTCCAGATCCGCCGGGGCGTAGAAGTCGAGGTGCGCGACGAAACCGAACCGGTCCCGCATCGGCCCGGTCAACAGACCCGAGCGGGTCGTCGCCCCGACCAGGGTGAACGGCTCGACGTCCAGCGGGATCGCCGTCGCCCCCGGACCCTTGCCGACGACCACGTCGACCCGGAAGTCCTCCATCGCGCTGTAGAGCAGCTCCTCCGCCGGCCGCGCGATGCGGTGGATCTCGTCGATGAACAGCACGTCGCCCTCGGCGAGGCTGGTCAGGATGGCCGCCAGATCACCGGAACGCTCGATCGCCGGGCCGCTGGTCACCCGGATGCCCGCGCCCAGCTCGGCGGCGACGATGTTGGCCAGACTCGTCTTACCCAGCCCCGGTGGGCCGGAGAGCAGGATGTGATCCGGTGGCGACCCCCGCCGCATCGCGCCCTGCAACAACAGGTCGAGCTGATCGCGCACCCGGTCCTGGGCGATGAACTCGGCCAGCCGCCTCGGCCGCACCGTGGCCTCCGCGTCCCGTTCCGCGTCACTGACGTACGCCGAGACAAGCCCGTCGATCTCGCTCATCGCACGGCCCGCGCGCTCATCGGGTGCGGCCCAGCAGACGGATGGCCTGCTTGAGCAGGACCGGCACCGGCGGCGTCGGGCCGTCGATGGTCTCCGCCACGGCGGCCACCGCCTGGTCGGCCTGACCGGCCGACCAGCCCAGCCCGACGAGCGCCTGCCGAACCTGGTCAGGCCAGGCGCCAGCGGTCACCCCGCCCACGCCGTCCGCGCCGATCGACACCGGGCCGATCCGGTCGCGCAGCTCCAGCACCAGGCGCTCGGCACCCTTCTTGCCGATGCCGGGCACCCGGGTCAGCGCCGCCGTGTCGGCGTTGGCGATCGCCTTGCGCACCGCGTCCGGGGTGTGCACGGCCAGCACCGCCTGGGCCAGTCGCGGGCCGACCCCACTGGCGGTCTGGAGCAGCTCGAACAGCGACTTGGCGTCGTCGTCGGCGAAGCCGTAGAGGGTCAGCGAGTCTTCCCGCACGATCAGGCTGGTCGCGAGCCGGGCGACCTGGCCGACCCGCAGCTCGGCGAGCGTCCCGGGGGCGCAGTGCACGGCGAGACCGACACCGCCGACCTCGATCACGGCCTGGTCCGGACCCGTCGCGGTCACCGTGCCGCGCACGCTGGCGATCATCGTGCTCCTCCTCGTCGTACCCGCTCGGCCGCGGCAGCCAGCTTGGATCGGGTCCCGCCGCGCCACACGTGGCAGATGGCCAGGGCCAGCGCGTCGGCGGCATCGGCCGGCTTCGGTGGCTCGGCCAACCGCAACAGACGCGTCACCATGGCGGTCATCTGCGCCTTGTCGGCCTGACCGGACCCGGTGACGGCCGCCTTCACCTCGCTCGGGGTGTACGTCTGCACGGGCAGCCCCGCTCGCGCCCCCGCCAGCACGGCGATGCCGCTGGCCTGCGCGGTGCCCATCACCGTGCGCACGTTGTGCTGGCTGAACACCCGCTCGACGGCGACGCTCTCCGGCTGGTGCTCGGCAACCAGTTTGGTCAGCGACCGGTCCAGGTGCAGCAGGCGCAGGGACAGGTCGTCGGCCGGGTCGGTGTAGACCACGTAGTAGGCGATGAGAGTGCAGGGCTTGCCCGGCACACCCTCGACCACGCCCACCCCACACCGGGTCAACCCCGGGTCGACACCGAGCACGCGCACGCCGCCCCCTCCCCAGCTGTCAGCAGTACGTGTGTTCGACACCCTAACCGGCGCCCTTCCCTCCAGCCCCACGGGACACGCCTTCCGCACCGCGCGCCCCGCGCCCCCGACCCGCGCCTCCCTCCCCCGCGACCCGCGACCCCCGACCCGCGACCCACGACCCGCGACCCCCGACCCGCGACCCACGACCCCCGGCCCGCGACCCGCGACCGCAACCCGCGACCGCGACCCGCGCCAAGATCTGCGCAACTTCCCGGATGTTGCTGCCTCCGGCGCGCGAGAGACAGCAACATCCCTGATATTGAGCGGATCTTGACGACGAACACCGTCCGACTGACCGGGAGCGGCCTTCGGGCGCCCACCGCCGTCAAGATCACGCTCGATCCAGGATGTAGTGGCCACGAAACGCCGGGATGCCACTACATCCAGGATGTTGCACGATC
>NZ_JAKKFI010000103.1 GCF_022230955.1 Micromonospora cabrerizensis
GCCCAAAACGACGCGGCCAGGCAGGACGGAAACGCCAGCCGGACAGGACCAAAAACGCCAGCCAGGCGGGACGGAAACGCCAGCCGGACAGGACCAAAAACGCCAGCCAGGCAGGACGGAAACGCCAGCCGGACAGGACCAAAAACGCCAGCCAGGCAGGACGGAAACGCCAGCCGGACAGGACCAAAAACGCCAGCCAGGCAGGACGGAAACGCCAGCCGGACAGGACCCACGACCGAGGCCGGGTCGGATCGCGACGGCTGGTACGAGTGCGCGCCGCTTTCAGTCCGTGAGGCGGGAGCGCACCTTCGCGGCGCAGGCGTCCAGGACCGTCTGCGCGTCCAGCCCCAGGCTCTCGATGGCGACCAGCGCCGTGAAGGCGACATCGGCCAACTCTGCCGCGACATCATCGCGGGTGTGGGTGACGCCTTTGCGCGGATTCTGCCCGAGCAGGCCGATCCAGGCCGCCGACGCCTCCCCCGCCTCCTCGGTCAGCTTGAGGATGCGGCAGGTCAGTTCGGTTTGCCCGGCGCCGTTCGCCGCGTCCAACCAGCTACGCGACGCGCGGGCCGCCTCCCAGATCGACTCGTCCACGGCGACCAGTCAACCCGACCGGCCCACCGACCCGTGCGACCGGGTGCGGGCGAACCCCGGATGCCCAACCACAGCGCCCGCCAGGTCAGCCACCGCAGGTAGCCGGCCCCGGCCAGCGGCCGGCACCGCGCGGCACGAGGAGGGGGCCCCGGTCTGATCGGCCGGACAGCCACGCTTGACCGGCCGATCAGCACAGCCATTGACACTGGTCGACGGCGGTCCTAGGTTCAGGACGCTACCGGCCGGTAGGCAACCGTCCCGCCTGGTCGCCCCCGGGCGACGTCCGTCCGATGGGGAGCATCGATGCTGTCCGCACCCGTTCGTACCCTCCGCCGGCTGCTCGCCACCACCGCGACGCTGACCCTCGCGGTCGGGCTGGCCGGTGCCGCGCCGGCCAGCGCCACCGGTCGCGACCCGAGGGGCGGCGAGCCGCTACCCGGGTACACCATCGAGAATCCGCCGCTGGCTCCGCTGGTCGTGGGCGGCAAACCGACGACGGTACGGCAGGGCGTGCACCGCCACGCCGGGTACATCATCGAGGTCCCCGCCCGGTGGAACGGTGACCTGGTGATGTGGGCGCACGGCTACCGCGGCCAGGGCACGGTGCTCTCGCCGGAGCAGCCGGGCTTCGGGCTGCGCCAGCGAGTGCTGGAACAGGGGTACGCGTGGGCGTCGTCCTCGTACGACCGCAACGGCTTCGACATCCGGTCCGGGGTGCTGGGCACCAAGGATCTCGCCGACCACTTCGGGCGGACGGTCCGCCGGCCGCAGCACACCTACGTCGCCGGGGTGTCGATGGGTGGGTACGTCATCGGGCGCTCGCTGGAGCAGTATCCCGGCTTCTACGACGGGGCGCTGCCGATGTGCGGGGTGCTCGGTGACCAGACCCTGCTGGACTTCTACCTGGACTACAACCTGGTCGCGCAGACACTCGCCGGGGTGCCGGCCTATCCGACACCGGCCGACTACCTGACCAACGCGGTGCCCCGCATCCAGGTGGCGCTCGGTCTGGCCGGGTTGACTCCCACCGGGCCGGACACCACCACCGAGCGGGGCCAGCAACTGCGGGCGATCACGGTGAACCGTTCCGGCGGGCCGCGCCCGGGAGCCGACGCCGCGTTCGCGGTGTGGAAGGACTTCCTCTTCTCGATCAGCGTGCCCACCAGCAGCGGCAACTCCCCCGCCCAGCGGCCCGGTCAGCTGTCCACGAACCTGCTCACCCGGTACGCCCCGAACAGCCCGGTGAACGTCAACGCCGCCGTGCCGCGGGTCGCCCCGGAGAACGTCGTGCAGCGGCTCCTGCCGACGCTGACCGAGGTGCCGCGGATCGCCGGTCGACCCACCGCGCCGGTGCTCAGCCTGCACGGCCTCGGTGACCTGTTCGTCCCGTTCAGCATGGAGCAGGCGTACGCCGCTGACGTGGCGCGCAACGGCCGCGGCAAGCTGGTGGTCCAGCGGGCCATCCGGGCCACGCAGCACTGCGAGTTCTCCCCGGCGGAGGCCGGCGCCGCCTGGGACGACCTGACCTCCTGGGTACGCACCGGCAAGCGCCCGGCCGGTGACACCGTGACCGACCCGGCGGTGGTGGCCCGGCCGGACTACGGCTGCCGGTTCAGCGACCGCGACGCGTACGCCGCCGGCGTCGGCACCCGACGGCTCTACCCCGCCTGCTGAGCCACCCGACCGACACGAAACCCGGACAGCACGAAACCGGCCGGCTCCCGTCAAGGGGAGCCGGCCGGTTTCTGTGCGGGTGTCACCACATCTGCTGGACGATGTCCGCCGCCTGCTCCTCCCACTGCGCGTACGCGTAGGGGAAGGCCGAGACCTGGACGGTCTGCGCGGCGGTGGTCAGCGGCAGGTCCTGCCAGCCGCCGACGTTCTTGAGTGCGGTGAAGAACGCCGTGGCGGCGTACTCCGGGTCGGTGATCTGGTCGGGCGTGCCCCAACCGGACGACGGGCGCTGCTGGAACAGGCCCTGCGAGTCGTGGTCGTTGTACGCGCCGAGGTGGCCGAGGTTGTACAGCTTCGACTCCTGCAGCGAGGTGGCGACGCCGATCACCGCGCCCCGGTCACCGACGCCGGTCTTCTTGGCGGCGTCGACGATCTTGCGGGCGTTGGCCAGTTGCGCGTCGTCGAGCGGTACCCGCGACTGGGCACCCTCGATGCCGTGTGGGATCAGCTGGTCGCGGCTCGGCTTGCCCGCCGGCGGCTTGCCGGTGGCGGAGCCGGTGGTCAGGCCCGACTCGACGGGCTGGTCGTCCTGGCTGGCCGTGGTGGCGGCCTTGCCGGTGGCGCGGTCGATGGCGGCGACGGCGCCCTGGTGCGGGCCGGTGGTGACGGGGGCGGCGACCGCGGTCGGCGCGAGCGCCAGACCACCGAGGGCGGCCACACCCGCCACGCTCAGTGCGGTCTTGCGGTACGAGTCCTTAGCGATGGCGGGGAGCCATCGAGTGAAGTCGACCTTCACGATGGTTGCCCTCTCGATCGTGCGGAGCGCTCCGGGGTGAACACTCCTCGGGAGATGACCGCGGAAAAGCGTTTGGGCTCCGGCGGTACGGGGGACACAACCAGGTTCACGTGTCGGTCATTCCGGAAATGCCGGGGCCGGGGTGCGGTGCGGTCCCGGTCACCCCGGGAAATGGGACGGTCGACCGCAGCGGCGCACCGAAACGGACGTTCGACGCAGGGGTGACGACCCGGCAGATCAGGTGCCGTACGCCGTGCCGTGGCGGACCAGCACGTGCCAGAGCTGCTTGAGGTGTTGCAGGGTGTCCGCGATCGGGCCGCGGTCCGCCCACCGGTGCGGTTCGGCGACCACCGAGGCCGCCGCCCGACCGATCAGCGCCGCGTCCACCGGCTCACCCGCCCGGGCGAACTCCCGGTGCACCCGAGCTGCCAACACCGGGATCGCGGGACCCCGGAACTCCGCGTCGACCCGGTCGACGGCCAGCACGAAGCCCGGGTGCCACCGCAACGGGAAACCGTGCCGCTGCGCGATCGATTCCAGCGTCGCGCCGGTCGGGGTGCCGGCGAAGGACGGGTCCACCACCAGCGCCTCGACGTCGTACGCGAGATCGAGCGTGCCGTGGACCTGGGCCTCCACGTAGTCGTCCAACGCGCGACCGACCGTGCCCGGGCCGGTCGGCGGGTCCAGCAACGTCCGCGCCAGCGTGGCGAGGTCGGTCCCGGCACGTCCCAGGCACTCGCCGGTGGCGGCGACGCCGGCCAGGAGCCCGGCGAGCACCGCCTCGAACGCGTCGGCCGTGCCCACCACTGTCGGGCTGAGGTGGCTGTCCCCGAGGCAGAAGGTCGCCCGGCTCAGCACCGGGGGGCGCAGCCGCAGGTGGCAGGAGCCGAAGCGGGGGCAGGCGCCGTCCGCGTGGTCGAGCAGGTTCAGGCCGCCGTACGTGGGCCGCTGCGCCGATGTCACGCCGGGCCGCTGGTACGCACCGTCGAACATCCGGTGCTCCCAGCGGTCCCGGTCACCACCGGGGTACGCGGTGAGCCCACCGTTGGAGATGCCGGTGACGAACTGGCTGCGGTACGCCCCGTCCCCGGCCAGGGCGTCGGCGACAGTCCGGCCGTCGGCGCACAACCGGTCGGGGTGGAAGTTGACGGTCAGCCGCCCGGACCCGATGGCGGCCAGCAGATGCTCCGGGCGGTGGACGTCGTCGGCGGTGGCGGTGGCGAGGTGCCGGGCGATGGTGGCCAGCGCGGCAGGACGCTCGACCACGGCCAACGACCGCACGTACGCGACGGCAGCCGTCTGCGCCGGGGTGAGAGCGGCGACGCGCAGCCCGCCCCGCTCAGACGTCACCGTCACGTCCGGGGCCATCGCCGTCCCGCCCGGGGCCCAGCTCCTGAAAGATGGTGATGTGCAGGTCGGCCGGGGCGTCGAGGCGGGAGTTGAGCGACTGCCACGGCGTGCGGGTGGGCGGGGCGACCTCGCTCGCCCCGGCGGCGACCAACCGGGCGGTGGTCGCCTCGGCGTCGTCCACCTCGAAGGCCACCCGGAGGCGGGGCGCGACCTGCCGACCCACCTCGACCTCGTCGATCATGCGCTTCTGCGCCGGGTTGGCGATCTCCAGGGTGGCGCGGCCGGCGTCGAGGATCACCACCCGGGCGTCGCCGTCACCGGTGAACGCCGCCTCCTCGGGCAGGCCGAGTGCGTCCCGGAAGAACGCGACGGCAGCGTCGTGGTCGGCGGCCTCCACCACGAGTCGCAGCTGGCGGACAACGGGGGCGGGCGAGTCGGCGGCCATGTTCGGGATCCTAGGGTCTGTGTCAAAGCCCCTGGCCGGCCTGCGGCGGGCCCGCACGACGACCGGCCGCGTTGGATATTCGCCCAGATACGACACCGGTATCCGAACGAATATCCGCCTTGCCGGACCGCCAGCCGCGTCCCCAACCTCTCTGGGCAGAAGACCTAGCCCCGCCGTGCGGTTAGGTTGGGACCGTCCAGAGGGGAGCGAGCGTGGTCGAGGCGGCGAGCGATGACACGTACCTGCTGCGCCCGGTCGGGCGGGTCGCCTCGCCGTTGACCGACGCGGCCAGCGCGCCCCGGCAGGGCGACGAGGGTGCGCCGGCGGCGTGGCTGATCTTCGACGCCCCGGTCGAACGGGCCCTGCGCGACCTGCGCGTCGGCGCGGAGGTGTTGGTGCTGACCTGGTTGGACCGCGCCCGGCGCGACGTGCTGGCGGTGCACCCGCGCGGCGACGGGAGCCGGCCGGAGACCGGGGTGTTCAGCACCCGCTCCCCGCACCGGCCCAACCCGATCGGGCTGCACCGGGTGCGGGTCCTCGCGGTGGACGGCCTGCGTGTCCAGGTGGCCGACCTGGAGGCCCTCGACGGGACCCCGGTCCTGGACGTCAAGCCGGTGCTGGGCGCGGTCGACGAACGCTGAGCCGTCGACCGCGCGCCAGCAGGCGGGCGCGCGGTCGACAGGCGGGCGCGCCGAGGCTCAGTGGCCGCGAGCCAGCCACTCCGGCAGGTGGGGCGCCTCCGCGCCGATCGTGGTGTCGTCGCCGTGACCGGTGTGCACGACCGTCTCCGCCGGCAGGGTGAGCAGGCGGGTGCGGATCGACTGGACGATGGTGTCGAAGTCGCTGTACGAGCGGCCCGTCGCACCCGGACCCCCGGCGAAGAGCGTGTCGCCGGTGAACACCACGCCCAGATCGGGGGCGTGGAAGCTGCACGCGCCGGGGCTGTGCCCGGGGGTGTGCAGCACCCGAAGCGTCGTGCCGCCGACCTCGATGTCCTGCCCGTCGAGCAACTCGCCGTGCGGCGGCAGGTGCGGGTGGACCATGTCCCACAACACCCGGTCGGCGGTGTGCAGCAGCACCGGCGCGCCGGTGGCCTCGGCCAGCTCGGGTGCGACCCGGACGTGGTCGTCGTGGGCGTGGGTGGCCAGGATCGCCCGGACCTGGCGGTCACCCACCAGGGCGAGGATCGCGGCCACGTCGTGCGGCGCGTCCAGGACGACGCACTCCCGGTCGTCGCCGATCACCCAGACGTTGTTGTCGACGTCGAAGGTCTGCCCGTCCAGGGAGAACGTGCCGGAGGTGACCGCGCGGTCGATCCGGGCGGTCACGGGAACACCACCACCGAGCGGAGGACGTCGCCGTGGTGCATCCGCTCGAACGCGTTCTCGACCTGGTCGAGCGCGATCTCCTCGGTGACGAACGCGTCCAGGTCGAGGCGTCCCTGAAGGTACAGCTCGGTGAGCATCGGGAAGTCCCGGCTGGGCAGGCAGTCGCCGTACCAGCTGGACTTGAGGGCGCCGCCGCGCCCGAAGACGTCCAGCAGCGGCAGCTCGATCTGCATCTGCGGGGTCGGTACGCCGACCAGCACCACCGTGCCGGCGAGATCCCGGGCGTAGAACGCCTGCTTCCACGTCTCCGGTCGACCCACCGCGTCGATCACCACGTCGGCGCCGAAGCCGCCCGTGGCGGCCCGGATGGCCTCGACCGGGTCGGTCTCCGAGGCGTTCACGGTGTGCGTGGCGCCGAACTGACGCGCCCACTCCAGTTTGCGGCTGTCGGTGTCCACCGCGACGATCGTGGTGGCGCCGGCGAGGGCCGCACCGACGACCGCCGCGTCCCCGACACCGCCGCAGCCGATCACCGCGACCGAGTCGCCGCGGGTGACGTTGCCGGTGTTCATCGCCGCGCCGAGCCCGGCCATCACACCGCAGCCGAGCAGACCCACGGCGGCCGGTCGGGCCGCCGGGTTGACCTTCGTGCACTGCCCCGCGTGCACCAGGGTCTTCTCGGCGAACGCGCCGATGCCCAGCGCCGGTGCGAGTTCGGTGCCGTCGGTGAGGGTCATCCGCTGGGTGGCGTTGTGGGTGTTGAAGCAGTACCAGGGGCGACCCCGGCGGCAGGCGCGGCAGACCCCGCAGACCGCACGCCAGTTGAGGACCACGAAGTCACCCGGGGCGACGTCGGTGACGCCCTCACCCACCTGCTCGACGATGCCCGCCGCCTCGTGGCCGAGCAGGAACGGGTAGTCGTCGTTGATGCCGCCCTCGCGGTAGTGCAGGTCGGTGTGGCAGACGCCGCAGGACTGGATCCGGACGACGGCCTCACCGGGGCCGGGATCGGGCACCACGATGGTGGTGACCTCGACCGGTGCTCCCTTGCTGCGGGAGATGACTCCCCGGACTTCCTGGCTCACTTCGCCTCCTGCTGGTGGTCTGCGGCAGGGCCGGGCGCCGGGTGGGCGGGTGCGCCACGGGCTCGGCGGCGGGCCCCCGGCGAACCTACCGCGACCACCACGGCCAGCCCAGCCGGCCCGGCGGTTATCGGGGGCGGTCCCGGGTACGCGGGCCGCATTGCGACCACGGCCATCGGGAGTGACCATGAAGCTCGCACACCTGCCGTTGCGGGTCAGCATCGGCGCGTACTTTCTCAACTCGGGTCTGGGCAAGCGCAACCTGGAGGGCGCCGCCGCTGAGGGGATGCACGGGATGGCGGTCGCCGCCATGCCCCAGCTCGGCCAGTTCGAGCCGGCGCGCTTCGCCAAGCTGCTGGCGTACTCGGAGATCGCGCTGGGGGCCGCGCTGCTCGCGCCGTTCGTCCCGGCGCCGTTGGTCGGGCTCGGCCTGACCGGGTTCGGCGCGGGCCTGGCGCAGCTCTACCTGAAGACGCCGGGGATGCGGGAGCCCGGCAGCATCCGCCCGACGCAGCAGGGCGCGGGGCTCGCGAAGGACGTCTGGCTGATCGGCGCCGGGCTGACCCTGGTGCTGGAGGGGCTGACCCACGGCCGTCGGCGGCACCGCTGAGCGCTGAGACGTTCCGGTGACCGTCTCCCGTTCGGTGCGGCCGTTCTACCGGCCGATGCGGCCTCGCCGCCGCGACGAGCCGCACCGGGCGGCCACCCCACTGGAACTCTTCTTCGACCTGTGTTTCGTGGTGGCGGTGGCACAGGCGGCCAGCAGCCTGCACCACGACGTCGCCGAGGGGCACCTCCGCCACGCGGCGACCAGCTACCTCATGGTGTTCTTCGCGATCTGGTGGTCGTGGGTGAACTTCACCTGGTTCGCCTCGGCCTACGACACCGACGACGACGTCTACCGGATCACCACGCTGGTGCAGATCTCCGGGGCGCTGATCCTGGCCGCCGGGGTGCCACCGGCCTTCGCCGACGGCAACTTCACCGTCATCACCTACGGGTACGTGGTGATGCGGCTGGCCGCCGTCGTGCACTGGAGCCGCGCGGCGGTCGGCGATCCCCGGCACCGGGCGGCGGCGCGCCGCTACGCGATCGGCGTGAGCGTGGTGCAGGTCGGGTGGCTGCTGCGGCTGCTGGTGCCCGCCGAGTGGGGCATCGCGGCGTTCGTGCTGCTGGTGTTGGCCGATCTGCTGGTCCCGGCGGTGGCCGAACGCCCCGGGATGACCCCCTGGCACCCCCGGCACATCACCGAGCGGTACGGGCTGTTCACCCTCATCGTGCTCGGCGAGGCGGTGCTGGCGATCTCGATGGCGATCCAGACCGGCCTCGACGCCGGGGAGCACGACCTGTGGTCGCTCGCGGCGGCCGGCGCGCTCATCGTGTTCGCGCTCTGGTGGCTCTACTTCGACCGGCCGATCGACGCACCCGACCGGATGCCGTACTCCCTGATCTGGGGGTACGGCCACTACCTGATCTTCGGGGCGGTGGCCGCGGTCGGCGCCGGCCTGGGTGCGGCGGTGGACGTCGAGCGGCACCTCGCGCACATCTCCGGGACCACCGCCGGTTACGCGGTGGCGATCCCGGTCGCGGTCTTCCTGCTCACGATCTGGCTGCTGCACGACCGCCAGGACCAGCACGGCGCGGTGGTCGTCGCCTTCCCGGTGGTGGCGCTGCTCGTGCTGCTGGCGCCGCTCGGCCCGGCCCCGGTGTACGTGGTCGCGGCCCTGCTGGTCGTCCTCGTGACGCTGACCGTGGTGCTGCGCCGCCGCGACATCGGACCCCGGGCGAGGGTGGCCGAGCCGGCCTGACCGACGCCGCACGGAATCCGGTGCCCGACCTGCCGGGCCGGCGTCGGTTGCGACGGCCGGACATTGGGCAGAATTGCGCCATGTATCGCCGCCGATGGTTGCTGGCCGACCAACTCGGGCCACACTTCCTCGACGACCCCGACCAGCCGGTGCTGCTGGTGGAGATCCGAGAACTGTTCCGCCGACGGCCGATACACCGGCAGAAGGCGCATCTGATCCTGTCCGCGCTGCGGCACCGGGCGGCCGAGCTGGGCGACCGGGCGCTGCTGCTGCGGACGGGCACGTTCCGGGAGGCGCTGGCGCAGGTCGGCGAGCCGGTGGAGGTCTGCCATCCGCACTCCCGGTCGGCCCTGCGCTTCGCCCGGTCGGTGCCGGGGCTGACCGTGCTGCCACCCCGCGGGTTCGTCACCAGCCAGGCCGACTTCGCCGGCTGGGCGGACCGCAGCCGACGCGGCCCGCTGCGGATGACCGACTTCTACCGGTACGCGAAGCGGCGGCACGACATCCTGAGCACGCCGGCCGCCACGACCGGGCCGGGGCGTCGACTCCGCGCCGAAGAGTGGGACGTGCCGGCGGTGTCACCACCGCCCCCGCCGATCGTCGAGGACGACATCGACGCCGAGGTCCGCCGCGACCTGGACCGCTGGGCGGCTGACGGGGTGCGGTTCGTCGGCCGGGACGGCCCCCGGCGGCACCCCGCCACCCACGCCGAGGCGCAGGCCCGGTTGACGCACTTCCTGACCCACCGGCTCCCCGGGTACGGCCGCTACGCCGACGTGATGAGCGGCGACGACCCGGTGTTCGCGCACTCGGTGCTGTCGTCCTCGTTCAACCTCGGGTTGCTGCACCCGGAGCCGGCCGTGCGGGCCGCCGAGCAGGCGTGGCGGGACGGGACGGCCCCGCGGACGGCGGTGGAGCCCTTCATCCGGGGGTTGCTCGGCTGGCGGGAGTTCCTCTGGCAGCTGTACTGGTACTTCGAGCCGCGCTTCCGGGGGGTGAACTGGCTGGCCGCGACCGAGCCCCTGCCGGAGTGGTTCGCCGATTTGGACGCGGACGCCGTGGAGGCCCGCTGCCTGGCCGACGTCCTCGGTGCCGTCCGGGACCACGCGTGGACCCACCACACGCCCCGGCTGCTGGTGCTGGGCAACTACGCGTTGCAGCGCGGCTGGCGGCCGACCGAGCTGGCGGACTGGTTCCAGCGCTGCTTCGTCGACGGCACCGACTGGGTGATGAACGCGACGGTGATCGGCATGAGCCAGTACGCCGACCTGGCCCGCCTGGACACCCGCCCGTACGCGGTGGACGGCACCGACATCGACGAGATCAGCGACTACTGCGGCGGCTGCCGCTACACGCCGGAGCGGGCGCTCGGCGAGCTGGCCTGCCCGTACACCGGGGGTTTCGAGAGTTTTCTGCACCGCAACCGGGGTCGGCTGGTGGGCGACCCGCGGCTCGCCGCCGAGCTGGCCCGCCGCGACGAGCCGGAGCACCGCGAGGCGGTGCTGGCCCAGGAGGAGAAGCGGGGCAGCACACCGCCGTGACCGGGCCCCCGGTCAGGCCACCTCACGGGCCGGGTCGACGGCGGCGTCGCCGGGGCGTTGCGCGGGCACGCCGGGGGTCGGCGGCGCGGAGCGGACGACGCCCCGGTTCAGCCCGGTGA
Source organism: Micromonospora cabrerizensis (assembly GCF_022230955.1). Taxonomy (GTDB): domain Bacteria; phylum Actinomycetota; class Actinomycetes; order Mycobacteriales; family Micromonosporaceae; genus Micromonospora; species Micromonospora cabrerizensis. The sequence goes on from NZ_JAKKFI010000103.1 coordinate 10,738, forward strand.
CCAGAAGCCGGTTGTACGAGGCCGGCAGGGCCCGGGCCAGCAGGTCGGGCAGCTTCGCCGACCAGCCGATCAGCACCCGGCCCCGACGCCGCTCGACGCCCCGCAGGATCACCTCGGCGGCGCGCTCCGGCGCGATGGTGAGCAGCTTTTCGAACTGCGCCCGGCCGGCCGCGTACTCCTCGTGGGACACCCCGCTGCCGATCCGGGCGTTCTCGGTGATGCGGGTGCGGATCCCGCCGGGGTGCACCGACGTCACCCCGATGCCGTCGTCGACCAGCTCGTGGCGCAGCGCCTCGGTGAAACCGCGCACCGCGAACTTGCTGGCCGAGTACGCGGTCTGCCCGGCCGGCGCGATCAGCCCGAACAGGCTGGAGATGTTGACCAGGTGCGCGCCCGGCTCCGCCTTGAGGGTGGGCAGCAGCGCGTGGGTCAACTGCACCACGGCCCGGAAGTTGACGTCGATCACCCAGCTGAACTCGTCGAACGTCACCTGGTCGAACCGGCCCCCGAGGCCCACGCCGGCGTTGTTCACCAGCAGTCGTACGCGCGGGTGCCGCTGAACGATCTCCGCGGCGACCTGGGCGGTGGCCGTCACGTCGGCGAGATCCAGCAGGTGTGTGTGCACCTGGCGGGTCGGGTGGTCGAGGCGGATCGCGGTGGTGACCGCGTCCAGCCGCTCGGCGTCGCGGTCCAGCAGGACCAGATCACTGCCCCGGCGGGCCAGCGCGTGCGCCAGCGCCGCGCCGATGCCGCTGGCCGCGCCGGTGACCACGGCCGTGGCACCGGCGAAGTCGAACCTCTGCACGATGGGTGCTCCTCTGCTGGCGGTTACCGACGCTCGGACGCGACGGGACGTGGGGTGTGGTCGGGCGCGGTCAGGCAGCCGGCGCGCGAGAACCGCACCCCCTCGTCGGTGAGCCGGCCGTGTCGCATCAGCAGCACGTCGCGGGCGTAGTTCTGGTGCAACCGCCACGGCGCGGCCGCACCCTGCTTGGGCAGCGCGTCGACGGCGCGCAGCACGTAGGAGGAGCGCAGGTCGATCAGCGGCACCCGCCGCGCGTCGGGCGGCGGGAGCGGGGTGACGACCTGCTGGCCGGTGCGGTCCAGGTGGCGCAGCAGCCGGCAGACGTACCCGGCGACCAGGTCGGCCTTGAGCGTCCACGACGCGTTGGTGTAGCCGATGGTCAGGGCGAAGTTCGGCACGCCGGAGAGCATCATGCCCTTGTAGGCGACACTGCTGGCGAGGTCGACGTCGACGCCGTCCACGCGCAGGGTCAGGCCACCGAGGGCCAGCAGGTTGAGCCCGGTCGCGGTGACCACGATGTCGGCGGGCAGCTCGTCGCCGGAGGCCAGCCGCACGCCGTGCGCGGTGAAGGTGTCGATGGTGTCGGTGACCACCGACGCCCTGCCCTGCGCGACGGCCGTGAACAGGTCGCCGTCGGGTGCCACGCAGAGCCGCTGGTCCCACGGGTCGTAACGGGGCGAGAAGTGCCGGTCGACGTCGTACCCGACCGGGAGCCGGCCCCTCGCGGCCCGGCGCAGCACCCGCCTCACCAGGCCGGGCGCACGCCGGCTGAGCTGGAAGTTGACGGTGGAGAACAGCACGTTCTTCCAGCGCACCACCGCATACGCGGCCGTCGCCGGCAGCCAGCGCCGCAGCGCGTCGGCCAGCCGGTCACGCGAGGGCAGCGCCATGACGTACGTGGGCGAGCGCTGGAGCATCGTCACGTGGGCGGCCTGCTGCGCCATGGCCGGCACCAGGGTGACCGCCGTGGCGCCGCTGCCGATCACCACCACCCGCTTGCCGGCGTGGTCGAGGTCGTCGGGCCAGTGCTGTGGGTGCACCACCTGCCCGGTGTACGCGTCGAGGCCGGGCAGCGCCGGGGTGTAACCCTCGTCGTAGCGGTAGTAGCCGGTGCAGGCGAACAGGAACGAGCAGGTCAGCACCACGGTCTCGGCGGTGTCGGTGCGCTGGGCGTGCACCGTCCAGCGGGCGGCGACGCTGTCCCAGTCGGCGCGCAGCACCCGGTGCCCGAAACGGATGTGCCGCTGCACGTCGTACTCGCGGGCGGTCTCCCGCACGTACTGGAGGATGGTCGTGCCGTCGGCGATGGCCTTCGGGGCGGTCCACGGCTTGAACGAGTAGCCGAGGGTGAACATGTCCGAGTCCGAGCGGATGCCCGGGTAGCGGAACAGGTCCCAGGTGCCGCCGACGGCGTCGCGCGCCTCCAGCACCGCGTACGTCTTGTCGGGGCAGTCCCGACGCAGGTGGCAGGCGGCGCCGATGCCGGACAGACCGGCACCGATGATCAGCACGTCGACGTGGTCGGAGGCCAAGGCGTTCCTCCATCCGGGGCGGTGGACGGACACTAACACCGCACCCGGATGGCCGAAAGTTGGCGCGAGACCGGTCGCGACTAGTCGGACGCCTTGGTGAAAGTCATGATCCAGTTGGTCTCCCAGGTCTGCTCACCGTCGACGGAGAACGCCTGCTCCCAGCGGGCGGTGGTGGCGCTGATGTCCGACCAGATGAACCGGCAGCGCACCGGCCGCCCCTCGTGCTGGTCGTCGGCGTAGAAACGGCCGACCCCGTCGACGAAGCGGCCCACCATCGGCGGCTGCCCCAGCACGCCGCTGTCGCTGCTCATCCAGTAGATCGACCACTCCTGCCTCGCCGGGTCGAAGATCCGGATCGTGGCGCCGGCCGAGCCCCTGGTCGGGAACGTGATCTCGTCGAAGTGGCCGCCACCGGCGAAGAAGCCGTGCGCGACCGACACCCCGGGAAACTCCTCCCACTCGTCGGAGCCGACCAGGCGCTTGCGCAGCCGCCGGTTCACGACGTTCCAGGTGCCCACAAAGAAGTCGAAGTCGCCCATCAGCGGCCCACCGGCCCTTCCGCTCGCGTGTCACGCAGATAATCGGTCAGATTCGGGTTCTCCGGCGTCAGCATGTGCCGGACCCAGGCGGCCCGCTCGTGCTCCAGCACCGCCAACTCCCAGACGCAGCCCACCCCGACGTGGGGCGGGCGGACGAAGTGTGCCGGGTCGTCGTCCGGGCAGTCCAGTGCCGGCTGACCGGCCACCGCGACGCGCACCTCCACCGCGTTGTCGAACATCCAGGTGTACGCCAGCAGGTAGGCGCCGGTGTCCGCGCCCCGGTGCAGCACGACCCACCCGGCGGCCGGGGTGCCGTCGTCGACGGTTTCCGCCAGCAGCGCCGGCAGCAGGTCGTACGCGGCCTTCTCCACCTCCGGCTCGATCGGCCGCTCGGGCTGGTCGATGTGGTAGCGCTTGAGCTGACGACCGTCCACCGTGATCGGTCCCGGTGTTCTCAGATCCTTGTCGCGAAAAGCCATGCCGGGACGGTACGACCGCTCCCCTGACAGCTAGTGTCAGTGAAGTGCGGGCCAGTCGACTTCTCTCCGTCCTGCTGCTGCTCCAGTCGCACGGTCGGTTGACCGCCGCGCAGCTCGCCGACCGGCTGGCCGTGTCCCCCCGCACCATCTACCGGGACGTGGAGTCGCTGCACGCCGCCGGCATCCCGCTCTACGGAGAGGCCGGGCACGCCGGCGGCTACCAACTAATCGACGGCTGGCGGACCCGCCTGACCGGGCTGACCGCCGACGAGGCCGACCGGCTCTTCCTGGCCGGGCTGCCCGGCCCCGCCGACGAGCTGGGCTACGGCGACGTGGTCGCCGCGCTGCAACTCAAGCTGCAGGCCGCCCTCCCCGCGCCGCTGCGCGACCGGGCCGCCCGACTCCAGCAACGCTTCCACCTGGACACCCCCGGCTGGTACGCCGACGGCGACGCCTCCCCCGAGCTGGCCCGCACGGCCGAGGCCGTCTGGCGGCAGCGCCGCATCGAGGTGCGCTACCGCGGCTGGAACGGTGAGGTGACCCGGGTGCTGGAGCCGTACGGCCTGGTCCTCAAGGGCGGCCGGTGGTATGTGGTGGCCGACCAGCCCGGTCGGGGCTCACCGGCGACGTACCGGGTCAACCAGATCCTCGCGCTGACCCCGCTGGCGCAGGAGTTCGACCGACCCGCCGACTTCGACCTGCCGGCCTGGTGGCGGGCGCACGTGGTGCGGTTCCGCGCCCGGCTGCACCGCGACGAGGCCACCGTCCGGCTCTCCCCCGCCGGTCGTGAGCGGTTGCGGGAGATCGGCAGCGACCCGGTGGTGACCGCGGTGGACGCCAGCGCCGGGCCGCCGGACGCGCGCGGCTGGGTGACCGCGGTGCTGCCGATCGAGTCGCTCACCCACGCCCACGGTGACCTGCTGCGCCTGGGCGCCGACGTCGAGGTGCTGACCCCGGTGGCGCTCCGCGAGCGCCTGGCCGCCACGGCGGCCGGGCTCGCCGCGCTCTACCGGCCCGGCTGAGCAGCCCCGACATCTCCACAGTGGAGGTGGCGCGGGCATCGATTGTCGGCACGATGTGCCACCCTGGGGACGTTCGCCCAGCGGTCACCGGAGGTGAGGGTCACGTTACGGCTACGCGCACTGGTCGCCGTGCCCGGCACCGGGCCGGTGACCCTCGACGTCCCCGCCGGCACGCTCGCCGCCCTGGTGGCGCCGCCCCGGTTCGGCACGGCGGTCGCCCGGGTGCTCGCCGGGCTCGCCGCCCCGGTGACCGGTCGCGTCCTGGTCGGCGACCGGGACGTCACCGTCCTGCCGCCACCGCGCCGGCAGATCGGCTACGTGCCCGCCGGTGGCGCGCTGCTCCCCCAGCTCACCGTGCGCCGCAACATCGAGTACGGCCAGCGCAAACGTGAGCGGGTGCACGAGGTGGCCGACGACTGGACGGCCACCGTGGTCGAGCGCCTCGAGCTGGCGTTCTCCCTCACCCTGCTGCCGCACCAGATCAACGCGGCCCAGCGGTTCCGGGTGGCGCTCGCCCGGGCGGCGGTGTGCCTGCCCGAGGTGCTCGTCATCGACCTGCCGGCCGGGTCGGCCGGCGACAGCCGACTCGGTGACCTGATGCCCCGGCTCTCCCCACCGGACTCCCCCGGGGTGGCGGTGCTGGTCTGCACCGCCGACCCGGCCACCCTCGCCGAGATCCCGGTGCGCCACGAGCTGGTCACCGAGCCGAGCGAGGCCACCCGATGACGCCCAGCGTCCGGCTGGGTCGCCGCGCCCTGCTGCGGGCCGCCGCCGCGAGTGCCACGGCCCTGGCCGCCGGCTGCTCGGGCGGGACCCGGTCGGTGCAGGTCGCGGTGGTCTGGAGCACCAGCGAGCTGGACCGGTTCCGCGACGTCGTCGCCCACTATCCCGGCGATGTGCAGGTGGTCAGCGCCGGCAACGACATCGACGCGTTCCTGCGGGCCCGACACCTCGCCGGCACCAGCCCGGACGTGGCCATCCTGCCGCGCCCCGGCCTGGTCACCGAGTACGCGCAGCGCGGTTGGCTGAGCCCGGTGCGCCCCTCCAGCGAGTACGCGGTGCCCGACGGGCTGGGCGAGTTGCTGACCGCCGAGGGCCGGCGCTACGGCGTCTGGGTGAAGGCGGCACACAAGTCGCTCGTCTGGCACCTGCCGTCGATGCTGTCCGAGCAGCCGGCCAACTGGGACGAGCTGGTCGCGCTCACCCGCCGGCTCGGCGCTGCCGCCCGGCGCGACGGCGGCCCGGCACCCCTGGCCGTCGGCGCGGCGGACGGGTGGGTGCTGACCGACTGGTTCGAGAACGTGCTGGCCGACGTGGCGCCCGAGGGCTACAACATCCTCGCCCGCCCGAAGGCCGACTGGCGGGCACAGCCGGTACGCGACGCGCTGGGCCGGCTCGCCGAGCTGTGGAGCGTCGACGGCGCGTTCCTCGGTGGTGGGCGTCGGGCCCTGCTCACCCAGTACGAGGAGTCGGTGATCCAGGTGGTGCACACCCGGCGTGCGGTGATGCTCTTCGGGGCCGACTTCACCGCCGACGTCGTCGGCCCGTTCCAGCGTGGCCCGGAGGCACCGACCACGTTCCCGTTCCCGGGCGCCCGGCCGGGCGGCGGCCCGCTGATCGTCGGCGGCGACGCCGCGGTGGCGTTCACCGGCGCCCGGGGTGGGGTCGAGCTGGTCGAGTGGCTCACCAGGGCCGACTCGTTCCGGCCGTGGCTGCGCGCCGGCGGCTACCTCTCGCCCAACACCAACGTCCCGATCAGCAGCTACACCGACCAGGTCGGCCAGCAGCTCGCCCGGGAGATGCAGGCGCCCGGCACGCTGCGTTTCGACCTCTCCGACCAGCTGCCCGGCGCGTTCACCGGCTCGGACGGGGTCGGCATCTGGCGGATCATGCAGGGCTTCTTCGCCGACGTCACCGACGGCGTCGGCGCCGGCGAGGCGATCCGGCGCGCCACCGGTGAGCTCGCCTCGGCGGCGCGCAGCGCGGGTGGCGGCCGATGAGCCAGGTGCGTGTCCTCGGCGAGCTGGCGGTGCTCGACGACGTCGGGCCGCCCCGGCGCGGCCGGGCATATCCGGCGGCGGGGGCGACCTCCGCGCTGTTGCTGCCGGCCGCGGTGCTGCTCGGTGGGCTCGTGCTGTGGCCGGTGCTGCGGACCATCCACGCCAGCGTCACCACCGACGGCCGCTGGGTCGGTGCGGAACACTTCCAGACCGCGCTGGCCGCCCCGGGCACCGGCGCGGTGGTCGGCCGGACCTTCCTCTGGGCGCTGCTGGTGCCGGCGGTGGTGACGGCCCTGGGCTATCTGCTCGCCGCCGCCTCCCGCCGCTCCCAGGAGGGCGGGCTGGTCCGGTTGATCCTCCTGGTGCCGGTGGCGCTGCCGCTGGTCGTCACCGGGGTCACCTTCCGGCTGATGTACGACCCGGACCCGACCCGGGGGCTGGCCACCCTGCTCGCGGCCCGACTGACCGGCCGCCCGTACGACGACGCGCCGCAGCTGCTCGGGCCGGGGCTGGTCACCGTGGCGTTGATGTCGGCGTTCGTCTGGGCCTGGGTGGGGTTGGCCGTGCTGGTCTTCCGGTCCGCGCTGGACGCGGTGCCGTCGAGTCTCGCCGACGCGGTGCGCGCCTACGGCGGGGGGCGACGACACGTCCTGTGGGACGCGCAGTGGCGGCCACTGCTGCTGCGCACGACCGCGGTGGTCTTCGCGTTGGTGGCGGTCGGCACGAGCCGCACGTTCGACCTGATCCTCGTGATGACCCCCGGCTCGGTCCGCGACGAGGCCTCCGTGCTCGCGCTGCGCATCTGGCAGACCTCGGGCGGCACCACCACCGGCGACGGCGCCGCGCTCGGCGTCGTGTGGTTGGTGGCGGTCGTCGGCGGGATCATGGTGGCCGCGCTCTTCGTCCGACAGGCCTGGCCCCCACCGCCCGCAGAGAAGGCACCGGAGCCCAGTCCCGTCGCCCCGCCCCGGCGGGTGTTCCGGCTGCTCGCGGCGGGCGCGGCGGTCGCCTGGTTGGTGCCGCTGGGAGTGCTGGTCGCCACGTCGGCACACGGCCGGGTGGACGCCGCCGCGCGCGGCTGGTGGTCGGCGCCGCCGAACGCCGAGTCCTACCGCACCGTGGTCACCGGCACGGAGCTGTGGCACACGCTGGGCTTCACGCTGCTCCTGGCCACCGCGGTGACCGCCACGGTGCTGGTGGTCGCGCTGCTGGCCGCGTACCCGTTGGCCTGGTTGACCGGGCCGGCCGCGCAGGCCACCGGGCTGGTGCTGCTGGCGGCCAGCGTCGTGCCGATCCAGGTCATCGCCGGGCCGGTCAACGAGGTGCTGGGCCTGGTGCTCTCCTCCGGCACGGCTCAGGGCCTGGCCCTGGTGCACATCGCGCTGGGTGTGCCGTTCGCGGTGCTGGTGCTGCGCAACGCGTTCGCCGACCTGCCGGTCGAGCAGGTGCGCGACGCCCGGCTGGGCGGGCGGCGGTGGTGGCACACCCTGCGCCGGTTGGCGCGGCACAACCTGTCGGCGGTGGTGGCGGTCTCCGTGCTGGAGTTCGTCCAGGTCTGGAACGACCTGGTGGTGGGTCGGCTGTTCAGCGGGCCGGGGGCGTCGCCGCTCGGCCCGTTCCTGGCCGAGCAGACCCGCAGCTTCGTGAGCAACAGCGGCGCGCTGGCCGCCAGTTCGGTGCTCGCCTCGGTGCTCCCGGTGGTGCTCATTGTGCTGTCGCGGCGACACCTGGTCGCCGGGCTCGTCTCCGGAGGTGTCCGCTGACCAGGCCGGGCGGTGGCCGCCGCAGCCCGCGCTGGCCGGCGTTGATCGCGATCGGCGGCGTGGTCAGCGGCGTCCTCGCCAACCTGGTCAGCAACCTCGCCAGCGACCTGCTCTCCGAGCTGGCGGCCAGCGTGCTCGGGCCGACGAGCATCGCCCTCGCCGCCGGGGGCATCGTCGGCTTCGTGGTCTACGAGGTGCGCCGCCGCCGGGCCGACCGGGAGGTCGACCCCGAACCGACGGATGTGCTCACCGCGCCGGCCACCGGCGCGCCCACCCTGCCCTACACGGCCGAGTTCACCGGCCGCGAGGACCATGTCGAGGCGGTGCTCGGGCTGCTCGCCAGCGAGCACGCGGTGGCCGTCCTGGGCCGACGCGCGGTGGGCACCTCCGCGTGCGCGGTGCAGGCCGCGAACCTGTGCCGGGAGGACTTCCCCGACGGGCAGTACTACCTCGACCTGCGGCGGCGCGGTCGCGCTCACTCGGCCCGGCAGGTGCTCACCGCACTGGCCCGGATCCTGGGCACCGCCCCGCCGGTCTCCGGCCGGCCGGACGCGCTCGCCGCCGCCGCCGACGCGCTGCGCGGCCAGCTCGACGGCCGCAGGATCCTGCTGGTGCTGGACAACGTCGACCGGCCCGACCAGGTCTGGCCACTGCTGCCACCCACCGCGCGCACCTGCCGGCTGCTGCTGGCCGGCGGCCCGGCGCTGGTGGGGCTCAAGGGTGTGGTCGCGCACTGGATCGCCGAGCCGGGCACCTCCGAGGCGGTCGAGCTGTTCGCCACCGCCGGTGGGGCCGCCCCCGCCGCCCGGGTTCGCCGTGCCGACCCCCGCACCGACCCGGAGGTCCGCGAGATCGTCGACCTGTGCGGCCGGCAGCCACGCACCGTCCGTGCGCTCGGTTACCGCACCGCACAACACGGCTGGCGGCACTCCGACGTGCTGGACGCGCTGCGCCGCGCCGTGCAGACGCCGCCACACCAGCGGCTGACCGTCTCGCCGGCCGCACGCCTGATCACCGAGCGGGACACCGCGTACCGGGCGTTGACCCGCGGGGCCCGCCGGTTGTACAGGGTGATGTCGCTGATCCCCGCCCCGGTGGACCGGCCGACCATCGCCGCGCTGGCCGGGCGGCACCCCGAGCGGGTGACCGCGCTGCTCGACCAGTTGGCCGCCGCGGCGTTCGTGGTCGGCGCGCCCGGCGACCGGTACGAGATCCGCCCGCTGCTGGCCGCCAGCGCCCGGCTGCACCTGCGGGACGCGGACCCGGCCCGGGCCCGGGTCGCCGCGCAGGCCCGACTGACGCGGCACCTGGCCCGCCGAGCCGAACGACACGCGGCCAACCTGGCGGTGCTCGGCACCCCACCGGACCGGGAGTGGTCGCTGCCACTGGACGACGACCCGTACGGCTGGTTCGACCTGCACCAGGAGCTGCTGCTGGCGGTGGTGCGGGTGCCGGCCGGCGCGGCCGAGACACTGCCCCGCCGGGTGCGCCGCTGGTGGTTCCGGCTGGCCGTGGCGCTGTGCGGCTGGCTGGCGTACGCCGAGCGGCTCGACGAGTGGGAGCAGGTCTGTCGCACCGTGCTGGCCACCCCCACGGCCGACGACCGACCGGAGATCGCCGGGTGGGCGCACAACGAGCTGGGTGTGCTGCGCCGTCGCCGGCACGACCCGCACGGTGCGGCGGCCGCGCTCACCCTCGCGGTCAACGAACGCGGTCGCCGGGGCACCGCCCAGGCCCGGATGAACCTGGGCCTGGCGCTCTTCGACCTGGGGCAGCTCGACGACGCGGTGGAGCACCTGGAGATGTCGCGTCGGCACCGCTCGGGGGCCGACCGCGCCGGGCACGCCCTCACCGACCTGGGCCTGGGCGCGGCGCAGCTCGCCCGGGGTGAGTTGGACATCGCGCACCACCACCTGGTGCGGGCGGCGAACGCGTTCCGGTCGGTGGGTGACGCTCGCGGGTACGCGGCGGCGCTGACCAACCTGGTGCTGGTGCACGCGGCGCTCGGCGAGCACCTGGACGCCGCGCAGGCGTGGCGGGCCGCACTGCGCGAGTACGAGTCGGTCAACGACCCGACCAGCCGGGCGACGGCGCTGCTCAACGCCGGGGCGACGCTGCTGAGCAGCACCCCGGGGCAGGCGCACACGGCGTACGAGATGCTGGCCGAGAGCCGGCGGCTGCGCGAGGAGGCGCGGCCCACGGCGGGGCTGGCGCGCACCCTGCTCTACCTGGGCGACGCTGCCGCCGCGCTGGGCGACCAGGCCGACGCGCGGCGGCACTGGGCGGACGCGGCGGCGGTCGCCGAGGAGGTCGCCGACGATCAGGGGCTGGCCGCCGCCGACGCCCGACTCGAGGCCGACGCCACGGATCGCGTGACGTAGGTCGCTCGGGTTGGTCGGTGGCACGGCTCTGGGAGACTCTGTGATCGTGGACGCGCTCTCGGTACGGGGACTCAGTCGCAACTTCGGCAACCTGGTCGTGCTCGACGAGGTGAGCTTCACGCTCGCGCCGGGGCGGATCGCGGTGGTGCTGGGCCCCAACGGCAGCGGCAAGACCACCCTGCTGCGCTGTGTCGTCGGCGCGGACCGACCGGACGCGGGCGAGGTGCTGGTGCAGGGCCGCCGGGCCGACGAGACCGACCCGCAGGTGCGGGCGCTGGTGGCGGCAGCCCTGGACGACATCGACTTCTTTCCCGACCTGTCCGTGGTCGAGCACCTGGAGCTGGTGGCGTACGCCCACGGGGGTGACGCCGAGCCGGTCGAGGAGGTCCTCGCCGAGCTGGGTCTGGAGCCGGCCCGCGACCAGCTGCCGGTGACCCTGTCCAGCGGGCAGCGCCGCCGGTTGGCGTTGGCCTCGTGTTTCGTCCGGCCGCGCCGGGTGCTGATCCTGGACGAGCCCGAGCAGCGGTTGGACGTCCGTGGGCGGCAGTGGCTCGCCGAGCGGCTGCTGCGGGAACGCGAAGCCGGGACGGCCGTGCTGCTGGCCTCGCACGACCCGGAGTTGATCGACGCGGTGGTCGACGAGCGCATCGAGATCGGCCGGTGACCGCCCCGCCGGCCACGATCGCCGACGCGCCGGCCGGGGTGCCCACCGCCCGGCAGCTGCGGACACACCTGCGCAAGGCGCGCAGCCGGCACCACGACCACTCCCTCGGCGACGTGCTGGGTGACGCGTACGTGATGGTCCTGTTCGTGGGCATGTACGGCTGGTTCGCGATCAGCGCGAGCCGCGACCTGCTGGACTCTCCCACGGTGGGGCGGGCCGAGCCGGGGGTGCGGTGGTGGTTGGCGGTCGCCGCGCTGCTGGCCGGCGCCGGGCTGGCCTGGCGTGGTCTGCGCGCGCTCGGGCCGCTGCTGGTCACCCCGGCCACGCAGAGCTGGGCGACCAGCGCACCGGTGGACCGGCGGGCCTGGCTGGCACCGCGCTTCGTCCTGCTGCTGCTGGGGGCCGCGGCCGGCACCGCGGCGCTCGGGGCGGCCGTGGCGGCGCTCGGCGGTGTCACCGACCTGGCCGCGCTGGGCTGGGCCGCCGGGGCCGGCGCGGGGTGGGGCGCGGCCGCGCTGGCGCTCAGCGTCGTCGCACAGAGCAGCCGGGCGGGCCGGCGGTGGCCGACCCTGGCCGGTGCGGTGCCGATGGGGGCGGCAGCCGCCATCACCGCCCTGGTGGTGCTCGTCGGTCGCCTCGGCGACGGGCTGCCCCGGCCGGCGGCGACGCCGAGGGTCGCGTTGTTCGCCGCCGCGCTGCCCCTCGTGGGCTTGGGCACGATCCTCGCGGTCCGCGCGTTGCCCCGGGTCGACCGGGCCACGCTGACCACCGGCGCCCAGTTCGCCAATGCCGCCTCCACGGCCATGATCCTGCTGGACCCGAGTCTGCTCGCCGGCCTGGTGGAGAGCCGGCGCTGGCGCCGGATCGGCCGGGTTCGCAGCAGCCGGTTCCTGCCCGGCCCCGCCTGGTGGGCGCTGCTCCAGGCCGACGTACGCCGGTTGCGCCGGCACCCGAGCGCCGTGCTGATCTGGGCCGCCCTGATCGGAGTGCAGTACGCTGCCGCGCTCGCCCTGCCCGGGCTGGCCGGGGCCACGCAGGTGGTGTTCGCCTACCTCGCCGCCGACCGGCTGACGGGTGGCCTGCGGTCGATCAGCCGCTCACCCGGGCTGCGCCGCGCGCTCGGGGGCAGCGACGCCCTGCTGCGGGGGATCCACGTGGTGGTGCCGGCGATCGGCGCGGGCCTGTGGTGGTTGCTGACCCTTCCGACGGTCGACCCCGGGCCGGCGTGGCTCGCACCGACGCTGGCGGTCGGGGTGGTGCTCGCCGCGTTCCGGGCCGGCACCCGCCCGCCGATCAACTACGGCGGCGCGACGGTCAACACCCCGTTCGGGATGATCCCGGTCGACCTGATGCGTCAGGGGTCTCGCGGGCCTGCGCTGCTCGCCGTGCTGGTCCTCGTCCAACTGTTCCTGGGCTGAGGCGGGGCGGGCCCACGCTGAGGCGGGGCGGGCCCACGCTGAGGCGGGGCGGGCCCACGCTGAGGCGGGGCGGGCCCACGCTGAGGCGGGGCGGGCCCGGAGTGGGCCCGCCCCGCCCTCGGGCCGGTCAGCCGTCCAACCGGCGGACCATGTTCATGATGGTCTCCACCTGCGCGCCGCCCTTGATCGGGAAGTTGGTCGCGCCCAGGTAGCCCCACCAGTCCCAGCAGCCGTTCGGGTTGCTGAGGCTGGTGCTCGCCTGCGGGTAGAGGACGATCAGGTTGTTGGTGTCGGCGTACTGGTTGAGGTTGGCCCGGTCGACGAAGGCCGTGCCCACCGCGCCGGAGGCCTGGACGCAGCCGTGCAGGGCGACCAGCAACCGGCACGACTGGCCGGCCGCGCAGGCCGACGGCACGTAGGCGTAGCCGTTGGCGTCCATGCTCAACCCGTTGGCCCAGCCGTTGACCGCGAAGGTGTTCTGCGCGAAGCGGATGAGCGTGCCGCCGAGCGCGCCGGTGTTCGGTGCGCTCACCCCGCCGAGCAGTTTGCGCAGCAGGGCGTTCTGCGGGTCGGTGCCGCAGTCGTTGAGGTAGGGCGACGCGGTCGCCGTGCACCCGAGCGTGCCGTACGGGGTGACCCAGGAGTGACCGGCTGCGGAGCCGCTGTCGTATTGCACGCTGGCCCCGAAGTGCTGGTAGTACCGGACCAGGTCGTCGGTGACGGACTTCTTGACGGTGGTGTCGTTGCCGCCGTGGAACACGTACACCGGATCGCCGGACAGGTTGCCGACCGGGTCGACCCAGCCGTACGACGCCCACGTCCGGGTGTACGCCTGGAGGGCGGCCAGATTCGTCGGGTACGCGTTGTTGCCGCAACCGTTGAGCGCCTGCGCGACGGTGTTCTGGGAGCAGTAGTACGGGCCGGCGGCGAACACGGCCGCGCCGCGGATGCGCGACGAGTAGGCGACGTGCAGTTGGGTGGCCATGTAGCCACCGGAGGAGACACCGGCGACGTAGACGCCGGAGACGTTGTAGGTGCCCAGTGACCCGGCGACCGGGGGCCTGGTCGACGGGGTCGCGGCCTGGGCGGGCGCCGCGGTGGTCAGGGCCAGCAGGAGGACGGCGAGAAGGGTGGTGGCGGCTTTCAGCGGTGTGGACATGGGCGCTCCTCGGCAGCGCCGACAGGGGCGTCGGCGCGCGACGAAGCTACCGTGACATTGAGCACATCAGATATGAGCGCGGTCGACACGGTCGACGCCGCCGGTGTGTTCCCCGTAGCCACCCCCGGGCTCCGCCCGATGGGGGCGACGAGCGCGACGGCAGGGGTCAGGCGGTGTCGCCGGGGGCGAGGTGGCGGTAGCCGGGGATCGTCTCGGTGAACCAGCCGGCGACGCTGGCCAGGCCGCGTTCGTTGAGCTGCGCGTCGTGGATCGGGTACGCGGCCTCCGCGCCCACGGCGGCGGCGAACCGGATCGCCTCGTCGAGCCGCAGCCACGACCCCTGGGCCGGGACGAGCAGGGTGTGCACCGGCTCGTCCGGCACGTGCAGGGAGTCGCCGGGGTGGTAGAGCCCGGCACCGACCAGGTAGCCGAGGTTGGGGCAGTCCGGTTGACCCTCGTGGATGGTGGCGTGCCGGCCGCCGTGGGCGCTGACCTCGATGCCGGCCGCGGTGAAGCGTTGCCCGGCGCGGACCCGCGTCACCGGCAGCGGCGCGATGTCGGGCAGTCGGGCACCCTCGGGGGCGTACACCGGGACGCCCAGGCCGGCGAGGCGCAGGACGTCCACGTGGTCGGTGTGCTCGTGGGTGACCAGGACGGCGTCCGCGCCGACCAGGGCGCGTGGCTCGCTCCACGTCCCCGGGTCGATCACCAGGACCCCGCCGTCGTGCTCGACGCGGACACAGGCGTGCGTGAATCGGGTGATCCGCATCCGGCGACGGTACGCCGTCGGAGCTGGATCAGTCATGGTCACCGTGGTCGGCGTGCGCGGGCGGCCGACCGGGCGCCTGCCCCGGGTCGACCACGACGAACTGCCCCATCATCCCGCTGTCCTCGTGCCAGAGCAGGTGGCAGTGGTACATGTAGGGCAGGTTCGGGTCACTGTGGTCGGTGAACCGCAGCACGATCCTCATCGGCCGGTGCGGCGGCAGGAAGATGGTGTCCTTCCATCCGCCCAGCTCGGGCGGTGGCGGGGCGCCGTCCACCGAGAGCAGTTGGAACTGCACGTCGTGGACGTGGAAGTTGTGCGGGGTGCCGTCTGCGTTGGTCACCTCCCAGACCTCGGTGCTGTCCCGGGTGGCGGCGAAGTCGATCCGGTCCATCCGCATCGACTGGCCGTTGATGCCCCGCCCGCGAAACTCCAGTCGGCGGGTGGTGGCCGCGGCGCCCGGGTCCAGCCGGTCCGTCGGCACCAGTTCGTCGGGCACCGGCGGGGCGGGAGCGAGGGTGTCGGCGGCGCGCAGTTGCAGCACGTCGAACCGGTCCGCGCCGCCCGCCGAACGCCGGGACAACCCGCCGATGCCCAGGTCGGGCGGTGTGCTGCGCAGGGTCGGTCGTTCACCCGGCCGGACATCCACCACGATCTCCGCCCGTTCCCCGGGCGAGAGTCGTACCCGGGTCAGCCGGGTGGTCCGGGCCAGCAGCCCCCCGTCCGTGCCGACGAGCGCGAACGGGCGGTCGTCGGAGAGCCCGAAGTCGTACGTCCGCGCGGTGGACGCGTTGAGCAGTCGCAGTCGGACCCGCTCGGTGCGTACGTCCAGGTAGGGGCCGACGGTGCCGTTGACCAGCAGGGTGTCGCCGAGCACGCCGATGCCGGCGAAGGCGTTGCGGGTCTTGTCGAACTGGCCGCTGCCGGAGAAGCTGCGGTCCTGAACGATCACCGGCACGTCGTCCACCCCGTAGGTGCGCGGCAGCGGCAGCGCCGCCTCCCGGTCGTCGTCCAGGAGGAACATGCCCGCCAGACCCCGGTAGACCTGGTCCTCGGTGGCCCCGTGCGGGTGCGGGTGATACCAGAGGGTGGCGGCCGGCTGGTCCACCTGCCAGGTGGGTGACCAGGTGGCACCCGGGCGGACCATCTGGTGCGGGCCGCCGTCCATCCGGGCCGGCAGGTGCATACCGTGCCAGTGCACGTTGGTTTCCTCGCCCAACATGTTGACGACGTTCACCCGCACCTGCTCGCCCCGCTTGGCACGCAGCGTCGGGCCGAGGAAGTCACCGCCGAAGCCCGCGGTGGCTGTCATCCGTCCGTCGCCACCGAAGTCACGCCGGCCCTGCTGGGCGACCAGGTCGAAGACCCGCCGGCCTCGGTCGTCCAGGCGGGACGGGGCCAGAGGCGGCACCGCCAGCGGGTTGGCGAAGGTCACCTCGCCGACGGTGTCGGTGGGGCGGGTCAGCGTCCAGGCGCCGACGGCGAGGCCGCCGCCGAGCACGAGCACGCCGACCACGACGCCGATGAGCACCCGGACCACGCGTCGTCGTCGAGTAGGCACAGGAACCACCTCCTGAAGAGTCACTACATGTAGCTTGTCTTCTTATTGGAGTGGCGGCCACCGAAACGGCTGGCTTTCCGGGCGCGGTCCGGGATGACCCCGAGGGCGCGTCCGGGCCGTACCGACGCTGCGATTGGGCCGGCCCGCTCGGGGTAGTGCGAACCCCATGCCCCAGCGCTACGCGAACTACCCGAGGATCGCCGTGGTCACCGGTGCGGACTCCGGCATCGGCAAGGCCTGCGCGGTCGCGCTGGCCGAGGCCGGCTTCGACATCGGCATCACCTGGTACGGCGACCCCGACGGCGCCGAACGGACCGCCACCGAGGTCCGCGCCACCGGTCGCCGCTGCGAGGTGGCCGAGGTGGACCTGACCCGACTGCCGGAGGCGGCGGCGGTGGTGGACGAGCTGGCCGATCGGCTCGGCGGCATGGGGGTGCTGGTCAACAACGCCGGCATCGGCGCCTCGACGCCGTTCGTCGACACCGGATGGGAGCAGTGGCGCGAGGTGCTCGCCGTCGACCTGGACGCGCCGTTCCTGTGCGCGCAACGGGCCGCGCGACGGATGCGGGCCGCCGGCACCGGAGGGCGGATCGTCAACATCACCAGCGTGCACGAGCACGCGCCCCGGGTGGGCTCCGCCGCGTACTGCGCCGCCAAGGGTGGGCTGGGTCTGCTGACCCGGGTGATGGCACAGGAGCTGGCCGCCGATGGGATCACCGTCAACGCGGTCGCCCCGGGTGAGATCGCCACGCCGATGACGGGCTTGGAGGACGTCGACCCGTACACCCAGGACCGGCCCGGCGTACCGGTGGGGCGACCGGGGGACGCCCGCGAGGTCGCCGCCGTGGTCGCGTTCCTCGCCTCCCCCGCCGCCAGCTACGTCACCGGGGCGTCCTGGCCGGTCGACGGCGGCATGCTGCTGATGGGTCCGCAGGCCGACGCGTTGACCAGCGACGACTGGCGTTCGGTCTGAGCGGCGGTCACTTCCGCTCGGCAGCGGCCGTGCGCAGGATGTAGAGGAACTGCGCGGCGAACGCCGCCAGCGCGACCACCACCCCGGCCGGGATCGCGAGGGTGTGCCCGGCCCCGGCCAGGCCGGCCAGCAGGGTGACCCCGAGCCCGACCAGCAACGCGTTGACCGCGCCGACCAGCGCCGCCGTGGTGAGCAGGAACTCCCACCGCCCACGCTCGATGCCCACCAGGGACCAGGCCGCCCGCATCGTGCCCTCGTCCGTCACGGCGTCGGCGAAGAAGTCGTGCTGGCCGGCGAACCGGTGGTGGTAGTACGCGCGGATGCGCTGGATCCTCCACAGGTCCAACGCGTTCTCCACGGTCGTCTCGACCAGCCGCAGGAAGGTCAGCAGCCCGATGACCACCAGGGTTGGCAGCACCGCGCCCAGGTAGGGCCGGACCAGTTTGTCGTTGCTGGCCACGAAGCCCAGCCCGATCAGGGCGGCCGACAGGACGGACAGGTAGATGGTGGCCCGACCGGTGGACTCGGCGATGGTGCCGGAGCGGGCCGTTTCCAGGGCGAAGTGCTCGGTGGTCAGGGCGGTCAGCAGCGCCTGCTCGCGCTCACTCTCGTTCATCCGAGCCCACTCTCCGTAGTCGCACGCTGCCGTTACCGTCACCCTAGGAGCGGTGGTGACGGTCCGGTCGGCGAAACCGCCGGCCCCGAACGGGGCAGCGAGCGGCAAAGCGGGCACGTATCCTCCGCATTCTGGTGATTTGTGGGCGGCGGCGGGCCGGCCGACGACGGAAGGGGACCGGATGCCCGGGTGGGCTGTTCGGGGCGGGCGGCAACGACGCGCCTTCGTCGTCGGTGGTGCACTGCTCGGGGTCGCCGTCGTCATGCTGGTGGGCGCGTGGCGCAGCACCGGCTTCCTCAGCGACCTGCTGCTCAACCTCGGTGCCAGCGTGGTGCTCGCGGCCATCTCGTACGTCATCTTCGACCCGCTGTTCGAGGAGGCCCGCAAGGCGCGCGTGCAGGAGCACCTGCGCTTCGACCAGCAGGCGTTCGTGGCCCGGCTGCACCGCTCCGCACGCCGGGTGCGCATCCTCGACACCTGGACGATCCTGCTGGAGCAGCGGCACCGCGAGGAGACCCTGACCGCGATCCGAGCCGCACTCGGCAACGGCGCCCAGGTGCAGTTGCTCCTGCTCGACCCGGACTGCACCGCCGCCCAGCAGCGCTCCGAGGAGCTGGAACGGCAGCGGGTGGACGTGCCCCGGCAGATCCGCACCAACCTGCGCCACCTGGCCGCCTTCACCGACGCCCTCGACTCCCGGCTACGGCAACGCCTGCAGGTCCGGCTCTACGACGCGTCCCCGTCGATCCAGCTCTACCAGTGGGACGGGCGGGCGCTGATCTCGTTCTTCCCGATCGGGAAGCTGTCGTTCAACGTGCCCCAACTGGAGGTGGACATGGACAGCCCCTGGGGCGGTTTCGTGCACGCCCGGTTCGAGGAGTTGTGGGAGCACGAGCAGGCCACCCTGAACCTGGAGCGGTACTGGTCGGTCGTGGTCACGCTGCGCCACGACGACTCCGACGTGGTCGAGGTGCGCGTGCCGTACGTGACGGTGGACGGGCAGCACTACGTCGACTGCCGCGGGTTCCGGGTCACCGGGCCGCTGACCGTGCGAGCCATGCTCCCGCCCCGCGCACCCGGGGCGTCTCCCGCGGTGTTCGCGCTGGCCGAGCCCGCCGACGGGGACCACACGCCGGCCGACGCCGTGAGACGGCACTTCGACCAGAAGTACGGGCACGACGACGGGGAGCGGGCGATCTACCGGTTGGTGCCGCCGGCGGGCCACTCGCGTACCCCGACTCCCCGCTCGGCGGCGGCCGGCGACACGCACGGACGGTGACCCCGACCGGACCGGTCGGCGCGGCGCGCGAAACAATGGTGGCCTCGTCCCGACCGCCAGGAGGACCGACCACGTGTCGCCCAGCCCCGCACCGCCGTCCGGCTCGGCGCAGCTGCGTGCCGACTGCGGACGATGCTTCGGCCTGTGCTGCGTGGTGCCCGCGTTCGCCCGATCGGCGGACTTCGCCATCGACAAGCCGGCCGGGCAGGCCTGCCCCAACCTGGGCCCGGACCACCGCTGCGGCATCCACACCGAGCTGCGGCAACGCGGGTTCCCCGGCTGCACGGTGTTCGACTGCTTCGGTGCCGGGCAGCAGGTCTCCCAGGTCACCTTCGGCGGGCGGGACTGGCGGGACGCACCGGAGACGCTGTCGGGCATGGCGGAGGCGTTCGCCGTGCTGCGTCCCCTGCACGAACTGCTCTGGTACCTCACCGAGGCGCTGACGCTGCGCCCACCGGCCGACCTGCGCGACGAGTTGACCCGTGCCCTCACCGAGACGACGGCACTCACCGAGGGTGACCCGACGCACCTGCGCACGGTGGACGTCGCCGCCCACCGGGACCGGGTCAACCCCCTGCTGTCGCGGGCCAGCGACGCGGCCCGCTCCCCCG
The DNA here is from genome assembly GCF_022230955.1 of Micromonospora cabrerizensis. Classification (GTDB taxonomy): domain Bacteria; phylum Actinomycetota; class Actinomycetes; order Mycobacteriales; family Micromonosporaceae; genus Micromonospora; species Micromonospora cabrerizensis. The sequence goes on from NZ_JAKKFI010000103.1 coordinate 30,306, forward strand.
GGGGCGTCGACCACCGGGGCGCGCACCTGCCCGGCGCCGACCTGCGCCGGGTCGACCTGCGCCGCGCCAACCTGCGCGGGGCGCTGCTGATCGGCGCCGACCTGCGCGGCGTCGACCTGAGCCTCGCCGACGTCACCGGCGCGGACCTGCGCGGGGCCGACCTTCGCGGCAGCGATCTGCGGAGCACGCTCTTCCTGCACCAGTCCCAGCTGGATGCCGCTCGGGGCGATGTCCGCACCGGCCTGCCGGCAACGCGCGCCCGGCCACCGCACTGGACGGCGCTGCCGCTCAACCCGGTCCGCCAGCCGTCCCGCGCCACGGCCCGTCGCGGCCGGCGCCGATAGCGGCCCGACGCTCGTCGCGTCAGTCCTGCGCCAACTCCAGGTAGCCGGCGTGAACCGGGCACTGCGGGCAGCGCTCGCGGTCGCAGAGCCGGCAGAGGTGGGCCAGGCTGCGGGCATCCGCCACCTCGTCGTGCAGCAGGACGCGGGCGATGTCGGCGAGTTGGTGGCGTTGCTCGGCGGTCAGCGGGGCGAGCAACGCGGTCAGCGCCTCCTGCCGCTCGTGCAGGACGCGGGCGGCGGCGGCCGTCCCGTCGGTGGTGAGGTGCAGGGCACGGCTGCGCGCGTCGGCGCCGGGACGCCTCTCCACCCAGCCCTGCTCCCGCAGTCGCCGGACCAGGTGTGCGACACCGGGCTGGGTCAGCCCCAGCACCTGCCCCAACCATTCGGCGGTCACCCCCGGCTGGTCCTTGAGGACGATGAGCGCCTCGGCGAGCGCTCCGCCGGCCCCGACGGACGCGCTGGCCGACGCGCGTACGCGCGAGCCGACGAGCAGGGCGAGTGCGCCGAGCAGGTTGGGCGAGCCGTCCTCGGGTAGATTCATAAGTCATGAATGTACCCCGGCGGGCGATGCTCCTCATCGTGTTGATGACCGTGGCGCAGCTCCCCGTCGCGCTGCGGCAACTGCTCGTCGTGCTGCTCGGTCACCAGAACACCGGCAGCTTCGCCACCGCCGGAGTGGCCAGCGCCGGCTGCGGGATCGGGCTGGCGCTCACCGCGCCGCTGGTCGGCCGACTCCTGGGTCGGCTCGGGGCCCGGCCGGTGCTCCTCACCACCGGCCTCGCCCACCTGCTCGCCCTGCTCGGACTGGCCGTCACCACCGCGCCGGCGGCGTTCGTGGCACTGGCCACCGTGGCGGGGCTCAGCACGCCACCGGCGGTCGGCAGTGGACGCGCCCAACTGGCCCGGATGGTCCCCGCCCCCGCGCTGGCCCGCACGTACGCGGTCAACGCCGTCGGGCAGGAGCTGCTGTACGTCGGCGGCCCCCTCGCGGTGACGCTGAGCCTGCTGATCAGCGGTCCCACGGCCGCACTGCTCGTCTTCGCCGTCATCGGCACCGCCGGGCTGCTCGGCATGGTCGCCGTGCTGCCGCCACGCGAGGTCGAACGGCACATCGGCGCGAAGCGCTCCGCGCTGCCGGGTCAGGCCACCCGCCGCACCGTCGTCGGCACCCACATCGGCTACATGGTCAGCATCGGCGCCATGTGGGTGCTGGTGCCCGCGTTCGCCACCACGGTCGGGCACCCGGACCAGGCCGGGCTGCTGGTGACCATCTGGTCGGTGGGCAGCCTGGCCGGTGGCGTGTTGCTGGCCCGCTGGGGTCGACCCGGCAGCCCGGCGGCGGCGTACCTGGCGCTGCTCGGCACGTTGGCCGCCACCTCGCTGGCGCTGCTGCTGCCCCGCAGCGTGCCGCAGATGGCCGTCGCGCTGGCGGTGTTCGGCCTCGCGCTGGCACCATTCCTCGCCGTCACCGACGAGATCCTCGCCCGGTCCACCCCGGCGGCCCGGCTCCCCGAGACGTACGGGTGGTTGCAGACGGCCGGTCAGCTCGGCATCGCCGCCGGGTCCGCGACCAGCGGCGCGGTCAACGACCACGTCGGCAACACTCCGGCGTTCCTGGTGGTCTGCGGCGCGCTGGCGGTGGCGTTGATCGTCGCGCTCAGCCGTCGCCGGACGCTGCGGCTGCCGTCCGCTGCCCCACCGGCCGAGACGGTCGGACCAGCGGTGGCCGCCGGTGGGCGAGGTTTCGGCCGGGACGACGCCGGGTAGCCAGCGCCGACGCGGACGGCATCGACGGGGGGGCACGGCGTGGGCTACCGAAAGCGCGACGGTGAGTTGCCGGGCGACCCGCAGCACAGCGAGGACGAGGCCGGCCAGGTGCCGCTGGTGCAGGTCGAGGCAGACACCGAGGTGCCCGCGCCGGCGGACACCGACGTCCGGCCGGACATCGTGACCGAGCCCGACAACTCGGGTGTCGCCGGTGGTTCGTCCGGCAGCAGCGGCGGCGGGTCGAGCATGCCGGGGCACCCCGACGCGACCCGCTGACCCGGGCTCAGCGGCTGGTCAGTGCCGCTCGCGCCTCGGTCATGCCCTTGTTGGCCAGCCCGTCGGCCCGCTCGTTCTCCGGGTGGCCGTTGTGCCCCTTGACCCACAGCCAGGTGACCTCGTGCCGCTCGCAGGCCGCCTCCAGTCGCTGCCACAGGTCGGCGTTCTTCACCGGCTGCCTCGCGGCGGTCAGCCAACCGTTGCGCTTCCAGGACGCCAGCCAGCTGGTGATGCCGTTGCGCACGTACGTGCTGTCGGTGTGCAACTCCACGGTGACCGGCCGGTTCAGGCTCTCCAACGCCTGGATGGCCGCCATCAGCTCCATCCGGTTGTTGGTGGTCGGCGTGGCCTCGCCGCCGCACAACTCCCGCTCGTGGTCGCCGTAACGCAACAGCGCGCCCCAACCACCCGGCCCGGGGTTGCCACTGCACGCCCCGTCGGTCCAGATCTGCACGCCCCTGCCGGCCGCCGCGTCCACCATGCCCGGCAACCTACCGGGCGCTGACCTCGCCCTCCCCTCGCGGGGGGCCGGCGCGCCGAGGAGTCGGGTGCCCGCGGGGCGTCGACCCCGAGACGTGAGCCCCGCACAAACTGCCTCACACAATCTGCCCCACGCACACCGCCCGCGCACACGCTGCCCCAGCACCGCCCGCGCACACGCTGCCCCACGCACACCGCCCACGCACACGCTGCCCCACGCACACGCTGCCCCACGCACGCTGCCCCGCTCGCGGGGCAGCTCGACAGGCGACGCAGGACACCACGCCGGTCAGGTCGGGCGGGGTGCCCCACCCGCACCGGGCTCCGAGCCCAGCGGGTCGCCCACCACGGCGGGTGGAACGGCCGGTGCCGGGCGGGTCGGGCGCAGCCGGTCGCGGACGCGGTGCGCCGCGTCGCCAGCGGTGGCGGCGATCATCGGCAGCAGCCGGGTCGAATTCATGATCGCGACCTCCTCGGCCGGGGTCGTGACGCCGTCGAGGAAGCGCAGCACCCGCTCGGCCGGGTTGCGGTCGAAGAGCCGGTCGAAGAAATCCGGACCGCCGACTCCGCCCCGGTCCAGCGCCCGCAGGGCCACCGCGTCCATCCACCGGTGCCGGCGCGGGTACGCCGCCTGCGGCACCGGCGGCCGTCCCGCCGCGAGGGCACGGGCCACCTGGTCGGCCTGGCGGTACATGGCGGAGAAGGTGAAGCCGGTGGAGGGCCGGGTCGCACCACCGGCCGTACCCAGCCGGACCACCCGGGGTGACGGCCGGGCCGAGAACGGCGCGTCGGTCATCGGGATCACCCCGTTCTCCACCTCGCGCACGCGCAGCCCGGTCGGGTCCAGACCGAGCAGGTCCCGGTACCCGGCCAGCGCCGCGTCGTACCCGGCGTCGGTGAGCAGGTCGGGTGAGAACTCGGTGTACTCGACCAGGGCGTACCGGTCACTCACCGGCAGCACGTACCCGAACGAGACACCCCGGGGCGGCTGCGGGGTGCGAAAGTCCATCAGCACCGCGCGCGCCGGGTCGAAGGCGGGCCGCTCGGCCTCCAGCCACCAGCCGCGGAAGTGCTGCAACCAGGTCGTCCGCCCCGCTCGCGCCGGTGGGCGGGGGCGGGAGTCGAGCACCCAACCGGCCCGTACGGCCCGCCCGTCGCCGGTGCGCACCAGCACCCGCGTGCCGTCGTCGGTCACCGTCTCGGCCGGTGCGACGATCCGGATGGCGTCGAGGCGGCGCTCGGCTGCGGCAGCCCGGTCGTAGACCGGGCCGGAGCGGAGCATGGCGTACCTCAGCGGGGTCAGGTCCAGGACGCGACGCCGGGCCGTCGTCGCGACCTCGACCTGCTGCCAGCTCGCGCTGAGCAGCGGGTCCAGGTCGGTGCCCGGGTGGCCCCAGAACGCCCAGGTGCGGTCCTGACCGCGTCGGCGGACCGGATCGACGACGGCGATGCGCAGGCCCCGGACGCCGTGGCGATCCAGTGCGGCGAGCAGCAACGACGCCGCGCCGCCACCGCCGAGCAGCGCGAGGTCGACGTCGAGCGGCGCGGAATCGGTCACCGCACCACGCTGCCACACCGCCGCGCTCGGGCGCGCGTCACCACCCGACGCCCCGCTCAGGGCACCAATTGACAGGCAACCGCAGAGTTGCCTATGTTGACAGGCAACCGCTTGGTTGCCTTTAACGGAGGGTCGATGGACGACGCGTTCCGGGCGCTGGCCGATCCCAGCCGGCGTCGACTGCTCGACCGGCTCAACGACCGCAACGGCCAGACCCTGCGGGAGCTCTGTGACGGGCTGGCGACGAGTCGGCAGGCGGTCAGCAAGCACCTCGCAGTGCTGGAGGCGGCCCACCTCGTCACAAGCGTTCGGCGCGGTCGGGAGAAGGTGCACTACCTCAACGCCGCGCCGATCAACGCCATCGCCGACAGATGGCTCAGCCGATACGACCGCGAGCGAGCCGCCGCGCTCGCCGACCTGAGCACCGCATTGGAGCGACAGCCCATGGAGAGTCCCGCCTTCGTCTACACCACCTACGTCAGGACCACCCCGCAGCGGCTCTGGGCCGCGCTCACCGAACCGGCCTTCACCCGCCGCTACTGGGGTGGGGTCGCGCTGGCGTCCGACTGGCAGGTCGGATCGCCGGTGTTGTGGCAGGACACGCCGGACGGCGAGCCACGCGATCTCGGTCAGCGGGTGCTCGTCGCCGAGCCGTACCGTCGCCTGTCGTACAGCTGGCACGGCTTCCAGCCGGAGCACGCCGAACACTTCGGCTGGTCACCCGAGCAACTGGCCAGCCGGCTCGGTGAGCGTCGGTCGACGGTGACCTTCGAGATCGAGCCACACGGCGACGAGGCCGTCCGGCTGACCGTCATCCACGACGACTTCTCCCCCGACAGCGAGATGCACCGGGCGATCAGCGGGCAGCTCGACGGCAGCGGTGGCTGGCCGGAGCTGCTGGCCAGCCTCAAGACCCTGCTGGAGACCGGCGAGCCGATCCCCGCGTAACCCGCCGGCGACCGGCGGATGGTGGACAGCCGACGCCATACCTCGCCATCGACCCAGCGGCGACAGCCCGGCCGGAGCGGACATCGATCGGAGTCCCGGTGCCGGTCGGGCCGTCCGGGCCTTTCCGCAGCTCTCCCCGCCTTCGGGTGGACACGTGACGGCAACGAGGAATTCTCATTTTCACCTGATCGTGGGCCCAACCCACCTAGTGTTGGGCACACCGGTGCTAGTCACGGAGTTGGCCACCCGAACGACGTCCCACGCAGTCAGCGGACGAAAAGTGAGGGAAGACGCGTATGAAGGTCTCAACAGCACTCTGCTCGGCGGCGCTCGGCGTGGGCCTCGGCACGCTCCTGCTGCCAGGCGCCGCACTGGCCGACACCACGGTGTCACCGGCCACCACCCCGGTCGGTGGGACCGTCGTGCTCACCGCGACGACCTGCAACCCGAAGTCGGGTGACGCCCTCTTCCGGGTCACCGGCCCCAACCGCGATCAGAACGTCCGATCCACCACGGCCGCCGCCGGCGGCGGGCTCAGCGCCGAACTCTTCACCGCCGGGTTCACCCTGGGCACGTACACGGTGGCGGCGACCTGCGGCGACGGCAGTTCGGCCGGCACGGCCACGTTCACCGTCACCCCGATCGGCGGCGCACCCGCCGGTTCCGGCGGCGACAGCCGCGACACCGGCACCCTGGCCGCCGGCGGCACGCTGCTCGGCACCGCCCTGGCCGGCGCGGTGATCCTGATCCGCCGGCGACGTCCGGTGTCCACTGTCGCCTGATCGGCGACTGCTCCATCCCTGAGGACGGGTGCCCGCACCGGTGACACCGGCGCGGGCACCCGGACGATCCAGCGCGGAGGTGCCCACGTGTGGTGGCGGCGGACCCTACCGGCCGTGGTGGCCCTGCTCGGCGTGACCGGGCTGGGGCTGATCACCGTCGGCCTCACCGCCGACCCGGCGCGGCCACCGCGACCGCCGGCCGACGCGCCGCGACGCACCCATCCCGCACCGGACCTGGCGCCGCTGTCCCGCGCCGCGCCGGTCCGGGTGCAGATCACCGCCATCGGCGTACGCGCCGAGGTCGTCCCGGTCGGCGCGGACGCCGCCGGGGTGCTGGAGGTGCCACCACTGGACAAGCCCGCCCTCGCCGGGTGGTACCGGCACGGGGTGAGCCCCGGCGAGACCGGCAACGCCGTCCTGGTGGGACACGTCGACTCACCGGCCGGTCCGGCCGTCTTCTTCGACCTCGGTCGGCTGCGCGCCGGCCAGCAGATCCAGGTCACCCGCGCCGACGCGCAGGTCGCCACGTTCACGGTCGACGACGTCCAGTCGTACCCCAAGGACAGCTTTCCCAGCACGCTGGTCTACGGCCCGGCGGACGCGGCCGGGCTGCGCCTCATCACCTGCGGCGGCCGGTTCGACGCCTCGACCGGCAACTACGTCGACAACGTCGTCGTCTTCGCCACCCGCACGGCCTGACTCGCCCGCCCGCCTGAGCCACCCGGCACGGGCTGAGACAGCCGCACCGCCTCAGCCACCGCCCCGCTGTCGGGAGCCGGACCCTGCTCGGCAGAATGCGGTGGCACCATCCCTGCGGGCACACCGCGAACGGGGGCGTGCGCGGGCGACGGGGAGGCACGCGGTGGATCAGCGACCGGTACGGGACCGGGCCGGTCAGGGCGTACGCGCGCTGGCCCGTCGACTGCTCGGCCGGCCCGAGGGTGTCGCGCCCAGCCCCCGCCGGTCCAATCCGGACGCGGTGGTCGACTGCGCCGTCTACGTCAACGGTCAGCGCGAGCCCGGTCGACCGCACTACGCCGACGCGTACGCCCGCGCGCGGCACGCTCGCGACGCCTTCGTGTGGCTGGGACTGCACGACCCGGGCCCGGCCGTGCTCGCCGCGGTGGGACGCACCTTCGGCCTGGACGAGCTGACCGTCGAACAGGCGCTCGCCGACGGGCACCGACCCACCGTGCAACGCCACGGGTCGGTCACGCTGCTGGTGCTGCGCACCGCCGGGTACGTGGAGCACGACGAGCTGACCGAGACCTCCGAGGTCATCGACACCGGCGACGTGATGGTGCTGCTCGGGGACCGGTTCGCCATCACGGTGCGGCACGGCGCTGCCGGGGCGCTGCGGACCGTCCGCGCCGACATCGAGGGCCGCCCCACGCTGCTGGCCGCCGGCCCGTGGGCGGTGGCCTACGCGGTGTGCGCCCGGATGGTCGACTCCTACCTGGAGGTGGCCGGGCACGTGGAACGGGACCTGGAACGGGTCGAGGAGGCGGTGTTCGCCCGCGACCGCTCGGCCGACATCCAGCACATCTACCAGCTCAAACGGGAGGTGGTGGAGTTCAAGCGGGCGGTCCTGCCGTTGCAGGCGCCGATGCGGACGCTGCTCGACCCCGACGGCCCGCCCCGCGCCCTGCACCGCTGGTTCGTCGACGTCGACGGCCGGCTGAGCAGGGCGGTGGACCGGGTGGCCGCGTACGACGACCTGCTCACCTCGATCGTCCAGTCGCGACTGGCGCAGCTCGCCGTGGAGCAGAACAACGACATGCGCAAGATCGCGGCCTGGGCGGCGATCGCGGCCACCCAGACCGGCATCGCCGGCATCTACGGCATGAACTTCGACCACATGCCGGAGCTGGCCTGGCGCTACGGCTACGCCGGCGCCCTCGCCCTGATGGCGGCGGCCGCCCTGTTCCTGTACCGGCTGTTCCGCCGCTCCGGCTGGCTCTGACCCCTCCCCGGTAGGCCTGACCGCCCCGACCGGCCCCGACGGTCCTCCGGCCGGCCCCGACCGTCTCGGCCGGCCCCGACCGCCCCGGCCGGCCCCGACCGCCCCGGCCGGCCCCGACCGCCCGGGCCGGCTTGATCGACTCGGGTTCCTTGAAGTCGGGGTGTCGGACCCTCCCGGATACCGCGACTTCCCTGAAGGCGAGTGGATCACGCAAGGACCGCGTGCCGCACCGACCGGCGGGAGCCGTCGCCGGTCGATGCCCGGCGGTGGGGCAGGATGGCGACGTGGGTAAGGGTGCGGGACGCCGACGGGCGAACACGACGGCGGGACGGGCCTGCCCGTGCGGTTCCGGCCACGCGTACGCGGACTGCTGCGCCCCGGCGCACGGCGGCGACAGCCCGGCGGCGACGGCCGAGGCGCTGATGCGCTCCCGGTTCAGTGCCTTCGCCCTCGGCGACACCGGCTACCTGCTGCGCAGCTGGCACTCCTCGACCCGGCCCGCCGCTCTGGAGCTCGACCCGGGGCAGCGGTGGACCCGACTGGAGATCGTCAGGACCGAGCGGGGCGGCCTGCTCGACACCGCCGGCACGGTGACGTTCCACGCCCACTACCGGGCCGCGGGACGGCCCGGCACCCTGACCGAGCACAGCCGGTTCGTCCGCGAGGACGGCCGATGGGTCTACGTCGACGGTGACCAACCCTGACTGTCGAATTGGCGTAGGATCTCCTTGGCGTCGTCCTACGCCGCACCTCCCTCCCGGCGCTCACGCCGCCGGCAACGCGGAGGCAAAGGGGGCCCGGAGCCCTCGGGACGTGGTGCCACATGCCCCACTCCGGCGGGGTCGACGGGAGCGTGAGTCCCGGTGACCGTGCCGTTGACCGGGAGCATGTGTGATGACCAACCAGAGATCGTTCAAGGCCCGGGTCCGCACCCGGATGCAGAAGACCGGCGAAAGTTACACCGCCGCCCGCCGGCACCTGATCAACAAGGCCACCGAGCCGGCCACGACCCTGACCGCCGAGCCGGCCACGACCCTGACCGCCGAGCCGGCCACCGCCCTGGCCGCCGAGCCGGCCACGGCCCCGTCTCCCTCGTCCGCCGCGGCGCAGACCGAGCGGATCGCCGACGACCTGATCCGCGCCCGGACCGGCCGCGGCTGGGCCGACTGGTTCGCCCTGCTCGACGCCGCGACCGCCACCGAGCTGACCCACACCCAGATCGCCCGCCACCTGGTCACCGAGCACGAGGTGCCGGGCTGGTGGTCACAGACCATCACCGTCGGGTACGAGCAGGCACGCGGCCTGCGCGCGCCGGGTCAACGACGCGGCGGTGGCTTCGAGGCCAGCGCGAGCCGCACGGTGGCCGTGCCGGCGCTGCGCCTGTTCGAGGCGTTCGCCGACGAGACGGCACGCGCCCGCTGGCTGCCCGACGTCGAGCTGCGCGTCCGCACCGCCACCGCGCCGCGCAGTTTCCGGGCCGACTGGGCCGGTGGCCCGACCCGGATCGTCGTCGGCTTCGACGCTGTCGGCGAGTCGAAGGCCCGGGTCAGCGTGCTGCACGAGAAGCTGACCGGAGCCGAGCAGGCCGCCGAGCTGAAGGCGTACTGGCGGGAGCGGCTCGCCGCGTTGAAGGCCCTGCTCGAGTCGAACGGAGACCACCGATGACCATGACGTTCATCAACCTGCCGGTGCGCGACCTGACCACCGCCGCCGAGTTCTACCGGGCGCTCGGGTTCAGCAGCGACCAGGCAGACCTGGACGGGGACACCATGGTCCTCACCGTCTCCGACAACACTCGGCTGGTGCTGCACCTCCGCTCCGGCTTCGAGTCGTACACCGGGGTCGCCGCGACGGACACGGAGACCAGCCGGGAGGTCGTCGTCGGGCTGTCGGCGCAGAGCCGCGAGCAGGTCGACGAGCTGGTCGACAAGGCGGCGGTCGCCGGCGGGCAGTCGCTCGGGCCGGGGATGGCCAACGGGCCCATGTACATGCGCGGTTTCCGCGACCTCGACGGCCACCAGTGGTCGTTCCTGCACATGGCCGGCTGACCGTGCGGCCCGGCGGCGGCCTCCTCGGGCCGCCGCCGGGCCCCGGTCACTGCCGGCCGCGCGCCGCAGCCGCCGTGCTGCTGGCGGGCACGACCGTCGGGCGCCGGCGGGCCAGCAGCACCAGGCCCAGGACGAGGTACGGCCCGGCTGCCACCGCGAACGCCACCGCGTTGCCGACCGCCGTGGCGAGCAGACCGTAGCCGGCGTACGTCCCGATGATCAGCAGGTCGGTGGCCATCCCGGCCAGCGACGTGACGGTGGCGCGGCTGTTGCCGGTGATCCTGGCCTGGAGCCGCGCGTCGGCCAGCACGGTGGCCAGCTGCGCGGCACCGAACCCCAGTGCGAGCAGCACGAAGCCGGCCGGTCGCCCGGTCAACGCGCCACCGGCCAACCCGACACCGACCACGCCCAGCAAAGCGGCGTAGCCCCGGCGGCCCAGCCGCTCCCCCACTCCGGCCAGCAGCCCACCGACGGTCACCCCGGCCCAGAGCAGCAGGAGCAGCAGCGGCACGACCTCCGCCCGCACGCCGGTGTCCAGGGCCAGCAGCGGGCTGTACTCGTCCAGGGCGCCCCAGTCGGCGGCGACCAGGGCGACCAGCAGCACGGCTGACCGTACCGGCGGACGGGTGCGCACCTGCGTCACCCCGGCCCGCAGGGTGTCCCACCAACCGAGGTCGCCGTCGTCGTCCGGGTGGGCTGACTGTGAGCCCTCCGGCTCCCGGCTCGCCGGCAACGCCGCGGCCACGGGCCGTACGGCAGCGACCGGGCCGTGCCCGCTGGCCGCGACGGGCACAGCCGGGACGGGCACAGCCGGGCCGGGCACGTCGGCCGGGCTGTCGGCGGGCGCGCGGTGCTCCGGGAACCGGGCGGCGACGATCGTGGCGAGCAGGCAGGCGAGCACGCTGGCCGCGCCGACCGCCGGGTACCCGCCGACGGCGAGCACCGGGCCGGCGAGCACTCCGGAGACCACCACGCCCAGCACACCGGCCGTGCGCGCACGCCCGAGCACCCGGGCGTACCGGCCGACCGCGCCAAGCCGGTCCAACTCGGTCCAGACCAGCGCCTCCAGCGCACCGGAGACGAGCGCTCCACCGGCACCCCAGAGGAGGAAACCGACCGCGAACGCGGGGTACGACGGCAGCAGGACCCACAGTGCGAACCCGGCGGCGGCCACCAGCGGGGCGAGGCACAACAGCAGCCGACGGGACACCACGTCGGCCCACGCGCCGGACGGCACCTCGAACAGGATGCCGGCGGCCGACCAGATGACGAACAGCGACGAGATCTGCCCCACCGACAACCCGGTGTCGGCGAAGAACACCACGTACAGCGGATAGAGCAGGACGAGGTCACTGAGGAACGCGTACCCGTAGAGGGTGGCCGTCAGCCGGCGGACCGCCGGGTCGGGCACGCGCGAAGCGATGAGGATCATGGGGCCTTCCCGTGGGAGTGGAGACGGACACCGGACGTGCGGTGCCGGTGGTGGCCCACGGGATCGGCCAACGCTGCTGGATCAATGTCGCCAGGTCATGTCAGCGATGCTAGACGCGCACCGCCGCTCCGGCCAGCGCTTTCAACGTGCCGCGCAACGCGAGGCGGGGCGGGATCCGATCGATCCCGCCCCGCCTGAACGACTGATGGTCAGCGCCGGTCCACCGGCGGAATGACCGTGGTGCTCTCGCTGTCGTCGCTGGTACGCGGGCTAGGCACCGCGCCGCCGCTGCTCACCACCTGGGTCGTGTCGGCGTCGCCGCCGCCCCGGCTGAGCCTCTCGGTGGTGTCCGCATCGACGCCGCCCCGGCTGACCACCTGAGTGGCCTCCGCGTCGGTCGGTCGCGAGACCACCTGGGTCGTGTCCCCGTCGGTCGGCCGGGTCACCACCTGCGTGGCCTCCACGTCGGCCGGTCGGGTCACCACCTGGGTGGCCTCCGCGTCGGTCGGTCGGGTCAGCATCTGGGTGCTCTCCGGGTCGTCGGTCCCGAACGACGGCCGGGTCGGCTCGGCGGGGGCAGCCGCCGCCCGGGCCAGCTCGGCTTCGGCGTCGCGGCGACCCTCGCGGTAGGCGCGGGTGTGCGCGGCGATCAGCTGCGACTCCTGCTCGGCGCGGGTCAGCCACGCCTCCCAACGGCTCTGCATCGGACGGATCAGGCCACCGCCGACGCCGACGACGAGGATGCCACCGATCGTGGCCAGCACCGCGATCAGAACGGGGGTGGTGACCGCGGTGGCGACCCCGATCTGGTTGAGGGCGGCGATGACGCCGAGGCCGAGGATGAACACCGAGGCGATGGTGGCCAGCACCCGGCCGTACGACAGGCCGCCGAGCGCGCCGCTGATGATGTCCTTGACCGCGTTGGCGATGGCGGCGGCCACCACGACGATGACGATCGCGACGAACGCGCGCGGCAGCCACGCGATCACCGCGCCGAGCAGGTCGGAGATCGGGTTGGGACCCCAGATGCCGAAGGCGAGCTGAAGGGTGAACAGGAGCAAGCCGTAGTAGACGAGCTTCGCGACGATGTCGCTGGCGTCGTACCGGGAGCGGCTCAACGCGCGGCGGACGCCGCCACGCTCGACGGCGCGGTCGAAGCCCACCCGTTCCAGGACCTTCTCCACGATCTTCAGCGCGGCCTTGGCGATCAGCCATCCGGCCACCAGGATCGCCAGGAAGGCGACGGCCTTGGGCAGGAAGAGCATCACCGAGCGGAGGGCGTCGCCCACCGCGTCGCTGACGTTGTCACTCATATGGTCATTCCTTCAGTGTGGGCGCAGCCGGGATGGTCAGCCCCGACCTACCCCCGACCCGAGTTGCGGAAACCCGAGTGATCATGAAGTGGCGCGCACCTCTAGCGCGCCGTCGAGTCTTGGCAATATTCTCCGGAGTGCGTGCGGCCACTGGAGCTACTTTTCATCCCCCCGCCGTCGGCCGCAGGAGGAGATGTCATGCACGTCGACCATTCCGAAGTGGATCGCCGAACCCTGTTGCGAGCCGGTCTCGGCGCCGCCACGGTCGCCGTCGTCGGGAGCGAACTGGCCTTCCCCGCCTCGGCGCAGGCCGCCCCCGGCACCGACCTGGACTGGATCATCAGCTGCGACGAGTGGGCCGCCCGCCCGCCGAAGGACCCGCTGTCGGTCAGCGCCATCGCCACCAACAAGATCATCGTGCACCACATGGCGTTCCCGAACGTCACCGACTACTCCCGCGAGCAGGCGGTCAAACTGGCCCACGACTGCCAGGACCTGCACATGGACGGCAACGGCTGGTCGGACACCGGCCAGCACTTCACGGTGAGCCGCGGCGGCCACCTGCTGGAGGGCCGCCGGGGCAGCCTGGAGCGCCTCGAGGCCGGCGACCGCCAGATGATCTCGGCGCACTGCCCGGGCGAGAACGGCCGGGCCATCGGCATCGAGAACGAGGGCACCTACGTCACCGAGACGCCGCCGAAGGCGCTGACCGACTCGCTGGTCAAGCTCTGTGTCGCGATCTGCCGGCAGTACGGGCTGCACGCCCACGACATCTTCGGCCACTGGGACTTCCGCACCACCGAGTGCCCGGGCGCCGCCTTCTACCGGCAGTTCCCCGAACTGCGTCGGCGGGTGCACACCGCCCTCGGCACGCCACTGGGCGACGTGCCGGCCCGCCGCTGGCCGGACCTGTGGCGCTTCGTCAACTCCCCCTCGGTCCGGGTGGTGCAGCACCTGCTCGCGTACCGGGGCTACGCGGTGACGGTCAGCGGCACGTTCGACGCCGCGACCGTGGCCGCCGTGCAGGACTGGCAGGCCCGCAACGGCATCGCGGTGGACGTGGACGCCACCCTCACCACGCCGACCTGGGAGACCCTGGCCCCCGAGCTGAACCAGCACGCCACCGGCGCGCCGGTCACGGCGGTGCAGGAGATCCTCGCCACCAAGGGGTACGCGGTCACCGTCACCGGGGCGTACGACCACGCGACCCGGGCTGCGGTGCAGGACCTGCAGGCGCTGCACGGCCTGCCCCGCAACGGCAAGCTCAGCACGAGCACGTGGTGCACGGTGGTCGGCGGGTCGGTCCGCGAGTCCTTCCGGCGCCGGTGAGCCGGCGGCGGCGGTGCGGGGCGTACCCGCACCGCCGCCGGACGCGCCACGTCGTCCCTGACCAGCGCACTGGATCGGCGGGGCCGGTTTGGCCAGAGGCGCGGGCGGAAAGAGTGCCGGGCATGAAATGGGCCCGTCGAGCCGTACCCGCTGTCGCTGCCGCCGTCGCGGCGCTCGCCGCGCGGGATTTGATCCAGCGCGACCACGCGTTGCTGCGCAACTACCCGGTGCTCGGTCGCGCCCGTTACCTGTTGGAGGCGATCGGCCCGGAGCTGCGGCAGTACATCGTGGCCGGCAACAACGAGGAACGGCCGTTCACCCGCGACCAGCGCCGCTGGGTGTACGCGTCGGCGAAGCAGGAGAACAACTACTTCGGCTTCGGCACGGACAACGACATCGAGTACACCCCCGGGTACCCGATCATCAAGCACCGCACGTTCGGCCGGGCCGTGCCGCCGTCGACGCCCGCCGCCGGGCACGACGTGCGGTTGCCGTCCGCGAAGGTGCTCGGCGCGGCCCGGGGTCGGGCCCGCGCGTTCCGCCCCGAGTCGGTGGTCAACATCTCCGGGATGAGCTTCGGCTCGCTGTCCGGCAACGCCATCGCCGCCCTCAACAAGGGGGCCGCACTCGCCGGCTGCCTGCAGAACACCGGCGAGGGTGGCCTGTCGCCGTACCACCGCAACGGCGGTGACCTGGTCTTCCAACTCGGGACGGCGTACTTCGGCTGCCGCGACGAACAGGGCCGGTTCAGCCTCGACCGGTTGAAGGACCTGGTCGCCGGCGCACCGGTCAAGGCGTTGGAGATCAAGCTGAGCCAGGGGGCCAAGCCGAGCCTCGGTGGGCTGCTGCCCGGGGCGAAGGTGTCCGCCGAGATCGCCGCCACCCGAGGCATCCCGGCCGGTCAGGACTGTGTGAGCCCGTCCCGGCACGCCGAGTTCTCCGACTGTGACAGCCTGCTCGACTGGGTGGAGTTGCTGGCGGCCGAGACGGGTCTGCCGGTCGGCATCAAGTCGGCGGTCGGCGACCTGAACTTCTGGCAGGAGTTGGCCACCCTGATGCGCGACACCGGCCGAGGCGTCGACTTCGTGACGATCGACGGTGGCGAGGGCGGCACCGGCGCCGCGCCGCTGATCTTCACCGACTCCGTGTCGCTCCCGTTCCAGCAGGGCTTCTCCCGGGTCTACAAGGTGTTCGCCGAGCACGACCTGCACGAGCAGGTGGTCTTCATCGGTGGGGGCAAGCTCGGCCTGCCGGACAACGCCATCGTGGCCTTCGCGCTCGGCTGCGACATGGTCAACGTCGGCCGTGAGGCGATGCTGTCGATCGGCTGCATCCAGGCACAGAAGTGCCACACGGACACCTGCCCCACCGGCGTCGCGACGCAGAACGCGTGGCTCACCCGGGGCCTGGACCCGACCTTGAAGTCGGTGCGGGCGGCCAACTACCTGCGAACGCTGCGCCGCGACCTCACCAAGGTCGCCGAGGCCTGCGGCGTCGAACACCCTGGCCTGATCGGGACCGACGCCGTGGAGATCCTGGACGGCCGCACCTGCTCCACCCCACTGCATGAGGTGTACGGCTACCGGCCCGAATGGGGTCTGCCCTCGCCGGCCGACCAGGCGGAGATCATCCGGCTGATGACTCCGGAGGTGCCCCAGGGCGGCAGCGCCCCACCGTCGGCCACCGCCGTGGGCTGAGGTCCCAGGTCCCAGGTCCCGTCATGACCCATCGGCGCCGGCGATAAAGGCGTGGAGCTGGGGACACGGTGGGCCTATGGTGGCGCGGTGCTGATCAGACGCGAGACCGACGCCGACGCGGACGCTATCCGGGCGGTTCACTGCGCCGCCTTCGCCACGACCGACGGCGCTGGCGTACCGGTCGAGGCGACGCTGGTCGACGCGCTGCGCGCCGACGAGGGTTGGCTGCCCGCGTACTCCCTGGTGGCGACCGATTCGGACGGCGGGGTGGTGGGGCACGTGGTGGCCACGCGCGGCCGCGTGGCCGGCGAGCCGGTGGCGCTCGGGCTGGGACCGCTCGGCGTGTTGCCCGACTGGCAGCGTCGCGGGGTCGGCCACGCGCTGATGCACGCGGTGCTCGGCGCGGCCGACGCGCGGGACGAGCCGCTGGTGGTGCTGCTCGGGCACCCTGACTACTACCCGCGCTTCGGCTTCCGGCCCGCTGTCGAGTTGGGAGTCACCCCGCCGCAGCCGTGGGGGCCGCAGTATTTCCTGGCCCGGCCGCTGACCGCGTGGCGGGAGTCGATCCGCGGTGAGTTCCGCTACGCCGGCCCGTTCGACGACCTGTGAGCCAGCCTCGGATCCGTCGGCGGCGCGCCACCGACCTGGACGGCTGCGTCGCGGGGCTCGCCGAGGTTCACCGGGTCGACCGGTACCCGATGAACTGGCCCGCCGACCCGCGCCGCTGGCTGCGCGAGCCGCACCCGGCGCGCGCCTGGGTCGCGGTCGACGCCGACGCGGCCGTCGTGGGGCACGTCGCGGTGCACCGGGTGTCCGACCCGGCGGACGGGCCGCTGGCCCGGCCGACGGCTGAGGTCGCCCGTCTCTTCGTGGTGCCGTCCGCCCGAGGGCTGGCGCTGGGCAGCGCACTGCTGGGCCGGGCCCGTCAGTGGGCGAGCAGACGCGCGACGGACCTGGTGCTGGAGGTGGCCGGTGGTGGTGCCGCGGCCACGGCGCTCTACGAGCGCACCGGCTGGCGGCACGTCGGCACGGGCACGGCGCCGTGGACCGCCCCGGACGGCAGCCCGGTGTCGCTGCGGCACTACGCGCTGCGCCACTACCCGCTTGGCGCCGACGGCCCGGCGGCCAGCACCGCGAGGCGACGGGCGAGGCGGCCGACGGCCTCGCGCAGCTCGAGAGGCTCCAGCACCTCCATCTCGTGATCGAGGCGTGCGAGATGCGCGGCGAGCCAGTCCAGGCTCTCGCCGCCGACGATGAGCACGCACCACCCGTCGCGGTCGTCCTCGACCCGCCCCACCTGCGGTGGCACCAACGCCCGTACCCGGTCCGGCTGGGCGTGCACCCGCACCCGAGCGAGATAGCGGTACGGCGCAGCGGTCACCGACCTCTGCACGAAGGCGACCGGATCCGGGTGCTCGCGCGCGCGGAAGCGCCAGGTCGTCGTGACCGCCGCACCCATTCGATCGAGCCGGAACGTACGCCAGTCGTCGCGGTCGACGTCCCAGGCCATCAGATACCAGCGGCGACCGGTGGTGACCATCCGGATCGGTTCCACCGTCCGTTCGCGGTCCCCACCGTCGCGGCCGGCGTAGGTGAAGCGGACCCGCACTGCGTCTCGGCAGGCCCGCGCGAGGGTCACCAGCAGCTCCGCGTCGATCTCGGCCACCGGGCCCATCAGCGTCTCTGTCGCGCCGTGCACCGCCCGCACCTCGGCGCGCAGCCGCGACGGCATCACCTGGTCGAGCTTCGCCAGTGCCCGCAGGGCGGCCTCGCCCGCCCCGGCGATCGTGCCGCCCGAGGCGAGCCGCAGGGAGACCGCCGTCGCGATGGCCTCCTCGTCGTCGAGGAGCAACGGCGGCAGCCGGGTGCCCGCGCCGAGCTGGTAGCCACCGCCGACGCCCGACACCGCCTGCACGGGATAGCCCAGTGTGCGCAGTCGCTGCACGTCACGGCGGACGCAGCGGTCGGTGACGCCCAGCTCGGCGGCGAGGTCGGCGGCCGTCCAGGATGGTCGCCGCTGGAGCAGGGCCAGCAACCGCAGCACCCGCTCGGTCGTTGCCTCGACGGTCACGCGCCGATCGTCGCACGAATTGCGGAACGGCCCTGTCCGCTATCCACGAGACGCTGGGATCATGACCGAGCAGATCACGAGACAGGGAGCTGACATGGCACGCGATGTGCAGATCACGTTCGACTGCGCCGACCCCGCCGGGATGGCCGCGTTCTGGGCCGAGGCCCTCGGCTACCGGTTGCAGGGCCCGCCCGGAAACTTCGAGACATGGGAGCAGGCGCTGGACGCGATGGGGGTGCCGCCGGAGAACCGCAACGACGCCTCGGCGGTGGTCGACCCCGACGGTGCGGGACCGCGGCTGTTCTTCCAGCGGGTGCCCGAGCCCAAGCAGGTGAAGAACCGCGTACACCTCGATGTGCGGGCCGCTCCCGGGCTGACCGGCGACGAGCGGATGGCGGCCCTGGAGGCGGAGGCGCAGCGCCTCACCGCGCACGGCGCCACCCGGCTCGATCGGCACGAGCCCGCTCCCCCGATGGGTGCCGGTCACCTCGTGATGGCCGACCCGGAGGGCAACGAGTTCTGCCTCGACTGATCGGGCGTTCGCCCAGCTCACTGCCGCGATGACCGGCCGCCATGCGAACATGTGTACGTGTCGACCGGGGCCAGCATCCTGCACGCCGACCTGGACGCCTTCTACGCGTCGGTCGAGCAGCGTGACGACCCGCGCCTGCGGGGGCGGCCGGTGATCGTCGGCGGCGGCGTGGTCCTCGCGGCCAGTTACGAGGCGAAGGCGCGAGGCGTACGCAGCGCGATGGGCGGTCAGCAGGCGCGCCGCCTGTGCCCGGACGCGATCGTGGTGCCGCCGCGGATGTCGGCGTACACCGAGGCGAGCCGGGCGGTCTTCGAGATCTTCCGGCAGACCACCCCGCTGGTCGAGGGGCTCTCCATCGACGAGGCGTTCCTGGACGTGGGTGGCCTGTGGCGGCTGGTCGGGTCGCCGGCCCACATCGCCGAGCGGCTGCGCCAGGAGGTGCGGGAGCGGGTCCACCTGCCGATCACGGTTGGTGTGGCGCGCACGAAGTTCCTGGCCAAGGTGGCCAGCGGGGTGGCGAAGCCGGACGGTCTGTTGGTGGTCGCACCGGACGCCGAGCTGGCGTTCCTGCACCCGCTGCCGGTCGAGCGGTTGTGGGGCGTCGGCCCGGTCACCTCGGCGAAGCTGCGGGAACGCCGGATCCGTACCGTCGGCGACGTGGCCCGGCTCGGCGAGGCCGCCCTGGTGTCGTTGCTCGGGTCGGGCGCCGGCCGGCACCTGCACGCCCTGGCGCACAACCGCGATCCCCGCTCGGTGCTGGTCGGCCGCCGACGCGGCTCGATGGGCGCGCAGCACGCGCTGAGCCGTACCCCGCATGTCCCGGCGGAGCTGGATGCCATCCTCGCCGGCCTGGTCGACCGGGTCAGCCGCCGGATGCGGGCGGCCGGGCGGTCCGGTCGCACGGTGGTGTTGCGGTTGCGCTTCGGCGACTACACCCGGGCGACCCGCTCGCACACCATCGGCAAGGCGACCGCCGACACGACGCCGCTGCTGGCAGCCGCACGCACGTTGCTGCGAGCCGCACTGGCCGAGATCGATCGCCGTGGTGTCACCCTGATCGGTGTCTCGGTGGGCAATCTGGACGACAACCCGGTGCAACCGGAGCTGCCGTTCCACCGCGATCCCGGCGCGGAGTTGGACGCCGCGGTCGACGCGGTCCGGGACCGGTTCGGCTCGACGGCGCTCACCCGAGCGGTGCTGCTCGGTCGGGAGCCGGGCGTCGAGATGCCGCTGTTGCCGGATTGACCGATCTGCGTGCGGTGTCCCCGCGTCCGCTGCGACCGGAGACACATCACAGCAGGTCGGCGGTTTAACCGGCGGCTGACGGGTGACCCTTGTGGGGTACAGCCTGACGAGGGGGGACCCACAATGTCCGACGACGACACCAGCAACCGGCCGAGTCGCAGTGCCGAGCGGCCGCACGACGTGACCGACCCGCTGCTCTGGCAACTGGCGATCGACGTGCTGAGCGCCCACGAGCCGGACGACGAGGGTCAGTGCCGCAACCTCCAGTGCGCCGGGCAGTCCTGGCCGTGCGCGGCGCGCGCCGGCGCCGAGCAGTCGATCCGACTGGCCCGCAGCACATCCACCTCGGTCGAGATGACCATCGACGGCGACGACAGCGCGGATGGCGGCACGGCCTGGACCGGGGAGAGCAGCGCACCGGCTCCCCGCTGGGGCTGGAACGCCGGCCCGGTCACGTCACACCGAGGGCCGAAGGCGTCCGCCTCCGCCGCGTGACGGCGACCCCTCGGGAGTACGAACGCTCGGGCTGATCCACACACGCGAACGCTCGGCCGGTGACCCGGCCGAGCGTTCGTGTGTCATCCGTCAGAGGCTGAGCCGCTGATGCGGGAAGACCGTCAGAGGCTGAGCCGCTGACCCGGGAAGATCAGACCCGGGTCGGCCCCGATGAGCTGCCGGTTGTGCTCGTACAGCGCCTGCCAACCGCCGGTCACCCGGTGGCTGTCGGCGATCTCCGACAGGGTGTCACCCGGCTTGACCAGGTACGTCTGGCCGCCCGTGGTCGGCGCGGTGCGCTCGTGGTTGCGGGTCGCCGGCTGCTCCCGCCGGGAGGGCCGCTCCTGCTGCTCGGTGGGCTTCGCGGTGGACTTCTGCGTGGACTTCGTCGACGGCTTCGCGGTGGACTTCGTCGACGGCTTCGTGGCGGAACCGGCCGAGGAGCCGCCCTTCTTGCCGCAGGTCGGCCACGCGCCGATGCCCTGCCCGTCGAGCACCTTCTCGGCGACCGCGATCTGCTCGCCGCGGCTGGCCAGGTCGGCGCGGGCGGCGTACTTCTTGCCGCCGTAGCCGGCCCAGGTGCTCTGGGAGAACTGGAGGCCACCGTAGTAGCCGTTACCGGTGTTGATCTTCCAGTTGCCACCGGACTCGCACTGGGCGATCGCGTCCCAGTTGACCGCGGCCTGCGCGGGGGCGGCCGGGCCGAACAGGGCGACGGCACCGGTGACGGCACCGACGGCCAGGGCGAGGCGGCGGGTGGTGACCCGTCGGTGACGGGGCGTGTGGACAGACGTCATGTGAACTTCCTCCGCGCCGGCGAGGTGAGCTGTCGGGTTCGGGCCGAGGAGCCCGGCCGCGCGGTGGCGGCTTCACCCCGAGGTGACATGCACCGAGGAACGTTGGGTCCCCCGCTCCTGCCCGGGTGACTGGGTTCCGACGACCGGGGGCAGGATTTGGCGTTGCCGGCCGTGGTGTCCGCATTGGCGAACCCGACCGACGTTAGGCACGGTCGGTGACGATCGCCCAACCCCTGTGAAGTTCTTCACCGGGGTACGCGGGGCGTCGCCCGCAGCGGTTGCGGGCGGGCGGTCAGTGTGCAGTGACCACCATGGACCGTTGCGGATCAGATGCCGTGACGGAGCCACAGCACGATGCGCCGCAGCAGCTCCACGTGCCCCGGCGACTCGTACGACCGGGCGTCGTGACCGAGTGCGTCGTAGACGATCCGGCTGCTCCCGACCGTGCGGGCCCAGACGAGCGGGTGGGTGTCGCCACCCTCGTCGTGGACGTAGAGGGTCTCCGCGTCGATCCCGTCGAGCACCTCCAGGTCGGTGTAGCGCTCGTCGTGCACCTCGAAGTCCACGAGACCGGTAGTGATCGGGTGCTCGACGTCGGTGCGTCGGATGAGGCTCGACCCGATCGGCGGGTGAAAGGTCCGGCCGTGCTCCCAGGCGGCGCCGACCGTCGACCGCCAGGCCGCGAGCTGGGGGAACGCGATCGTCGCGCTGTGCATGGCGAGCAGGCTGCCGCCACGGGCCAGGAAGTCGTCGAGGACGCGACCGAACTCCTCGTCCTCGGGGATCGGGGCGGTGCGGTCGGCGCTGGCGTTCACCACCAGCAGGCGAGCGCCGTCGAGCGCGGCCGCGAGTTGGTCGACCGTGGTCACGATCGCCACCCGGTCGCCGTCGCCGACGAGGTTGGCGATCGCCGCGCTGGTCTCGGCCAACGGGTGCCAGGGATCGCCGTGCGGGCCCTCCCCGCTGAAGATCACAGTGTCGAAAGGCATGACCGTGCTCCGCTCATCATTTGGAAGATTTTCGAAATCACGAAACCAAAGCTAGCATGGCCTCCATGAGAGCCCTGCATCATCCCGATCTCGCCTCGGTCGACCTCGCCACCGTGCTCGGCGCCCTCGCCGACCCGGTGCGCCTGAGTGTCGTCCGACAGTTGGCCCAGGCCGGCGGGGTCGTCTGCGGTAAATTCGACGCGTTGTCCGAAGTGAGCATGTCCACGCTGTCGCATCACCTGAAGGTGCTACGGGCAGCCGGCGTCCTCCGTGTCACGCCCAACGGCAGCTTCCGCCGACACGAACTGCGTGCGGACGAGATCAACGACCGGTTTCCCGGGCTCCTTCCCGCGATCGTCGCCAACCTCGACCTGGCCGAACGAGTGGGAGTTCCCGCATGAGCGACACCGCACCGGCCGGGCAGAGCGGGCCGCGCACACTGGGCCTGTCGGCCGACGAGGTCCTGAGCACGACCCGCGCCGTCCGCAAGCGTCTCGACCTGGGACGCCCGGTCCCCCGTGACGTGATCGAGGACTGCCTGCGCATCGCGCTCCAGGCACCCAGCGGCCGTAACCGGCAGCGCTGGGACTTCATCTTCGTCGAGGACCCACAGACCCGGGCCGCTGTCGCCCGGCTGTGGCGACTCGGCCTGATGGCGCCCCCACCGGCGTCGGGCGCCACGGGGCCGGCCTTCAGTCGGATGAACTTCGCCTCCGAGCAGTGGGGCCGGATCGCCGGCAGCCTGCAACACCTGGCAGACCACCTGCACGAGGTCCCGTTGCTGCTCATCCCCTGCCTGCGGGTCGAGTCCCGCGCCGAGTTGAGCAGCGTGCGCGGGCAGGCCGGGGCCTGGGGTTCGGTCATCCCGGCGTTCTGGAGTTTCATGCTGGCCGCCCGGGAACGCGGGCTCGGCACCGCGTGGACCACGAGCCACCTCAGCTACGAACGGGAGATGGCAGACCTGCTCGGCATCCCCTACGACACCGTCGTGCAGGTGGCGCTCACGCCCGTGGCGTACACCCTGGGCACCGACTTCAAGCCCGGCCCGCGGGCCGACGCGGACGGTTTCGCCCACTGGAACCGGTGGTAGCCGTAGCCGCCCTGCGACAGCGGCGGGCCACCCGGTGATCCGGGAAGCCCGCCGCCGTCGGAGGGGGTACGCCAGCTACAGGGTGCGCGCCAGCCGGTCGGCGAGCGTCCGGGTGAAGCGGGCCGGGTCGGTCAGCTCACCGCCCTCGGCGAGCACCGCCAGACCGTAGAGCAGCTCGGCGGTCTCGGTCAGCGCCGCCTGGTCGCCGCCCTGCTCGTGGGCCTTGCGCAGCCCGGACACCAGCGGGTGACCGGGGTTGATCTCCAGGATCCGCTTGGTCGGGGGCACCTCGTGCCCCATCGCCCGGTACATCTTCTCCAGGGTCGGGGTGAGGTCGTGGGCGTCGCCGACGACGCAGGCCGGCGAGGTGGTCAGCCGTGACGACAGACGCACCTCCCGGACGCTGTCGGTCAGGGTGGTGCCCAGCCAGTCGAGCAGGGCGGCGAACTCCTGTCGCTGCTGCTCGCGCTCGGCCTCGGCCTGCTGCTTCTCCTCGTCGGTGTCCAGGTCGATCTCGCCCTTGGCGATGGAGCGCAGCGGCCGGCCGTCGTACGCGCCGACCCGCTCGACCCACACCTCGTCGACCTGGTCGGTGAGCAGCAGCACCTCGTGGCCCTTGGCCCGGAACGCCTCCAGGTGCGGCGAGTTCTCGATGGCGGCCCGGGACTCGCCGGTGGCGTACCAGATGTCGCTCTGGCCGTCCTTCATGCGTGCGACGTAGCCGGCCAGGTCGGTGGTCTCGGCCGGGTCGTGGGTGGAGGCGACCGACAGCAGGCCCAGCAGGGTGTCGCGGTTGTCGGTGTCGTCGATCAACCCTTCCTTGACCACCGCGCCGAACTCGGTCCAGAAGGTGCGGTACCGCTCGGCGTGGTTGGCCTTGAGGTCCTTGGCCGTGGCGAGGATCTTCTTCACCAGGCGACGGCGGACGATCTGGATCTGCCGGTCCTGCTGGAGGATCTCGCGGGAGATGTTCAGCGACAGGTCGTGCGCGTCGACCACGCCCTTGACGAAGCGCAGGTACGTCGGGACCAGCGCCTCGCAGTCGTCCATGATGAAGACACGCTTGACGTAGAGCTGCACGCCCCGGCGGCCCTGCGGGGAGAACAGGTCGAGCGGGGCGTGGCTGGGCAGGAACAGCAGCGCCTCGTACTCGAAGGTGCCCTCGCCCTTCATGTGCACGACCTCGAGCGGGTCGGCCCAGTCGTGGCTGACGTGCTTGTAGAACTCGTTGTACTCGGCGGCGTCGACCTCGTCGCGGGGCCGCGCCCACAGCGCCTTCATCGAGTTGAGGGTCTGCACCTCGCTGGTGGCGGCCTCACCGTCGGCGCCCGGCCGCTCGACGCTCATCCGGATCGGCCAGGCGATGAAGTCGGAGTATCGCTTGACGATCTCCCGGACGGTCCACTCGGCGGTGTAGTCGTGCAGGTTGTCCTCGGTGTCGACCGGTTTGAGGTGCAGGGTCACCGTGGTCCCCTGCGGCGCCTCGTCGACGGACTCGATCGAGTAGGTGCCCTCGCCGGTGGACTCCCAGCGGGTGCCGCCGGTCTCGCCGGCCTTGCGGGTCAGCAGGGTGACCCGGTCGGCGACCATGAACGCGGCGTAGAAGCCGACGCCGAACTGGCCGATCAGATCCTGCGAGGCGTGGGCGTCGGCGGATTCGCGCAGCTTGCGCAGCAGCTCGGCGGTGCCCGACTTGGCGATGGTGCCGATCAGCTGGACGACCTCGTCACGGGTCATCCCGATGCCGTTGTCCCGCACGGTGAGGGTGCGGGCGTCCCGGTCGATCTCGAGGGTGACGTGCAGGTCGTCGGTGTCGGCGACGAGGTCCTTGTCGACCAGCGTGGCCAGTCGCAGCTTGTCCAGTGCGTCGGACGCGTTCGAGATGAGTTCCCGTAGGAAGACGTCCTTGTTCGAATAGATCGAGTGGACCACCAACTGGAGGAGCTGACGCGCCTCGGCCTGGAACTCCAACGTTTCGGCCTGGTTGCTCACACCGTCTCCCATCTCGGCTCGTGCGGAGGTTCGCGGAAAGGATACGAGCCGTCACCGGCCGGGTTGTGGCCGCCTCGGGGTCGCATTCCCGATTCAGGGGGTGGCCCTCGTGACGTAGCTGACTTTGGTAAACGCAAGTCAGGTCGGATAGCGTGACGGCCATGAAGATCGCAGGAACCACCGCCCTCGTCACCGGCGCCAACCGCGGCCTCGGCCGACACCTGGCCGCCGAACTCCTCGCCCGGGGCGCCACCGTCTACGCCGGCGCCCGCAACCCCGACAGCGTCGACCTGCCCGGCGTGACGCCGGTACGCCTCGACATCACCGACCCCGCCTCGGTGGCCGCCGCCGCCACGCTGGCCGGGAACGTGAACCTGCTGATCAACAACGCCGGCATCGACACCCGCACCGATCTGCTCGACGGCGACCTGGACCTCGTCCGGCTGGAGCTGGAGACGCACTACATCGGCACCCTGTCGACGGTCCGGGCGTTCGCGCCGGTCATCGCCGGCAACGGCGGCGGAACGATCCTCAACGTGCTCTCCGTGCTGTCCTGGTTCGGTGCCCCGATCCACGGGGCCTACAGCGCCGCCAAGTCGGCCGAGTGGTCGATGACCAACGTGCTGCGCGTCCAGCTCGCCGAGCGGGGCGTCCGGGTCGCCGGCCTGCACGTCGGCTACCTGGACACCGACATGGCCGCCGACGTCACCGGCCCGAAACTGGACCCGGCGACGATCGCCCGGATCGCTGTGGACGGCATCGAGGCCGACGCGTACGAGATCCTCGCCGACGACCTCAGCCGCCAGGTGCAGGCCGGGCTGGCCGGCGGTGTCGCCGCGCTCTACCCGCAGCTTCCCTGACCCGCGACGCGACGAGCCGCCGCCGGGAACCCCGGCGGCGGCTCGCCCCTTCGGGTACGCGGTCAGCTCGCCTGCAACGTCACGTCGTCGATCACGAAGCTGGTCTGCAACGACGAGTCCTCGGTGCCGGTGAACGTGAGCGTCACCGTCTGCCCGGCGTACGCGGCAACGTTGAGCGTGCGCTGGACGTAGCTGGTGGAGGCGTTGAGGTTCGAGTACGTCGCCAGCGTGGTCGAGCCCATCCGCACGGTCAGCCTGTCGTACGCCGTGGACGTGGTCGTCTCGGCGGTGTCGATGCGCGTCCAGAACGACAGCGTGTAGCTGGCGCAGCCGGCCGGCACTGTCACCGACTGGGACAGGGTCTCGGTGCGGGTGCTGCCGTACCCGTTGAGCCACGCCTTGTACGACCCGGTTCGGGCCGGCTTGCTGCTGGCGTTGGTGATCACGCCGGAGGACGCCGTCCACACCGTGGCGCCGCTCTCGAAGCCGCCGTTTCCGATCACCTGGGTGGCCGCGCAGCCGCCGGTGCCGGTCACCGTGAGAGTGAGGGTGGCGCTGCGGGTGACCGAGCCGGTGCCGGTGACCGTCACCGTGAAGGTGCCGGTCGCGGCGCTTGACGACGCGGTCAGGGTCATCGTCGACGAGCTGCCGGAGGTCACCGCGGACGGGCTGAACGAGACGCTCACCCCGCTGGGCGCGCCGGAGGCGGAGAGGCTGACCGACTGCGCCGAGCCGGCCGTGGTGGCGGTGGCTACCGTCGCGGTGGTGCTGGCGCCCCGCGCGACGGTGCGCGTCGTGGGGCTGACCGCGACCGAGAAGTCGTTGGTGGGGGTGCCGCCGCCCACGGCGAGTTGCCACAGCGCGTACGCGACACCGTCGGCCGCCCGGTTCAGCACGGTGGCGCTGACGTTGGCGGTGGTGTCGCAGGCGCGGTGGTAACACGGGTCGTACGCGGAGTTGGCCGTGCCGCCCCACTTGGCCGCCTGGGAGCTGGTCTTGCGGGCGCTCGCGCCGGCGGCGTACCCCGAGGTGGGGATGCCGGCCTGCTGGAAGTAGTAGTCGTCGGAGCGGCCCTGACCCTCGACGTTCTCCTCCGGCTGGAGGCCCAACGAGTCCCAGTACGCCTTCAGCGGCGCCGCCGTGGTCGAGGTCACCCGGTTGATGAAGTAGCCGCCGTTGACCGAGCCGACCATGTCGAAGTTGTAGTAACCCTTGATGTAGCCGCGCTGGGTGGCGTTGAGCGAGTTGACGTAGAACCGGGAGCCGTTGAGCCCCTGCTCCTCGTCGGTCCACCAGGCGAACCGGACCTTCTTCGTCATGGTCGGGCTCTGCGCGGCCAGAGCCAGCGCGTTCTCCAGCAGGGTCGCCGAGCCGGTGGCGTTGTCGTTGATGCCGGGGCCGGCCGAGACGCCGTCGAGGTGGGCGCCGAACATGACCACCTGGTCGGTCGGGCCGCCCGGCCACTCGGCGATCAGGTTGTTCGAGGGGTACGTGCAGCTGGAGCAGTACTGCTCACTGACGGTGTAGCCGGCCGACTGGAGCCTGGTCTTGACGTACGTCAGCGAGGCGGTGTAGCCGGCCGAGCCGGCCCTGCGGTTGCCGCCGTTGCTGGTGGCGATGCTGTTGAACTGGGTGAGGTGGGCCTGGATGTTGCTGACGGAGATGTCCGGTGCTGCCAACGCGGCGGCGGTCGCGGCGATCGGCCGGGCCTCCGTCGTCGTGGTCCTCGGTGACGCGGCTACCGGCTGGGCGGCCAGCGTCACCGTCATCCCGGCGAACACGGCAAGCGCGATTCCCGCGCTCAGCGTTCTGCCTCTCATGGGGGCTCCTCGGGGTTGGAGAGATACCCGAGACACTTACAGATGTCGATCCGTTGAGCATCGGTCGTTCGTCCCGAACCGCCGCCGCTTCGACGGTGGGTACCGGCGTCGGCACAGGTGAGTAGAGATGCCAGGATGGGTAGGTAACGCAGCAGGGGTCGTCGGGCCCGGAACGGGGGCTAGCGATGGGGCCGGGTCGAGCGTGACACGACCCAGCATCGACCTGTTCAGCGGCGGCGGTGACACCGGTCGGCTGATGGCGGAGCTGGACTGGGCCCACACGCCACTCGGCCCGGTCAGCGGATGGCCACAGAGTTTGCGCGCCGCGGTCCGGCTCGTGCTCTCCTCCCGCTATCCCATGCTGCTGCTCTGGGGGGACGACCTCTCCCAGCTCTACAACGACGCGTACTCCACGCTGATCGGCGACAAGCACCCCGCCGCGCTCGGCAACGACGTGCGGGTGACCCTGGCCGAGGGCTGGGACGTGCTCGCCCCGCTGATCGAGCAGGCCATGGCCACCGGGGTCGCCAGCTGGGTCCCCGCGCTGCAACTGCTGCTGGAGCGGGCCGGCTACCGCGAGGAGGCGTACTTCAGCGTCTCGCACGCGCCCGCCCGCGACGACGACGGCCGCACCGTCGGCGTCTTCACCGTGTGCAGCGAGGTCACCGAGCAGGTGGTCGGCGAACGCCGGCTGCGCCTGCTGCGCGACCTGTCCGTTCTGGGCGACGGGCGCACCGTCGACGTGGACGCCACCGCCGCCCGACTGATCGGCACGATCGACAGCCACCCACTGGACGTGCCGTTCGCCGCCATCTACCTGCGCGACGGCGCGGTGCTGCGGCGGCTCGCCTGCACCGGCGGCGACCAGGGGCACGAGGGGGCGCTACCGGACACCGTCGAGCTGGCCGACCCCGGCCCGGTCGCGTACGCGTGGGGGCTGCCGGACGCCGCCGAGGGCCGCCCGACCCCGGTGAGCGACGTCGCCGCCCGGTTGCCACTGCCCGCCGGCCCGTGGGGCGACCTGGTCCACACCGCGCTGGCGCTGCCACTCCCCTCCGGCGACGAGGACCAGCCGCTCGGTGTCCTGCTGGCGGGGGTCAGCCCCAGCCGAGGGCTCGACGAGGCGTACCGGTCCTTCGACCAGTTGCTGGCGCAGCAGATCTCCGTGGCGCTGCGCAACGCCCAGGAGCACGAGGAGGAGCGGCGCCGGGTCGAGGCGCTGGCCGAACTGGACCGGGTCAAGACCGACTTCTTCGCCAACGTCAGCCACGAGTTCCGTACCCCGTTGACCCTCATGCTCGGCCCGCTGGCCGACGCCCTCAGCGACGCGACCGCGCCCCTGGCCCCCGTGCAGCGGGAGCGGGCGGAGACCGCGTGGCGCAACGCCACCCGGCTGTTGACGCTGGTCAACAGCCTGCTCACCTTCAGCAGTCTGGAGGCCGGGCGGGCGCGCAGCGACGCCCGCGCGGTCGACCTGTCCGCGCTCACCGCCGAGCTGGCCGGTGTGTTCCGGGCCGCCGTCGAGCGGGCCGGGCTGACCCTGGAGGTGGCCTGCCCACCGCTGCCACGGCCGGTGACCATCGACCCGGTCAACTGGGAGCGCATCGTCACCAACCTGCTCTCCAACGCCCTGAAGTACACGTTCATCGGTCGGATCCGGGTCACCCTGGACGCCGACGACGAGGAGGTACGCCTCACCGTCGCGGACACCGGCATCGGCATCGCCGACCAGGACCTGCCGAAACTCTTCGAACGCTTCCACCGGGTACGGGGCGCCCGCTCACGCAGCCACGAGGGCACCGGCATCGGCCTGGCCCTGGTGCACGAGCTGGCCCGGCTGGAGGGCGGCGAGGTCCGGGTGGCCAGCCGGGTGGGCGAAGGCACCACCTTCACCGTGGCGCTTCCCTGGTCGGCGGCGCGCCGCACGGCGCTGACCGGCCCGCCGGTGGACGGGCGGGGCGACGCCGCCCGCGCCGCTGCCGAGGAGGCGATGGGTTGGCTCGCCGAACCGGACAGCAGCGTGACGGAGCCCGACCGTACGAGCGGCCCGCCGGTGGACGAGCTGGCCGGGTCCCGGATCCTGGTCGCCGACGACAACAGCGACATGCGGGCGTACCTCAGCCGGCTGCTCACCGGGCAGGGCTGGCGGGTGCGGACCGTCACCGACGGCCGGCAAGCCCTCGACGAGATCGGCCGCGAGCGGCCCGACCTGCTCCTCACCGACGTGATGATGCCGGTGCTGGACGGCTTCGACCTGCTGCGCCGGCTTCGCGCGGATCCGGCGACCCGGGCGCTGCCGGTGCTGGTGCTCTCCGCCCGTGCCGGCGGTGAGGCCAGCGTGGAGGGCCTGAGCCTGGGCGCCGACGACTACCTGGTGAAGCCGTTCGCCGCGGCCGAGCTGATCGCCCGGATCCGGGCCGCCATCCGGCGGGCCCGCGTCCGCACCGCCGCCAGCCCGGCGACGGTCGACGCCGCACCGGCGACGACGCGACCGGCCGCGGTCACCGACGCCGCGCCGGCCCCGGCGGTCGAACCCGTCGGCGACGTTCCGGTGGTTGCGCAGGCTCCGGCCGACCGGCACAGGCTGGGCGACGTCCTGGACGTCGGGTGGGCGTACCCGTCCGTGCCCACCTCGGCCGCGGTCATGCGTCGGGACGTCCGGCGGGCGCTGGGCGACCTCGACGTCGACCCGGACGTGCTGGAGGATCTGCTGCTCGCCGCGTCCGAGGCGATGAACAACGCCGTCGAGCACGCGCAGCGGCCCAGCCGCCCGGAGGTGCGGGTGCGGGTCCAGGTCGGTGTCGACCTGGTCCGGATCTCGGTGCGGGACTTCGGCACCTGGCGGGACCGGCGACCCGCCATGGACCGGGGGCGCGGCGCGCTGCTGATGAACGCGTACGGCGACGTGCGGCTGGTCTCCACCGTCGAGGGGACGACGGTGACCATCGAGCGCCGGTTGGCCGCCGACCCCGCCTGAGTGACCGGCCGGCAGCGCGTCAGAGCCGGCGGCCGCTGGCGTCGCGGGCGATGATGCCGTCGAGCCGCTCCCCCGGGGTCAGCTCGACCGGGTCGAACCAGAAGATCAGCACCTGCTTGTCCATGCTCCACCGGGCCAGTCGGGCGTCGACCTGCCGACCACCGACCGTGCCGACGATGCGGTGGGCGGGGCCGACGAAATAGCCGAAGGTGGGCACCGGCACGGTCGACGAGCCCTCGTCGTACCCGATCTGATGGAACCCGGGGCTGCGGTCGGCCCCGTCGACGTCGTTGACCAGGAGGTCCGTGGTCAGCATGCCGTTGGCGGCGCGGCGACCGGCGGCCAGCCCGATGGAGACCTTCGGCTCGCCGGGCACCGACACCCCGACGAAGTAGTAGACCCGCTGGTCAGCACCGTGTCGCACCCCGCTGTCGATCAGCTGGCCCAGGGGCTTGGGGGGCGGCACGTCGCGGGCCACCGTCGGCGGTGGAGTGGGCTCCGACGAGGTCGACGCCGTCGGCGAGACGCCGGCCGGTGGCGGAGCGACCGCGACCGGTGGCGGACGCTCGGGCGTCGGCGGGTCACCCGGCAGGGCGCCGACCGCCACCACGACGACAACGGCGGCCACGCCGGCCGCGAGCGTCGCCGCCCCGGCACCGGCAACCCGCCGACGGGTCCGCAACCGCCGCCCCTCGCGCATCACCACGGCCAGATCGAGCGATGCGTCGGGGCGCTCGGTGTCCCGCATGGCCTGGCGGAGCCGTTCCAGCTCGCTCATCGGCGCGCCTCCTCGTCGGATGTCCGCGGCCCGGCGCTGCGCAGCTTCTCCAGGGCTCGTGAGCTGGTGCTCTTGACCGTGCCCACCGACACGGCGAGTTCCCGGGCCACCTGCGCCTCCGGGAGGTCGAAGTAGTAGCGCAGCACGACGATGGCCCGCTCCCGGGGGCTGAGCGCGCCGAGGATGGTGATCAGCCAGCGCCGGGTGGTCACCTCGTCAGCCACGTCGCCGCGCCGCTGCTCCGGCACCTCGTCGGTCGGGTACTCCCGCATCGGCCGCCGCCACCCGTCGACCAGGTGGTTGACCAGGGTGCGGCGGGCGTACCCGTAGGCGTCGTCGTCATGGATGCGGGACCACGAGGCATAGGTACGGACCAGGGCGGTCTGCGCGGCGTCCTCGGCCTGGTGGTGGTCGCCGGTCATCAGGAACGCGGCGTGCACGAGCCGCGCGGACGCCGCCCTCGCGAACTCGACGAACTCCCTGTCACCCCGCGCCACCGCGAACCCTCCCCCGTCCCACACCGCTATGGACGGGTCAGGTCGGCAAAAGGTTGAGCGGTGGGTCACATCAACTTTTCGCCACGGTCACCCGTCTTCTCCTCCGCGCCGCCGCCGAGCGACGCGCGAGGGGAGAGACATGTCGACGAAGGTTACCCACCGGTGGCGTACCGCCTCGGCGGCGTTGCCGGTGGTGGTGGCGCTGCTCACCGGATGCGGGATGCCAGCGGCCGGGCAGCCCCCGACCGGTGCCGGCCCCGCCGGGTCGCCCACGGTGGCTGCCACCGGGCGCCCGACCGGCAGCGCCGACGCGACGCCCAGTCCCCTGCCCGTCGTCCCGATCAGCTACCCGGCCGTCGGTGGCAACCGCTGGTCCACCGCAGCCGGCGAGACGGCACCCGGACGCCCGGGCGGCGGTCGGCTGCTGCGGTACCGGATCGTCGTGGAACGGGACATCCGGGGGCTGCCGGTGGGCGACGTCGCCACGGCGATCACCGCGACACTGAACGATCCCCGCGGGTGGACGGCCGGCGGGGCGTGGCGGCTGCGCCGGGTGGGTGCCGGCGAAGCCACCGACTTCACCATCTACCTGGCCACCCCCGGCACCCGCGACACACTCTGCCAGGACGTGCCGGACGGCTACACCTCGTGCCGCAACGGTGGCCGCGTGGTGCTCAACGTGGCGCGCTGGGTCAAGGGCGTACCGGGCTACGGCGCGAGCCTGGCCACCTATCGGCAGTACATGGTCAACCACGAGGTGGGGCACAAGCTCGGGTTCGGTCACGAGCGGTGCCCGGGGCGGGGCCGGCCGGCGCCGGTGATGCAGCAACAGACGCTGGGCCGGCACGGCTGCACCGCGAACGCCTGGCCGTACCCGGAGGGCAGGGTCCGCCACAGCGGGCCGGTCGGGGCCTACGACGACGAGATCCCGCGGCGCGAGGGTGCCTACTCGGCGCAGTGAGGCTGCGGGCACGCCTCAGGTGGGGCGACCGCGCTCCTGGGCGAGCCGCTCGTCCAGCCGACCCAGCTCGTAGACGGCGTTGAGGCTGGTGGGCAACCGGCTGACATTGTCCGGCACCGGGCCGGGATCCGGCGTGGGAGCGGGGGCTGGCGCGGGACCCGGGGCTGGCGCGGGAGCGGCGGCCGGGGGACGGCGGCGCAGCAGGAGCAGCACCAGCACCACCAGGCCTGCCAGGACCAGCAGATAGGAGACGGGCGGCCAGCTGTCGCGGGCGGGGCTGGCGAGCGCCGGCGGGGTGACCGGAGCGGGAGGGGCGCCGTCGCGGCGGGGCACGGCTGCCGTACGGGTGCCCGTGACCTCGCCACCGACGGGGCGAGCGGGTGCGACCGGAGCAGCCGGGACGTGGACCGCGGCCGGCGAGCCCGCGGACGTGGGGGCCGCGGTCGGTCTCACCGGGCCGGGTTGGCTCGTGACCGCCGGCGGCCTCGGCGTGGGGGGCGCGGTCGGCGCCGCGCTCGGTGCGCCGTCGCCTTCGAGGAGGTCGTCGACGATCCGGCCGACGCCACCGAGGAGGTCGGCGACCGGACCCGGGGTGGCCGACGGGGACGGCGCGGGCGCGAGAGCGAGGGTCAGCGCGAGGGCGACGACGGCAGGCACGGGGTGCACCTCCGATGCGTGGATATGCCACGCACCGTATCGCATGGTGGGATCGGGTGGGGTGACACCGCCACGCCGCCAGCGGGGACGCGCGGGTGTGCGCGTCCCCGCTGGCGGCGTCCTCGATGGTCAGACGGGCAGCCCGCCGACCTGGGTGGAGATCCAGGTCCGGATGGACGGCAGGTCGACGTAGATGGACGGGCCGGTGGCGCAGGTGGAGTTGCTGTTGCCGGCGCGGCTGGTCGCGCCGATCAGGTTCCACACCCCGTTGACCCGGCGCACCTGCGGCCCACCCGAGTCGCCGTAGCAGGCGCCGGAGTTGCCGTTGGTGTTGTTGGTGCAGATCTCGTACGGGCCGTTGATGCCCGAGCACCGACTGTCGGCCACGATGGACGTGTCGAGCTCGTTGGCGACCGCCGGGGCCGATCCGCAGCCCCGGGGCGCGCAGGTCTGGCCCCAGCCGATGATCCGGGTGGCGGTGCCGACCGCGCCGGAGGTGCTCGGGATCGGGGCCGGTGCGTAGGTGACCGAGCTGGCCAGTTGCAGCAGCTTGACGTCGACGCTCGGGTGGTTGACCGCACGGGTCACCCGCACCACCGTCCCGCCGCTGGAGCGGTTGACGCTGCCCACCCGCACCGAGGACGGCGTCGAGCAGTGCTTGGCGGTGACCGCCCAGTTGCCCTTGATCAGCGTGCCGGTGCAGCCGGAGACGTAGACCATGAACGGGTAGTTCTCCGACGCCGGCCGGCCGCCGACCACCAACGGCTCGATGTCGGAGGCGCCGGTCCAGGTGTACGTCGTACTGGCCGGAGCGGCCAGGCTGCCGGCGAACAGCGAGTTCACCCGGCTCGCCTCGGCCGAGCTGGGGTTCGCGTTGCGGCAGGACACCGGGGCGCTGCTGCCGGACATCAGGTCGGAGCACAGCCCGGTGCGCCGGTCCGGCAGGCCCAGGATGTGGCCGACTTCGTGGGTGGCGATGCGGGTGCGGTCGTAGCCCTGGTTGACGGCCTGGCGGCCCATCCAGATCCGTCCCGAGCCGAGGCCGGTCGGCTGCGCCCGGGGCCAGCCCTCGTCGACGTAGATGGTGATGCTGGCCGGGGTGCCGGCCAACAGCCGGACGTTGCTGACCCGGCTGTTCCAGATCTGCGCCGCCTGGTCGAAGTTGGTGCGGAACTCGCCGGTCCGGCTCGCGTCGTAGTAGACGGTCCGCACGGCGGCGGCCGGAGCGCCCGTGGCGAGCTGCACCCCGGCTGCCGCCAGCACGGCCACCATCATGGCCATCGCCGTACGTCTCAGTTGTCGTCGGAACATCACGCACTCCCCTGCGGTCGTCCGGCGGCCACCGGCCACCGGTCATCGATGTACGTGAATGCTAGAGCCCAGGCGGTCGATGTCCGACATAGCGGAAGCGTCATACCGCCGAGGCGATCGGCTGTTACACGGCGGTTACGCCGCGGCGAAGTGCCCGTGCCGAGAAACGACGACGGTGACGGCAGAGGGTCACCGGCAGCGCCGCCGTCACGTGACCCCGACTCTCGAACGGAGAACCACGATGAGGATCAGAAGCTCACTGACGGCACTGGTGGTCGTCCTCGCCGGGTTGGTCGTCGGCGCGGGCAGCAGCACCACGGCGGGCGCCACGACCGGGTCGGCGTCCTGCGGCATCACCTGGGGCAGCGCGGAGAAGTCGGCCGGCGCGCTCAGCGACGCCCCGCTGGTCGACGTCCGCGCCGGCCGGCACGACTGCTACGACCGGGTGGTGTTCGAGTTCGCCGGCCCGGTCGACGGTTACGCGGTCGGCTACGGCGAGACGTGGACCGAGGGCGAAGGGCTGGCGTTGTCGCCGTACACCGCCGGAGGTGCGCTGCTGCGGGTTTCGCTGCGGGCACCGGCGTACGACGACGCCCACCAGGGCACTGTGCCGTACGCGGTCGGCGAGCACGTCGCGAACCTGCTGCGCTACCCGACGCTGCGGGACGTCGTCTTCGGCGGCAGCTTCGAGGGCTACAGCACCTTCGCGGTCGGCGTACGGGCAC
Organism: Micromonospora cabrerizensis; assembly: GCF_022230955.1. Lineage (GTDB taxonomy): Bacteria > Actinomycetota > Actinomycetes > Mycobacteriales > Micromonosporaceae > Micromonospora > Micromonospora cabrerizensis. Next base: position 66,040 of record NZ_JAKKFI010000103.1, read on the forward strand.
GGTTGCCGTTCCGCGCGTTCGTCCTCGCCGGTCCCGGCGCACACAGTCGGGTGGTGCTCGACGTGGCCCACCAGTGGTGATCAGTTCCGGACACCGAGCCGCCCCGGCAGACGCGCTCGTCGCCGGGGCGGGAGCCGCGGTGTCTGGTCCTCGGTGCGGGTGGCGGTCATGATGTGCACCGTTCACGGGTGGGTCAGTGCGGTACGACGGTTCTGCAGGTAGGCCCGCTCGGTCTCGTTGGTGGCCAGCGCCACGGCCTGGTCGTAGGCCGCTCGGGCCTCGTCGTCGCGTCCGAGGCGGGCGAGCAGTTCGGCCCGGGTGGCGGGCAGCCGGTGGTAGCCCGGGAGGTCGACACCCTCCAAACTGGCGAGGGCCACCGCCGGCCCGTGCACCTCGGCGACGGCGACGGCACGGTTGAGCGCGACGACCGGGGTCGGCGTGAGCACGAGGAGCTGGTCGTACAGTGCCAGGACCTGTGGCCAGTCGGTGGCGGCGCCGTCGGTGTGCACAGCGCTGATCGCGGCCTGGATCTGGTACGCGCCGGGCCGGTTGCGCCGCAGGCAGCGGCGGACCAGGTCGTGGCCCTCGGCGATGAGCGCACGGTTCCACAGTGAGCGGTCCTGGTCGGCCAGCAGCACCAGTTCGCCGGTCGGGTCGAGCCGGGCCGGGCGACGGGCCTCGGTCAGCAGCAACAGGGCGAGCAGGCCCAGGACCTCGGGCTCGTCGGGCATCAACGTGGCGAGTTCGCGGGCGAGCCGGATCGCCTCGGTGCACAGGTCCGTTCTGATCAGCGGCCCGGCGGTGGACGCGTAGCCCTCGTTGAACATCAGGTACAGCACGGTAAGCACCGGCGGCAGCCGGTCCGGCAGCTCGTGTTCGGCTGGCACCCGGTACGGGATGGTGGCGTCTCGGATCTTCTTCTTGGCGCGCACGATCCGCTGGGCGACGGTGGCCTCCTGGACCAGGTAGGCCCGGGCGATCTCCGACACGTCGAGGCCACCGAGCAGGCGCAGCGTGAGGGCGGTCCGCGCGTCGGGAGCGAGCGCCGGGTGGCAGCAGGTGAAGATGAGTCGCAGCTGGTCGTCCTTCACCGGTCCCACCTCTCGCGGCTCGTCCTGGTGGTGCAACAGCAGTGCCTGGGCGTGCCGGGCCTCGCGGGTCGACTCCCGGCGGAGCCGGTCGACGGCCCGGTTGCGGGCGGTGGTCACGATCCAGGCGCCCGGGTTGGGTGGCGGGGTCTGCCACTTCTGCAACGCCGTGGTGAAGGCGTCCTGGACCGCCTCCTCGGCGAGGTTGATGTCACCGAGGATGCGGGCCAGGGTGGCGACGCAGCGGCCGTACTCCGCGCGGTAGATCCCTGCCAGGTCCATGTCGGGGACCGACTCCTGTTCAGGCCTGGGACAGGTCGTCGAAGGGGCGTACCTCGACCGGGCCGCAGGCCGCCGCGCACTTCTCGGCCCAGGCGAGCGCCTGGTCCAGGTCCGCGCACCTGATGACCCAGAACCCGGCCATGTGCTCCTTCGTCTCGACGAACGGCCCATCGCTCATGGTGGTGGCGCCGTTCTCGATCCGGACGACGGTGGCGCTGTCCGGCGAGAGGAGCCCTCCGCCGAAGACCCAGGCGCCCGAGGCCTGCATCTCGTCGTTGATCCGGCCGGTCTCGGCGAACATGGTCTGCATCTCCTCGTCGGACGGGGCCGGCGCGCCCTCGACGAGGTGAACGGACAGCAGGTACTGCTTCATGACGATCCTCCGGTGGGTCGGCGGGTGGATGACGGCAGGTCAGGCGGCCAGGCGGCGCGCGAGGGCGGGAATCACGATCGCGGCCGCGACCAGGTGGGTGAGCATCAGCAGCGCCTTGGTGCCGGCCCCGGCGTCCGCGATGACGTCCGGCACCAGCGACAGGGCCGTCAGCACCACCGTCGTACGGACGAACGTGCGCCGCGGACGCCGGGCGAAACGGGACAGCAACGCGGCAAGGAGCACCCCGACCAGCGAGAAGGCGGCGGTCAGCACGCCGAAGCCCGTCACCGGAATCGGCGCGTCGGCCACGTCGAGGCTGACTCCTGCCGCGTGGCCGACGGCGGCGACGGCCATGGTGGCGGCGCTCGCGGCAACCGTGGCGACGAGACCGGTCCGGATCAGCGCGCCGAAGGTCGACGTGGCGGCGGGGGTGGTGGTCGCTGTGCTGGTCATCGTGCCCTCCAGTGGGTGCGTGGCCCGTCGCGGTGCCGGGCTCTCACCAGGGCTACGAAGAGGATCAACCCCGATCGACAGGTACGCCCAAAGTTTCTTGACCCCGGCGTACCGCTGAACGTGATCGACCCGGTTGTGGTGGTGTCGGGGTCGGGACACCTCGGATATCCCGGCCGCCAGGAACGCGAGTCGATCATCGACCTCGGGGATGGTGCGGCGGCACGGCACGTCGGGCGACGTGCCGTGCCGCCGTGTCGGTCCTCAGTAATTCACGTGGGCGGTGAGAGCGCGGTGCTCGGAGTACTCGCCGCCGGTCATCGACGGCGTGACGGTCGCGACGTTGCTGAAGCCGTTGCCGCTCTTGACCAGCAGAAAGTCGATCCGCCGGCTGCCGTTGGTGTCGTACGCCGAGGAGCAGTCGCGGCTACCGCACCTCTCGGCGATCGGGTCGCGGTAGCCGTCGGCCTTGCCGTCGTCCCACCAGCCCGCGTCCTCGGGCTCGGCATTGGCATCACCCGCGACGATCTTCAGGCCGCCACCGAGACGGTCCATCGCCTCGTCGGCCTCCTTGATGTTCTCGTCGGCGCACCTCGGGCCGTGCCAGGTGTTGGTCGGCCAGTGGATCGAGGCCACCGACACGTCCTCGTTGCGTACGTTGTCGTGCAGCCGGACGGCGATGTTGTGGACGCGGTCCTGGCTGCTGCGGGTGGGTTCGAGGTTCTGGCACCCACCGGTGCCGGCGTCGTAGTCCTCGGGGGCGTCGGAGCGCCATCGGGTGGCGTCCTCGTAGGTGAACCGGTCCGTGCGGTAGATGACGGCGTTGGTCTGCTGGTTCTTCAACCTGCCGCAGGTGCTGGTGTAACCCATCGAACCAGGGCTCGCGATCGCGATCTGCCCGGCGTACGTGCCGGGCAGCTCGTCGGAGAGGCGCCGCGTCAGGGTGTTGAGCTGCGTCTGGTTGGACACCTGCTGCACCGTGAAGATGTCCGGACTCAGCGGTCGGCCCTTGATGTAGGTGATCAGGCGGTCCCAGCTGTAGCCGTCCGCGCAGGAGCTCGGCAGCCAGTTCTCGATGTTGTTGTTGTAGACCACCAGGTAACTGGCCGACGTGTTCACGGCGGCCTGGGCCCCGGTCGAGCTGGCGATGCTGATCGCCGCGGTCGTGAGTGCCGTGGTCAGCACGGCGACGGTGCCGCGCAGGAGACGGCTGGTACGGATGGACAACGGTGCTCCTCTGTGCCGCAGAGATGGGGGGCGAGTCAGCGCGCCTCAGAGCGTCCGCTGGTACTCCTCCCAGGTCCGCTTGGGGCTGACTGCCGGTCCGTCGTCGGCACCCCGGTTGGCCAGGCCGTTACGACCGAGGTAGTAGTCGCCGGCCTGGTTCTGCGCGCCGGTCGACTGGTCGGTGTCGGAGAGCGCGATGGCGTGGATGTGGTAGCCCCAGTCCCCCTGGGCCGGCGTCCGCAGCCAGGCGGCGAAGCCCACCGTCCGCAGTCGACGCAGCACGTCCGTCCGGACGGCCGACGAGAGGCCACTGACCGACAGGTCGAGCGCGCCGCCGCCGTCGTGGGTGCCGGCGGAGGCGCCCACACCGCTGCTGTAGGAGCCCTGCGTGATGCCGAGCTGACGGCCGAGCAGACGTTCGGCCTCGAACAGCATCGTCCTGGTGCGGGTGTTGACCTGCACACCGCGCAGGGTCACCACACTGCCGGGCGAGATCGCCCGGGCCACGGTGTAGCGCCCCTCGCCGAGCGACCGCAGCGACGACGGGCCGGGAAGGCCGGTCGCGTCGAGACCCGTGTAGCCGAGGGACCGCTGGTACGCCGCGTACGCGGCGATCGTGCTGGTGCCGAAGTGCCCGTCGACGTACGCCGACGAGAGCAGCCCTCTGGCCTGGAGTGCGCGCTCCACCAGCAGGACGCTGTCCTTGGCCCCGTCGGTGAGTGCGGTGTCCGGCCGACGTGGGTCGATCTGCGCCGCCTTGATCAGCGCCTCCATGTCCAGCTGCGGCAACGCGGCCGTGGCCGGGCCGGCCAGCGGGACGGCGCCGACCACAGCCGCACCGGCGGCGACGAGCAGGTTCCTTCTCGTGAGCACGCTTCCTCCGCAAGATGTTGACTGATCCCCATGAGTGAATGGAGATATTCTTCAATGCGGAGGCCGAGTTGTCACCCCACCGAGGGCAGCACCCGTCAGCTCGCGGAGCCCTGTGGCGCCGGGTCGGGCACCGGCCCGACCGCCTCGTCGGCCAGGTGCCAGACCTCCCGCATCGGGGCCCACCAGTGCCCCGAGCCGGGCTCGGCGAGCGACTCCTGACACGGGTCGGTCAGCTTCCACCACTCCTGGGTCTGCGGGTCAGCGGCGATGAGCCGCAGGTCGGCGTCGTAGTCGTCGCCGACGTACTCGTAGTAGCCGAAGAGCAGGTCGTTGTGCAGAAAGATGGTGTAGTTGCGGAAGTTCGCCTCGCGCAGCGTCTGTTCGACGCTCGGCCAGACGGTGGCGTGCAGCCGTAAATAGGTTTCCCGCTGGTCCGGGCGGAGTCGGATCACGCAGCCGTGACGTTGCACGTCGTGCCCCTTCGTGTGAGCTGGTCGGATCGAGGTGGCCGGGGGTCACCCTCAACGGCGCGCAACCGTCCGCCGCCGGTGGGCGTGGCGGGCGGTGCGCGCTGACCGCCGGATCAGGCGGTGTGCTGATCCGAGCGACCGATGATCTCAGTAGCCCACGTCGAGATCAACGCTCCGCCGGCACGAGGTGCCACCCGACGGTCCGGCCGGGCCGTGGAACCCGACCGTTTCGCCAGGCTGCGCACCGTGGCGGCGGGTCTACTCTCGGGTGATGGAGGGCCGCGTGCTGGTGGTCGAGGACGACGCCTCCATCCGGGAGGTCACCGCCCTCGGGCTGCGCCGCGCCGGATTCCGGGTGGACACCGCCGTCGACGGGCGGCAGGCCCTGGCGGCATGGCGAGCGCACCCGCTCGACCTGATCGTGCTCGACGTCATGCTGCCCGGCCTGGACGGCCTGGACGTCTGCCGGGAGATCCGGCGTACCAGTCAGGTGCCGATCCTGATGGTGACCGCGCGCACCGACACCATCGACGTGGTGGTCGGGTTGGAGTGCGGCGCCGACGACTACCTGCGCAAGCCCTTCGACCTGCCCGAGCTGGTGGCCCGGGTCCGCTCGGTGCTGCGCAGGACGAGCGCTGTCACCCCGTCCACCATCATCGAGGTCGGCGGCCTGGAGATCGACCCGGGCAGCTTCGTGGTCCGCCGGCACGGCCGGGAGGTGGCGCTGACCGCCACCGAGTTCCGCCTGTTGCTGGAGCTGGCCCGCCGACCCGGCCAGGTCTTCACCCGGGAGCTGCTGTTGGACCTGGTCTGGCACCACGACTTCCTCGGCGACTCCCGACTGGTCGACGTGGCGGTGCAACGGCTGCGCGCCAAGATCGAAGAGGACCCGGCACAGCCACGGTTGATCCGTACCGTGCGCGGCGCCGGCTACAAGCTGTCCGTGGGCTGACGGGAGGGGCGGCGATGGCCGGACGCGTGGTGACCCCGGGCCGCCTGCGGCGCCGGCTGACCATCGCGTTCGTCCTGGTCGCCGGGGTCTCGGCCGGGTTGCTGGCCGGCGGCACGGGGCTGCTGCTGCGGCAGTCCTGGTGGGACGCGTCGCTGCACCAGGCCGCCGCCGACGCCCGCTACCAACTCGTGCTCGCCGGACAGTTCCTTCCGCTGACCGAGCACCGCAGCGCCGAACTGCTCACCAGCTTCGAGGCCAGCGGCCGGCACGTGGTGCTCGTCGACGGCCCGAGCCGCCCCTCGCACCCCGCGTACGCCCCGACGCTCGGCACCCGGTTGCGGGCCACCGTCGCGGGCGGACAACTCGGCTACCAGCGCTCCGCACCGGCGCAACGCCCTCGGCTGCTGGTGGTCGGCGGGCGCATCCCCGGCTCGACCGCCGAGCTGTACGTCCTCACCGTGGAGGACGACGTCGCCGGCGACCTCGGTCAACTGCGCTCCGCGCTGGTGGCGGGCTGGGTGCTCGTGGTGCTGCTGGCCGCCGGGGTGGGTCATGCGCTCGCCCGCCGCACGCTGGAGCCGGTGGGCCGGGCCAGCCGGGCCGCCCGGGCGCTCACCGAGGGTCTGCTCGCCACCCGCCTGCCGGTACGCGGGCGCGACGAGTTCAGCGTCTGGGCGGCGACGTTCAACGAGATGGCCGAGGCACTGGAGTCGAAGATCGCGGCACTGTCCGCCGCGCAGGCCCGCGAGCGGCGGTTCACCGCCGATGTGGCGCACGAGCTGCGTACCCCGGTGACCGCGCTGGTGGCGGCGGCGTCGCTGCTGGGCGAGCACCTCGACCAGTTACCCGGCGATGCGCGACCGGCCGCGCGGTTGCTGGTCGGCGACGTGGTCCGGCTGCGCCGGCTGGTCGAGGACCTGATGGAGATCTCCCGGTTGGACGCCGGACGGGAGCGGCTGGCCGTCGGGCCCGTCGACGCGTCGGCGCTGCTGCACGGGATCGTCGCCACCCGCGGCTGGTCGGAGCGGGTTCTGGTCGGCGGCGACGCGATCATGCTGCGCACCGACCCGCGCCGGCTGGAGCGCGTGCTGGCCAACCTGGTCGCCAACGCGGTCGAACACGGCGGCGGGGAGATCCGGGCCACCGTGACCGGGGCCGGCCGGCTGGTCGTCTTCGAGGTCACCGACCAGGGGCCGGGCATCCCGGCGGAGCACCTGCCCCACGTCTTCGACCGGTTCCACAAGGTCGACCCGTCCCGCTCGTCGCCGGGCAGCGGGCTCGGGCTGGCCATCGCCCGGGAACACGCCGCGCTGCTCGGCGGTGTGCTGAGCGTCCGCAGCGAGCCCGGCGCCGGCACCTGTTTCCGGCTGGAGCTGCCGACGGACGGTCCCCCCGCGCTGCCGAACGACGACGGCGCGCCGGCCGGTGACACGACATGAACCGCACCGGCGTGATCGCTTGGGTGCTCGTCGCCGGCCTGCTGGTGAACGGGTGCGGCACCCCGCGCTCCGGAGCGCTCGGCCCGGCACCCACGGCGGCACCCTCCAGGACGGCACCGACGAGCGCGGCACCGACGAGCGCCCCAGCGACCGAACGCCCGGATCCGACCGCCTCGGTGAGGCCTCCACGATCACCCACGACGTCCCCGCCGGGGCCGGCCGACCCTCGCGACACCGTGACCATCGAGCTGTGGCTCGTCCGCGCCGGGCAGCTGGTGCCGACCACCCGGGCCCGGCCGGCCACCCTGGCGACGTCGCGGCTGGCGCTGACCGAGCTGGCCGCCGGACCAACACCGGCGGAGGCCGCCGCCGGGCTGACCACTCTCGTCCCGGCCGGCATCGAGGTCAGCCGGATCACCGACGGCACGGCGACGCTGCGGGTGCCGTCCGTCGGCGACCCGGTGCGGCGGCGACTACGCGAAGCCCAGGTGGTGTGGACGCTCACCCAGTTCCCCACCGTGCGTCAGGTCAGCCTGGACGGCGCGCGCCCGGTCGGTCGATCGGACTACGCGGACCTGCTGCCGCCGATCGTGGTGACCAGCCCGACGGCTGGTGAGCGGGTCGCCGCCCCGCTCGTCGTCACCGGCACCGCCACGGTCTTCGAGGCCACGGTGAGCGTCCGGGTGCTGGACGCCGCCGGCCGGGAGGTGGCCACCGGCTTCGGCACCGCCAGTTGCGGCAGCGGCTGCCGCGGCGGCTACCGCGTGGTGGTCGCCTGGCCGACGGCACGGGAGCAGCAGGGCACGGTCGAGGTGTACGAGGTGTCCGCCCACGACGGCTCACGGATCCACACGACGGCGGTGCCGGTGATCCTCGCACCCGGTGCCTGACCACCCCGTTCACCCGCCGGACTCCACCTGGAAACGCAATCGTTTCGTGCACGCCCTGCGACGCAACTCACGAAAGCCTGCACGTTCCCACCTGCGCGAACTAGGGTCAGTACGACATCGTTTCATGGGGGTGCGGGGATGCTGGGTGGTCAGCAGGTGGGTGCGGGTGCCGGAGTGCCGGCGGCCCGGGCCCCGCGCTGCACCGCGAGCGACCTGTTCGCCGTCGTCACCGAGCTGCTGCGCGAGGTCGGCTACGACCGGATGACGATCGACGCCGTCGCCGCTCGCGCCCACGTCAGCAAGGCCACCATCTACCGGCGTTGGGACGGCAAGGCCGAGCTGGTCGTCGCCGCCCTGCGCGACCGGCACGTGGGGGTGCACAATCCGCCCGACACCGGCTCCCTGCGCGGTGACCTGATCGAGTTGCTGCGCGCCACGGCGGCGATCTGCGTGGCCGACTGCGACCTCATGCAGGCGCTGACGTTCGCCATGCGCACCAACCCCGAGCTGGAACGCCTGGTACGCCACCAGGTGCTGCCGGCCGGGCGGGTGGCCAGCACCGCCATCCTGGTCCGAGCCGCCGCCCGCGGGGAGATCCCGCCGGAGGCCGGCGAGCGCGAGTTGTTCCACGATCTGGCGCCCGCGCTCACCATGTCCCGCATCGTCGCGCACGGCCTACCCGCCGATGACGCGTTCCTCACCCAGGTCGTCGACCAGGTGCTGATCCCGGTTCTCCGCTACCAGCACGACCGCCCGTCTCAGGCCTGATTTCTCTCGACATTCGCACCACGGAAGGCTTCACCATGTCCGGAACCACCTCGACCGCCCCCGGCGCGCCCGGCGCCGGGACGTCGACAGGAGCGCCGCACCCGCGTCGCTGGATCGCGCTGGCGGTCATCGCGGTCTCGCAGCTGATGGTCGTGCTCGACGCCACCATCGTGAACATCGCGCTGCCACAGGCCCAGGTCGACCTGGGCATCACCGACGCGAACCGGCAGTGGGTGGTCACCGCCTACACGCTGGCGTTCGGCGGGCTGCTGCTGCTCGGCGGCCGGATCGCCGACTACTGGGGGCGCAAGCGCACCTTCATCGTCGGCATGACCGGCTTCGCGCTCGCCTCCGCGTTGGGCGGCCTCGCCACCACGGGCGGCATGCTCTTCGCCGCCCGTGCGCTCCAGGGCGCCTTCGGCGCGCTGCTCGCGCCGGCCGCGCTGGCGCTGCTCACCGTCCTGTTCACCGAGGCCACCGAGCGGGCCAAGGCCTTCGCGGTGTACGGCGCGATCGCCGGTGGCGGCTCGGCGGTCGGTCTGCTGCTCGGCGGGGTGCTCACCGAGTACGCCGACTGGCGCTGGTGCCTGCTGGTCAACATCCCGGTCGCCGCGATCGCCATCGCCTTCGCGCTCCCGCTGGTGCCGGAGAGCCGGGCGCACGGCAACACCCGCTACGACGTGCCCGGTGCGATCGTGGTGACCGCCGGCCTGGTCTCCCTGGTCTACGGCTTCACCAAGGCCGCCGAGGACGGCTGGGACGCCACCGCGACGCTCGCCTTCATCGCCGCGGGCGTGGCGCTGCTTGCCGCCTTCGTGGTGATCGAGCTGCGCTCCAGCCACCCGCTGCTGCCGCTGCGCATCCTGCTGGACCGCAACCGGGGCGGGGCGTTCCTCACCTCGACGCTGATCGGCGCCGGCCTGTTCGGGGCGTTCCTCTTCCTGACCTTCTACTTCCAGGTGGTGTTGCAGTACAAGCCCCTCGAGGCCGGGCTCGCGTCGCTTCCGGTCACCGCGGGTGTGCTGATCGCCGCGGGTGGTGCCAGTCAGTTGATGCCACGGTTGGGCGCGAAGCCGCTGATGGTCGCCGGGTCGGTGCTCGCCGCCGTGGGCATGCTGGTGCTCACCCAGATCGACGTGGACACCTCGTTCCTCACCCACCTGCTGCCCGCCCAGGTGATCCTGGGCCTGGGCCTGGGCTTCACCTTCGTGCCGCTGTCCAGTCTCGCCCTGGTGGGGGTGCCGGAGCACGACGCCGGCGCGGCCAGCGCGACGCTCAACGCCACCCAGCAGATCGGTGGCTCGCTCGGCACCGCCCTGCTGAACACCTTCTACACCAGCGCGGTCGCCGCCTATCTGGTCGGCCGCGCACCCAACCCGGTCAACCAGGTCGAGGCGCTGGTGCACGGCTACCGCGTGGCGTTCGCCTGGGGCGCGGCGCTGATCGTGCTCGCCGGGCTGGCCACCCTGGTCCTGGTGAAGGTGCGCAAGGAGGACGTTCCGACCGGCAACACCGTGCACATGGGCTGAGCCGACCGACGCGGCCGCCGGCCGGACCGCCCCGACGTGGGGTTGGCCCGGCCGGCGGCCGTTTCCGGTAACGTCCCGACCATCGTCGAAAATCCGTTTGAGGAGATCCATGTCAACCCCTGCTGACCAGATCATCACTGCTCTGCGTGCGGGCCACGAGGAGCTCGCCGCGCTCGTACGGGACCTCAAGGAAGACGACCTGCTCCGGCCGTCGGGGGCCAGCGAGTGGCAGGTGTCCCAGGTGCTGAGCCACCTGGGCAGCGGCGCAGAGATCAACCTGGCGACGCTGGACGCCGCCCGCACCGGCGCGCCCGGCCCGGACGGGGACTTCAACCGTGGCGTCTGGGCACGGTGGGACGCGATGTCCCCGGCCGAGCACGCCGCCGGGTTCCTCGCCACCAACGAGCGGCTGGTCGAGGCGTACGAGGCGCTGGACGCCGGGACCCGGGCCTCCATGCGGATCGACCTCGGCTTCCTGCCGGAGCCGGTCGACGTGGCCACCGCGGCCCGGTTCCGGCTCAGCGAGTTCGCCCTGCACCAGTGGGACGTCGAGGTGGGCTTCAACTCGTTCGCGGCGGTGACCCCGGGGGCGGTGGCGCTGCTGCTCGACCAGATCGGCGGCATGTTGGCCTGGACCAGCCGCCCGCAGGAGCTTGGTGGTCGGGAGGCCACCCTGCTGGTCCGCCTGGACGAGCCCGAGCGGACGTTCGGGCTGCGGCTGGGCGAGAAGGTCGAGCTGGTCGACGCACCGGAGCAGCCCGACGGCGAGTTGACCGCCCCCGCCGAGGCGTGGCTGCGGCTGGCCACCGGCCGGCTGGGCCCTCAGCACACGCCGGACGGGGTGCGGGTGACCGGCCCGGTCAGCCTGGACGACCTGCGCCGGGTGTTCGTCGGCTTCTGACGACCTGGCCGCGCCCGCAGCTCAGCGGGCCGGCAACGTACCGGGCCGGCTCCCGGCCGAGCGGGCCCGGTACGCCGCGACGTTCGCGCGGTTGCCGCAGAACTCGTAGGAGTGCCAGCGACGGCTGCGGTTGCGACTCGTGTCGTAGAACACGACGCGGCAGTCCTCGTTGGCGCAGAGCCGCAGCCTCGACCAGTTGCCCTCGGTGACGAGCGCGGCCACGGATCGAACGATCTCGCCGACCACCGGGTCGCCGGTGACCTGGCGCAGCTCCGCGTGGCCAGGAGCGCTGAAGTCCTGCCGGAAGGTGATGGACGCCGTTCGCCCGGCGAGGGCGGCCCAGTGCCCGGCGGAATCGGTGCGGTCCGCCGGGTCCACCACGTCGAGCAGGTCGGCACGCACGGCGCGGACCAGGTCCAGCCGCTGCGGGGACGGCACGCCCTCCTGCCCGAAGGGCAGCAGCACGGCGGCGGCCTCCTGCGCGGTGTCGAGCTTGTCCGGGGAAAACGCGTAGAAGCGCGAGTTGAGAAGGTCCACCACGGCCGCCGCTCGGGCGGGAACCGAGCCGTCGTCGCCGGTGCGTGCGGTGCTGGTCGCCATGGCCCTGAGCATACGTCGCAGAGGTAAAACCCGAACACCCCTTACATCCTGCGGATGTCACTGCTAATGTCGTAATGGCCGACGGGCGGAAGCCCATTACGCCCGGCGCATCACACCGCAAGGAGCACCCCCCATGAGCAAGCTCACCCTGACCGGAGTCGGCGACGCCGCGCAGAATGTCCGGTTGGACCAGGACGGCGACCTGACCGTCGGTGCCCACGACGTGCTCCTCCAGATGGAGGCGGCACCCATCAACCCGGTCGACAACCTCTTCGCCAACGGCTGGTACGCCGTGCAGCCGACGATCCCCGGCTCGATCGGCTCCGAGGGCGTCGGACGGGTGCTCACCGTCGGACCGGCCGCCGACCAGTCCCTGACCGGACGGCGAGTGGTGATCCTCGGCAGCTACGAGCAGGGCGTCTGGGCCGACCGGGTCGTCGTCCCCGCTCGCAACGTGGTCGCCGTACCCGAGGGCATCGACGTCCTGCAACTCTCCATGGCGGTGATCAACCCGGTGACCGCCTACCTGATGCTCAACAGGTACGTCGACCTCAAGCCCGGCGACTGGATCGGCCAGACGCTCGGCAACTCCGCCGTCGCGCGCGCCGTGACCACACTCGCCCGGATCGCCGGCGTCCGGACGGTCAGCGTCGTCCGCAGCGAGAAGGCCGCCGAGCAGGCCCGAGCCGCCGGTGCGGACGTCGTGCTGGTCGACGGCGACGACCTGGCCGAGCAGACCACGAAGGCGCTGGACGGTGCCCGGCTGCGCATGGTCCTCGACGGGGCGGGCGGCGCCACCGCGGGCAGGCTCGCGACCGTGTTGGAGACCGGCGGCACCGTGGTCAGCTACTCGTCGGCCACCGGCGAGCCCCCGACCCTCCCACTGGGCAACCTCGTCTTCGGCGAGTTGGCGCTGCGCGGGCTGTGGGTCGTCAGCTGGTTCCACAACGCACCGCGCGCCGAGATCGAAGCGGTGATCGCCGAGCTCGTCGAGCTGGTGGCCAGCGGCCAGCTGGCCGTCCCGGTCGACTCCACCTTCCCGCTGCACCGCTACGCCGAGGCCCTCGCCCGCGACGCCTCTCCGGAGCGCGCCGGCAAGGTGCTCCTCACCTTCGACGCCACCCAGGCATGACCGACCCGTCACGCCACGACCACGAGGAACTGATCATGTCTGTGTACCGCGCGTACGAGGTCCAGGGGGCGGGACACTTCGCCCTCGTCGAGCGCGAGCTGACCGAGCCCGCCCCCGGGCAGGTACGCCTGCGGGTCGAGGCCTGCGGCGTCTGCCACAGCGACGCTCTCGCCGTCAACGGACTGCTGCGGCCGGACCCTGCCGTCCCGATCGTGCCGGGCCACGAGATCGTCGGAGTGGTCGACGCCGTCGGCGCGGGGGTCACGACGTGGCAGGTCGGTGACCGGGTGGGCGTCGGTTATCTCAACGGTCACTGCGGCGCCTGCGAACAGTGCCGGCGCGGCGACTTCGTCAACTGCACCGACCAGCCCGCGACCGGCACCACAATGGACGGCGGGTACGCCGAGGTCGCCTTCGCCCGGGCCAGCGGACTGGTCCGGATCCCGGACGGGATGTCCGCCGTCGACGCGGCGCCACTGCTCTGCGCCGGGCTGACCGTGTCCAAGGGGTTGCAGCAGATCGACGCCCGTCCGGGCGCCCTGGTGGCGGTACAGGGCATCGGCGGCCTCGGACACCTGGCCATCCAGTACGCCACCAGGCTCGGCTTCCGGGTCGCCGCGATCGCCCGCGGCACCGGCAAGGCGGAGCTGGCGGCCCAGCTGGGCGCCGAGCACTACATCGACAGCGTTGCCGAGCACCCCGGTGTGGCGCTGCAGCGCCTCGGTGGCGCGGCCGCGATCGTGGCCACCGCGGCCAGCGGCGCGTCGATGTCGCCCCTGATCCCGGGGCTGGCGCCGCGCGGCCGGCTGGTCGTCCTGGGTGCCGCGTTCGACCCGATCGAGGTGCAGACCAGCGACCTGATCTTCGGCACGCGGACGGTCAGCGGGAGCCTGACCGGCAGCTCCATCGAGAACGAGGACAACCTGCTGTTCAGCCAGCGGCAGGGCGTCCACTCGATGAACGAGGTCCTGCCGCTGTCCGAGGCGCCGAAGGCGTACGACCGGATGCTGTCGGGCGAGGCCCGGTTCCGTGTCGTGCTCGACACGGCCGCCTGAGAGCACGGCCACGGGTTCGCGCCGCCGCCGCCGAACGCGGCGGGGGCGCGACCCCGTGGTCAGCCCTTCACGCAGACCACCTGCTTGAGGTGCGCCACCACCTCGACCAGGTCCTCCTGCTGGGCCATCACCTCGGTGATGTCCTTGTACGCGCCGGGGATCTCGTCGACCACCCCGGCGTCCTTGCGGCACTCCACCCCGGAGGTCTGCGCGGCCAGGTCCTCCGTGCTGAACGTCCGCTTCGCCTGTGCCCGCGACATCCGCCGCCCGGCCCCGTGCGACGCCGAGCAGTACGCGTCCGGGTTGCCCCGACCCCGCACGATGTACGACCCGGTGCCCATCGACCCGGGGATGATGCCCAGGTCACCCCGGCCGGCCCGGATCGCGCCCTTGCGGGTGACCAGCACGTCCACCCCGTCGTAGCTCTCCTCCGAGACGTAGTTGTGGTGGCACGAGATCGGCTCGTCGTAGGAGACCTGCGGGAACTGCTCGCGCACCACGCCGCAGAGCAGGGCCACCATGACGGCCCGGTTGCGGCGCGCGTACTCCTGCGCCCACCACAGGTCCCGCCGGTACGCGTCCATCTCCGGCGTGCCGGCGAGGAACACCGCCAGGTCCCGGTCCGGCAGGTCGGCGTTGTGCGGCAGGCCCCGGGCCACCCCGATGTGCCGCTCGGCCAGCTCCTTGCCGATGTTGCGGGACCCGGAGTGCAGCATCAGCCAGACCCGGCCCTCGTCGGCGCCGCCCTGCTCCAGGCAGACCTCGATGAAGTGGTTACCCCCGCCGAGGGTGCCGAGCTGCCGCCGTGCCCGCGTCTCCAGCTGCGCCACCCGCCGGTCCAGGCCGGCGAACCGGCCCCAGAAGTCGTCCCAGCCGGCCTGCTCCAGACCACGGATCCGACGGGTGTCGACGGTGTCCTGCCGCTGGGCGAAGCCGACCGGGATGGTGGCCTCGATCGCCGAACGCAGCGCGACCAGGTCGTCCGGGAGGTCGGCGGCGGTCAGCGAGGTGCGGACCGCCGACATCCCGCAGCCGATGTCGACGCCGACCGCGGCCGGTGAGACGGCCTGTCGCATCGCGATCACCGAGCCGACCGTGGCGCCCTTGCCGAAGTGCACGTCGGGCATGACGGCGACGCCCTGCACCCAGGGCAGCGCGCCGATGTTGCGCAGCTGCTTCGCGGCCTGCGGCTCGATGGCGTACGGGTCGGCCCAGACCCGGACCGGCGCCCGGGTGCCGGCGAGAGGGGTGAATCCCATCGTGGTCTCCTTCTGTCGTGCGGTGACCGATAAAGATCATGCGCTGATTGGCCGGGCCGCGGCGGCGGTTCGCGGAGACGAAAGGGCCGCCCGATCCCGGTGGGATGGGCGGCCGACGGACGCGTCAGCGTCGACGTCAGTCGCGGCACCCCGACTCGCTGCGCCGCAATGGGCGGCAGACAAGATTTTTGGCAGTGGTGAGCACAGCGGCGCCGACGGGGAGCAGGCGCGAGGCGGCATCGGTGCGGACGCGTCGCGGCACGGCGTACTCCCCTCGGGGTGTGATCGGTTGACCTTGCACGGACGAGACTAGGAGCGCCACGGCGCGTCCGCAATGGATATCCGCGCCGTCGGCGCGGCGCACTCCCGGGAAGCCGTGGGGCAGACTCGCGGGCATGGTGGAGACCTCCGTACGGCTGCTGCGGCTGCTGACCCTCCTCCAGGTCCGCCGGGAGTGGTCCGGAGCGGAGCTGGCCGAACGACTTGCGGTCACCACCCGCACGGTCCGCACCGACGTGGAGCGGTTGCGGGTGCTGGGTTACCGGATCGAGTCACACCCCGGTGTCGCGGGCGGCTACCGGCTCGGTGCCGGGTCCGCGCTGCCACCGCTGCTGCTCGACGACGACGAGGCAGTGGCGGTGGCCGTCGGGCTGCGGGCGGCCGCGGGTGGGTCGGTGACGGGCATCGAGGAGACGTCGCTGAGGGCGCTGGCGAAGCTGGAACAGTCGCTGCCGTCGCGGCTGCGGCACCGGGTGGACGCCCTGCGCGCGGCAACGGTCTCCGCCGCGGGCGGCGGCCCGACCGTGGACGCCGACACGCTCACCGCCGTCTCCACGGCGGTGCATCACCGGGAGCGGCTGCGGTTCGACTACGCCGGGCACGACGGCACGGCCACCGTGCGCGATGTCGAGCCGTACCGGCTGGTCTACACCGGGCGGCGATGGTACCTGCTGGGGTGGGACACCGACCGGGCCGACTGGCGCACCTTCCGCGCCGACCGCATCCGACCCCGGGTGCCGACCGGCCCCCGCTTCACGCCCCGGGAGCCGCCAGGTGGCGACGCGGTCGCGCACGTGCTGCGCGGCGTCGGCTCCACCGCCTGGCCACACCCGGCACGGGTACGCCTGCACGCCTCGGCCGAGCAGATGGCGCAACGGATACCGACCACGGCGGGCCTGCTGGAGGCGATCGACGGGCAGACCTGCCTGTTGCACACCGGCGGCGAGTCGTTGGGCAATCTCGCCGCCTTCCTCGGCACCCTCGAGGTCAACTTCGACGTGCTGGACCCGCCGGAGCTGCGCGCCGTCCTCCGCGACGTCGCCACCCGGTTCGGTCGGGCCGCTCAGGTGTCGTAGAGGCCGTCCCAGGGCGGGTCGAACCCGAGCTCGTCGGGGACGAACTCGGCGTGGTCCTCGCCGTCGTAGTCCTCCGATCCGTCGATCAACCCGAAGACGTGCCCGTCCACCTCGACCTGGAACAGCGCGATCGCGATGTCGGTGAACTCCCGACCGGGCAGTGTGTCGAGCCACTCGGCGAGGCGAGCCTCGGCCCGGTCGATCGAGGCCTCCTCGTCCTCACTGGTGCCCGCGAACCAGATGTCCGAGTCGGTGTGCACGCCGTCGGCGTCGAAACGGTGCAGCACCGCGTACCACCGCTTGTGGCGGTACCAGTCGTCTTCGGCTCCGGAACCGTCCTCGAGGGTGGCGGTCACGGAGCCGAAGAACTGGCCCTTGTCGTACCGGCCGATGGAGCCGGTGTGGTAGTCGGCTTCGTACGCGATCGGCACGCGGTCGGGAATTGCCATGCCGGGACAGTACTGCAGCCGATCTATGCCTGCGGCACCAGCCGGAAGGACTGCGCCGCGGTGCCGTTGCAGGCGTACTGGACGAGCTGGACGCTGTCCGCCGTGGACGCCGCCGGCACGTCGAGACACTTGCCGCTTAGTCGGTTGACCAGGCGGTAGTAGCCGCCGCCCTCGGATTCGGCGCGCCACTGCTGGTTGTTGCCGCCGCTGTAGGACCAGAGCTGGATCGGCGCGGAGTCCGCCGTCGACACGTTGGTCACGTCGAGCACCTGGGCGCTGTTGTTGCGGTTGTTGACCCGCAGGTAGCCGCCGCTGGTCGGCACGAACTGGTACTGCTGGGCGGTGCTGCCGTTGCAGGCGTACTGCTGGATGGCGGTGCCGTTCGCGCTGGCGGCGGCCCGGGCGTCGACGCACTTGCCGCTGCCCCGGTTGACCACCGTGTGCCAGGCGGTGGGCGAGATCGGGCCGTCCGTCGGCGGGGGCGTCGTCGGGGGGACGGTGCCGGCGCCGGCGAGCCAGTGCAGCCCGTCGATCAGCAGCTGGTTCTGCTGGGCGCTGTCGAAGGTGGATGACAGCCCGGTGTTGGTGTTGTAGTTCATCGCGTTGTGCCCGAAGTTGGCGTAGAGCATCTTGTACTGCCGGTTGCTCCAGACCAGTGGGTAGTAGCCGCCGTACCAGGACTGGTTGGGGTCGGTGCCGACCGGGAAGCTGGACGGGTCGACCGAGGCGAGGATGTCGATGTTGGGGTTCTGCCGCAGGTCGTTGCTCCAGGAGTACCACTCGCTGATCGAGGAGGGGTACGTCGCCGGCAGGTTCCGGGTGGCCGGGTGGGTGCGGTTGTCGGCACGCATGGTGACCCGGGTGGGTCCCCAGGTGTTCGTCTGGAACGAGCCGGTGCCGAGGAAGGTGTTGTAGTACCAGCTCCAGCTCGACGGGTTGGTGGTGAACGCGCTGACGTGGAAGCCCATCCACGCCCCGCCGTTCTGCATGTACTGCTGGAACGCGCCACGCTGCGCGGTGGGCGGCGCGTCGTCCAGGAACATGACGACCTTGTACTGGGCCAGGTTGGCGGTGTTCAGCAGACCCCAGTTGTTGGTGGCCTCCCAGGAGAAGCCGTGCTGGGCGGCGGCCTGCGGGAACCAGGCCCGGGCGTCCCTGACGAAGTCGATGTGCGCGGCGTCCCACGTGCCGTTGTAGAAGGCCAGGACCTTGAACGTCGGCGCGGCCTGCGCGGAACGCGAGGCGTTGACCGCGAGGCCGGCGCTCAGCGCGACCAGCAGAGCGACGAACAGCGACAAGACTCGTCTGGTACGGGAGGAGAGTTCTGCGATCACCTGATCGTCCCTTCGGTGGGGACGCGCGCCGCCGCGTCGGCCTGCTTCTGTTCACAAGCTTTACAGATAGACGAAAGATTATGTCGTGCACCGGGTGGCGTCAATCGTGAGCCGACCGATTCGGGTGGGATTCCTGCGGCAGCGGGTACCCCAGCGCAATGACCAGCCCGGACGCGGTCGACGTCGACCAACCGCTCGCCGTGGACGCACCCGCCGCTCCGCACGACGCTAGCGGCGAGCGGGTGCCGATCCGCGACCTGGCCGGCCTCGCGCCGACGGCCCGACCGGCGCGCCGCTGGACCCCGGGCCGGGTGGTGGCCACCCCGGCCGCGCTCGACCACCCGCACGGCCAGCGGATCGTCGAGCGGGTGCAGGCGCAGGGCATCGAGGTGGAACACCTGCGGTCCAACCGGCTCACCGGGGTACGCGGGCAGACCGACCGGGAGACGTACGCGCGCGCCAAGGGGACCATGGCGATCGTGGTGAGCCCGCCGTCGCGGCGCAACCTGCAACCCATCGCGCCCAGCGCCGACTGGCGGGTCGACCTCGCCGAGGGCTGCCCGGCGCACTGCCAGTACTGCTACCTCGCCGGATCACTGTCCGGCCCGCCGGTCACCCGGGTGTACGCGGACCTCGACGACATCCTGGCCGGGCTGGCCGCGTACGCCGGTCGGGGCACGGTGACCAGCCGCAACACGCGACGCGCCGACGAGGGCACCACCTTCGAGGCGTCCTGCTACACCGACCCGCTCGCGCTGGAGCACCTGACCGGGAGCTGGCGGCGGGCGGTGCAACACTTCGCCGACTGGGACGCGCCCGTGCAACTGCGCTGGACCACCAAGTACGCCGACGTGGGCACCTTCGTCGGGCTGCCGCACGCCGGCCGCACCCGGGTCCGGTTCAGCGTCAACTGCGCCCCGGTCAGCGAGCGGTTCGAGGGCGGCACCGCCCGGGTGCCGGACCGTCTGGCCGCGCTGCGTCGGCTCGCGCTCGACGGCTACCCGGTCGGGCTGACCATCGCGCCGATCATCGCGCTGCCCGACTGGCGGGAACGCTACGGCGAGTTGCTCGACCAGGTCCGCGCGGCGGTCGACGGGGTCCCGGAGCTGGACCTGACCGCCGAGCTGATCACCCACCGGTTCACCCCGGGCAGCAAGGAGGTGCTGCTCGGCTGGTACCCGCGGACCCGGCTGGAGATGGACGAGGAGTCCCGCAGCCGCAAGCACGGCAAGTTCGGCGCGGTCAAGTACGTCTACCCCCGCGACACGATGGCCGAGCTGCGCGGCTGGTTCACCGATGAGCTGGCCGCCCGCGTGCCCGCCTGCCGCATCCTCTACTGGACCTGATCCCGCGACGATCAGCCGACCGACGAGCGGGCGACGGGGGCGGTGAAGAACGTGTCCGGGTACGGCTCGTCGCGCAGGCTGTAGTGCCACCACTCGCGGTCGTAGTTGACGAACCCGGCGTCGGTCATCAGCCGTTGCAACAACCGGCGGTTGTCCCGTGCCGTCCCGGTGATCCGGGGGTCGGCGGTGTGCGCCCGGGAGTCGAAACAGTCGAAGCCCGTACCCATGTCGATGCTGTTGTCGGCGAATCGCTGCCCCGGGGGCGCGGTGCACGCGACCAGCGGCTGCCCGGCCCGGTACGGGGGTTGGCTGGCGGCCGGTTCGTCGACCAGGGTCAGGTCCATGGTGCTGCCCCGGCTGTGCGCGGTGGGCGCCCCGATGTACCCCTCGGCGAAGAGCCGGTTCTTGGCCACGTCCGGGTAGAACTCGGCCTTGGTCTGCTGCTCACCGGGGCGCTTCGACCAGGCGACGAAGTCGTCCACCGCGGGCTGCGGGCGGTAGCAGTCGTACACCTTCAGGCTGTGCCCACCGGCCAGTGCGGCGTCCTGCACGCGGCGCAACGCCTCGGCCGCCTTCCGGGTGAGCAGGCACAGCGGCTCGCGGTAACCGGTGATCGGGCGGCCGACGAAGTTGTGCGGTGTCGCGTACCGGATGTCGGCGTGGATGCGCGGGTCGAGGTCGGTCAGGACCACGAACCCCGGTAGCCGCTCACCGGGGGTCGGCGTCGGCGGGCTCACCGGCGCCGGCGTCGGCGAGGGGCTCACCGACGCCGGCTGTGGCGCGGCGGGCGCTGGGCGGGGCTCCGGCCGCGAACAGCCGCCGAGCAGTGCGACGAGCGCGAGCATGACCCCGAAGCGGTTACCCACCAACCCTGTCTATCAGCCGCGCTCGGGTCGCCGCGGCAACTGCGCCGATACGTTTCCGGAAGATTTCCGCAACTTCGGTGATCATCAGCACCCACCTGGCATGTCGACAACCCGCTCCCGTGAGGCAAGATGACGCGTGAGACGGGCACGCCGTTTCGGGACACACGGTGGACGACGTGTTGTGGTCGTTCCTCCGGCTCGGTGAAGGAGACGCGGGTGGGCGCGGACGACGGACGCAGGGTGACCATCACCGCGATCGCACGGGAGGCCGGGGTGTCGGTGCCGACCGTGTCACGGGTGCTCAACGGTCGCTCCGATGTGGCCCCCGGCACCCGGGAGCGGGTCGAGGAGTTGCTGCGCCACCACGGCTACCGGCGGCGCACCAGCCGCAGCGTTCGCCGTGCCGGCCTCGTCGACCTGGTCTTCAACGACCTGGACAGCCCCTGGGCTGTGGAAATCATCCGAGGTGTGGAGGATGTCGGGCACGGTGCGGGCCTCGGCACCGTGGTCTCCGCGATCCACCGGCAGCCCACCGCGGCCCGGCAGTGGCTACAGAATCTGCGCACCCGGGCCACCGACGGCGTCATCTTCGTGACCTCTCACCTGAGCCCGCCACTGCACGCGCAACTGCGCCGCCTCAACGTGCCGGTGGTGGTCGTCGACCCGGCCGGCGTTCCGGCCATGGACGTTCCGACCATCGGTGCGACCAACTGGGCCGGTGGTCTCGCCGCGACCGAACACCTGCTCTCGATCGGGCACCGGCGCATCGGCTTCGTGGCCGGGCCGACGCACCTGCTGTGCAGCCGCGCCCGGCTCGACGGTTACCGGGCCGGGCTGGAGGCCGCCGGAGTGCCGGTGGACGACAAGTTGATCTACCCGGGCGATTTCTACCACGCCTCCGGGTTCTCCGGCGGTACGGCGCTGCTCGATCTCGCTGACCCGCCGACCGGCATCTTCGCCGCCAGCGACCAGATGGCCTTCGGCGTCTACGAGGCCATCCGGCGCCGAGGGCTACGCGTCCCGGACGACGTGAGCGTCGTCGGGTTCGACGACCTGCCGGAGGCCCGCTGGGCATCCCCACCGCTGACCACCGTGCGCCAACCGTTGGTCGAGATGGGACGGTTGGCGGCCCGGACCGTGCTGCGCCTCTCCCAGGGCGAGGGCATCGACTCGCCCCGGGTGGAACTGGCCACCGAACTGGTCGTCCGCGACAGCACCGCCGCCCCACCGACCGGGTCGCCCGACCCGTCGTGACGGCCGGACCTGCGCCGGAGACCGGGTGGACCGCTTCCGGTCCGCTTCCGGGAATTCCGGCACTGCCCGGCTGACGCCAGTCGACACCTACGGCGCGGTGAGCGACCGAGGGGTCACCCACCGCGCCGGCCCGTCAGTGGTGGTGGTGCGTGCGGGCGGCCTTGCGGATGGTCACCGGCAGCGCCGGCGCGCCGTCGACCGGTGCCGGGTCCTCGGCGGTCGGCGCCACTCCCCCGGCGGCGATCCGGTCCAGCGTGGCCAGCCCGGCCGCGTCGACCTCGCCGAAGATCGTGTAGTTGGGGCGCAGCGCCGAGTTGGCGTAGACCAGGAAGAACTGGCTGCCGTTGGTGTCCGGCCCGGCGTTGGCCATGGCCAGCACGCCCCGGGCGTACACCCGGCGCTCCCCGGTCGGGTCGGTGGGCGCCGGCGGCAGGTCGGTCGGCAGCTCGTCGCGGTACCGGTATCCCGGGCCCCCCTCGCCGGTGCCCGACGGGTCACCGCACTGCAGCACGCTCAACGTCGGGTACGCGGTGAGCCGGTGGCACGGGGTGCGGTCGTAGAAGCGCTTGCCCACCAGGTGCAGGAAGCTCTGCACCGTGCACGGCGCGGCGGCCCGGTCCAGGGTCAGCCCGATCGGCCCGTGGTTGGTCGCCAGGGTCACCCGGACGGTGCCCCGGGCCGGCGTGCGTCGCGGGTCGGGCGGCAGCGGCACCGGCCGGGCCGCGGGCTCGTCCGGCGTCTCGGTGTACGCGCAGGGCCCGTGGGTGGTGCGCGGCGGTCGGGTGGCGGTGTCGACACCGGTGGTCGGCGCGGCGGACGCGGTGACCGCATCGCCGGACGGGCCCGGCGCGGCGACCGCGGCGGCGGACCCGCCGACGACCAGCGCCCCGGCGAGCACGGTCACCCCCGCGAGGCGGGTCAGGGCGCGCACCGGTCGGCGGGGTGCCGCCACGCCGGGGCGCGGTGGGAGTTCACTCGACACAGGGATCCTCCTGGACTCGTGGGGCCACAAAGACCGGAGTCTATGGAGGGCAGCGCCGGATGTCGATCCGTCAGGGCAGCCGGCGGCGGCGGCGCCACAGCAGCCCGCCCAGCAGCATCACCACGCCCGCGGCGCTCACCGCGGCCACCGACCAGAGCCATCCCGAGCCGGTACGCGTCGGCCCGCTGGCTGCCGCAGGCCGGGGCGCACCCGGTGCCACCAGCGCGGACGGCGCCGCCGACGGCGTGGCGGTCAGCTCGCCCGGCTCGACCAGCCGGCCGACGGTGGCGTCCCGGGGCAGGGTGAAGCCCCAGTCCAGCAGGGTGGCGCCCTGCTCCCAACCGCGCATCGGCGTGGACTCCGCGCCCAGCAACGCCACCACCAGGCGTCGCCCGTCGCGTTCCGCCGCCCCCACGTACGTGTGCCGGGCCAGGTCGGTGAAGCCGGTCTTGCCGCCGAGCGCGCCCGGGTACCGGTAGACGAGCTGGTTCTCGTTCTGGATCTCGAAACCCTTGGTGCGCTGCGCCGGCTGGGCGGGAATCTGCGTCTGCTCGGTCAGCGCGTACCGGCGGAAGGTCGGCTCGGCGAAGCAGGCCCGGGCGATCAGCGCCAGGTCGTACGCGCTGGTGAACTGCCCCCGGCCGTCCAGCCCCGACGGGGTGACCGCATGCGTCTGGAGCGCGCCGAGGCGGTGCGCCTGCTCGTTCATGGCGCGGACCCCGCCCGCCGCACCGTCGGCTCCCCCGCCCAGCCGGGCCAGCACGTTCGCCGCCTCGTTGCCCGAGTTGAGCAGCAACCCCAACCAGACCGTCTCGATGCTGTAGCGGCCGCCCGCGACCAGCCCCACGGCCGACGAGCCGGGCTCGATATTCATATCGTCCTCGGTGACGGTGACCGTCTGCTCCGGGTCGAGCCGGGGCAGCATCGTGGCCGCCAGCAGGAGCTTCTGCACGCTGGCCGGCGTGCCGTACTCGTGGGGGCCGCAACCGCCGAGCACCTGGCCGCTGTCCAGGTCCGCGACCAGCCACGAGGTGGCGCTGACCCCCGGCGGCGCGACGACGCCGGCGGGCGTGACCAGGCCGGTCGTGTCCAGCCCCGCGCCACCGACGACCCGCTGCTCGGGCACGGCAGGCGGGGGCGAGGGGCGGGGCGGACGGGACACCCCCGGCGCCGGGGCGCGGGGGCACCGCACGGCCGACGCGGCGGACGCTCCCGCGGCGGCGACGGGCGTGGGAGCGAGCAGGACGGCGGACGCGGTGGCCGCCAGCAGCGCAGTCCTCATGTGCCCGACCCTAGTCAACAAGATCCTCCGGCGGGACGGGTTGCCCTGCTCGGTCAGCCCGCCTCGTCGCGCCCGCGCAGGTAGTCGTGCAGGGCGGCACTGCCCCGCAGCCGGCGCAGACTGCGCGTGTGCAGCTCCTGCTCGCGGCGGGCGAGCTCGGCGCGCACCCGCTGCGGGCTGCCGGTGGTCCGCAACTCCCCCAGCACCGCCTCGATGATCTCGAACGGGTACGCGCCCCGGCGCAGCAGCGCGATGACCTGCGCGGCGCGCAGCTCCGCCTCGTCGTACACCCGGTAGTTGGTGCCCGGGGTGCGGCGCGGCCGCAGCAGCTCGCGCTGCTCCCACAGCCGTAGCTGCGAGGTGCGGACCCCGACCAGGGCGGCGACCTCGCCGATGCGGGCGGCGCGGCGCGGTGCGGGCCGGGCCGCCGGTGCGCTGGCCAGCACGGTCTCGAAGGCGCCGAGCACCCGGCGGATCTCGGCGCGTTCCCGGTCCAGTTCGGCGTGACCGCCGTCGAGCGCCGCGAGGGCCGCCGGCAGGTCACCGCCGTGTACCGCCGCCATGATCTCCCGGGTACGACTCCAGCCGTGCCCCTCGGCCAACCGCCGCGCCACGGTCAGCGCACGGGCGTGCTCGCTCGTGAAGATCCGGTAGCCGCTCGCGGTGCGCCGCACCGGTGGCAGCACCCCCAGCTCGACGTAGTTGCGCACCTGCTGCACCGAGATCCCGACGGTGGCCGCCAGGTCCACGGCGCGGAGCCGATCCTTCGGGGCGCCGTCCACGCGAGCCACCCTACCGCTTACGACGTGATTTGAGACTTTACGGGGCGTAGTGCTTTCATGCACGCTCGGAGTTTGGCAGAACTGTCTACATGGGGATGAATGAGACAATGGAACCCGCCAGCATCGGCGGGGCAGAGTCCCGCCACGACTCTGTGAAGGGTTCGCATGTCGCAGCCAGCATGGTCCGCCGCCGACAGCCACGACATGATCGAGGTACGCGGAGCGCGGGAGAACAACCTCGCCGACGTCTCGGTCGACATCCCCAAGCGCCGGTTGACCGTCTTCACCGGCGTCTCCGGATCGGGCAAGTCGTCGCTGGTCTTCGGCACCATCGCCGCCGAGTCCCAGCGCATGATCAACGAGACCTACAGCGCGTTTCTCCAGTCGTTCATGCCGAACCTCAGTCGGCCGGACGTCGACTCGCTGCGCAACCTCAGCGCGGCCATCGTCGTCGACCAGGAGCGGATGGGCGTCAACTCCCGCTCCACCGTCGGCACCGCCACCGACGCGTACGCCATGCTGCGGATCCTCTTCAGCCGGCTCGGCGTGCCTGCGGTGGGCGGCGCGGGGGCGTTCAGCTTCAACCTGCCCGAGGGCATGTGCCCCACCTGCGAAGGGCTGGGCCGGGTCTCCGACCTCGACATCAACGAGTTGGTGGACGTCGAGCGCTCCCTCAACGACGGCGCGATCACCGTGCCCAACTTCGCCGTCGACTCGTGGTACTGGCAGACCATCGTCGGCTCCGGCCTGTTCGACCCGGACGTCAAACTCCAGGACTTCACCCCGCAACAGTGGGAGGACTTCCTGCACAAGCCAGCCACCAAGATCAAGGTGGGCAGCAACACCTGGACGTACGAGGGTCTGGCCGTCAAGGTCAAGCGGCTCCTCCTGGCCAAGGACCGCGAGTCGATGCAACCGCACATCCGCGCCTTCGTCGACCGGGCGGTCACCTTCACCACCTGCGGCGACTGCGGCGGCACCCGCCTCAACGCGGCGGCCCTGTCCTCGCGGATCGCCGGACGCAATATCGCCGACTGCTCGGCGATGCAGATCAGCGACCTGGCGACGTTCGTCCGGGGCATCGACGACCCGGGGGTCGCACCACTGATCGCCAACCTGCGGGACCTGCTGGACTCCCTGGTCGAGATCGGGTTGGGCTACCTCAGCCTGGACCGGGAGTCGGCCACCCTCTCCGGAGGTGAGGCGCAACGGGTGAAAATGGTCCGGCACCTCGGCTCCAGCCTCTCCGACGTCACGTACGTCTTCGACGAACCCACCGTGGGCCTGCACCCGCACGACATCGCCCGGATGAACGACCTGCTGCTGCGGCTGCGCGACAAGGGCAACACCGTGCTGGTGGTCGAGCACAAGCCGGAGACCATCGCGATCGCCGACCACGTGATCGACCTCGGTCCGGGGGCCGGCGCCGACGGTGGCCGGATCTGCTTCACCGGCGACATCCCCGGACTGCGCCGCTCCGACACGCTCACCGGCCGGCACCTGGACCACCGGGTGACCCTGCGCGACGAGGTACGCCGACCCACCGGGCAGCTCGCCATCCGCCACGCCGACCTGCACAACCTGCACGACGTGGACGTGGACATCCCGCTCGGGGTGCTCACCGTGGTCACCGGCGTCGCCGGCTCCGGCAAGAGCTCACTGATCCACGGGTCGCTGCGCGGCCGCTCCGGGGTGGTGATCGTGGACCAGTCCCCGATCCGCGGGTCCCGACGCAGCAACCCGGCCACCTACAGCGGGCTGCTCGACCCGATCCGTACCGCCTTCGCCAAGGCCAACGGCGTCAAGGCGGCCCTGTTCAGCGCCAACTCCGAGGGCGCCTGCCCGGCGTGCAAGGGAATCGGGCTGATCTACACGGACCTCGCGATGATGGCCGGCGTCGCCAGCGTCTGCGAACGGTGCGAGGGGCGACGCTTCACCGACGAGGTGCTCACGTACACACTGCGCGGCAAGAACATCAGCGAGGTGCTGGCCATGTCGGTCACCGAGGCGCACGCCTTCTTCCCGCACGTCATCCTCGGTCGGCTGGTCGACGTCGGGCTCGGCTACCTCAGCCTCGGCCAACCACTGACCACCCTGTCCGGCGGGGAACGGCAACGACTCAAGCTCGCCATCCACCTGGCGGAGAAGACCACCACCTACGTGCTGGACGAGCCGACCACCGGCCTGCACCTCGCCGACGTGGACCAGTTGCTGGCCCTACTCGACCGGATGGTCGACGCCGGCAACACGGTGATCGTCATCGAGCACCACCAGGCGGTCATGGCGCACGCCGACTGGCTCATCGACCTCGGCCCCGGCGCCGGGCACGACGGCGGCCGGATCGTCTTCACCGGCACGCCCGCCGACCTGGTCGCCCACGGAGACACCCTCACCGCCACCCACCTGCGCGCGTACGTCAACGAGCCGGTGGCGGTCGCCTAGGGGTGCGTGACCGACGGTCAACCGGCCGGGGCGGCGGCACGGGGCGAGCGGCGGGCGAGCGGCGGTGGGTCATGCCGCGTGTGGTCGCCTGCGGACCGGCGGCGCGTCGCAGTCGCACGGGCGGTCAGGCCACGCGGCGCAGCCAGCGTCGCTGCCAGGGCGTCTCCACGGCCTTCGGGTGGTAGCCCGCCCGCACCCACGGCACCGCCCGGTCGGCCGGCAGTCCGTCGAGGATCGCCAGCGCGGCCAACGCCGTTCCGGTGCGCCCCACCCCACCCCGACAGGCCACCTCGATGCGCTCGCCGTCGTGCGCCCGCCGCAAAGCCACCCGAAGGGCATCGAGAGCGTCCGCCCGATCAAGCGGTACCCAGAAATCGGGCCACCGGATCTTCCGGTGCGGCCAGGTCGGCTCCGGGCCAGGCGCCAACAGCAGGGCGAAGTCGGCGGGCGAGGTCACCGCACCGATGCGGCGCCCGCGCACCGTCGCCCCGCTGGGGAGTACGAGTAAACCCGTCTGCTCGGACCATGGCTGCGGCTCGGTCATCCGAGCATTGTGCCGCCCCTGCCTGACCCACGGGCACAGACAGCGCCGCCCCCGGGCCGTGTGGGCTCGGGGGCGGCGCTGGTGTCGGTGTGCAGGTCGCCTCTCGGCGAGTGGCACGACGCGGCTCCAGCCGAACGGTATTCCGCGAAGGCGATATTAGGTGAGGCCCGGGGACACTGAGTCACACCGACACTGACCACAACCAACCAGACCCCACCCGTGTTCCCACCCCACCCGAGCCAGCCCTAGCCCTACCCGCGCCGCGCCCCGCCGCGCCCCGCCGCGCCGCGCCGCGCCGCCCGACCCGACCCACCCCGCCCGGCCCCGCCTAGTGGGGTCGATCATGGAGTTGTGGTGCTGGACAAGTCGCCCGAAGCAGTCCGGCACCACAACTCCATGATCGACGACCCCAGCCGGGACGCGCGAGGTGCGGAACATGCCACTGGCCGGCACCCCGGAATGGGGGTGCCGGCCAGTGGTCGGGTCGTTCGGTGTGCGGGTCAGCTGTTCCAGTGCTGGGCGACCAGGTCGGTGGCCTGCTGCTCCCACTGGGCGTACGCGTCCGGGTACGCCGAGACCTGCACGGTCTGGGCGGCGTCGGTCAGGGGCATGTCCTGCCACCCGTCGACCTGACGCAGGCCCTTGAGGAACGCTGTCGTGGAGTACTCCGGGTCAGTGATCTGCTCCGGGGTGCCCCAACCGCTGGACGGGCGCTGCTGGAACAGGCCCAGCGAGTCGTGGTCGTTGGCGTCACCGAGGTGACCCAGGTTCTCCAACTTCGACTCCTGCAGGCTCGTCGCGATCGAGATGACCGCGGCGCGCTCGGGCAGGCCGGCCTTCTTCGTCGCGGCGATGATCGCCTTAACGTTGGCGGTCTGCTCGTCATTCAACGCGATTCGGGACTGGTCGCCCTGCGGCTTCGGCGCACCCGACTGCACCGCCACCGCGACGGGCTTGGCATCCACGGGGTTGGCGTGCGCGGCGATCGGGCCGGCGAAGACACCACCGGCGAACGCGAGGCCAGCAACGGACAGCATGCTCTTACGGATGATCGTGTTCATGGGGGTAGCTCCTTCGGGGGTAGGAAACACCCAGGCCACCGATGGGGGTCGACGGTACAGGGTGTGAGCACCTCGTCCGGCGCATCAGATTCAAGGAGAAAGTCTTGGGGGAAGTCGGCGCCTGACAAGCCGGGGGCTCATGGCGCCGGGTCGGCGGCCTGCGAGCCGGGGCTCGGGCACCGCGGTTCGGGGGCGCGAGCCGGGGGCTTGTGGCGCCGGGTCCATGTGTAACGACCGGGGGGCCCGGGTCATTCCGGGGTTCGCCCATCCACCAGCACCCGATCGGGCAGGGCACTCGGGCGGTCGCTTACGGAAGGCTCCAACGACCCGGCGGGGGCAGCCATTCCAACCCCGCCACCAGCGCCCCCAACCCCATGAGCGGGGTGGTGAACCGGTGGTCCTGCGATCGTCAGGGTGTGTAACGACCCCGCCCCGGCCATCATTCCGACCCACGGGTGCGACCGGTCACAACCCAGCGACCCCCAGAAACAGACAAAAAACCCAAGACCCCCGCGCCGGCAGTCATGAGCCTGCCGGACCGGACATGATCCACTCGTCTTCAAGGAAGTCGGGGCATCCAAGGCGCCTGGATGCCCCGACTTCCTGAAAGCCGAGTCGATCAGAGCCGAGTCGATCAAGAGCCTACCGCTGGTCCGAGCCCCACGAACCGCTGCGGTAGAGCGTCCCGCGACCACCCGGATCACGCACACCACCGCTGGCCCCAATCCCACCATTCACCTCAGAACCACCTTCGGCCCCGAACCCACCATCGGCCCCGAACCCACCTTCGGCCCCGAAGCCACCAGCCGGGCCGGACCCACCAGACATGCCGACCGACCGGCCGGCGTCGACGTCGTCGGCTTCGGGGTTGCGGGCGGCACGTCGTGCCCGCAGCACACGGGACCCGACGAACCAGGCCAACCCCGCCACGCAGACCACGATCACCACGTTCTGGAGTACGCCGACATACCCCTCGACGAGATGCCAGTTGTCGCCGAGCAGGTAGCCGGCGAGCACGAAGGTGGTGTTCCAGATCAGGCTGCCCAGCGTGGTGTAGAGCAGGAACGTGGCGACGGGCATCCGCTCCACCCCGGCCGGGATGGAGATCAGACTCCGGAAGATCGGGATCATGCGGCCGAAGAAGACCGCCTTCACGCCGTGCCGGAGGAACCACGCCTCGGTCCGGTCCACGTCGGCGAGTTTCACCAGCGGCAGTCGGGCCACGATGGCGCGCATCCGGTCCCGGCCGAGCGACGCCCCGATCAGGTAGAGCGCCAGCGCGCCCACCACCGAGCCCAGTGTGGTCCAGAAGATCGCACCGATCAGGCTGATCCGCCCCTGGGCGGCGACGAACCCGGCCAGCGGCAGGATCACCTCGCTGGGGATCGGCGGGAAGAGGTTCTCCAGCGCCACCGCCAGGCCGGCACCCGGCCCGCCGAGTCGTTCCACCAGGTCACTGACGTAGCCGACCATTCCATCCTGGGGTGGTTCGGCCGCAGCGGTGGGGGTTCCGGTGGCGAACACGGCGTGGGACGTTCGAATCATGCGCCCACGTTACGAAGTCATCCTGAGAGCCAACCATGGGGCCGACCACCCGGCTGCGCGGCTCGACCCCCACCGCGGGGGTGCGGAAACCCGCACCCCACTGCGGCTCGCGGTGGCGCAGCCGCTGTGCGTACCCCTGGATGTCGCGGCGAACGCGCGGGCGCACGCCGCCGCGGTCCGCGCGGCGGGTGCCCGGGTGGTGGTCTTTCCGGAGCTGTCGCTGACTGGGTACGAGTTGGACGCCCCGGTCGTGTCGGTCGACGACCCGCGGTTGGCGCCGCTGGTCGAGGCGTGCGCCGACTCGGGCACGCTGGCCCTGGCCGGTGCGCCGATCGCGGGCGACCACATCGCGGTGCTGGCGGTGACCGGGGCCGGCGTGACGGTGGCGTACCGGAAGATGTGGCTGGGCGACGCGGAGGCCCGCCGGTTCCGACCAGGCGACGTGCCGGTGGTGCTCGATGTGGACGGTTGGCGGGTCGGGTTGGCGGTCTGCAGGGACACCGGCGTCGCCGCCCACGCGCAGCGCACCGCGGCGCTCGGGATCGACGTCTACGCGGCGGGTGTCCTGGAGTCCGCGCGCGACGCCGCCGTGACGGACCAGCGGGTGCGGCGGATCGTCACCGCCCACGGGGTCTGGGTGGCGGTGGCGAGTTTCGCCGGCTCGACCGGCGGTGGCTTCACCGAGGCGGCCGGGCGGTCGGGGGTCTGGACGCCGCAGGGCGAGGTGGTCGGGCGTGCGGGCACCGAGCCGGGCGAGTCGGTCAGCGTCAGACTCGGTTGAACGGGCTGTCGACGTCGGACCCATCGCCTACCGTGGGGCCACCGTCATCGACACGAGGAGAGGCCATGGGCGAGGCCGCGACGACCGGCACGGTCCGCTCGGCGGACGGCACCACCATCGCGTACGAGCGCAGCGGCACCGGCCCTGCGGTGATCCTGGTGGACGCGGCGGGCGGGTTCCGCGAGATGGGTCCGATGAGGTCTCTGGCGGCCCAGTTGGCCGAGGAGTTCACCGTGCTGACCTATGACCGGCGGGGCCGTGGGCAGAGCACCGACACGGTGCCGTACGCGCCGCAGCGGGAGGTCGAGGATCTTCGTGCGCTGATCGACGACGTGGCCGGCGCGTCGGCCGCCCTGTACGGCTTCTCCTCCGGTGCGGTGCTGGCGCTGCTGGCCGCGGCCAGTGGGCTGCCGGTCACCCGGTTGGCCGTGCTGGAGCCGCCGTTCGAGCAGGGCGAGCGGTCGCCGGACGAGCCGGACCTGGCCGCGGACATCACCGAGCTGGTCGCCGCCGGCCGGCGGGGCGATGCGGTGCTGCACTTCCAGCGCAGCATCGGGGTGCCGGCGGAGTTCGTCGACGCCATGCGCGACGGGCCGGGCTGGCCGGCCATGGAAGCCCTGGCGCACACGCTGGTCTACGACCTCACCCTGCTCACGGCCCTGCCGGCCGAGGCGCTGACCACACTGACGATCCCGACGTTGGTGCTCAACAGTGCGCAGAGCGACGCACGGCTGCGAGGCTGGGCACAGGGGGTGGCCGAGAAGCTGCCTGCAGGTCGGCACCGCACCCTGCCCGGCGAGTGGCACGGCGTTTCGGACGAGGTGCTGGCGCCGGTGCTGGCCGACCACTTCTCCGGCCGCGCCGACTGAACGGCGACGCCTGGCCGCTGTCGTACGCCTCGGGCAGGATCAGCTCATGAGCACCGTCCCCTCCCGACTGTCAGTGGTCACGCTGGCAGCACGCGACATCGCCGCGCTGCGGTCGTTCTACCGGTCGTTGGGGTGGCCCGAGCTGCCGGCCAGTGACGACGACTGGTCGGCCTTCCTGCTCGGCGGTGTGCTGTTCGCGCTGTACCCGCTGCCGGAGTTGGCCGCCGAGGCGGCGCCGGGAGCACCGGCGCCGGCCGGTGGTTGGTCCGGCGTCACCCTGGCCTGCAATGTCGACAGCCCCGAGCAGGTCGACGCGGCCTTCGCGGCGTCCGTCGCGGCGGGGGCGACGGTGGTGGCGCAGCCGACCGACCGGTCCTGGGGTGGGCGCTCCGGCTACATCGCCGACCCGGAGGGCAACCGGTGGGAGATCGCCTGGGCGGGCACCGCCCGCTTCGACGAGCGCGGCGCTCTTCTCTCCTTTGGCTGAGTGTGCTGTTTGCACGGCGGCGATGACCTTGGAATGCTTCGGGAATGACAGCCTTTCCCCCGACCTTCGCCGACGATGTCATCGACCAGCCGGCGCGGGCGCAGATCGAGACGTTCGTCGACGAGCACCGCAGGGCGCTCAACGGTTACCTGGACGGGCTGACCGAGGAGCAGGCGCGCCGGTCGTTGGTGCCGTCCCGGACCACGCTGCTGGGTCTGGTGAAGCACGCCACGTTCGTGGAGAAGGTCTGGTTCGACGAGGCTGTCACGTGTCGGCCCCGCTCCGAGATCGGCATTCCCGCGACGCCGGACGAGTCGTTCGTCCTCGGTGACGACGACACGATCGCCTCGGTCCAGCGAGCGCACCGTGAGGCGTGCGAGGCCTCCCGGCGCGCGACGGCGTCGCTGGGCCTGGACGACGTGCTGCGCGGCAACCGACGCGGCCCGCTGCCGCTGCGCTGGGTGTACCTGCACGTGCTGCGCGAGCTGGCGCAGCACTGCGGGCACGCCGAGATCCTGCGGGAGCAACTCCTGGCGGAGTAGCGCGGGCGGTCAGCCGGCGTCCAGCACCTCCCGCAGCCGTGCCGCGAACTCCTCGGGCTTGCCCGCGTAGCCGAACTCACCCCCGAGGAAGCCGCCGTGGTGACTCGGGAACACCACTGGCTCCTGACCGAGCAGGGCCGCCATGCCGAGGGCCGTCCGTGCGCAGTACGTCCCCGTCGACTCCTCGCCGACCGCGATGAGGATCCGGGTCGGTGCCGCGGTGAGCAGGCCCGCGTCGGGCCGGTAGTCGGTGATCGCCCACGAGTTCTGCGACAGCAGCGGATCGTCGCGGGTGCCGTCGTCGTCGGTCGACATGCCGAACATCGCCGGGTCGGGCGTGGGCTGGTTGAAGTAGGCATCGGTGAACTCGCCCTGCCACGACGTCATCGCGATGAACGCGGCCATGCCGGCACCGCTGCCCTTCGCCTGGTACGCCTCGTAGAAGCCGGCCCGGGCACGCTCGGCTGCCCCGGCGTCGGGGAGCACCGCGTTGATCGGTGGCTCGTGCGCCACCAACGTGACGACGTCGCGCGGGTACGTCGCGACGAGTTCGAGTGCCGTCACCGCGCCGCCGCTGCTGGCGAACAGGTCGACCGGGCCGGCGCCGAGCTCCTTGATCAGCAGGTGCAGGTCGGCCGCCTGCTGCTGCGGCGTGTGGTCGATGCGGCCGTCCGTGCGGACACTGCGGCCGAGCCCGCGCGGGTCGTAGGTGACGACGGTGCGGTCGGTGAAGTGCGGGGCGAGCGCGGTGAAGCCCTCCGCCGCCATCGGTTGACCGATCATGAGCAGCACGGGGTGCCCGCCGGACGGGGGCAGCGGGCCGCGGACGTCGTAGACCAGGTCGACGCCGGGTACGGCGAGGGTGTGTGTCTGCGGTGTCGTCATGTCGGTGAGACTACGGCCGGCGGAAACCGATGGGCGGTCACGACGTGCCGGCGAGATCCGTCGTGTGCCTGCCGGGTTGCGGACCGATACCGTCGGGGCCATGCCCGAGTTGCTGGCGCCCACCGTCCGTCTGCACGCCGCCTGGCTGGAGGCGCACGACGAGTGGGGCCCCGGTCTCCACGAGGACGGTTTCGGGCTGCGGTCGACCGACGAGGTGCGCTCGCCGGAAGGGTTCGCGGCCTGGGTGGCCCGCCTGACCGACGGGCCGGATCCGGCGCAGCCGTTGGACGCGGGTCGCGTGCCGTGCACGTACCGGTGGATCGTCGAGGACGACCGTGTATTCGGCGGGATCGCGCTGCGGCACGAGCTCAACGACTATCTGCTGCGGGTCGCCGGCCACATCGGCTACGGCATCCGCCGGTCCGCGCGCCGCAGGGGGCTGGCGAGCTGGGCGCTGGGCCGGATGCTCGTCCAGGCGCGGGCGCTCGGCCTGGATCGGGTGCTGCTGGTCTGCGAGGCGGGCAACGACGCGTCGTCGAGAACGATCGAGCGCTGCGGTGGCGTCCTGGAGGGCGTCCGGGACACCGAGCTCGGCCCGGCACGGCGGTACTGGATCACGCTTTAGCCCAGCCGCCGACGTCACCGAAGCGGCGCAGCGTCCAGCGGGCCGGCGGCCAGCCGCCGGGGTCGTGGTCGGTGGTCCACTCGGTGATCGAGGCCGGGGGCACGTCCAGGTCGAACGCCCGGAAGACCGGCTGCGCGGCGAGCGCGTGGAACGCGCCCTCGACGGTTTCGCTGTGACCGACCAGGACCACTGTGGCGCCCCGGTGCCGGTGTGCGATCTCCATGATCGCGCGGCTGACCCGGACCACCAGTTCGGCCCAACTCTCGTTTCCCTCCTCGAACGGCCGGAACACTCCCCCGCCGGGCACCGCGTGTTCGGTGCGGAAGCGGGCGGTGGGCAGGCCGTCGGCGTACGGGGGTGTGTGCCAGGTGCACAGGCCACAGTCGGCCACGGGCCGGATGCCGAAGGCCGTGGCGATCGGTTGCGCGGTCTCGACCGCCCTTCGCAGCACGGACGAGTAGACCGCCACCGGCCGGTCGGCGGCGACCTCGGTGGTGAGCCGGTTGGCGAGATCGTGTGCCTGCTCGTGACCGAGGGCGGTGAGACCCCGACAGCCACGTGGTCCGCCCACGATTCCTTCGAGCTGGTGGAGCGACTCGCCGTGTCGCACGAAGATCAGACGTGTCCGCATCGGGACATCATGCCAGCGGGATCGACGGGGATATCAGTCGTCCGTACGGTCGGTGGTGAAGCTGCTGGTCTGGGCGAGCAGGGCGTCGAGCTGGGCACCCGTCCGCGCTGCCAGCTCGTCGCGTTCCACCAGCTCGGCGATGCGTTCCCGCAGGTCGGCGACGCGCTTGGCCCGGTCCCTGCTGTGGCGGCTCACGTCGGCGAGGTCGTCGCGCAGATCTTCGGCGGTCCTGCGGTCGACGTCACCGCGGGCCACCGCGCTGGTGAGGACGGCGGCGAACCCGCTGGTCACCTCCCGGAGGCTGACCGGCACCTGCTGCCCGACGGTCGGCGGCGCGGTGGTGGCGCTGGGTCGGGGCGTGGAGGGCGCCGCCGGCGTCGGCGACTGCGTTGTGGGCGTCGGCTTGGGCGCGGAGGACGACGGCGGGGCGGCCACCTGCGGCGAGCTGGGTGCGCTCGGTGTGCCGAGGTGACCCTCGGCGAGCAGGGCGCCGACGCCGACCAGCACGGCGAGGCCGGCCGCGA
>NZ_JAKKFI010000104.1 GCF_022230955.1 Micromonospora cabrerizensis
GCACCGGCTGGTCCGAGGGCGTCGGGGTGCTGCTGGTCGAGCGGCTGTCCACCGCGGTCCGGCGCGGTCACCCGGTGCTCGCGCTGGTCCGTGGCACGGCCGTCAACCAGGACGGCGCGTCGAACGGTCTGACCGCTCCGAACGGCCCCGCACAGCAGCGGGTGATCCGGGCCGCGCTGGCCGACGCCGGTCTCTCCACCGCCGACGTCGACGTGGTGGAGGCCCACGGCACCGGCACGGTGCTGGGTGACCCGATCGAGGCGCAGGCGCTGCTGGCCACCTACGGCCAGGGCCGCCCCGCCGACCGGCCGCTGTGGCTCGGCTCGATCAAGTCGAACCTGGGTCACGCGCAGGCCGCCGCCGGGGTCGGCGGCATCATCAAGATGGTCATGGCGATGCGGGCCGGCCTGATGCCCCGCACCCTGCACGCGGACGAGCCGACCACGCACGTCGACTGGTCGTCGGGCTCGGTCGCCCTGCTCACCGAGGCCCGCGAGTGGGCGGGTGACGGGCGCCCGCGCCGGTCGGCGGTCTCCTCGTTCGGTGTCTCCGGCACCAACGCGCACGTCATCCTCGAAGCCGCGCCCGAACCGGACCCGATCCGGGACAGCGAGCGGGCGGACGCCGCTGGCGACGTACCGCTGGTGCTCTCCGCCCGCAGCGCGGAAGCGCTGACCGCGCAGGCCGCCCGACTGCTGGCCGGTGGTGACCTGGACCTGGCCGACGTCGCGCACACCCTCGCCGGCCGAGCCCGTCTCCCGCACCGGGCGGTGGCGTTCGGCCGGGCCGCGCTGGAGGCACTCGCCGCCGGTCAGACGGACCCCGCCCTGGTCACCGGCACACCGGTGACCGGCCGGACGGCGTTCGTGTTCTCCGGTCAGGGTTCGCAGCGACCGGGTATGGGTCTGGGGTTGGTGTCGTCGTTCCCTGTGTTCGCGGACGCGTTCGACGCGGCCTGCGCGGAGCTGGACCGTCACCTCGACCGGCCGATCCGGGACGTCATCGCGGACGACGCGGAGGCCCTGGACCAGACGGTCTACACGCAGACGGCGTTGTTCGCGGTCGAGGTGGCGTTGTTCCGGCTGGTCGAGTCGTTCGGCGTCACCCCCGATTACCTGGTGGGGCACTCGATCGGTGAGATCGCCGCCGCGCACGTTTCCGGGGTGCTGTCCCTGCCCGACGCGGCGAAGCTGGTCGCCGCCCGGGGTCGCCTGATGCAGGCCCTTCCCGCAGGTGGGGTCATGGTGGCGGTGCGGGCCACCGAGGCGGAGGTTCTGCCGCTGCTGACCGACGGCGTGTCCGTCGCGGCCGTCAACGGCCCGCGTTCGGTGGTGCTGTCCGGCGTGGAAGGCGAGGTCACCGCCGTCGCGGCGACATACAAGTCCAAGCGACTGCAAGTCAGTCACGCGTTCCACTCGGTGCTGATGGAGCCGATGCTGGCCGAGTTCGCGCAGGTCGCGCAGACGTTGACCTACGCCGAACCGCGGATCCCGATCGTGTCCAACGTGAGTGGGCAGATCGCCGAGACGCAGGACGCCGGCTACTGGGTGCGGCACGTGCGGGAAGCGGTCCGCTTCGCCGACGGCATCGCCACCCTGGAAGGCCTGGGTGTCGCCACGTTCGTGGAGATCGGCCCGGACGGGGTCCTCTCCGCCATGGGCGCCGACTGTGTCACCGCTGCGGTGTTCGTACCCGTGCAACGCTCTGACCGCGACCAGCCGACCGCCCTGCTCGCCGCCCTCGCTCAGGTCTTCGTGCGCGGCGTCGCGGTGGACTGGACGCCGTGCCTGACCGGCGGACGCCTCATCGACCTGCCCACCTACGCCTTCCAGCGCCGCCGCTACTGGCCGGCCGCCGCCGTCGCTGAAGCCGGCCTCGGCGGGCACCCGCTGCTCGGCGCGATGGTCCCCCTGGCCGGCAGCGACGACGAGCGGGTGCACACCGGCCACTGGACCACCGGCTCGGTGCCCTGGCTGGCCGACCACCGCATCGCCGGATCGGTCGTCGTGCCCGGCACCGCGCTGCTCGAACTGGTTCTCGCCGCCGGCACCGAGGCCGGCTGCGAGCACGTCGACGACCTCGTCCTCTCCGCTCCCGTGGTGGCCGGCGAACGCGGCGTGCAACTCCAGGTCCGGGTCGGCCCGGCGGACACCGCCGGCCGCCGCCCGGTCGCGGTGCACGCCACCACCGACGGCGTCCGGTGGGCGGCACACGCCACCGGTACGGTCAGCCCCGCCACCCTGCCGGCCCCGGTGAGCGGTGAGTGGCCCCCGCCCGGCGCGACCCCGCTCGACGTGGGCGACCTCTACCACGACCTGGCCGACCGCGGCCTCGACTACGGTCCCGTCTTCCGCGGGCTGCGCGCGGCCTGGCGTGCCACCGACGGATCGCTGCACGCCGACCTGGCCCTCGACGGTGACGCCGACGGCTACGCGGCGCACCCGGCGCTGCTGGACGCCGCCCTGCACGTCCTCGGCCTGACCGGTGACGCCGGCCGGGACGCCAAGGTCCCGTTCTCGTGGACCGGCGTCACCCGACACGGTCAGACCGGCAGCGCCGCCCGCGCCCGACTGACCGTAACCGGGACGGACACCGTCCGGATCGAGCTGGCCGACGACCTCGGTCGGCCCACTGTCACCGTGGAGTCCCTGCTGCTGCGGCCGTACGCCCCGCCCTCGGTGCTGCACACGCTGACGTGGTCGCCGATCCCGGTGCCCGTGGAGTCGAGCGCGCACGACCTGACCGTGCTGCGCGTCCCGCCGGTCCCGGGCGACCAGGCCTCCGCCGCGCACACGCTGACCGTGCAGGCGCTCGCCGCCGCGCAGGCCGTCCTCGCGCAGGACGACACCCGTCTGCTCGTGCTCACCACCGGCGCGGTAGCTGCCACGCCGGACGACACCGTCCCGAACCCGTCCGGCGCCGCGGTCTGGGGCCTGATCCGCAGCGCCCAGTCCGAGCACCCGGGCCGCTTCCTGCTGGCAGACGCCGAACCCGGCGACGACCTGGACGACGCCCGGCTGGCGGCCATCACCGCCGCCGGAGAGGACCAGGTGGCGGTACGCGGCGGCGCTGTCCTCGTACCTCGGCTCGTTCCCCATCGCGCGACCGGCGACGGCCCGGCCTTCGGCACCGGAACGGTCCTGGTCACGGGCGCCCTCGGGGCGCTCGGCGGGGTCGTCACCCGGCACCTGGTGACCCGCCACGGCAGCACCGACCTGATCCTGCTCGGCCGCCGTGGCATCGACACTCCCGGTGCCGCCGAGCTGGTCGCCGACCTGACCGCACTCGGCGCCACCGCGACCGTGGTCGCCGCCGACGCGGCCGACCGGGACGCCCTCGCGGCCGTCCTCGCCGGAGCACCCGACCTGAGCGCCGTCGTGCACGTCGCCGGCGTCCTCGACGACGGTACGGTCGACGGCCTCACCCCGGACCGCGTCGCCGCCGTCCTGCGCCCGAAGGTCGACGCCGCCTGGCACCTGCACGAGCTCACCCGCGACCGGAACCTCTCCGCGTTCGTGCTGTTCTCCTCCGCGGCCGGGGTCTTCGGCGGCCCGGGGCAGGGCAACTACGCCGCGGCCAACGCCTTCCTCGACGCCCTCGCGGCGCAGCGCCGCCGCGTCGGACTGGCCGCCACCTCACTGGCGTGGGGACCATGGGCGGACGGCATGGCGGCCGGTCTCGCCCCGGCCGAACTGGACCGGATGGCCCGCTCGGGTGTGCTGCCACTGGCGACCGACGTGGCACTCACCGCGCTGGACCAGGCCTGCGCCGACAGTCAGGCCCTGCTCGTCCCGGTGCGACTGGACCCGTCGGCGACCCCGTCGCACGTCCCCGGCGTCCTGCGCGGCATGATCCGCGCGATCCCCCGGCAGCGCGCCGGCCGCGGGTCCGGCGACGAGGCCCTGGTGCGCCGGCTCGCCGGTCTGGCGCCGGCGGCGCGCCGGGACCAACTGCTCGATCTGGTACGCACCCACGTGGCCGGGGTGCTCGGCCACGGTTCCGGACGGGCCGTCGTCGCCGACCGCCCGTTCAGCGAGTTCGGCTTCGACTCTCTCGCCGCCGTCGAGCTGCGCAACGGGTTGAACGCCGCGACCGGGCTGCGGCTGGCCGCCACCCTGGTCTTCGACTACCCGACCCCAGTGGCCCTGGCCGAGCACCTGAACACCGCGCTCGGCGGCGCCGAGGAGAGCCCCACCGCCGGTGTGACCAGGGCGGTCACGGCCGACGAACCGATCGCCATCGTCGGCATGGCCTGCCGCTACCCGGGCGGTGTGACCACGCCGGAGGACCTGTGGCGGCTGGTGGACGCCGGCGGTGACGCGATCGGGGAGTTCCCCCCTGACCGGGGCTGGGATGTAGGGGTGTTGTTCGATCCCGATCCTGAC
>NZ_JAKKFI010000105.1 GCF_022230955.1 Micromonospora cabrerizensis
CCGGTGGCGTGCCGCCGCGATCGGACAGCGTGCCGCCGCGTCCCGGTGGCGTGCCGCCGCGCTCGGACAGCGTGCCGCCGCGTCCCGGTGGCGTGCCGCCGCGATCGGGTAGCCCGTGGCGGGACGCGCCGACCCGACGGGGCTCCGATGGCTGACCGGCGCGGCCAGTTGGCCAGCCGGGTCCGGGACACCCTCGCCGAGGCGTTGGGGGCGACCCGTACCCGCCTGTCGGCCGCCCAGGCCGAGCTGACCGCCGGGCGGGAACGCCTGGCCCGGGTCCAGCGGGCGGCCGCCGCCGTACCGGCCCGGGTGGGCGCCCAACGGGATCGTCGCGTCGCCGAGATCGACGCCCGCTACTCCGCCCGGATCGCCGAGCTGGCCCGGCGCGCCGCCGACGCGGCCCGACAGGAGGCGCCGGGCTGCGCGGGGGCCGACTGGGCGGGGTGGGCACCAACACCCGCCCGGCGCGCGGAGCCACCCGGCGCGCTGCGGGTCGGCACGGTCCGGATCGACGACGTCGACCCGGTGCCCGCGCTGGTGCCGCTGCTCGACGCCGGGCACGTACACCTGTCCGGCGACGATCGTGCCGGCTGCGACGCGGTGGTGTCCGCGTTGCTGTTGCGGGCCGCCGGCCGCGCCGACCCGGGCGCGGTACGGCTGGTCGGGTACGACCCGGAGCAGCTCGGCGGCGGCCTCGCCGGTTTCGCGCCGCTGGGCACGGCGGGGCTGCTCACCTTCGTCGGCCCCGGCGGACTGGGCCCACTGCTGGACGACCTGGTGGAGCAGATCCGCCGGATCAACGAGACGGTGCTCGCCGGCGAGTACGCGTCGCTGCGCGAGCTGGCAGCGGCGACCGGCCGACGACCCGAACCGTGGCGGGTGGCGGTGCTGCTCGGTGGTGACGAGCTCAACCGACACGAGCGCGGACAACTGGACCGGGTGGTACGCGCCGGCGCGGCCTGCGGAGTGCATCTGGTGGTCCACGGTGTGCCGTTGCCCGAGGACCCGACGGTGACGCGGGTGGTGGCCGGGATGTCCGGCGCGCGCATCGGCGGGTCGGCCGGGCTGCCGGTCCGCCTCGATCCACCGCCACCGGCGACGCTGGTCACCGAGACCTGCCGGGAGATCGCCGCCCGGGTGAACGCGGGCCCACCGCCGACCCCGTTCGCGGACCTGCTGCCCCCGCCGGAGCTGATGTGGCGGGAGGACTCCGCCGACGGGCTGACCGCACCGATCGGTGAGGGGCCACAGGGCCGGCCGGTGCGGCTGACGCTGGGCGACTATCCACCGCACGCGCTGATCGGCGGGCCGTCCGGCACCGGCAAGACCAACCTGATCTTCGCGTGGATCGGCGCTCTCGCCGCCCGCTACTCCCCCGCCGAGCTGGAGTTCTACCTGCTGGACTTCAAGGAGGGGGTGTCCTTCGCGCGGTTCGCGCAGGGCCGGCGCGACCCGAGCTGGCTGCCGCACATGCGCCTGGTCGGGATCAACGTCAACACCGACCGGGAGTTCGGCCTGGCCCTGCTGCGGTTCCTCGCCGAGGAGCTGCGCCGACGCGCCGACGCGGCCAAGAAGCACGAGGTGACCAAGCTGGCCGAGCTGCGGGCCGTAGACCCGACCGGGCACTGGCCACGGATCGTCGCGGTGGTCGACGAGTTCCAGATGCTGCTGGCCGGCCGGGACGTGGTCGCCCGGGAGTCGGCCGACCTGCTGGAGGACCTGGCGCGGCGCGGCCGGTCCCAGGGCATCCACCTGGTGCTCGCCTCGCAGGACGTGCGGGGCATCGAGGCCCTGTGGGGCCGCCCGGCGCTGGTCGCCCAGTTCACCCTGCGCATCGCGTTGCCCAAGGCGCTGCGGATCCTCGCCGAACGCAACGACGCGGCGCAGTCGCTGCCCCGCTGGCACGCGGTGGTCAACGCCGAGTCGGGCATGGTGGAGGGCAACGAGGTCGCCCGGATCCCGTCGGCCAGCGACTGGGAGACGTGGAGCGGGTTGCAGCACCGGCTGTGGCGGATGCGCCCGGCCGACGCGGCGCCGGCCCGGCTCTTCGACGGCGACGCCATTCCCCGGCTGGCAGACGCCCCGGACTTCCGTACGCTCGCCGCGCCCTCGGACGGAAGCGTTCCCCGCAGCCCGGTGGCCCTGCTCGGCGAGATCATCGACGTGCAGTCCCGCTCGGCGGCGCTGCGGCTGCCGCGCGCCCCCGGGCGCAACCTGGCCGTGCTGGGCACCCGGGTGGACGAGGCGTGCGCGGTGCTGGACGCGGCGGCCCGCTCGCTGGCCCGCCAGCACCCGCCGGGCACCGCCCGGTTCTCCATCGCCTGCCTCGACCCGGACGCGGACCCGATCGCCCGTGCCCTCTACGACGACCTGGCCGACGACGCCGCCTGGTACGACGAGGAGACCGTCGGCGAGCTGATGGCCGAGACGGCCGACGGGCTGACCGGCCCGGGGAGCCCGCACTACCTGCTGCTGTTCGCGGTCGACGCGGCAGCCGGCGCGCTGGCCGCCCGCGCGGGTCGGCGTACCGGGCTGGAGCAGCTGCGCCGGATCCTGCACGACGGGCCGGAGCGACGCACGCACGTGCTGGCCTGGTGGCGGGGCGTGGCACGGATGCGTGCCGACCTCGGTGGGCCGGCGGCGCGGACCGACCAGATCGGCGCCTGGGTGGCGCTGGACACCCACGGCGGCGAGCTGGGCTCCTCGCTCTACCCGGGCACCGGCGGCCCGGACTGGTATCCCCGCCCCTGGCGGGGCCTCTTCTTCGACCGGGCGGTGCACCGCACCGGACAAGTGATCATCCCTTATGGTCCGTCGCGATGAACGAACCGGTGACCAGTGAGACGTACACGGCGCAGCTCCGGCGGTTGGCCGACCTGACCGCGCGCGTGGGCGAGCAGCGCGCCGAGGCGCACACCTGGTACGAGCGGCAGTGCGCCGCGGCCGAGAGGGCCGTCGCCGACGCCGCCGAGCAGCTCCAGTACGCCGAGGAGGAGCTGGTCGCCGCCCGCGAGCAGCAGGAACGCGTCGACGCCGAGGTGGCCCACCTGTGGCAGCAGGTGCGCTCGCGCCTCGGTGCCCGCCGCCTCGGTGGGCCACCCGCACCCGCGAACGGCACCCCCGCCACCGACCCCGTCCTGCTGCTCGCCAAGGTCCGCGACCTGCTAGACCGCGCCGGGCAGCCGGGTGAGCTGCCCGGGTCGGTCAACCCGCTGCTGGCGCTCTGCGGGGTGGCCGGCGCCGTGCTGGCGTACGCGCTGGGGGCCGGCGCCCGTGCGCTCGGCGTCGGGTACGGCGGCGACCTCGCGGTCGGAATGCCGGTGCTCGCACTGGTGGTGACGCTGCTCGGGCCGCTGATCGGCCTGGTGCCGGCGCGGGTGCTGGCCGACCGCCGGCACGCGATGCTCGGCCCCCAGCCGATCACCGTGGTCCTCGGCGCCGGGGTGGTCACCACCGTGCTGCTGCTGGCGCTGGGCCGCTGACCCGTCGGGTTCGGTCGCTGCCGCGTCGTTCACCCGGCCGCCATCGGGTGATCGACTCGGGTTCCTGAAACCCGCGCCATCACCGTGATGATCGACTCCGCTTCCTGAAAACCGGGCCATCCGCGCGGCCCGGACACCGCGACTTCCAGAAAACCGAGTCGATCACCCGTCGGCGAGCCGAAGGACCCGACCGACAGACCCGCAAGGCAGACCCGAAAAGACCCGACCGGCCGGCCCGGCAGGCCCCGGCCGGCCCGGCAGGCCCCGGCCGGCCCGGCAGGCCCCGGCCGGCCCGACAGGCCCCGGCCGGCCCGACAGGCCCCGGCCGGGGCCTGT
>NZ_JAKKFI010000106.1 GCF_022230955.1 Micromonospora cabrerizensis
CCCGACGACCAGCCCGGCGGCGGCCAGCACCGGCGCGAGCGCCGGGTGCGGTGGG
This sequence comes from Micromonospora cabrerizensis, assembly GCF_022230955.1. GTDB lineage: Bacteria > Actinomycetota > Actinomycetes > Mycobacteriales > Micromonosporaceae > Micromonospora > Micromonospora cabrerizensis. The sequence goes on from NZ_JAKKFI010000106.1 coordinate 56, forward strand.
CTGCCGGTGGCGTCCAGCCCGACCACGGTCACGCCGGTCGCCAGCGTCGCCGGCGTCATCGGGCCCACCGATGTCGCCCGCGTCATCGGGGCCACCGGCCGGATGAGGCGACGACGTGCGAGCCGGCGAAGTCGACCATCGCCACGTCCACGGTGACCGTGGGCCCGGCGAAGCGCCGCAGCACCTGGCGGACCCGCTGGCAGAGCAGGTCCCCGGCCGGGGCGAGCAGCCCGGCGGCCTCCCACAGCTCGTACGCGTGCCGCCCGGTGTTGGCCTCGGTCACGGCGGCGACGAGCGATTCGTCGCCACCGGCCTCGGCGGTCACGGCCCCGAGCAGGGACAGGTCCACCTTGGAGCGCGTGTAGTGCGTCATCAGCACTCCGGCGGCGAGTTTGGCCAGCTTGCCGGCCATGCCGACGAAGACGACGCCGGTCATTCCGTCACCCACCGCGGCGGTCACCGCGGCCCCGGTGAAGTCGCCGACCTCGACGAAGCAGACCTCGGGCAGGTCGGGCAGCAGCGCGCGGGCGGCCCGCTCGGTACGCCCACCGGTGCAGAGCACCACGGTCGGCTCGCCCTGGGCGGCCATCACGTGCACGGCCTGCACGACGCTGGCCCGCCACGACGCGGTGGAGAACGGGCGCACGATGCCGGTGGTGCCGAGGATCGAGATCCCACCGAGGATGCCAAGCCGCCGGTTGGTGGTCTTGCGGGCCATGATCTCGCCCCGGGGCACGCTGATCACCACGCGTACGCCGACCTCGCTGAGGTCGACCACCTCGGCCACCGCGTCGCCGATCATCCGGCGGGGGGTGTCGTTGATCGCCGGGCCGCCGACCGCGAGCCCGAGACCGGGCTTGGTGACCGTGCCGACGCCGGCACCACCGGCGAGCCGCAGACCGGGGACGTCGGTCCAGTCCACGGTGGCGGTCAGCTCGGCCCCGTGGGTGACGTCCGGGTCGTCCCCGGCGTCCTTGACCACCACCGCCTCGGCGCGCACCGGTGGGGTGCCGGTCACCTCGCAGCGTTCCACCGGGAAACGCACCCGGCGTCCGGCGGGCAGCCCGATCTCCACCTCCTGTTGGGTCGTGCCGGTGACCAGCGCGGTGATCGCGGCCTTGGCCGCCGCCGTCGCGCAGGCGCCGGTGGTCCACCCGGTACGCAGCGCGGTGGGCCGCACCCTCGCGGTCCGTGGCAGGTCCGGCTCGCGCAGGGGCGGCTCGGCGTACGTCATGGTGTGTGCCCCGGTGTGGCTGTCCCCCCGGTGCGGGCGCCGGCCTGGCGGCGCAGCTCGGCACGGGCGGCCGGCTCAGCCCGCCGGAAGGTGTGGAAGTGCCCGGGGTGGTACAGGTGCGAGCGGGTGCCCTCGGCGGCGAGGGCCGGCCCGACGAGGAAGAGGGTGTGCTTCCACAGCTTGTGCTGCTTGACCGTCGCCTCCAGGGTGCCGACCGTGCAGCGCACCACCAGCTCGTCGGGCCAGGTGGCCTGGTACGCGACCACGGCCGGGGTGTCCTCCGGGTAGCCGCCGGCCAGCAGCTCGGCCTGCACCTGCCCGGAGCGGGCGGCGGAGAGGAACAGCGCCATCGTGGTGCCGTGCCGGGCGAAGTCCCGGACCCGCTCGCCGGGCGGCATCGGGGTCTTGCCACCCTCCAGGCGGGTGAGGATCACCGACTGGGCCACCTCGGGCACGGTCAGCTCCCGCCCGACGATCGCCGCGACGGCGGTGAACGAGGAGACCCCGGGCACGATCTCGACGGCCAGGCCGAGTGCCCGGCACAGCTCCAGTTGCTCCTGCACCGCGCCCCACAGCGCCGGGTCGCCGGAGTGGATCCGCGCCACGGTCAGCCCCTGCTCGGCGGCCCGCTGGTAGAGCGGCAGCACGCCCTCGATGGGCAGCTGCGACGAGTCGATGATCTCCGCGTCGGGGCGGGCATGGTCGAGCACGTCGGCGTGCACCAGGCTGGCCGCCCAGATCACGATGTCCGCCTCGGCGATGACCCGGGCGGCCCGCAGGGTCAGCAGGTCCGCCGCCCCCGGCCCGGCACCGACGAACCACACCTTGCCGTCGCTGGTCACAGCTTTCCTCCTCGGTGGTCGCGGCGGGCCGGCACCAGCAGCGTCGACAGGTACGGCAGGTCGTGCTCGGCGTCGTCGACCGGGCCGACCCGTTCACCGGGCAGCCCGAGGCTGCGCCCGAGCACCGCGTCGGAGAGCCGGTCCTGTCGGCGCAGTTCGGCCAGCAGTTCCGGGTGCCGCCGCCAGCCCTTGTAGGCGACCACGGTGCCCGGCCCGGCCAGGGCGTCGGCGAAGAGCGCCAGGCCCGCGGTGGCCGGCAGCAGGGTCAGCGGTTCGCGTCCCTCGCAGAGCGGGGTGCCGCTGCGCGCCGCCAGTTCCTGCATGGCGGTGACCCCCGGAACGGTCGTCACCCGCACGGCCGGGCGCAGGGCGCGGACGCTCTGCGCCAGGTAGCCGAAGGTGGAGTAGACGTTCGGGTCACCGATGGTGGCGAACGCCAACGACCGCGCCCCGGCGTCGATCGTCTCGACCACCGCTCGCGCCGCCTCGTCCCAGGCGGCTGCCCGGCGGGCGGTCACCCCACCCCGGTCGTCCAGGGCGAACGGCAGCCGGCGCAGCCGGTCCACCGCGACATAGGACCGCACGGTCGCCTCGGCCCGCCCGGCGTCCGCACCCGCTGGCGTCGCGGCGGCGGTCACCGTGGGTTCCACCCGGTCGGCCATCACGGGTACGAAGACGACGTCGGCCTCGCGCAGCACCCGCACCGCCTTGACGGTGAGCAGTTCCGGGTCGCCGGGGCCGACGCCCACCCCGGTCAGCGTGGTGTCGGCGCTCATCGGCACGCCTCGACGAGCCGGCGGGCCGCGTCGGGATGACCGGCCCAGTGGGTGTGCAGGTAGGAGGCATGCACCCGACCGCTCACGAAACCGTGCCGCGCGTCGTCCCAGCGCCACGCCGGCCGGTCGCCGTGCCCCGGGTCGGTGGTGGTGCGGTGGAACTCGTGACCGCGTACCGGCTCGCCGGCGCGGGCCACCGGGGAGTCGCTGACCGCCACGGCCTCGCGGTAGCCGAGGGTGAGCCGGCCGGTCATCCGGGCGGTCAGGTCCAGCCGCCCGCACATCGGTACGTCGTCCAGGGACCGCCCGAGGTAGAGCAGCCCGGCGCACTCGGCAACGACCGGCCCGTCGAAGTCGGCCAGCTCGGCGCGGAGCGTGGTGTTGCCGGCCAGCGCCTGGGCGTACGCCTCGGGGAAGCCGCCGCCGATGACCACCGCGCGGGTGCCGGCGGGCAGTGCCGGGTCGCGCAGCGGGTCGACGGTGCGCACGTCCGCGCCGGCGGCGGTGAGCAGCTCTGCGGTCTCCGCGTACGAGAAGGTGAAGGCCGGGCCACCGGCGAGCGCGACGACTGGTCGCTCGGCGCCAGCCGGCCCGCCGACGGCGGCGACCGGGTCCCAGGCGGGGGTGGTCAGCGGTGCGGCGGTGCGGGCCAGGTCGAGCACGGCGTCGAGGTCCACGGTGGCCTCGACCAGCTCGGCGAGTGCGGTGACGATCGCCAGGGACTCGGGGGCCCGCTCGGCGACCGGGACCAGCCCGAGGTGCCGGGCCGGCGCGGCCACCTCGGCGGCGCGGGTGACGGCCCCGAGCACCGGTACGCCCACCTCGGCCAGTGCGTCGCGCAGCAGGGTCTCGTGCCGGGGCGAGCCGACCCGGTTGAGGATCACCCCGCCGATGCGGACGGCCGGGTCGAAGGCGGCCATGCCCAGCGTCAGCGCGGCGGCCGAGCGGCCCTGCGCCGTGGTGTCCAGCACCAGCAGCACGGGTGCCCCGATCAGCCGGGCGACGTGTGCGGTGGAGGCGTAGTCGCGGCGGCCGACGGCGCCGTCGTGCAGGCCCATGACGCCCTCCACCACGGCGATGTCGGCGGGCGTGGGCACGCTCGCGCCGTGGCGCAGCAGACCGGCGATCCGCTCGACGCCGACCAGGAACGGGTCGAGGTTGCGCCCGGGCCGGCCGGCGGCGAGGGCGTGGTAGCCGGGGTCGATGTAGTCGGGGCCGACCTTGTGCGGGCTGACCGTCAGGCCGCGACGGCGCAGCGCGGCCAGCAGCCCGGTGGCGATGGTCGTCTTGCCGTGGCCGCTGGCCGGTGCGGCGACGACGACCCGGGGCAGCGGCCACGGGTCGGCGGTCGTGGTCACCACTCGATGCCCTTCTGGCCCTTCTGGCCGGCGTCCATCGGGTGCTTGACCTTGGTCAGCTCGGCCACCAGGTCGGCGGCGGCGACCAGGCGCGGGTCGGCGTCGCGGCCGGTGATGACGACGTGCTGGAAGCCTGGCCGGTCGGCCAGGGTGGCGACCACCTCGTCGACGTCCACCCAGCCCCACTTCATCGGGTAGGTGAACTCGTCGAGCACGTACAGCCCGTACCGCTCGGCGGCCAGGTCACGCTGGATCTGCCGCCAGCCCTCCAGGGCGTCGGCGGCGTGGTCGGCGTCGCCGCCGCGCTGGATCCAGGACCAGCCCTCACCCATCTTGTGCCAGGCCACCGGTGCGCCCTGACCGGTGCGCTCGTGCACCTCGCCCAGTGCCCGGAAGGCGTTCTCCTCCCCCACCCGCCACTTGGCGCTCTTGACGAACTGGAACACGCCGATCGGCAGACCGGCCGTCCAGGCCCGCAACGCCAGCCCGAAGGCGGCGGTCGACTTTCCCTTCATCCGTCCGGTGTGGACGATGAGCAGCGGTCGGTGCCGCCGCTGCCGGGTCGTCAACCCGTCGGCGGGCACCACGCTCGGCTGTCCCTGCGGCATCAGCACTCTTCCCTTCGCGCGATTCTGCGCCTGCGGTCGGTCATCGGTGCCCGTCGTCACGCCGCGACGGGAAGCGCGGTGTCGCGGGCGTCGGGGTGGGTGAGGGCGGCCAGCGGGTGATGGGGGGCGCCCAACTGGGTGGCCAGTCGACGTGCCAGGTTCAGCCGCACCGGGCCGGTCTCGCAGTCGACGACGACACAGGCCGCGCCGGTCGCCGCGAGCACTGCCGCGCCTGCCGCGGCGCGGTCCAGCGGGCGGGTGCCCGCCGTGGCCCGGCCGTCGGTGACGACGAGGACGAGCGGACGCCTCCTCGGGTCGCGCAGGCGCTCCACCCGCAGCAGGTCGGCGGCCGCCAGCAGCCCCTCGGCCAGCGGCGTACGCCCACCGGTGGGCAACTCGGCCAGCCGGGTCGAGGCGGCCAGCACCGACGAGGTGGCCGGCAGCAACGTCCGCGCGTCAGCGCCCCGGAAGGCGATCACCGCGACCTTGTCCCGCCGCTGATAGGCGTCGGTGAGCAGGGCGAGCACCGCGTCCTTCACGGCGGTCATCCGCTGCCGGGCACCCATCGAGCCGCTGGCGTCCACCACGAACAGCACGAGGTTGCCCTCACGCCCCTCCCGGACCGCCTCCCGCACGTCGTCCGGGCGCAACCGCAGCGGTCCGGTCAACCGTCCCCGGGACGCCTGGTGCGGCGCGGCGGCGCGCACCGTCGCCGGCAGGTGCAGCGCCCCGACCCGGCCCGTCGGCACCCGGGCCCCGGTGGTGCGCCCCCGCCCGGTGCGGGCCCGTGAGCGCCGGCCCGGCACCCCGTCACCCACGCCGGGCGCGGTGAGCACCCGGGCCGTCAGACCACCCCGGGGTACGGCCACCGGCTGCCCGTCCGCGCCGCCCCGGGTCGGGTCGTCGTCGTCACCCGCCGCCGATTCCCGGCCACCGCGCGGGCGCACGTTCTCGCCGTCACCGCCCCGGTCGTCCGCTGAGCGCTGCGACCGGCCGTCGTCGCCCCCCGCACCCGTCTCGCGGTGCGGCCAGCCGTCGGCGTCGTCCGGCGCGTCGGCGTGCCCGTCCGGGCCAGCGCCGTCACGTGCCGGTGAGTGCCCGGCCGGCTCGGGTTCGCCCTGGTCGGCACGGTCGTCACTGCCGTCACCGCCCTGCGGGCCGCTCCCGTTCGGACCACCACCACCGTTCGGACCGCCGCCACCGGCCGGGCCACCACCGCCGGCCGGGCCACCACCCTGCGGGCCGCCGTCGTCGGGGCCGCCGTCGTCCGGTTCGTCGGGGTGCGCGTCCTGGGCGCGCTGCAACGCCTCGTCCAGGCGCTTCTCGTCCAGCCCCGGTGTGTCGAACGGGTCGCGGCGGCGGCGGTGCGGCAGGGCCAGCCGGGCGGCCACCCGGACGTCGTCGATGGTCACCCGGTCCCGGCCGTGCCAGGCAGCGTGGGCCAGGGCGGTACGGGCGGTGACGATGTCGGCGCGCATCCCGTCCACGTCGAACGCCGCGCACACCTCGGCGATCTGCCGCAACGCGGCGTCCGGAAGCCGTACCCCGGGCAGCCGATCTCGGGCGGCGGCCACCTGGGCGGCGATCTCCGCGTCCGCGTCGGCCCACCGGGCGGCGAACCCGGCCGGGTCGGCGTCGGCGGCCAGCCGGCGGCGAACCACCTCGACGCGAACCTCCGGGTCCCGGCTGGCACCCACCTCGACGGTCAGCCCGAACCGGTCGAGCAACTGCGGACGCAGTTCCCCCTCCTCCGGGTTCATCGTGCCGACCAGCAGGAACCGGGCCGCGTGACTGACCGAGACGCCCTCCCGCTCCACGTGGCTGCGACCCATCGCCGCCGCGTCCAGCAGCAGGTCCACGAGGTGGTCGTGCAACAGGTTGACCTCGTCGACGTAGAGCACCCCCCGGTGGGCGGCGGCCAGCAGACCCGGCTCGAAGGCGCGTACGCCCTCGCCGAGGGCCTTCTCCAGGTCCAGCGAGCCGACCACCCGGTCCTCGGCGGCACCGACCGGCAGCTCCACCAACCGGGCGGGACGCGTCTCGGCGGCGGCGCCGGCCGGATGCGGGCCGTCCGGGCAGGCCGGGTCCGGCTCGGCCGGGTCACAACCGAAGCGGCAGCCGGCGACCCGGCGGACCGGGGGCAGCAGCGCGGCGAGCGCCCGGACGGCGGTGGACTTGGCGGTCCCCTTCTCACCGCGGACCAGCACACCGCCGATCGCCGGGGACACCGCGTTGAGCAGCAACGCCAGCCGCATGTCGGCCATGCCGAGCACCGCACTGAACGGGTAGATCGTCACTGTGCTTCCTTCGTTCGCGACTGCGGGGCTCGCAAAACCGGCTCACTCCTCGCGCTCACACCCGGTCCTCCAGGTCACCCTCGCTGGCCAGGTACGTGTCACGGAGCCGGTCCAGGGTGGCCGGCTCGGGCTTGGCCCACAGCCCCCGGTCGGCGGCCTCCAACAGGCGCTCGGTGATGCCGCGCAGCGCCCACGGGTTGGACTTCTCCAGGAACTCGCGGGTGGTGTCGTCGAAGAGGTACGCGGCGGCCAGGTGCTCGTACATCCAGTCGTCGACCACACCGGCGGTGGCGTCGTAGCCGAACAGGTAGTCCACGGTGGCGGCCAACTCGAACGCGCCCTTGTAGCCGTGCCGACGCATCGCGGCGATCCACTTCGGGTTGACCACCCGGGCCCGGAACACCCGCCGGGTCTCCTCACCCAACGTGCGGGTGCGCACGTCGTGCGGCATCGCCGAGTCACCCACGTACGCCTGCGGTGACGTGCCGGTGAGGTGACGGACCATCGCCACCATCCCGCCGTGGTACTGGAAGTAGTCGTCCGAGTCGACGATGTCGTGCTCGCGGGTGTCCTGGTTCTTCACCGCCACCGCGATCCGGGCGAAGGAGCGTTCCATGTCGGCACGCGCCTCCCGCCCGTCCAGGCCCCGGCCGTACGCGTAGCCGCCCCACACCGCGTACACCTCGGCCAGGTCGGCGTCGCTGCGCCAGGTCCGCGCGTCGATCAGCGGCAACAGGCCCGCGCCGTACGCCCCGGGCTTCGAGCCGAAGATCCGCGCGGTGGCCCGCCGCTCGTCACCGTGCTCGGCGAGGTCGGCGGTGACGTGCGCCCGCAGGAAGTTGTCCTCGTCCGGCTCGTCCAGGGCGGCGACCCGCCGCACGGCATCGTCGATCAGCGCCACCACGTGCGGGAACGCGTCGCGGAAGAACCCGGAGATGCGCACCGTCACGTCGACGCGCGGCCGGCCCAGCTCGGCGGTCGGCACCACCTCGATGCCGGTGACCCGCCGGGACCGCTCGTCCCACACCGGCCGGCAACCCAGCAGCGCGAGCACCTCGGCGATGTCGTCGCCCTGGGTGCGCATCGCGCTGGTGCCCCACACGGTCAACCCCACCGAGCGGGGGTACGCCCCAGTGTCGGCGAGGTGCCGGGCCAGCAGCGAGTCCGCGAGGGCCACCCCGACGTCCCAGGCGTTGCGGCTGGGGATGGCCTTGGGGTCGACGGAGTAGAAGTTGCGGCCGGTGGGCAGCACGTTGACCAGACCCCGGGTGGGTGAACCGGACGGGCCGGGCGGCACGAACCGGCCGTCGAGCGCGCCGAGGGTGTTGGTCAGCTCGTCGGTGGTGCGGTCCAGCCGGGGCACCAGCTCGGTGGCGGCGAAGTGCAGCACGGCGGCGACGTCGGGGATCGACTGGCCGGTCACCTCCACGACCACCGCGTCGACGGCCTCGGCATCCCAGCCGAGCGTCTCCATCCCGATGACCAACCGCCGGGCGAGCGCCTCGATCAGGTCGACGGCGTCGGCGGCGGTGGCGGCCGGCCCGTCCACCACGTCGGTCAGCGCCGTGGGCACCGCCAGTCGCTCTCCCGGTGCCGCGAGCAGCGCCTGCTCGTCGAGGGAGTACGCGACGGCGAGCGCCTGCCGCAGGCCGGGCAGCGCGCGGGCGCCACCCCAGATCTGGGGTGCGCGCAACACCGCGAGGACCAGGTTGACCCGGGGCTCAGCGGTCGGCGCGTCGGCGAGGATGTGCAGCCCGTCGCGGATCTGCACGTCCTTGACCTCGCAGAGGTACCCGTCGAGGTGCAGGACGAACTCGTCGAAGTCGTCCGCGTCGGGCATCGCCTCGGCGTGCAGGTCGTGGTGCAGCTCCGCCGCGCGCACCAGGTCCCAGATCTGCGCCCGCACGGTCGGCACCTTGGCCGGGTCGAGGGCCTGCACGGTGGCGTACTCGTCGAGCAGTTGCTCCAGTTTGGCCATGTCGCCGTAGGTTTCGGCGCGGGCCATCGGCGGCACCAGGTGGTCGATCACCACGGCGTGCGCCCGACGCTTGGCCTGGGTGCCCTCGCCGGGGTCATTGACGATGAACGGGTAGACCAGCGGCAGGTCACCGAGGACCGCGTCGGGCGCGCAGTCGGCGGCCAGGCCGAGGCCCTTGCCGGGCAGCCACTCCAGGGTGCCGTGCTTGCCCAGGTGCACCACGGCGTCCGCGCCGAAGCCACCGTCCGCGCTCGGCGAGGCCAGCCAGCGGTACGCGGCCAGGTAGTGGTGACTCGGTGGCAGGTCCGGGTCGTGGTAGATGGCGATCGGGTTCTCCCCGAAGCCGCGGGGCGGCTGGATCAGCAGCACCACGTTGCCGAAGCGCAGCCCGGCGAGCACGATGTCCCCGCCCTCGGTGTAGAGCTGGCCGGGCGGCTCACCCCAGTGTTCCCGCATCCGCTCGCGCAGCTCGGCCGGGACCTGGTCGAACCACCGCCGGTACGTCTGCCCCGGTATCCGGGCCTCGGCGGCGGCCAGCTGCTCCGGGGTGAGCCATTCCACGTCGTGACCACCGGCGGCGATCAGCGCGTGGATCAGCGCGTCGCCGTCGTCGGGCACCGGCGCGTCGCCCAGGTGGTAGCCGGCCTCGGTGAGCGCGGCCAGCAGCCGGACCGCCGAGACCGGGGTGTCCAGCCCGACGGCGTTGCCGACCCGGGAGTGCTTGGTGGGGTAGGAGCTGAGCACCACGGCGACCCGTTTGTCGGCGTTGGGCACGTACCGCAGCCGGGCGTGGCGCATGGCGATCCCGGCGACCCGGGCGGCGCGGTCGGCGTCGGCCGCGTAGACCGACAGCCCGTCGGCGTCGATCTGCTTGAACGAGAACGGCACGCTGACGATCCGGCCGTCGAACTCGGGGATGGCCACCTGCATCGCCGCGTCCAACGGGGACAGCCCGGCGTCGCTGCCGGCCCACTGCTCGCGGGTGCTGGTCAGGCAGAGCGCCTGGATGATCGGCACGTCCAGGGCGGCCAGCGCGCCGACGTCCCAGGCGTCCTCGTCGCCGCCCCCGGAGGCGTCCGCGGCGACCGCCCCACCGGCGGCGAGCACGGTGACCAGCAGCGCGTCGCAGCGGGCGAAGAGCCCGAGCGGGCCCGCGCCCGTGGTCAGGCCCCGCAGCGAGCCGCAGAAGATCGGCAGGGGGTTGCCGCCGGCTCTGTGGACCGCGTCCGCGAGGACGTCGACGAACCCGGTGTTGCCGGCCAGCGCGTGCGCCCGGTAGAAGACGATCCCCACGGTGGGCCGCTGCGGGTCGGTCGGGTGCTCGCCGTGCACGCCGTACGCCGGGGTCGGTGCGGGCGGGGCGAACCCCTCGCCGGTGAGCAGCACCGTGTCGGAGAGGAACCGGGCCAGCTGCGCCAGGTTGTCCGGCCCACCCTCGACCAGGTATGCCAGCGCCTGGGTGACGACCCCGGACGGCACTGTGGAGATGGCCATCAGCTCCGCGTCGGGCAGCGCCTCGCCGCCCAGCACGACCGTCGGCACGCCGGTGGCGAGCACCGCGGTGAGGCCGTCCGGCCAGGCCTGTCGGCCGCCGAGCAGGCGTACGACGACGAGGTCGACCCCGTCGAGCCTGGCGGGCACCTCGTCGGCGGCGACCCGGGCGGGGTTGGCCAGCCGGTAGTCCGCGCCGCTGGCGCGGGCGGCCAGCAGGTCGGTGTCGGCGGTGGAGAGCAGCAGGATGCGCACGGCAGGCTCCGGAGAGTGACGCCCTGGCCGGAGGTGACCTGGACGAGGCGGGTGGGTGCGGCGTCAGCCGGTACGACGGCGCGGCCGGCTCGCCGACGCGGGCGTCGGGGCCGGTCGGCGCCGGGCGCTCAGCTCAGCGCGACCGGTGGCCGACGCGGGCGACCTGGTGCACGCCGACGAGGCCGGCCCGGGACATGCGGGCCCGACCGGTCGTGGGTGCGGTGCGGCGTCCGCCGTGCGGGTCATGACGATGCTCGTCGATGAATGAGACGCCGTGCGTCATCGGGTCCTCCTCGGGTGTCCACGCCCTGGGGTACGTCCCGACGGCCGAAGTATCCTGGCTTCCGGATCGACGCTCTCCCCCGGCCTTCCAACCGCAGACACACGGCCGTGACTCACGAGGGGGGATCGCTCCCCGGTGACAGTGGCGGGACCGCGTCGGAATCGCACCGACTTCCTTCACTGCCGTCAGGCCGCGAATGCTGCCACACCGCCGCGCCGCCGGTCAACGCCGACCCCGGCGCCGCCAAGCGGGTGCCAATCATCAATCTTCACCGATTGCTGGGCCCCGAACCCGCGGGTCGCAATGCCCCGGGTCAATGCGCGACGACCTTTGCTCTGCATACCTGTGCGCACCGGTGACGTCGGCACCCGTCGCCTACAGGTATGCAGAGCAAAGGCTGCGCGCACCTGCCCTGGCCTGCGCCGATCACCCGGCGGGGCGGTGGTACTCGGCACCGTCACCTAGGATCGGCGAACGCCACGACAGCGTCCGCGCTCGATATCGGAGGTCGATCACCATCGTCGCCCCGCAGTTCAGCCACCTGGCGGGCCGTGTCTGGCTCTGCCCGGGCGACCCGGACCCGGAGGCGGTCCAGGCCGGCGTCGCCGTCGTGGCCGACGAGCGCGGCAGTGTGATGATCGACGCCGGGCAGAGCCCCGCCCACGCCCGCGAGATCCAGGCCGCGCTGACTGCCGCCGGGCTGCCGCAGCCGCGCTGGCTCGTCTACACCCACCACCACTGGGACCACGTCTGGGGCGCCTGCGCCTGGCCCGGGGTGGAGATCGTCGGGCACGAGACGGCCGTGCCGCTGCTGCGCGCCGAGGCCGCCCGACCGTGGAGTCACGACTACCTGGACGAGCAAATACGCGCCAATCCCCGCCTCGGCCCGAGCTTCCGGGCCCGGGCACGTGCGGTGGGGTCCTGGGCGGATTTCGCCATCCTGCCGCCGACCCGCGTCTTCGCCGATCTGGACGAGTTGCCGGTCGGGGTGGGGCTACGCCACGTCGGCGGCGGGCACGCACCGGACTCGACAGTCGTGCTGGTGCCCGACTCGGGCGTCATGCTGCTGGGCGACTGCTTCTACCCACCACCAGCGCACCTGCGCCAACCCGAGGACGGCCTCGACCTGGGCCTGGTCCGGCGACTGCTCGACGGCGCCTACCACTGGTACGTGTCCAGCCACGCCGAGCCGATGACGCTTGAGCAGGCCCGCTCCGCCGCCGAGGCTGCCTGAACAGACGAGCCTCAGCGGGCGTGCCGTTCCGGGTGGGCCCGGCTCCACGTGCGCATCCGTTCCGGATATCCGGTGCGCGCCGCCTCGTACAACGGCACCGCGTGCTTGCGGGCGATGGACCCCGCCGCCCGTGGCGTGCCGGTACGACGACGGATCCACTCGCCGTCGTGGGCGATCGCCACCACTGTGGTGTCCGTCGCGGTGGTCTCCGGCTCCAGGTAGAACTCCACCCCCCGCCGGCTGGCGACGAACTCCACCAGCGCCGCGAGGTCCTCGCGGGTCGCCTCCCGGTCCAGCTTCGTCGGGGTCGCCTCGGTGCCCCGCGACCGTCGGTTGAACCAGCTCATGACCAGCCCCTCTCCTCGACGCCCCTCCAGTGCAGCACCGAATCCTGGCAATACGCTGCACGCCGGATGGGAGAGAGCTGACCCGCGCCGAAAGAGACGGGTGGAACCACCGACGCGCGGGCGGTGTCATGAGTGTGATCCGAACGGAGGCCTCCCCCTGGACGACGACGCTCTCGTCACCCGCGCCCGGGCCGGTGACCTGGAGGCGTACGACCTCCTGGTCGCCCGGCACACCGCGTCCGCACACCGGACGGCGGTGCTGCTCGGCGCGGGGTCGGACTCCGAGGACGTCATCCAGGAGGCGTTCGTGAAGGCGTACCGCAAGCTGTCCCGTTACCGGGGCGAGTCGTCCTTCCGGTCGTGGTTGCTCGCGATCGTCGCCAACGAGACCCGCAACCTGCACCGGTCCCGGGGCCGACGCGACGGGCTGGTCCTGCGGGCCGCGGCGGCGGACCCGACGTCCGAGATCGCCGAGGACGGGGCGGTCAGCGCGGTCCTCGCCGGGGAGCGCCGCGCCTCGCTGGTCGAGGCCCTGCGTCAACTTCCGGTACGGGACCGCGAGGTGATCGTCTGCCGGTTCTTCCTCGACCTGAGCGAGGAGGAGACGGTGGCGGCGCTGGGCTGGCCTCGGGGCACGGTCAAGTCGCGTACGTCCCGGGCGCTGGCGAAGCTTCGCGGCCTGCTCGACCGCGAGGAGGTCCGGCATGGATGACCTCGAACGGGAGCTGCGCGACCTCTCCGCCTGGCTGGAGACCCCCGACGCTCCGGACGTGACCGCTAGCGTCCGCGTACGCCTCACCAGGCCGGCCCGCCGGTGGCGCCCGCTCGCCGCGGCGGCGCTCGTCGCCGTGGTCGTGGCGGTGGTACCGCCGACCCGTGCGGCGGTCGCCGACGCCGTCACGGGGCTGCTGCGCTTCGCCGGGGTCAGCATCGCCACCACGCCCACCCCGACCCTGCCCGGCGACACGCCGTCGCCGTTGCCCGGCCAGCGGACCCTCGCCCTGGACGAGGCCCAACGGGCGGTCCGGTTCCCGATCCGTCAACCGGCGCAGCTGGGCCCACCCGAGCGGGTGCTGGTCGCCGACCCCGACGCAACGGGCACCTGCCGGGTGGCGACGTTGCTCTACGACGGGGGCGCGCTGCGCATCGACGCGTTCGACGGTCGTCTCAATCTGGCCTTCCACAAGGAGGTCATGCCGCCCGGGGCAGCCTGGGTCCAGGTCGACGGTGACTTCGCCATCTGGGTCGACGGGCCACACGCACTGTCGTACGTGGACCGCGCGGGCGAGGTTCGCCAGGAGACCGCCCGACTGGCCGCCTCGACCCTGATCTGGCAGATGGGCGACGTCAGTTACCGGCTGGAGGGGGCCGTGGGCAGGGCCGAGGCGATCGAGATCGCCCGTTCGCTGCGCTAGGCCGGGAACCTGGCGGGCCCGGCCGGTGTCAGCACGGTACGACGAGTTGTCGACGCGTACCGGAAGGGGCGAGATGGGTTCCTGGGGCAGATGGGTGCTGGCATCATCGGTGGTCCTGTTCGCGGGGTGCACGACCACGACCAGCGGCGGGTCAGCCGCACCGACGAGCGCCGCCCCCACCACGGCGAGCGCCACGGCCGTCACGGCGAGCGCCACGGCCGGCTGCGCGGCGCGGGTCGAGACGGGGTCGCTGCCGGACTGGGCGGACGCCGGGTTCAGTGGGGACGCCCGGGTCCCGCACGTCTTCGGCGCGAAGGGTGACATCGTGGCGGTGCTGTTCGCCCATCCGCTACGGCACCACCGCAAGGACGGGTCGAACAACAAGATCCTGTGGGTGGCCCAGGCGGCCACGACCTCGCCCGACCCGACCGCACCGGCGACCCTGGTGATCACCGCGACGCTCGACGGCACCGACACGCGGGTGATCCGGGAGGTCCCGGGTGGGCCGGGTCCGTCGGTCATCGACCTGCCCCAGCCCGGTTGCTGGCGCCTCGACCTGCGCTGGTCCGGGCACACCGACACGATGGACCTGGTCTACGCCCCCTGACGTCGCGCCCTAGGCTGCCGGGCGTGCTGAACGACGCGCGGGCGGCGGCCCGCAACAACGCCGAATGGTGCGACATCGTCTGCGCCAGCCACGGGCTGACCGGCCGTACCGACGCCGAGGCCTGGTCGGTCCCCCGCCGCTCGCCACCGTGGTACCCGGACGCGGTCACCCTGCGGCCGGGCGTCGACGCCGAGGCCCTGCTGGCGCGGATCGACGCGGGGGCCGGCGCGTCGGTGAAGGACAGCTTCGCCGACCTCGACCTGTCCGGGTACGGATTCCGGGTGCTCTTCGACGCCCAGTGGATCCACCGCCCTCCGTCGCCTCCACCGGTCGACGCGCCGCTCACCCCGGTCAGCACCCCGGACGAGCTGGCGGCCTGGGCAGCGGCACACGGTGGTGGGGACCTGTTCCGCCCCGCGCTCCTGACCGACCCCCGGGTACGGGTGCTTGCCCGCCACGACGACAGCGGCGTGATCACCGGCGGCGCGGTGCTCAGTGGCGGCGACGGTGGGTACGGCGTCTCCAACCTGTTCACCAGCACCGACGACCCCGAGGCCATCTGGCGCGCGGTGTGCGCCACCCTGCCCACCGCATCCCTGGTCGGCTACGAGGAGACCCCGGACCTACCCCCGGCCCGACAAGCAGGCTTCCTCCCGACAGGCCCCCTCACAGTCTGGCTGAACCCCTAACCGGCCCCTCCTCCTGCCCCGTTGATCATGAAGTTAGCGACCTCCGCACCGGCGTGTCGCGCCACTAACTTCATGATCAACAGGGAAGGGCGGGGCCGGGGGGGGTGGGGTCAGGTCAGGTTTTTCAGATCTTCGGGGGTCAGGGTCAGGGCGCCCGCCGCCATGTTCTGCTCCAGGTGCGTCGGGTCTGCGGTGCCGGGGATGGCCAGGACGTGTGCGCCCTGGTGCAGGGTCCAGGCCAGGCGTACCTGGTGCCCGGTGACGCCGTGGGCGCGGGCGACGGCCTCCACGGCCTCGCTCTGCGCGGCGCTCGCGCCCGCCTCCCGGCCGGTGCCGGCCAGCGCGAAGAACGGCACGTACGCGATACCCCGTTCACCGCAGGCCCGGACGAACGCGTCCTGCTCGCGGTAGGCGTCCACGCCGTAGTTGTTCTGCACGCAGACCACCGGTGCGATGCCCGCCACGTCGTCCAGCTGCTCGGGCCGGACGTTGGACAGCCCGAGGTGCCGGATCAGCCCGGCGGCACGCAGGTCGGCGAGCGCGCCGAATCGGTCGGCCAGCGGCACCGCACCCGGCCCTCGACCCAGGCGCAGGTTCACCACGTCGAGCTGGTCGCGGCCGAGCCGACGCAGGTTCTCCTCCACCTGGTCGCGCAACTGGGCCGGAGTGAGCGCCTCGGTGAAGCCCGTCTCCGGGTCGTACCCGAAACCGACCTTGGTGGCGATGACCAGGTCCTGCGGGTACGGGGCGAGCGCCGCGCGGATCAGCTCGGTGGCGTAGCGGGCCGGGCCGTCGCC
Organism: Micromonospora cabrerizensis; assembly: GCF_022230955.1. Lineage (GTDB taxonomy): Bacteria > Actinomycetota > Actinomycetes > Mycobacteriales > Micromonosporaceae > Micromonospora > Micromonospora cabrerizensis. Next base: position 16,267 of record NZ_JAKKFI010000106.1, read on the forward strand.
GACCCGCAGGGTGCCGCCGGGCGAGACGTAGAACGCGGCCGTGTCGATGTGGTTGACGCCCAGCTCCACGGCACGGCGCAGCAGGGCGACAGCCCGGCCGGTGTCGGGGTTCGCGGTGATCCGCATGGAGCCGAAGCCCATCCGGCGCACGGTGCGGTCGCCCAGGGTCCAGGTGCCCGCCGCGGCGGCGGTGATCTCGTCGGTTGGCATCGGGCGACCATAGCCAGCCCGGGTACGCGGCGCAGTCGGCCGCGCACCCGATACCACTCGGCGGCACCGTGGGTTAGATTTTGTGTGCTGACGGAGCCGGTTCGACGGTGTGGCAGCTCCGCCACGGTCAGCTCGGCGGGCGCAGCACCCGCACCAACAGCAGGGTCGGCAGCAGCAGCAGCGGCACCACCAGCAGCGCGCGCAGGGTGCCGACCTCGTCGCCGAGCAGCCCCAGCAACGGCGGCCCACCCAGGAACGCGGTGTAGCCGATCACCGCGACCACACTCACCCGCACCGGCGCGTGTGCCTCCTCGTCGGCCGCCGCGCTCATGCCCACCGGGAAGCCCAGCGACGCGCCCAGGCCCCAGAGCGCGACGCCGACGATGGCCACCGGGCCGGAGCCAGCCAGAACGGCCAGGGTGGCACCGACCACGGCGAGCCCGATGGTGCCGCTGAGCACCGGCACCCGACCCCACCGGTCCAGCGCGACGGTGCCCGCGGTGCGCCCGATGGTCATGCCCACGACGAAGACACCGAAGACCGCCGCGCCGGCGGCCTCGCTCAGGTCCCGACCGTCCACGAACGCGACGGCCAGCCAGTCGTTGGCGGCACCCTCGGTGAAAGCCGCCACCAGCACGAACAGCCCGATCAGCAGGGTGCGCGGCTCCCGCCAGGCGGCGAGTTGCGCCCGCCGACGGGCCGCCGGTGTGGCGTCCGCCGGGTCGCCGGTGTGATCGCTGCCCACCGGCAGGAACGTCCGGGCGGCGAGCGCGGTGCCGGTCAACACGACCACCGCCACCGCGACGAGATGCGCGCCGACCGACACGTCGAACCGGGCCGCCCCGGCGCCGAGCGCCGCACCGGCCACCGACCCGAGGCTCCACCCGGCGTGGAAACGGGGCATGATCGTACGGCCCAGCCGCCGTTCCACCGCCGCGCCCTCGACGTTCATCGCCACGTCGCAGGCGCCGGAGCCGTAACCGAGGGCGACCAGTCCCAGGGCGACGATGGCGAACGACCCGGTCATCGTGGCGCCCAACCCCGCCACGGTCAGGCCGACCGCAACCACCACGGTGGCCATCGTGACGGTGCGGGCCGCACCGAACCGCTGGGCGAGCAGGCCGGAGGTGGGCATGGCCAGCAGCGCGCCGACGCTCATCGCCAGCAGCAGCAACCCGAGCCGGCCGGCGGAGAGGTCCAACGCCTCGCGGACCGCCGGCACCCGGGAGAACCAACTGCCGACGGCCAGCCCGTTGAGGGTGAAGGTGACCGCCACGCCGTTGCGGGCGAGCAGCACCGCCCGTGTCGGGGGTGGTGCGGTGGCCGGGGCTGCGGGACGGCTGGTGGGGGCGCTCACGGGGTCAGGTCCTCTTCCTCGGGGTGATCTGCTGGCACGATCGCACACCTGAGAGCGCTACCACCACAACCGGCAACCGCCCCTTACCGTCCCGGGACCGGCCGGGGCATGATGTGAGCTGGCGTTCGTCTCACCTGACGGGCCGCCGTGGGAGGCGACGATGACGGCAGCGGCACACCGACCGGCCACTCTCGAGGACGTAGCGCGCGTCGCCGGGGTGTCCCGGTCAACGGCGTCCCGGGTGATCGCCGGCACGGGCTTCGCCTCGCCGGCTGCCCGGGAACTGGTCACGGCGGCCGTCGACCAGCTCGGCTACATCCCCAACCCGGCCGCCCGGGCGCTGGTCCGCGGCGGCGGCGTACGAATGGTCGTGGCTGTCCTGGGCACCAGCGCGGCGGTGCTGGAGGACCCGTACGTGCACCAGGTGGTGGGTTCGGTCGCCCGGGTGTGCACTCCCGCCGGGGTCGGGGTGGCGCTGCACTGGCTGCCGCTCGGCGACCCACGCGGCCTCGACCAGCTCGACGATCGCAGCGTGTGCGGGGTGATCCTGGTCAACACCACCGAGGCCCTGCTGGAGTCGGTGCCCCGCTCGCTGCACGGCCGGGTGGTCTCGATCGGCGTCGGCTCCGCGACCGTCCCGTCGTTCGACGTCGACAACGGCGCCGGCTCCGAGGCGGTGCTGCGCCACCTGTACGCGACGGGTCGCCGGCGGATCGCCATGGTGACCGGCCCCCGGTGGCTGCCCTGCGCGCAGCGCCCCGTGCAGACGTACCGCCGACTCATGCGCCAGGCCGGGCTGCCGGAGCGGGTGCTACCCGGAGACTTCACGGCGGCGCGCGGTCGGGCGGCGGCCGGCGAGGCGCTGCGTCAGTGGCCGGACCTCGACGCCATCTACTCGATCAGCGACGACACCGCGCTCGGGGTGATCGCGGGCCTGCGTGACGCAGGTGTGCAGGTGCCCGGCGACGTCGCGGTGGCCGGCTTCGACGACATCCCGCTGGCCGGGCTGACGGCTCCGGCGCTGACCACGGCGAGCCACCCGGTTGGGCGCATCGCCGCCGCCGCGGCCACCGCCCTGCTGGACGGACGTCCGGCAGCACCGGTGACCCTCTTCCCGTCCGCCCTGGTGGCCCGGGCCAGCGCCTGACGGTGGCGGTGACGGTTGCCGACGGTTAACCCCGGACGGGTCGGGTAACCGCGTCGGACGTTTCGTCGACCGTTTCGTGGACCGCGACAGGTGGTGGCCCGTGCCCGACTCCGCGCCGCCGTACCGGAGCCCGCAGGATCCCCGGCACGGCCGGTTGACCGCCCGCCGCCACCCGCCGGTGGTGCCGGGGCCGACCGGGCTCGTGCCCATGAAAGGCCCCGACGGCGACCAGCTGGCGATGGTGTACGCCCCGGAGCCGGCCGCCGACGGATCGGTGTACCGGCTGGTGCTGCTCCTGCACGGTGCGGGCGGCTCGGCGCGGCAGGGGCTGGACCTGCTGCTGCCCGTCGCGGACACGCGTCACCTGCTGCTGGTCGCCCCGCAGTCGTCGGCGGCCAGCTGGGACCTGATCGCCGGCGGCTTCGGCGCGGACGTGGCGCGCATCGACGGGCTGCTGGCGAACGTCTTCGACCGCTACCCGGTCCAGGACGTCACGTTCGGCGGCTTCTCCGACGGCGCCTCGTACGCGCTGTCGCTGGGTCTGGCCAACGGCGACCTGGTCGACGCGGTGCTGGCCTTCTCCCCCGGCTTCGCCGCGCCGCCGGTCACCCACGGCCACCCACGGATCTTCATCTCGCACGGCGTCGACGACCGGGTGCTGCCCATCGACGTGTGCAGCCGCCGGCTCGTCCCGCAGCTGCGCGACCGCGGCTACGACGTCACGTACGAGGAGTTCCCCGGCGGTCACGAGGTCACCACCCCGATCCGCGACACCGCAACCGCCTGGCTGACCACCTGACCCAACCCCAACCCTGCCCCCGGCCCCCGGTCGCCCCGTGTCCCCGGTCCCCGGTCCCCGGTCCCCGGTCGATCATGGAGTTGTGGTGGGCAATTGAGGGTGACACGTGGCTTTTGTAAGGCACCACAAGTCCATGATCGACCCGGGCGGGGGGCGCGGGGGGCGGGGGGGGCGGGGGCGGGGCGGGCGTTAGATTGCGGGAAGGCCGAGGGCCTCGTCGACGCGGGCGAGGACGGCGGCGTCGTCCTCGGGGTTGACGCCGCGGAGCAGGTCGATGGCCGTGGCCCGAACCTGACCGATGATCATCGCCAGGGGGAGGGTCTGCGTCGAGCCGAAGAGCAGCCCGGCGGTGTGCACGGCGGTCAACGCCGACTCGTCGGCCCGGGCGGCGTGCTGGTCGGCGGTCTCGTCCTGTCCCGTCAGGTCGGCGGCGAGGGCGGCACCGGCCTCGCGGACCGCCTCGGCCAGCGACCGCAGGGCCGCGCCCAGCTCGGGTGGCGCCGGGGCGTGCATCCGGCTCAGTGTCACGCCGGCGCGGGCCAGCACCCGGACGTTGCGTACCGCGTAATCGATCTGCCGGATCGACTCGTCGACCGACTTCAGCCGACCGATGTGGCGGCGGCGGCGGACGTTGAGCCGCAGCGCCTCGCCGGCGGCCAGCACTCCGTCGCGCAGGCCGTCCACCCGGGCGTCCATCCCCCGGGCCTGCGTGAGCGCGGCGACCGCCGCGGCCTCGTCGCGGTGGTCCAGCGCGTCGGCGATCCCGCCCAACAGCCCGGCCAGCTCGTCGAAGGTGCGGCGGACCTCGGCGACCAGCGGCGCGAGAGGGTGACGGGCGTCGACCAGCAGACTCACCGCGAGCGCGACCGCGCCACCGATCAGCGCGTCGACGAAGCGGAACGGCACCAGTGTGCCGTCCGGTGGTGCGACCACCACCAGGTAGAGCGCGGACACCGCGGCCTGCACCAGTGTCACGCCGGTGGCGCCGAAGGCCACCGCGAGGAGCACGGTGAGCAGGATGACGGTGAACACCGTCCAGGTGCTGCCGGGGCCGAGCGCCTGCACCACCAGGTCCGCGACGAGCACCCCGGCGGCGACCCCGAGGACGACCTCGACGGCCCGGCGGATGCGCTGCCCCCGCGCCTGACCGAGAACGATCAGCGCTGCGGCCGGCGCGAAGAAGGGCTGCGGATGCCCGAGCAACCGGGTCGCCAGCAGCCAGGCGACCGTGGCAGCGACGGTTGCCTCCACCACCGGTCGCCAGCCGTGCCGCACCCGCCCGCCAGCCGTCCGCAGGCCGCTGAACCGCACCATCACCGAACCTTCTCCCCCGCATCGACCGGACCAGCCGCAACCGGACCCGGTACCCGGCTGCCTACCCACGGCGCCCCGCCGCCAACCTACGACGCCCGCCATCACGCGAGGACGCCCACCACCGACCCGCCGCGCCCGCCGGCAGCCCGCCGCACCGCGCCTCCCGCACGTCCTTTGGAGCTGATGTCGTCAACGCATCGCAGGAGCGATGTCGCAAGCGATTCAGCTCCATAGCGCCAGCCCACCGCGGTACGTCGCGCAACCGACGGCACCGACGGATCGTCTCCCATCACGCGACTGACCACTGATCACCGGCCGGAGCCGGCCCGGTCAGCGTCCGGTCAGCGTCCGGTCAGGGCGCGCAGCAGCGTACGGACCGCGGCGCCGAGGTCGGCCCGGCTGGCCGCGCTGCCGGGCGGTGGGGCGGTGAGCGCGCCCGCGCCGACCAGCCGGTCGAAGAGCAGCCCGTCCACGAACGCGACGAACTGGTCGCCCTGCCGGTCCGGGTCGGTGGCCCCGGCCCGGGTCAGCAGGTCCCGGGCCTGCACCCGCAGGCCGGTGCCGTGTTGCAGGATCCCGCGCAGCTCGGGCCGGTGCACCGCTTCCAGCAGACAGGCGTAGCGGGCCAGGGTCCGGCTGCGACCGGCGCTCAACCACCGGTCGAGCACCTCGGCGACGCCGGTGGCGAGCGCGTCGAGGTCGTCGGCGTCGAGCCGAGGGGCGGGGGTCGGGGGCGGCGGCCCGGTGGGCAGGTCGTGTGCCTCGAGGTCGCCGCGGTCCCGCTCGGCGAGCCGTCCCACCACCGCCTCGATCAACGCCTGCCGGGTCCGCAGGTACGCGGAGGTGGTGCCGGGTGGCATCCCGGCGCGGCTGTCGACCGCCCGGTGGGTCAGCGCCCGCATGCCACCGTCGGCGATCAACTCGATGGCCGCGTCGGTCAGCAACGCGATCCGGTTCGTCCGGGCCGTCACGGCACTCCCCCTTCTCGGTGGTCCGCAGGTAGTATCACTCTTCTACAGGTGTAGAAAGGTGGTCGACATGGATGACGCACACGCAATCGTGGTGGGCGGGGGAATCGGCGGGCTGAGCGCGGCGCTCGCCCTGCACCGGCACGGGTGGCGGGTCACCGTGCTGGAGCGCGCCGCCGAGCTGCGCGAGGTCGGCGCCGGCCTGAGCCTGATGGCCAACGCCGTGCGCGGGGTGGACAGCCTCGGCCTGGGCCCGGCTCTGCGCCGGGGTGGACACGGCGAGGCACCCGGCGGCGTCCGCAACCGGCACGGGCGGTGGCTGTCCCGGGTGGACGCCACGGAGATGGTCCGGCAGCTGGGCACCACGGCGCTCGGCGTACACCGGGCCACGCTGCACCGCACCCTGCGCGAGGCCCTGCCGGCGTCGTCCCTGCACACCAACGCCAAGGTGGAACACGTGGAGTCCGGCCCGGACCGTGCCGAGGTGCGCTACCGGGGGCCCGACGGCTCGCACACCCTCGACGCCGACCTGGTGGTCGGCGCCGACGGCCTGCGCAGCCAGGTCCGCGCCCAGCTCTGGCCACAACACCCCGGCCCGGTGTATGCGGGCTCGACGGCGTGGCGGGCGGCCATCGCGTTTCCCGACCCGGTCCCGGCCGCCATCACCTGGGGACCGGGAGCCGAGTTCGGCATGGTGCCCATCGGTGACGGCCAGCTCTACTGGTACGCGGCGCTGAACGCCCCGCCCGGCGGCCGCGCCCCCGACGAGCTGGCGGCCCTGCGGGAGCACTTCGGTGACTGGCACGCCCCCATCCCGGCGCTTCTCGCGGCAACTCCACCGGCAGCCGTCCTGCGCAACGACATCCACCACCTGGCCGTGCCGCTGCCCTCGTACGTGCGGGGACGGGTGGCGCTGCTCGGCGACGCCGCCCACCCGATGACGCCCAACCTCGGGCAGGGCGCCGGGCAGGCGATCGAGGACGCGGTGGTGCTCGGCGCCGTCTGCGCCGGTGGCGCCGAGGGGGTGCCCGCCGCCCTGGCCGCGTACGACGCGCAGCGCCGACCACGCAGTCAGGCCGTCGCCCGAGCCTCCTACGTCGCCGGGCGGTTCGGGCAGCAGCTGCACAACCCGATCGCCTTCACGATGCGGACCGCCGCGTTGCGGCTCATCCCGGCCCGGGTGGCCCTGCGCAGCATGGCCCGCTATGCGGACTGGAGCCCTCCGGCGGGTTGAGCCGGCCCCGTGGCCGTCCGGCCGGCCGTCACCGCGGCGTACTCGGGTGAGGCGAAGAACTGGGTCAGCACCTCGGCGGCGCCCGGTGTCCAGGGACGACCGTCGAGCACCTCGTCGCCGGGCACGAAGACCATCGCCGCGCCCTCACCGAGCACCACGTCCTCCTGCCGGGCGCGGGTGTGGCCGAGGAAGTAGTGCTTCACCCGGCCCAGCTCGGGCGCCGGTTGCACGGCGACCGGGCGCAGCGGCCCGTCGGCGCGCAGGCCGGTCTCCTCCCACAGCTCCCGCTCGGCGGCCTGCTCCGGCGTCTCCCCCGGCTCGCCGTGGCCGCCGGGCAGACCCCAGACGTTCGGGTGGTGCTCCGCATTGCCATCGCGCAGTTGCAGCAACAGCCGTCCGTCGGGATCCACCAGAAGCACACACGCGACAATGATCACCGGGTCAGCGTACGGCCGCCGAACAACCGTTGACGCCCCAAAGCTCCAGAATAGTCATTCGGACCGTCGTCGGGCTCAAACAAATGTGACAGCACGCCGGTACAATCGGCGACCGCCTTGTGACCGATCGCTGACTGCTGATGGTGAAAGCGATCACACACACTGAGCCCATGAACAGGAGAGTCAACCGCGGTAAGGCACTCCGCGTCGCGGTGTGCCTCGTCCTTCTCGCCGCCCTGAGCAGTTGTATGCAACTCAACATGGGTCTCACCGTCAACGCCGACGACACGGTCGACGGGCAGCTGCTGCTGACGGCCGAGAAGTCCGTGCTCAGCGTCCGGAACAAGAACATCCCGGCGGCCTTCGCGGAGCTGCGGCAGAACATTCCGGCCCTGCCGGCCGGCGAGGAGACCGGGTACGAGGACAGCAAACTCTTCGGCTCCCAGATCAGTTACCGCAAGGCACCGCTGGCGGGTTTCGACACGGAGAGCGTGAAACTGGTCCGCGACGGCGACCTGTATCGCTTCACATTGCCGCTCGACCCGAAGAAATACGGCGGAAAGGTTGCGCAGCAAAATCCGCAACAGCAGCAGGCCTTCATGAAGCTCATGTCCTTCGAGATCTCGGTGACATTTCCCGGCCGGGTGATCGACAGCAATGGCACGGTGAACGGCCGCTCGGTCAGCTGGCGGGTCGACTCCAACCAGGACAAGCCGAGCGAGCTGCGGGCCGTCGCCGAGGCGCCACCCCGACCGTCCGCCTCGGCGGCCGCCAGCGCGGAGGGCGGCGGGTTCCCGTGGCTGCTGGTCGGAGGCGGCGCGCTCCTGCTGCTGCTCCTCGCCGCGGTGGGCGTACTCCTGGTGCGTCGCCGTCAGCCCGCGACGCCGGCTGCGCCCGGTCCGACGCCGCCTGGCCCGACGCCGCCGGGCCCGCCCGTCGGCGCCCCGGGGCCCGGTTGATCCACCCGGTGGCCGGCTCCGCCGGCCACGCCCGGCCCCGGCCGCCCCCGAGACGACGGCGACCGGCCCCGGTGTTCCCCACCAGGAGCACCGAACCTCACCACCACCACATCCCGGTCGCACCATCGCAGAAAAGGGGGATCGCCATGAACGATCTCTTCACCTGGGCAGCCCTGGGGACCATCGCCGGCGCGAGCGCCGCGACCCTGCTGGCCACCAACGTCATCGGCGGGCTGATCGGCCCGAGCGGCGACAAGCTCCGCAAGTGGATCGCCATCGCCATCGCGCTGCTGCTGTCCTACGTGACGGCGGCGTTCGCCGACGACGCCGGCGGCGAGAAGTGGGTCATCGCGTTCTTCAACGCCCTGGTCATCTTCTCCGCCGCGCTCGGCGTCAACCAGTTCCCGCCCGGCAACCGGCAGGCGACGCCGACCCAGGTCGCGAGCGGTCGCGAGCCCCGAGTCTTCCGTTCCTGGGTCTGAGGGGGATGACGTCATGGTCTTCGGAATCATCAGCGCGGCAGTTCAGGTCGGTGTCGGCGCCCTGTTCGGTTTCCTCGCCGGCGGCCCGATCGGGTTGATGGTGGGCGCCGTCGTGGGCCTGCTGGTCGGCGCGGTCTTCGGCTGGGCGGTGACCTCCGCCGGGGTGTACGCGCCGGACGCGCGCGGCATCTTCCTCTTCGTCGTCGACCACACCTGGAGCCTGCTCAACACGGTCGTCGGTGCCATCTACCTGGCCGTTCACCTGGTCTTCGGGCACTCGCTGGACCGGCCCACCTCGCAGGGCAGCGGGCGGGTCAGCGTGGTGGAGGGGGTCTCGCCCCGTTACGCCACCACCATCGGCACGGTCTGCGCCGGCTCCAGCTCCGGCATCCAGCGGCACGAGGACGTGCACATCTTCCAGGGTCGCCTGCTGGGGCCGCTCTACATCCCGCTGGTGCTGGCGAACTACGTCCTGTTCACCATCGCGCCGGTGTGGCTGCTCTACCACGACCACACCAACGCCCCGATCAACCGGTTCACCCGGTACTTCGAGATCGGCGTCTACCCGCACGTGTGGAACGAGGCCATCGCGTACCGGATCCAGGGGACGCCGCCGCGATGACCACCGACGGGCGCGGACCGATCGAGACGGCCACCGCCGAGTTGGTCGCCTGGCTGACCAGCGCGGCGGGGGAAACCGTCCCGATCGGCCCGCCCCGCACCGACGGCGACGCCGCCGGGCTCACCCTCTGGCCGCTGGCGCTGCGCCCCGCCCGGCAGACCCGCTCCAGCGGCGCGGTCCGCGAGCCGTACCGGTTCACGGTCCGCTTCCTGCTCTGCGTCACCGGGCCGGCGGGGTTGCCCCGGCTGGACCGGGTGCTCACCGCCGCGACCGGCGACGGCAGCTATCCGGTCGTCCTGGAGGCTGACGAGCCCCCACTGTGGACGGCGTTCGGCTCGGCACCTCGCCCGGCGCTGCTGATCGACGTACCCGCGCAGGTGGACCACCCGACCCCGGCCGCGCCGCCGGTCCTGCAACCGTTGCGCCTGCGGCAACTCGGGGTACGCGCCCTCACCGGCCGGGTGGTCGGTCCCGAGGACCAGCCGCTGGCGGCGATGCGGGTCGAGCTACCCGGCACCGGGTCCGCCACCCGCACCGACCCGGACGGCCGGTTCCTGATCGTCGGCGTCCCGCACGACCCCGAGCACCCGGGTCCGGTCCGGCTGAGGCTGACCGGGCGCGGGCTCGTCCTCACCGCCGACGTCGACCCCACCGAACCCGAGATCGTCATCGTCTGCGCGCCACCGACCCACTGACGCCCACCCGCACAGGAGGACCGATGCCCAGCTACTTCTCCCCCGGCATCTATGTCGAGGAGGTCCCGAGCGGCGCCCGACCGATCGGCCCGGCGAGCACCAGCATCGCCGCCTTCGTCGGCATCGCACCGGACCGCTCCGCCCACCTGGGCAGGGCGGTGCCGGTCAACAACTGGACGGAGTTCCTGCGGCTCTTCGCCGGCGGTGAGCGGGTGGAGAGCACCCCGCTGGCCCGGGCGGTCTTCGGCTTCCTGGACAACGGGGGCGCCCGCTGCTGGGTGGTCAACGTGGGTGAGGGCGGCGCGATCACCGGCAGCGGGCAACGCCGCGGCGGTCTGCAACTGCTGGAGGCCGTCGACGAGATCTCCATCATCGCGGCACCCGGTTTCCACGACGTGGTGTCGCACGAGGCGCTGCTCAGCATGGCCGAGCGCACCCGCACCATGGTCGCCATCTGCGACCCGGCACCGGACATCGAGGACATCTCCGCGTTGACCCGGGTCGCCACGCCGTCCACCGGGAAACCCCCCAAGCCCGCCGAGGGTACGGGCGGCGGCTCGGGCGGCCCCGGCGGCGGCTCGGCCCAGCCGGGCGGCTCCGGTGGGCACGAGGGGGCGGCCTACCGGCCGCGGCAGTCCGAGTTCGGGGCCTTCTACTACCCCTGGCTGCGGGTCCGCGACCCGATCAGCGGCGAGTTGGAACTCACCCCGCCGAGCGGGCACCTGGCGGGCATCTGGGCCCGCACCGACGCCCTGCGCGGGGTGCACAAGGCACCGGCCAACGAACCCGTACGCGGCGCCGTCGACCTGGGCTACCTGGTCACCCGACCGGAACACGACGTGCTCAACCCCAAGGGCGTCAACGTGATCCGCTACTTCGCCGGTGAGGGCATCCGGGTCTGGGGCGCCCGTACGCTCGCCGCCGAGGCCAGCGAGTGGCGCTACCTCAACGTGCGGCGACTCAGCATCGCCATCGAGCAGGCCATCGCCAACGGCACCCGGTGGATGGTGTTCGAGCCCAACGACTTCACCCTCTGGCGCTCGATCCGGCGCGACATCGGGGCGTTCCTCACCCGGGTGTGGCGCGACGGCGCACTGCTCGGGCGCAGCCCAGAGGAGGCGTTCTTCGTCAAGTGCGACGAGGAGACCAACCCGCCGGACGTCCGCGACGCCGGCATGGTGATCGCCCACATCGGCATCGCCGTCGTCAAGCCCGCCGAGTTCGTGGTGTTCAAGCTGAGCCAGTGGGCCGGCGGCACCGAGACCGAGACGATCGGAGGCTGACATGCCCACCACCGCCACCCCGCAGCCCGGCGCCCCGGTCGACCCGTACCGGGCGTACAACTTCCGGTTACTCATCAACGGCGTCACCAACGGCCACTTCACCGAGATGACCGGGCTGGAGGTGAACATTCCCGGGCAGCCGTACCGGGAGCACGGCCTCGGCCGGATGCGGATGGTGCCCGGCCAGGCCGAGTACGAGCCGGTGACGTTGCACTTCGGGCTCACCGCCTCCCGCGAGCTGTGGGACTGGGTGAACGCCACCGCGCAGGGCACCCTCAACCGGCGCAACGTCTCGGTGGTGCTGCTCGACTCGGTCGGCACCGCGGAGGTGCTGCGCTGGAACCTGATCGACGCCTGGCCCACCCGGTGGCGCGGCGCGCACCTCAACACCCTCAGCCACGAGATCGCCATCGCCTCGTTGACCCTGCGCTACGAGGGCCTGGAGCTGGAGACCGGCGGTGCCACCGCGCCGGCACCCGCGTAGCTGGCTGGCCGGCCGGCTGCGCTCGGCCGCCGGGGCGGTGCAGCGCCTCGCCGGACGAGTCGAGCCCACCGGCCACCTCCCGCAACGGCCGTCCTCGGACGCACCGGCGGCTACGCCACGCCGCTTCGGGGAACCTCCGCGGCACTGGCTGGACCTGGTGGCCGCTCACGCTCCCGGCCTGCTGCGCGACCTGGACCTGGACGCATCCCCCACCGACGTGGGGCAGGCCCATGGCCGCGACGACCAGCAGGGCGGCCGAGCGACACCCGGCGTGGGGCCGACCCCGCCGGACGGGCCGACCCGGTGGTTCACGGCGGATCGACCCGGCCCTCCGGTCGGGGAGGCCACCCGACGCCCCGCCGGCACGGGCGGCCTGCGCGCCGCCGCCGGCAGCGGGTTCGGCGGCCTGCGCGCCGGCGGGACCGGCGACACCGCCGACCTTCGCCGGACCGACGCGCTCAGCCCGGCGGGCGGTCGTGGCCTGCGGTCATCCGGTACGCCGGGCAGTCTCGTCCTCCCGGACGGCACCACCTCGGCGGGCGACGGAGAACCCACCGGCGACTCCGGAGTGCTGGGCGACCGCTCAGCGGCCGGCAGTCCCGGGACAGCGGGCAGACACGACACGCAAGGCCAGCACGGCACCGCGGGCCAGCACGGCACCGCGCACGGCGGCGGCGGCCCAGCACCCACCGGTGGCAGGGCCCGCGGCACCGACGGCACGTCGGGTGGCCTCGGTGGGCCGCGCACGGAGGACGGGGCGCCGGACCGGTCGTGGTCAACGGGCGGGACCGTGCGATCGGGCGGCTCGGCGTTCGACAGCAGCGGTGCACTCGGCAGCGGCGGTCCGTTCGACAGCGGCGGTGCACTCGGCAGCGGCGGCGCCTCTGCCGCCGCCCGGACCTCAGGACACGGCGGGGGGAACGCCTTCGCGCCGCCGGGTCGGCGGGTGCCGGGTCGGCTGCGGGACGGTTGGCGTCTCGGCTCGCGGTTTCGACGAGGCGCGACGACCGGGTCGGTCGGACCGTTCGGACCGGCGCTACGGGGCGACACCCCTGCCGTAGGCGGAGACGGACTGCCCTTTTCCCTGTCCGTTGAGGAGTCCCCGGACGAGCCCGACCCCTCCGGTTCCCACCCCACCAGCGCCGTCGACGGCGCGGCGCGGGGTGGGCTCGCGGCGGTCGAGGTCGCCGGTTCCGGTCCGTGGCCGGCCCTGCCCGGCGAAGGGAACTGGCCCGAACGGCACGCCGGCTCACGCCTCGGACAGCACACCGGCCACGACCGCGACCAGCGCGCCGGGCACCCGGTCGGATGGCGGAACGGCGACGTCGGAAGGGTCGGGCCCTGGATCGGCGGGACGACGTGCGACCCGGGCAGCGGAGGATGGCCGGTGAGCAGGGCGTTCCCGCCGCCCGAGCGGCAGGCGCGGACCTCGGACCCGTGGCCGGCGCTGCCCGACGACGGGACGGTGTGGACGGTGCCCGGCGACGCTCTGGACGCAGCCCAGCTCGGCCGACTGGACCGGGAACAGGCGGGCGACTGATGGAACGCGTCGCCTTCCTCATCGACTCCTCCGGCGAGCGGGTGGACTGCCTGCTCAACCCGGAGACCGTGCAGGTGACCCGGCTGGCCGGCGTACGCCATCGGGGTGTCGCCGGCGGGCAGCTCACCGGGTCCGGGCTGGCCGACGACCCGTTGGTCTTCACCGGAGGCGGTCGCACCGAGCTGGTGCTCGACCTGCTGTTCGACGTCGACTTCGTCCAGGCCCAGGTCCGGCCCGCCGACGTGCGGGTGCTGACCCGTCCGCTGTGGATGCTGGCGGAGAACTCCACCGCCGAGCACGGGTGGCTGCGACCACCGCTGGTCCGCCTGGTCTGGGGCAAGACCTGGAACGTCCCCGGGGTGATCATCGCGGTGGCGGAGCGGTTCGACGCGTTCACCGGCACCGGGTCACCCCGACGCTCCTGGCTGCGACTGAAGCTGGTCCGGGCCGCCGAGACGGCCGACCAGGCGGAGGCCGGCTTCGCCGAGGAGCTGGCCGCGGCGAGCACCCCGACCGCCGCGCCGGGCAGCGCGGTGATCGCCGCCGGCGACGGCGCGGCCGAGCCGGGTCGTTCCGGCGTGCGCTTCGACCTGCTGGCCACCGACGCGCTCGGCTCGCCCCTGCGCTGGCGACTGCTGGCCGAACACAACCGGATCACCGACCCCCTCGCGGTGCCGGCCGGCACCACACTCGCCGTCCCACCACCCGGCGCCCCGGGCGGCGGATCGGTGGTGGGTGCGGTGACGGGCGCCGCGCGGGCGCTGGCCGGCGCGGTGGGCTCCGGCGCGTCGTTCGTCGGAGCGTCGGTCGCCACCGCGCCCGCCGCCTGGGGTCCGTCGGGCCCCGCCGCCACCAGCACCAACCCCGGGGGTACGCCATGACGAGCACCGCGCCCCGGGCGTTGGTCGTCCTGCTCGACGGCGTCGAGCTGGCCGGCGCGGCCCGTCAGCGGGTCCGCTCGCTGCGGGTGGCCGCGCGGCTCGACCAACCCACCCAGGCCGAGCTGGTGCTCGCCACCAGCGCCGGCACCGGCGCGTTCGACCCGGCGGCGCGCCCCGGGACGACCCTCGACGTACGGCTGGCCGATCATGCCGACGCTCTGTTCGGCGGGGAGGTCACCGCCGTGGAGGTCGAGTACGCCGCCGACGGCGCAGCGGTGCTGCGGCTGCGGGCGTACGACCCGTTGCACCGGCTGCGCAAGCGGCAGGGGTTGCGGGTCTTCACCTCGGTGACCGCCGTCGAGCTGGCCCGCGAGCTGTGCGGCGACGTGGGGCTGGAGGTGACGGCCGAGGTCGACGGTCCACGGCTGGAACGGCTGTTGCAGCACCGGCACAGCGACCTGGAGCTGCTGCGCGAGGTCGCCGGTCGGGCCGGGCTGCACCTGGCCGCCGACGGCGACGGTGTCCGGCTGGTCACCCTCGCCGGTTACGGAGAGCCGGTCGCGTTGACCCTCGGCGCGGGCGTGCACACCCTGCGGCTGTCCACCAACGCCGACCAGGCCAGCGGTGCCAGCGTGGCCCTGGGCTGGCACCCGCAGCGGGCCGAGGTGATCAGCCAGCAGGCCGACGACGCGCGCTGCGGTCGACCCGCCGGCGACCGCCCGGATCCGGCCGACGTGGGCGCCGACGGGGTGCGCACCGCCGTCGACCAGCCCGGCCGCAGCGACGACGAGTTGGCGGCGCTGGCCCAGGCACGACTGGACACCCGGGCGGCGGCGCTGGTCACCGCCGAGGGGGTGGCCGAGGGCGACCCGGCGCTGCGGCCGGGCCGGCGGATCGTCCTGGACGGTGTGCCCGACCCGGTCGCCGGGGCGTACGTGCTGACCGAGGTGGTGCACACCGTGGACGGCAACGGGCACCTGACCCGGTTCTCCACAGTGCCGCCGGTCGCCCCACCGACCCCGGCCGGCGGTGCGGTGGTCACCCTGGGCACGGTCACCGACGTCGGTGACCCGGACGGGTTGGGCCGGGTCCGCCTGACCCTGCCGGCGTACGGGGACCTGGACGCCGGCTGGCTCGCCGTGCTCTGCCCCGGCGCGGGGCGGGGCAAGGGCCTGGTGGCGCTCCCGGACCCGGAGGACACCGTGCTGGTGGTGCTGCCCGGCGGTGAGCCGGCCTCGGGCATCGTGCTGGGTTCGCTGTTCGGCGCGGTCGAGCCGTACGACGCGGGCATCGACGACGGGCGGGCGCGGCGCTGGACGCTGCGCACCGCCGGCGGGCAGTCGATCGTCGTCGACGACGTGCACCGCAGCCTGCGGCTGGCCACCGAGGGCGGCAGCTATCTGGAACTGACCCCGGACCTGGCGACGCTGCACGCGGCGTCCGACCTGGTGATCTCGGCGCCCGGCCGGGCCATGGTGGTGCGCGCCCGCAGCGTGGACTTCCTGCACGCCGAGTCGACCGAGGACCCGACGACCGCCGCGCGGCAGGCCCGGTCCCTGGCCCGCGCCCACCACGAAGGAGGCGGCTGATGCGCTGGATCCACCGTGACTCCGTGATCACCTGCGACCACGACGGGCGGGTCGAGAACCGGCCCTCGCAGCAGTGGGTGACGGTCACCGCCGTACCCGTGCTGGTGGACGACGACCCGGAGGGCCGCGACATCAAGGCCTGCCCCAACTACGGTCCGACGATCAAGCCGTGCGGCAAGACGGTGAACGTCCGGGTCGGCTACAGCGACTGGCTGCGGATCGACGGGCACCGGGTGGTGCTGTCGCACCTGGAGGGGTTCACCGACGGCACACCGCCGGGGCTGGTCCACCACACGGTGCGGGACCCGCGCCAGCGGTTCCTGGGGGCGGACCGGTGAGGGCCTTCCGCTTCGTCGGCGCCGGCTTCGACGCCGGCCGTGGGGGCGGGTTGGCGCTCACCGCGGCCGGCGGCCTGGCGATGACCGAGGGCGACGAGAGCGTACGGCAGGCGTTGTTCCTGCTCCTGTCGACCACGCCCGGCGAACGGCTGATGCGACCCGGGTACGGCTCCCGGTTGCACCGGTTGGTCTTCGCGCCCAACGACGACACCACGGCCGGCCTGGCCATCCACTACGTCCGGCAGGCCATCGCCCGCTGGGAGCCGCGGGTCGAGGTGATCGACGTGGACGCCGGGCCGGACGCGGACGACGCGTGGCGGCTGGTGATCCGGCTCGACTACCGGGTGCGGGCCAGCCTGACACCCGGGCAGCTGGTCTTCTCCGTGGACCTGCTCCCGGTCGACGAACCCGCGCAGGAGGGACCCTCATGACGCTGCCCGTGCCGCATCTGGACGACCGCGGCTTTCTCGACCTGGTCACCGAGGCCCGGGAACGGATCCGGCAGTCCTGCCCGGAATGGACCGACCTGTCGGCGCACGACCCCGGCATGGCACTGGTGGAGGCGTTCGCGCACCTCACCGAGGTGATGATCTACCGGCTGAACCAGTTGCCGGAGAAGGCGTACGTCTCGTTTCTGAATCTGCTCGGGGTCTCCCGGCACGCGCCCACCGCGGCCTGGGCGGACGTCCGGTTCACCCGCAGCGGCACCGACCGCGGCGCGCTCCGGGTCCCGGCCGGTCTGCGGGTCGCGGCGGCCCGGGGCGCCGACCCCCGGCCGGTCGTGTTCGTCACCACCGAACCGGCGCTGCTGAGCGCCGGCGAGGAGTCGGTGACGGTACGGATGCACCACTGTGAGCCGGTCGACGCGGAGTTGCTCGGCGTGGGCACCGGCCAGCCGGGTCAGGTGCTGCGGGCCGCCCACGCCCCGCTGACGCACACCGCCGAGGCGCTGGACCTGCTGCTCGGCGTTGAGGTGCCGGCCGGCACGGTGGAGCTGGGCGCGGCGGCCCGCGAGTACGACGGCCGCACCTTCGAGATCTGGCGACCGGTGGACAGCTTCGCCGGGCTCGGGCCACAGTCCAAGGCGTACCTGGTGGACCGCTGCTCGGGGACCGTCACCTTCGCCCCCGCCCTCGACCTGCGACCCCCCGAGGCCCCGGCGAGCGGGCCGGCGGCGGTGACCGTCGCGGCCGTGCCGCCGGCCGGCCGGCAGATCCGGCTCTGGTACCGCGCCGGTGGCGGGCCCACCGGCAACGTGGCGGCGGGCACCCTGACCAGCCTGCGCGACCCCCTGCCCGGCGTACGCGTCGACAACCCGGCGCCGGCTGCCGGCGGCCGGGAGATGGAGGCGCTGGAGTCGGTGCTGCTGCGCGGCCCGTACGAGTTCTTCGCGCAGCAGCGGGCGGTCACCGCGCGCGACTTCGAGGTGCTCGCCACCAGCTCCGGAGCGGTGGCGAGGGCCCGGGCGTTCACCCGCGCGGCGGTGTACAGCTTCGCCCGGCCCGGCGAGGTCGAGGTGGTGCTGGTCCCGTACGTGCCGCCGACGGCCCGCCCCGGCGGCCGGCTGCCGGTGGCGGTGCTGCGCGAGCACGAGGTGCCCGAGGCGCGCCGTCGGGTCGAGGCTGACCTGGAGGAACGCCGAATGGTCGGCATCCGGTCCCGGGCGACCTGGGCCCGCTTCAAGGCGGTGTCGGTGCGAGCCCGGGTGGTGGTCCGGCGCGAGGAGGACGTGGACGCGGTCCGCAGCCGGATCCACGACCGGCTGCACCAGACGTTGAGCCCGCTGCCGACCGCGCTCAACCCGACCGGCTGGCCGTTCGGCGAGCCGCTGCGGGCGTCCAACGTGTACCGGCTCTTGGAGCACGCCGAGCCGGGGGTGCGCTACGTCGAGTCGGTGCGGTTCGTGGTCGACGAGGCGCCCGACGGGGAGGTCCGCGCCCTCGCCGTCGACCAGTACCAGCCCCGCACCTGGTATGCCGGCCGCGGCCCGGTGCTGTTCCGCTCCAGCAACGGCGGCGCGGGGTGGGAGCCGGCCGGCCGGTTCGACGGCGAGACGGTGCTGCGGGTGGCGCCCGCGCCCGCGCCGGTGCGGCCGGGCATCGTCGCGCGCCCCGGCTCGGTGGCCGTGGTGACGCTGCGCGCCTCCGGCGGCTCCCGGGTGCACCTGAGCACCGACCTGGGCGAGACGTGGTCGCTGCTCACCGACCTGGACGCGCGGATCTCCGACCTGGCCTGGCTGGACCGCGACGGCGCGGGGGCGCTGCTGGTGGCCACCGACACCGGCCTGTACGAGGTGTCGTTGCTGCCCGGGGCGGTGCCGTTGCAGATCCTGGTCGACCCGTCGGACGCCGACCGGGGCTTCTACGCGGTGCGCGCGTTCGTCTCGGAGCGTGGCGCGCCGGGTGTGGCGGTGGCCGCGCAGGCCGGATTCGGGGTCTACCTGTCGACCTCCGGCGGCAGACCTGGCACCTTCACCCACGTCGGCTTGTCCAACGTGGACAACCGGGTCCTCGCCGTGCAGTACGACGGCCCGGCCACCCTGCTGTGGAGCGGCGCCGGTGAGCCGGACCCGAAGAAGCCCGGCCAGGGCTGCCACCGCACGCGGCTGTTCGAGTCCGACGTGAAGTGGCAGACGATGCAGGCCGGCTGGTTCGGCGGCACCTGCCGGGACGTGGCGTTCGCCGGGCCGCTGGCGGTGGCGGCCACGCAGAGCGGCGGGGTGCTGCGGCTGGACACCCTGGCCGCGCAGCCGCAGTGGCAGGCGGTGTCGGTCAACTGCGGCCTGCCGCTGCGCGACCGGACCCGTTTCGTGCCGGTCGACGCCATCGCCGTGAGCGGGCCGACGGCCGGCGGCGCGGCCGGTGGGCCCGGTGCGGCCGAGCGGCTGATCCTGGCCGGCGGCGAGCGCGGCGTGTTCCGCAGCGCCGGGGCGGTCGACTGGACGCCCAGCGCCAACCAGGCCACCGCCGACGTGGTGACCGTCCCGGATACCTGGCTGCTCTGCTCCGGCGAGCACGACATCGAGGTGGTGCGCCAGGATGCGACGCTCGGCGATTGAACGGCTGCTGCCCGCCGCCTACCAGCGGGCCTGCGTGCCCGGCAGCGTGCTCTGGACGCTGCTGGACGTGATGGAGGCGCTGCACGCCCCGGACGAGGCGATCCTCGCCGAGGTGGACGCGCTGTTCGACCCGTACCGGGCGCCGGACGGGCTGGTCGTGCGCCTGACGCGCTGGGTGGCGATGGACCACGTGGTGGCCTCGCCCCGACCGGACACCCCCCTGCCGCTGCCGGTGGGTCGACTACGTGACCTGGTGGCCAACGCCGCGCTGCTGGCCCGCTGGCGCGGCACCCCGTACGGGATGCGACGCGCTCTCGAACTGGCCACCGGGTTGCCGGGCTTCGCCATCGACGAACCCGACGACAGGCCCTTCCACGTCGTGGTACGGGTGCCGGCCGCCGCCGCCGGCCAGCTGACCGTGATCACCCGCATCGTCGAGGCGGAGAAACCCGCCTCGACCACCGTCGAGATCGTTCTCGAAGAGGAGTCGTCATGACCACCGAGTGGGCGGTCGTCGCCGCCGCCGAGCAGTTCACCCTCGACCCGCGCAACAGCGGCGAGCTGACGTTCACCGTCTCCAACCCGGGCACCGCACCGGACACCGTGGTGTTCGACGTGGCCCCCGGTGACGGCTCCCAGCGGTCGTGGTTCACCGTGGCCGAGCCGCAGCGGGTGGTCCCCGGGCAGGGCTCGGTGTCGTTCCTGGTCACGCTCGCCGTACCCGCCGGCACCCCGCCCCGGCGCTACGACATGACCGGGTTCGCGTACTCGGCGAACACCGCGCCGGAGGAGAGCTCCCGCTCCAGCGGCCGGGTCACCTACGAGGTACGGGCGGTCGCGCCGCCACGGCGTACGCCGTGGTTGTGGATCGCCGCGGCGGTGGCGTTGGTGCTGGTGGTGGTGACCGTGGGGGTCGTCCTGCTGACCCGGGACGACTCGGCCCCGGGTGAGCCGCGGGTGGTCACCGTCGAGGCGGAGAGCCTGGTGGACGGGGCGACGGTCGAGTCACCGGCGAAGAGCGGCGCGACGGTTGCCGCTCAGGCCAACTGCTGCGCGGTGGTCTGGTCCGGGGACAGGCAACTCTTCTTCCAGGGGTTGGCCATCGGCGACAAGGTGACGGTGACGGTGCAGATCCCGGCCGACGGCACCTGGCGGTTCGCCACCGTCCGCACCACCTCCTTCGACTACGCCAACACCGTCTTCACCATCGACGGCAACCAGGTCGGCGGCACGTTCCTCGGCTTCACGCCGAAGGTGCAGAAGACGGAGTTCCTGGACGTCGGCACGGTCCGGCTCACCAGGGGACCGCACCAGGTCACGCTGCTGGTGGTCGGCAAGACGCAGGGCACCAACCGTTACTTCGCCGGTGTCGACACGATCCGGTTCAGCGAGGTCGTGGCGCAGGCCGTGACGCGATGAGCGGCCGGCAGAAGGCGCTGCTGGGGCTGCTGGCCGTCGCGCTGGTGGCGTTGTTCGTGGTCGCGGTCGGCGCGGGCCGCGGCGACCGGGGTGACCCGGGTGCCCGGCACGGGTTGGTCGACCGGTTGGGTGCTCTGGGCGCCGAGCGGGCCGCGGTGGACCCGGCCACGGTCAGCGCCGACTGCCTTGCGGAGCCCGGCCGGCTGGTCTTCTCCGGCGGCTGCGTGCTGCGGGTCGCCGACCCCGGCGGGTTGCGCACCCTCGTGCTGCGCAGCACGGCCCGGTTCACCGTCGTCGCACCGGCGCCGGGGGACGCCGACCTGACCATCCGCGACGAGGTCGAGCCGGCACCGGACGGCACCGGCGCGGTCGCGAAGGTCGCCGTCGACCAGGCCACCGAGGTCGGTGTGCGCTGTCCCGGGCTCGGTTCCTGCACGGTCGTCGTGGCCACGTCCTGACCCGGTTCGTCGGGGCCCGAAATCGAGAGGAGTGCCGCCGTGGGTGACCTGCGCAAGCCGTTCCTGCTGCTGGCCATGCTCGCCATCGTCCTGGCGATCAGCGTGGAGTTGGGTGCCGGGCTGCTGCTCGGCGGCGCCGACGCCGGGGCGGCCCTGGCGGACAGCGCCGGAGCGCTGGACGTGGAACTCGACGACGTGTCCGGGGTCAGCGAGCCGTCCGGTCGGGGCACCGGCTATCTCGCGTTGATCGACGCGGTGGCGGTCTGGAGCACCGCCCTGTTCTGCCTGGGCCTGCTCCTGCCCGAACGCGTCCAGGGCCGGGTACAGGGCGTCGCCGGCCTGATCTTCTCGATCATCCTGATCATCGTCGGGCTGGTCGCGCTGGTCATCGCGTTCGTCGAGCTGATGATCATGGTGTCGCTGTTCCTGGCCGTCCCGTTCGGCACCCTGGCGTACCTGGCCCTGTGGGGGTTCTTCCCGGTCGGCGAGGCGGCGGTGCTGCTCGGGCTGGTGCTGCTGCTCAAGCTCGTGTGGGCCGGGCTGCTGGTGCTGGCCCAGCCGCGCTTCCTGCAGAACAAGGGTCTCGTCCTGCTGATCCTCACCACCCTGCTGTGCACGGTCGTGCTGGAGTTCCTGCACAACCTCGTGCCGGTGATCCTGGTCAGCATCGTCGACGACGTGGCGGCGCTGGTCTTCGCGGTCATCGCGATCATCTGGGGGCTGGTGCTGCTGATCGGCTCGATCCCGGCGATCGTCAAGGCCATCCGGGTGACCGCCGCCCTGCCGGCCCGCACACCGCGTTGACCATGAAGTTGTTGCCACTCGCAGCGGCGTGTCAGGGCAACAACTTCATGATCAACGCGTTTCGAGGGCCAGGGTCGCGGCGGTGGCGCGGTCGAGGGCGCCGTCGGCGATCACCACCGCGTGACGACCTCGGCGCTTGGTGCCGGCCGCGATGGTGACCGGCCGCTCGAACGCGAAAGCCACCCCCACACCGGGATACATCGCGGCCCGTGTGAACCACCGGTCGCCGGTCCCGAGACCGCTGAAAACCAGGGTGTACGCCCGACCGCCCGGCCCGGTGCCGCGCAGCGCGACCCAGGGCTCGGTGGAGCCGTTGACCGCCTCCTCCCCCGTCGCCGAGGCGCTGAACACCGACGCCGGTTCGGCCGAGACCGCCCGCCAGAAGAACCCGCCGTAGCCGGCGCCGCCGGGGCGGCCGTTGGTGGCCGGGCTGCCCAGCCGCACGTCCTGCCCGGCCGGGGCGCTCAGCGTGTAGTCCACGTCCAGCCGCCAGGCCGACACCTCCCCGGCCGGCCCCTGGGTGGTCAGCGCAACGGCGGCCAGCTGGCGGTGCTCGGTGAGCAGCACCCGACCGGCCGGGTCGCGCCACCGGAGGTCGTGCGTGTACCGGCCCGGGGACCGCTCGACGTCGCCGACGTGCGCGATCCGCCCGTGGTCGTCGCGCCAGGTGTAGCCGACGTCGCGCACGTAGGTGCGCCCACCCCAGAGGTTGGTGCCGTTGACGTCCTGCACGGCCAGGGAGGCCCCGAGGTGCCACACGTGGTCGGCGGGGAGCGCGTCGGTGACCACCGTGCCGCCCAGGGTGCGCACCGGGTGCAGGTACGGCCGAGGCCCGTGCCGGGCGTCCAACGCCGGGTCGAGCACGTACCGGGCCACCTCCGTCCCGCCCACCAGCAGGCGGACGGGCTCGTCGGTCGTGGTGGCCGCGTCGGGCTCGTCGGTCGTGGTGGCCGCGTCGGGCTCGTCGGTCGTGGTGGCCACGTCGGGCTCGTCGGTCGTGGTGGCCACGTCGGGCTCGTTGGTCGTGGTGGCCGCGCCGGGCCCGGCGGCCCGGGCCGGACGGTCGGCGGTCACGGCAGCTCCGGGTGGGCGGGGATCGGCGCGGCGCCCGTCGCGAACCGCTGGCGGCCGGCGACGGCGTGCAGGGCGGCCACGGTGTAACCGGCGAGGATCGGCACCGCGACCGGGGTGACCAGCACCGCCAGCAGCCCGGCCAACGCGGTGACGCCGGTGAGCGCGGCCCAGCGGGTGGGCGCGTCGAGGCAGGCGCGGGCGGCGGAGCGGGCCGCCGCCCGCCACCGCCCGCCCCCGTTGCCGCCCACCTCGACCACGACCAACCCGGCGTACCCGGCCAGGCCGGCCGCGACCAGTGCCGTCACCAGCAGCGCCACCGGACCGCCCGGCACCCGGCCGGTGGCCAGCGCCGCCAGGTCGGCGGCCAGCAGCCCGGCCACGGTGAGCGCGAGCAGGCTGACCGGCACGCCGGGCAGAACCGATCGCCCGAACCGGCGCGCTGTCGTCCGCGCCGACGGCCAGCTGCCGGTCCGCGTCCAGGTGTGCACCGCCGCGCTGGCCGTGCCGACCGCCGCCGCCGCCGTGACCAGCGGAACCGCCGCCAGCACCAGCAGGATGCCGAGCAGCGCCAGGTCGGCGGCGTCGCGGGCGACGTCGCGCCAGTCCCGCCGCTCGCCGGCCTCCTCGGGTTCAACCCTTGATGCCACTGGTGTTGATCCCCTCGACGAGCATCCGCTGGAACGCGACGAAGAACAGGAAGACCGGCAACAGCGACAGCACCGACATGGCGAACATCGGCCCCACCGCGCTCTGGCTGGTCGAGTCGATGAACAGCGTCAACGCGACCGGCACGGTGTAGTCCTCCAGTTGGGACAGGAAGACCAGTTGGCGGAAGAAGTCGTTCCAGGTCCAGATGAACGAGAAGATCGCGGTGGTGACCAGCGCCGGGCGGCTCAGCGGCAGGATGATGTGCCGGAAGATGCCGTACGGGCCGGCGCCGTCGATCCGGGCCGCCTCGTCCAGCTCGCGCGGCACGCCGCGCATGAACTGCACCATCAGGAAGACGAAGAACGCCTCGGTGGCCAGGAACTGCGGGATGAGCAGGGGCAGGTACGGCCAGTCGCCGCCGACCAGCCCCAACGTCCGGAACAGGATGTACTGCGGCACGATCAGGACGTGCTGGGGCAGCAGCAGCGTGCCGATCATGACGGCGAACCACATGCCGCGCAGCCGGAACCGCAGCCGCGCGAAGGCGTACGCGGCCAGCAGGCAGGAGAGCCCGTTGCCGACGACGGTGAGCAGGCTGACCATCGCGCTGTTGAGGAAGAACCGCCCGAAGCTGACGTCGAAGTTGGACCACCCGGCGGTGTAGTTGCCCGGGGTGAACCGCTCGGGCAGCAGCCCGAGGTTGTTGACGATCTCCTCCTGGGACTTCACCGAGGTCCCGATCATCCAGAACAGCGGGTAGAGCACCACGGCGACGATCGCCACCAGGATGAGCAGTCGCAGCACCGGACGGCCGCCGGGCCGTCGGCGCGCGTTCGGCGGCGCTGCGGTCGGCGCCACGTCGGTCGGGGTCACCGTCACCATCACCGGTCCTCCCCGTCGGAGTAGTGCACCCAGAACCGCCCGGTGCTGAAGAAGATCGCGGTGATCACCGCGATGGCCAGCAGGAACACCCAGGCCATCGCCGAGGCGTAGCCCATGTCGAGCTCGGTGAAGCCGGTGATGTAGAGGTTCAGCGTGTACATCAGGGTGGAGTCGACCGGGCCGCCGGTGCCGTTGCTGAGCACGAACGCCGCGGTGAAGCCCTGGAAGCCGTTGATGGTCTCCAGCACCAGGTTGAAGAAGATCACCGGAGAGAGCATCGGCAGGGTGACGTTGCGGAACTGCCGGAACCGGCCGGCGCCGTCGACGGAGGCGGCCTCGTACAGCTCGGTGGGCACCTGCTTCAGACCCGCCAGGAAGATCACCATCGGTGCGCCGAACTGCCAGATGGCCAGCACCATCAACGTTTCGAGGGCCCAGTCCGGGTCGTTGACCCACGGCTTGCCCTGGATGCCGAAGAGGCTCAGCAGCGAGTTGAACGCGCCGTCGCGGTTGAACATGTTGACCCAGACGATGGCCAGCGCGACGCTGCCGCCGAGCAGCGACGGCAGGTAGAACAGCCCGCGGAACACCCCGACCCCACGCCAGGCGCGGTTGAGCAGCAGCGCCACACCGAGCGCGGCGGCCAGCTTCAGCGGCACCGCGATCAGCGCGAAGGTCAGGGTCACCCGCACCGCGTGCCAGTACGACGGGTCGGCGGTGAACATCCGTTCGTAGTTGGCCAACCCCACCCACTGGACCTCGGAGAAGGGGGTGAGGATGTCGTAGTTGGTGAAGCTCAGGTAGAGCGACAGCAGCATGGGGACCGCCGTGACACCCATCAGGCCGATGAGCCACGGCGACAGGAAGACGTACCCCGCCAGACCTTCGCTGTGCCGGAAGCGCCCGGGCCCACGCCTCTCGGTGTGGGCCCGAACGGATCCGGGGCCGCGTCGGGTCGGGTCGGGCGCCGTGGTCAACGCCACGAACAGCTCCTCTCCTCGCGTCGGGTCGGTGCCGAAGTTCCCGGCCGGGAACTTCGGCACGGACCCCGGGGGGCGGTCAGGCGATGGCGGACTTGCACGCCTCGATGAACTGGGTCGCGGCCTGGGCGGTGGTGGCCCTGCCGTACTGCGCGTTCTCGGCAGCCTTGATCAGCTCGGACCGCACCTTGCTGTGTCCCTTGATCGGCACCTGCGGCGACTTGCCGAACTTCTGGGTCAGCTCGGCCTCGACGGCGATGGACTGCTTCATGGCCGGGTCGGTGGTGTCGTCGCTGACCACGCGGCGCAGGTCCTGGTTGGACGGCAGCCCTCGATCGGTGCCGAGCAGCTTGACCGCCTCCTGGTCGTTGTTCAGGAAGTTGATCACGTCGACTGCGACGTCCTTGTTCTTGCTGCCCTTGAACACCGACCAGTACATCGAGGCCCGGGCCCACTGCGCGCTCGGGTCACCCGGGTAGGCGACCACGCCCAACTCGTCCTTGGTGTTCTTCTTCAGGTCCGGCATCTGGTTGGCCCAGACCCAGGAGGTCGCCGACTTGCCGGTGACCACCAACTGCTTGGTGATGTCGCTGGAGTTGCCCTCGTGGATGACGTCGGCGGTGGGGGTGGCCTTGCGGTCCCGGGCGCCCTTCCACAGGTCGAACCACCTGGTCACGTCCTCGGCGGTGAAGCCCAGCTCGGAGCCCTTGTAGAGGTCCTTGCCCTGCTGCCGGAGCCAGACCCAGAAGGCCTTGTAGTCGGCGCTCGGGTCCTGCGTGCCGGGCACCTTGGTCTTGGCGGTGACCTGCTCGGCCCAGGCGATGTGCTCCTCCCACGACATTCCGGTGGTGGGCTCGGGCAGGTTGTTCTTGGTCAGCAGCGTCTTGTTGTAGACGAGACCCTGGGTGTTCTCCCCGGCGGCCAGCCCGGCGAGCTTGCCGTCGACCACGCCGTACTGCCGGAGGCTCTCGGGGAACTTGGAGGTGTCCAGCTTGCCGGACTTCTGGTACGAGGTCAGATCGAGCGTGGTGTTGCGGGCCGCGTACTCGGCCAGGTAGTTGTCGTCGATCTGGAACAGGTCCGGTGGGTTGCCGCCGGCGGTGAGGGTGGCCAGTTTGTCGAAGTAGCCCTGGTTGGCCTGCCAGGTCTTCTCGAACGTCACGTTCGGGTGCTTCTTGGTGTAGAGCGCGAGGGCGTCCTCGGTCAGCTTGGCCCGGGCGTCGCCGCCCCACCAGAAGATGGAGAGCTTGACCGGGGCGTTCGGGTCGGCGGCGCCGCCGCCGTCGTCGTCTCCGCAGGCAGCGGCCCCGAACATCAGCGGCGCGGCGACCGTCACGGCGAGCAGGCCGCGCAGCAGGCGCCGCCGAGGCAGCGCGGTACGGTGATTGCGCCCGGCAGGCGCGTTAGTGGTGGGGGGCGTTGCGGGGTGCATGTGCGCTCACTCCTCGGCATTAGGAGGCGACGGCGTCACCGGTGGCCGCGGTCGGGATGCCCGGGCCCGCAGGGCAATGCGGGTCCGGGCCACGCGGCGCGGCCAGGGGACGTGCCGGTCGGGCGTACGGGCCCGGGCCGGTCGAGTCGCGGATGACCAGGTCGGTCTGGAGCATTACCTGTGCGGTGGTACGACGGACGCCGAGCGCCGTGCCGGCACCGAGCCCTCGCGCGCCGCGCGGTGACTCGGAGTCCTGTTGCAGCAGCATGTCGACGGCCGTCCGGCCGGCGGCCCCGGTGGGTGTGGCCACCGTCGTCAGTTTGGGGCGGGTGAGCCGGCTCAGGGTGATGTCGTCGACCCCGACGACGCTCACCTCCTGCGGCACCCGCACCCCGAGCGCGTCCAGCCCCTCGATGAGGCCGATCGCCATCAGGTCGTTGTAGGCGAGCACGGCCGACACACCGCTGCGCCGCACCTGCTCGGCGATGGCGGAGCCGCCGGTCTCGGTCGGTGCGTTCGGGCCGAGCAGGGTCAGCTCCGCGCCACCGGCTCGGGCGGCCGTGCCGGCGGCGCGGCGCATCTCCCGGTTGGTCCACGAGCTGCGCGGGCCACCGAGCAACGCGATGCTGCGGTGCCCCAGGCCGATGAGGTGCTCGATCGCTGCCCGGGCACCCTGCCCGACGTCCATCAGCACGCAGGGCAGGCCGGTCACCTGTCGGTTGACGACCACCAGCGGCACCTCACGGCTGAGCTGCTCGATGAGGCTGTTGCTCATCCGAGGACTGCACAGCAGCACCCCGTCCACCTGCTTGGCCAGCGCGTGGACCAGCTCCTCCTCGGCGGTCGGATCCTCGTTGGTGTCGGCCACGAAGACGTGGTAGTCGCGGTGGCGGGCCTGACTCTCCGCCGCCTTGATCAGTGGTGGGAAGAACGGGTTCGCGATGTCCGCGATGATCAGCCCGATGTTGTGCGTACGCCCGGTGATCAGCGCCCGGGCGGCCCGGTTCGGCCGGTAGCCCAGATCCTCCGCGCAGGCGAGCACCCGGACCCGGGTCTCCGGGTTGACCAGGTGCGGAGCGGAGAAGGTGCGGGACACGGTGGAGATGTGCACACCGGACGCCCGAGCGACGTCCCGGATGGTGACTGGCACGGCGGCCCCTTCGTCCGATGTGGTGGTGGTCACGTAGGTGTGGCCATTAATGCAAACGGTTGCGCCAGTGTCAACGGTGGATGGTTACGGCTTTGTTGCACCCACACTCCCCTTGGTCACCTGCCACCCCACAAACAGGGATATTTGCCGCTGATTGCGTCACCGTCGTTGACGCAGTCGGATCGATCGTGATTACTTCACTGCAAACCTTTGCAGGATCACCGGGGAGGCGACCGCATGTCACCGAAAGTCGACGGCCGGGTCCGGTACGCCGTCGTGGGCACCGGCGCCCGGGCGGAGATGTTCGTCCGCGCCCTGGTGCTCGACCACGCCGACACCACCGAGCTGGTCGCCTTCGCCGACGTCAACCAGGCCCGGATGGACGCGCACAACCGCTGGCTGGCCGAGCTGGGCCACCGCCCGGTGCCCACGTACCCGGCCGGCGACTTCGCGGCGATGCTCGACAAGGAACACGTCGACGTCGTCCTGGTCACCAGCGTGGACGTCACCCACGACGAGTACGTGGTGGCCGCGCTGCGCGCCGGGCGAGAGGTCGTCACCGAGAAGCCCATGACCGTGGACGCGCCGCGCTGCCGGCGGATCCTGGACGCGGTGACCGAGACCGGTGGCCGGGTGACGGTCGCGTTCAACTACCGCTACAACCCGCTGCACGAACAGGTCCGCCGGCTGCTCGCCGAGGGCGCGGTCGGCGAGATCGGTTCGGTGCACTTCGAGTGGCTGCTCGACGTACGCCACGGCGCCGACTACTTCCGCCGCTGGCACCGCGACAAGGCCACCTCCGGCGGGCTGATGGTGCACAAGGCCAGCCACCACTTCGACCTGGTCAACTGGTGGCTGGCCGCCACCCCGGTCGAGGTGTACGCGGCCGGCCGGCTCTTCTTCTACGGCGAGGACGGCCGCCGGCACGGCTACGCCCGTGACTACGACCGGGCACACGGCTCCCCCGCCGCCGCCGACGACCCGTTCGCGCTGCGACTCGACGCCCACCCCCGTCTGCGCGAGCTGTACCTCGACGCCGAGACCGAGGACGGCTACCAGCGCGACCGCAACGTCTTCGCCCCCGGCGTCAGCATCGAGGACGACATGGCGGTGCTGGCCCGCTACTCCACCGGCGCCACGATGACCTACCACCTCACCGCCTACGCTCCCTGGGAGGGTTACCGGGTGATGGTCAACGGCAGTCGGGGCCGGCTGGAGCTGGAGGTCACCGAGAACGACTTCGTCGACCGGGGCACCGCCGGCGCGGTCAAGGGCGCCGCCCTGCACGGCACCGAGGCGCCGGCCGAGGGCGGTGGTGCCACGCTCACCCTGCGCCCGTTCTGGCAACCACCCCGACAGATCCCCGTCGAGGGTCGCAGCCGGCACGGCCACGGTGGCGCGGACGCCCGGATGACCGGGGTGCTCTTCGGGGGTCAACCCGACCCCCTCGACCGCGCCGCGACCGCCGACGACGGCGCGTTGGCCCTGCTCACCGGCCTGGCGGCCAACCGTTCCTTCGAGACCGGTCAACCGGTCCGGGTCGCCGACCTGCTCACCCCCCGCTGACCTGGAGACGAGGAGCCCATCCCCGTGCCGACGTTCGACCACACCGACCTGCTCCTGCCGCCCGAACCGGGCCAGCGCGCGCTGGCCCGGGAGCTGTACGCACTGGCCGCCGAGCAGCCCATCATCTCGCCGCACGGGCACGTCGACCCGGCCCTGCTGGCCGAGGACCGGCCCTTCCCGGACCCGGCGCAGCTGCTCATCGTGCCCGACCACTACCTGACCCGGATGCTGCTCAGTCAGGGCGTCCCCCCGTCGGACCTGGGTGTGCCCACCCGCGACGGCAGCCCGGTGGAGACCGACGGCCGGGTGATCTGGCGGCGCTTCGCCGCGCACTGGCACCTGTTCCGGGGCACCCCCTCGCGGCTCTGGCTGGAGCAGACCTTCCGCACCGTCTTCGACGTGCACACCCCGTTGGGCCCGGCCACCGCCGACACCCTCTACGACGAGATCGCGGCCCGGCTCGCCCAACCGGACTTCCGCCCCCGGGCGTTGTTCGAGCGGTTCAACATCGAGGTGCTCGCCACCACCGAGTCACCACTGGACGACCTCGGCCAGCACGCCAAACTCGCCGCCGACGGCTGGGGCGGGCCGGGCGGCCGGGTGGTCACCACCTTCCGCCCGGACGACGTGGTGGACATGGAGTTCGACGGCTGGTCGACCAACGTGGAACGGCTCGCCGAGCGGGCCGGCGAGGACACCGGCACGTACGCCGGTTACCTGGCCGCGCTGCGGGCCCGGCGCGCCGCGTTCATCGCCGCCGGCGCGACGTCCTCCGACCACGGCCACCCCACCGCGCGCACCCTGGACCTGACGCCGGCCGAGGCCGAGCGGCTGTACGACCGGGGCCGGCGCGGCGAGGCCGACGCCGCCGACGCGGAGGCGTTCCGGGCGCACATGCTGGTGGAGTTCGCCCGGATGTCACTCGATGACGGCCTGGTCATGCAGCTGCACCCCGGCGCCGTGCGCAACCACAACCGGTGGCTGCACGCCCGGCACGGCCGCGACGTCGGCGGCGACATCCCCCAGGCCACCGAGTACGTGCACGCGCTCGCCCCACTGCTGGAGCGCTACGGCAACGACCCGCGGCTGCGGGTGGTGCTCTACACCCTCGACGAGGACACCTTCACCCGGGAGCTGGCGCCCCTCGCGGGCGGCTACGCCGCGCTGCTGCTCGGCGCGCCCTGGTGGTTCCTGGACTCCCCCGAGGTGCTGCGCCGGTTCCGGGAGACGGTCACCGAGAGCGCCGGCTTCTACAACACCACCGGGTTCGTCGACGACACCCGGGCGTTCTGCTCCATCCCGGTACGCCACGACGTCGCCCGCCGGGTCGACGCCGGCTTCCTGGCCCGGCTGGTCGCCGAGCACCGACTGCCGATGGACGAGGCCGCCGAGACCATCGTGGACCTCGCGTACCGGCTGCCCAAGCGGGTCTTCAACTTCGGAAAGGCCGACCAGTGACGGTGACCATCACCTCCGTCGAGGTAAACGACGTGCGGTTCCCGACCGCCGCGCGGGGCGACGGCTCCGACGCGATCAACCGGGGCGACTACTCGGCCACGTACGTGGAGCTGGGCACCGATGCCGGCCCGACCGGCGCGGGGTTCACCTTCACCAACGGCCGGGGCAACGAGATCACCTGCGCGGCCGTGCGCGCGCTCGCCCACCACGTGCGCGGGCGCACGATCGAGGAGATCACGGCCGAGCCGGTCGCGTTCTGGCGCTCGCTCAGCGCCGACGTGCAGCTGCGCTGGCTGGGCCCCGAGAAGGGCGTCATCCACATGGCGACGGGGGCGCTGGTCAACGCGGTGTGGGACCTGCGGGCCACCCTGGCCGGCAAGCCGATGTGGCGGTTCCTCGCCGAGCTGCCCACCGACGACCTCGTGGCCAGCGTCGACTTCCGACACATCACCGACGCGATCACCCCCGACGAGGCGGCGGCCATCCTCGACAAGGGGCGCGACGGCCTGACCGACCGGTTGGCCACCCTCGAACGGGACGGCTTCCCCTCGTACACCACCTCGGTCGGCTGGCTCGGCTACCCCGACGACAAGGTGCGGGCGCTGACCCGGCAGGCGTACCAGGACGGTTGGCGGGCGATGAAGATGAAGGTCGGCGGCCCGCTCGCCGACGACCTGCGGCGGGCCCGGATCATCCGGGAGGAGATCGGCCCGGACGCGCTGCTGATGATGGACGCCAACCAGGTCTGGGACGTCGACGAGGCGATCACCGCGATGGCCACGCTGGCCGAGGTCGACCCGTACTGGATCGAGGAGCCCACCCACGCCGACGACATCCTCGGCCACGCCCGGATCGCCCGCGCGGTGACCGAGCTGACCGGCGGCCGGTGCCGGGTGGCCACCGGCGAGGTGGCCGCCAACCGGGTGATCTTCAAGCAGTTGTTGCAGGCCGAGGCGATCGGCGTGATGCAGATCGACGCCTGCCGGGTCGGCGGCGTCAACGAGGTCCTCGCCGAGCTGCTGCTGGCGGCGAAGTTCGGGGTGCCGGTCTGCCCGCACGCCGGTGGCGTGGGTCTCTGCGAGTACGTCCAGCACCTGGCGATCTTCGATTACCTGCGGGTGGGCACCGGCCTGGACGGTCGGATGGTCGAGTACGTCGACCACCTGCACGAGCACTTCGTCGATCCGGTCCGCACCCGCGGTGGCCGATACCTGCTGCCCGAGCGACCGGGATACAGCGCCACGATGAAGCCGGCGTCGATCGCCGAGTTCCGATTCCCGGACGGCCCGGCATGGCGGTGACCGTCGGCGCCTCCCGGCTGGGCCTGGGCATGTTGCGCCACCTGCCCACCGAGGCCCGCCCCCTGATCCGGCCGGGCACCGTGCCGACGGGCGTCGTGCACCTGGGCCTCGGCGCGTTCCACCGGGCACACCAGGCCGTCTACACCGAGGCGGCGGTCGGCGCGGCCGGCGGTGACTGGGGCATCGTGGCCGTCGCCCCCCGCAGCACCGCGATGGTCGACGCGCTCACCGCGCAGGACAACCTCTTCAGCGTCAGCACCCTCTCCGCCGCCGGCAGCGCCACGCGCGTGGTGGGCGCCCTGAGCGGCGTACGGCACGCTCCCCGCGACCCGGGCGCCGTGGTGGCGCTGCTCGCCGACCCGGCGGTCCGCGTGGTGACCCTGACCGTCACCGAGAAGGCGTACCAACTCGACCCGGTGACCGGCCAGCTGTCCCCGGACTCGGCGCTCGCCGCGGACCTGGCCGGCGGCCGGCCACCGACCACGGTGCCGGGGCTGCTGCTGCGCGGGCTGGCCGCGCGCGCCGCCGCGGACGCCGGGCCGGTGGCGCTGGTGAGCTGCGACAACCTCCCGGCCAACGGTCGACGGCTGCGCGGCATGGTCGACCAGGCGGTGGCGCGTGCCGGCGGGGTGCCCGCCGGGCTGGCCGAGTGGGTGGCCGCCAACGTCACCTGCCCGGGCACCATGGTGGACCGGATCGTGCCGGCCAGCACCCCGGAGACGATCGAGGCGGCACGCCGGGTGCTCGGCGTGACCGACCTGGCCGCGGTCGCCGCCGAACCGTACGCGCAGTGGGTCATCGAGGACGACTTCCCCGGCGGTCGGCCCGGCTGGGAGCACGCCGGGGCGGTGCTCACCGACGACGCCGGCCCGTGGGAGCGGCTGAAGCTGCGCACGCTCAACGGCGTGCACTCGGCCATCGCGTACCTGGGTGCGCTGGCCGGTCGGGAGACCATCGCCGACGCGCTGGAGATCCCGCACCTGGCCGACGTGCTGCGGCGGCTCATCGCCGAGGACGTCGCGGCCAGCTTCACGCCGCCGGACGGTGTCCGGGTGGTCGACTACGGCGAGCAGGTCCTCGCCCGGTTCGGTAACCCGGCGATCCACCACCGCACCCTCCAGGTCGCGCTGGACGGCTCGCAGAAGCTGCCGCAACGCGTCCTGCACACCATCGCCGACCTGCGCGCGGCCGGCCGGTCCGCGCGCTGGGGCGCGCTGGTCGTGGCGTCCTGGTTGCGCTTCGCTCTGGGGTACGCCGACGACGGGCACCCGTTGCCGTTCCAGGACCCCCTGGCCGGGCCGATCCGCGCCGCGCTGGACGCCGGTGTGCAGAGCCCGGCGGGTGCGGTCGACGCGCTGTTCGCGCTGCGCGAGGTCATCCCGGTCGAGGTCGCCGAGGACGACGAGGTCCGCGCCGACGTGATCGCCTGGTTGACCGCGCTGGAACGACACGGCGTCGAGGCCACACTGGCCGGTGCCCGGTGAGCGGGCCGACACTGGCCGGTGCCCGATGAACGGGCCGACACTGGCCGGTGCCCGGTGAACGGGCCGACGCCGCCCCGGGTGGCGGTGATCGGGGCGAACGGGCACGGCCGGTGGCACCGGCGGGTGATCGCCCCGTTGCACGCCGCCGGCCGGTTGCGGCTGGTCGCCCTTGTCGACGTCCAGCCGGTGGAGGACGATCCGGCGGCGCCGGTGCCACCCGGGGTCGAGGTGTTCACCGACCACCGGGCGATGCTCGCCGCCACGCGGCCGGAGGTGGTGGTGATCTGCACGCCGCCGCACACCCACCTGGCGATCGCCCGGGACGCCCTGGCCACCGGCGCGGACCTGCTGCTGGAGAAGCCGCCGGTGTTGTCGCTGGCCGAGCACGAGGAGCTGACCTGGGCGTTGACCGCCGCCGGCCGGGTGGCGCAGGTCGGGTTCCAGGCGCTCGGCTCGGCGGCCCTGACCGCGCTGACCGACGCGCTGGCGGCCGGCCGGCTGGGCACGGTCACGGGCATCTCCACCGTCGCCGCGTGGCAACGGCCGGACGCCTACTACGCCCGCTCCCCCTGGGCCGGGCGGCGAAGCCTCAACGGTCGGCCGGTGCTGGACGGCGCGCTGGCCAACCCGCTCGCGCACGCGGTCATGCAGTGCCTGGCGATCGCCGAGACGCTCGGCGGGGCCACGCCCTGGCCGGTGGCGGTCGAGGTGGAGCGCTACCGGGTCCGCCCGATCGAGGTGGAGGACACCGCCGTGCTGCGGGTCCTGTTCCGCGCCGGCCCGCCGGTGCTGGTGGCGGTGAGCCTGGCCGCCGAGGAGTTCGTGGCGGGTGAGGTGGTGGTGACCGGCACGGCGGGTCAGGCGGTGCTGGAGTACCCCACGGACCGGTTGCGGCTGCCCGGGGACGTGGTGACCCGCCGCGTCCCGGGGCGGGTGGGGTTGCTGGAGAACCTGCTGGCGCACCGGGACGACCCGACGGCGGTGCCGCTGATCGCGCCGCTGGCCCGTACCGCGCCGTTCACCGCACTGCTGGACGCGTTGCGGGCCGCCCCCGAGCCCCGGCTGCTCGACGGCGACCTGGTGACCGTCGTCGGTGAGGGCGGGGAACGGGTCCGGCACCTGCGGGGCGTGGTCGACGTGCTGCGTCGGGCGGCCGAGCGGGGGGCGCTCCCGAGCGAGCTGGCGGTGCCGTGGGCGGCCGCGGCGTACCGCGCCGAGTTGACGGGATAGGGGGTCCGCGGCAACCGGAGTGCAAACATCGCCCGCCCGTGTGGCGGTCACATCGGACAGACCTCCGAATATCCGACCAGTAGTGGTCGGGGCGATGCCGGTTGAACCCGGCAACTGCAACATTCCTGCATACAACTCGTATTGACCTGCATAAACGCGCGAACCTACCGTTCCTGGTGACTGCCCCACCCCACCAGCGAATGGGAAGAGTCGATGCGCAGAATCCTCACCGGCGCTACGGTGATCGCCCTCCTGCTCGGTGCCACCCCGGCCGCCGCCGCTTCCCGCCCCGACGCCCCGGCCACCGACGGGCTCTCCTGGTTGGCCGGCCATCTCGGACGACAGACCCTGCCCGAACGGGACGGCTGGGCGGCCGAGGGCACCGGCACCACCGGCGGTTCGACGGCCGCCCCCGAACGGACCCGGGTGGTGCACAGCCGGGCCGAGCTGGTCGCCGCCCTGGGCGGTGACAACGCCAGCAACGCCACCGACGCCACGCCGAAACTCATCTACGTCGACGGTGCCATCGACGGCTTCGAAGGGCCGGACGGCACCGCGCTGAGCTGCGCCGACCTGGCCGACCCGGCGTACCGGTTGGACGCCTACCTGGCCGCGTACGACCCGGCGGTGTGGGGGCGGGTGGCCCCGAGCGGGCCGCTGGAGGAGGCCCGGGTGCGCTCGGTGACCAACCAGACCCGGCAGACCCAGATCAACGTCGGCCCGAACACCACCATCGTCGGGCTGCGCGGCGCACGCCTGACCGGGCTCACCCTCATGATCGACCGGGCGTCGAACGTCATCATCCGCAACCTGACCCTCGTCGACGCCCGGGACTGCTTTCCCGCCTGGTCACCGACCGACGGCGAGGCCGGCAACTGGAACAGCCAGTACGACCAGATCTCGGTGCGCCGCAGCGAGAAGGTCTGGGTCGACCACAACACCTTCACCGACGGCGACAACCCGGACAGCGCCCAGCCCGTCCACTTCGGACGCCCATACCAGGTGCACGACGGGTCACTGGACGTCACGCACACCGCCAGCCTGGTCACCGCCTCGTGGAACCGCTTCACCGGACGCGACAAGCTGCTGCTGATCGGCTCGTCCAACACGGTCGGCCCGGACGTGGGCCGGTTGAGGGTCACCCTGCACCACAACCTCTTCGACGGCGTCCTGCAACGGCTGCCCCGGGTGCGCTTCGGGCAGGTCGACATCTACAACAACCACTACCGGCTCGGTGGGGACGACTTCCAGTACGCGCTCGGCGTCGGTGTCCAGTCGGCGATCTACGCGCAGAACAACTTCTTCACCCTGGACGCGCCGGTCGACCCGGCCGACCTGCTCTACGACTGGGGTGGCACCGCGCTGACCGAGCGGGGCTCCTGGGTCCGCACCGGCGGCGGGCCGGCCCGGCCGGTCGACCTGCTGGCCGCGTACAACTCGACCCATGACCCGGACCTGGCCGCCGACGCGGGCTGGACGCCCACCCTGCGCCGCGACCCCGTCCTGCCGGCACCACTGGTCCCCCTCCT
Source organism: Micromonospora cabrerizensis (assembly GCF_022230955.1). GTDB lineage: Bacteria > Actinomycetota > Actinomycetes > Mycobacteriales > Micromonosporaceae > Micromonospora > Micromonospora cabrerizensis. The sequence continues at coordinate 53,079 of NZ_JAKKFI010000106.1, forward strand.
GGTGAACCCTCTCGCCGGCGCCGACCGGCTGCCGATCTGACCGCTCGGCGTGCCCGCAACTCACCGTCGGGTCGGCGACGTAGGGGCTCATCGATGTGGTGAAGATCGGCTATAAGTGACGCATGGACTTCCCGCCGCACCTGGGCAGCATGCCGATGCACGCGATCACCGAGATCCACGGCGAACCGGGCCTGCTGGAACGCTTCCGGTTGGAGGTCCAGCAGTTCGACGACGACGCCCGGGAGCGGCTGAACGCCGCGCTCGACCTCGCCGCCGAGCTGCACCGCGACGACCGGCGGGTGCGCGAGCCGTACCTGAACCACCTGCTGCGGGTGGCGATCCGGTTGATGCACCACTACCAGGTGCGCGACGTGGAGGTGATCGTCGCCGGCCTGCTGCACGACGCGGTGGAGGACCACCCGGCCGAGCTGGCCGGCGGTGAGCCGGGGCCCGACCCGACCGGCGCGGCGCTGATCGCGCTCGCCGCGCGGTTCGGGCCGCGGGTGGCCACCCTGGTCGCCGCCGTCACCAACCCGCGGTACGACCCCGAGCGGGACCGCAACGCGCAGTACCGGGAGCACCTGGCGGTCAGCCTGGACCGCGAGCCCTGGGCCCGGGTGATCAAGGTGTCGGACTTCACCGACAACGGCGTGGGAGTGATCCACACGGTCGGGCCGAAGGTCGTCTCGTCGGCCCGGAAGTACCGGCCGCTGGTGCCTCTCTTCCGGGACCTGATCGGCCGTCCGGACACCCCGCTGTCTCCGGCGGTGAAGCGGCACATCTTCGGCCAGCTCGACCTCGCCGAGGAGCGGTTCAGCGCCATCCTGGACCAACCCACACCGAACTGACGGGCCCGCACCGAGCGGACGGCCCGCCCGAGCTGACGGTCCGCGCCGGCTGCCGGTCGTCGCATCACCCGACCGGGTTCTGCGACAAGTTCTCGGATCTTCGACGAAGACTCTCGCATTACGGTGGGTTTGCGCCAGATGAGAGGCATCCGCCCTCTTGGTCCAGATTTCTGGCGTGACCCCGATCGAGAGGATTCGGACCATGCGCGACCTTTCTCGTCGCGACCTGCTCAAGGCGACGGCCGTCGGCGCCGGAGCGGTCGCTCTTCCCAGCGTGATCGCCGGCAGCTCGGCGATCGCGGCCGACGGTCCCGGCTCGTCCTCCGGCGCCACGTACCCACCGGCGGAACTGACCGGGCGCATCGTCCGCCCGCAGAGCCCGAACTACGCGGAGGCCAGCCTCGGCTGGGACGAGCTGTTCGTGCGCTATCCCCTGGTCATCGTGTTCGCCCAGGAAACCCAGGACGTGGTCAACGCCCTCACCTGGGCGCGGCAGCACGACGTCGCGCTGCGGGTGCGCAGTGGTCGCCACAGCCTCGAAGGCTGGTCGAACGTCGACAACGGCATCGTGATCGACGTCAGTGAGCTGAAGGACGTCCACATCGACACCGCCGCCCGCACAGCGAAGCTCGGCGCGGGGCTCACCCAGTCCGAAGCGATCGCCGCGCTCGGGGAGTACGACCTCGCGGCGACGACCGGAGGCGAGGGGACCGTCGGCCTGTCCGGTGCGACCCTCGGGGGCGGCTTCGGGTTCCTCACCCGCTACCTCGGCATGGCCTGCGACAACCTGATCGGTGTGGAGATCGTCGTCGCGTCGGGCACCAACGGCGCGAAGGTGCTCAAGGTGGACCCGTGGAACTACCCGGACCTGCTCTGGGCCCTGCGCGGCGCCGGAAACGGCAACTTCGGGATCGTCACGTCCCTGACCTACCAGGTGGCCCCGCTGGAGAGCGTCGCCTACCTTCAGGTGACCTGGCCGGGCCTCGACAACCTGCACGAGGTCTTCGACACCTGGCAGCGCGGCGCACCGTTCAGCGACCCTCGTCTCGGCACCCAGGTCGAGGTCCACCCGGACGAGATCCTGCTGTTCGCGGTGCTCGCCGAGGGTTCGGAGGCCGAGGCGAGGAGCCTGCTGGAGCCGCTCCTCTCGATCGGCAAACCCGAGGTCACCGTGCAGATCGGCGGCTGGGGCGAGACGTACGCCGGTTTCCAGATCCCGAACGACGAAGAGCCGGCGAAGTGGAAGTTCTTCTCACAGTTCACCAGGGAGCCGTTCCCGGCGAAGGCGATCAGTATCGTCCGCGAGTTCATGGAGAAGTCTCCGACACCGGACACCAACTTCTTCGCACAGGCTTTCGGGTCCGGAGCCCAACGACAGGAGCCCTTCGGCGGCGCGGCCTTCCCGCACCGGTCCGCGCTCTTCTACTCCGAGCCCGGCACCGGCTGGGGCACTCGCGGCGAGCCCGACAGCGACGACGCCATCACCCCGATCGCCCAGGCCTGGATCGCCGAGTTCAGCCAGGCCCTGCGGCCCTACGTGGACGGCGCCTACGTCAACGTGCCGAACATCGGAATGGCGGAGTGGGAGGAGGCCTACTGGGGGCGCAACTTCCCGCGACTGCGCAAGATCAAGGCGAAGTACGACCCCTACAACGTCTTCCAGTACGAGCAGAGCATCCCGCCCGCGACCCACTGACCCATCTGACCGGCCCGACCAGCGGCGCGGGGCGTACCAACCACTCGGCTGGCTCTCCCCGCCCCACCCCAGGCACTCCCTTTGCTCTGCACCCATGGACGCACCGCCTACAGTCCGTGAGCGTCGCACCCGTGGGTGCAGAGCAAAGGACGGATGTCCGGGGTGCCGTGCGGTCGGCCTGGGTGGAGTGTGACCTGGGAGGACGCCGGGATGGCCCCTGCGGCCGGCCTGTCACGGGAAGGGGACGGTCACGCAGGGTGCAGGCCGGCGCGAACCAGACGCTCCAGCCAGGGGGTCGGTGCGACGCCCAGCTCCCGACCCAGGTCGGCGCGGAACAGCTCGAACCGCCGTACCGCCTCGTTGATGTTGCGCTCCGCCAGGTGCACGGCGATCAACGTGCGGGTGGCGCTCTCCCGCAGCGGCTCCAACTGCACAGCGGTCAACGCCACCTGCACCGCCTCGCTGTAGCGGCCCTGCGTGGTGAGCCGCTCGGCGAGCGCCTCCAACGCGTACAGCTGGGTCTGGCGCAACCGTTCCCGCTCGGTCAGCACCCAGTCGTCGTACCAGCCGGGCAGCAGCTCACCGGTCGCCAGCGCCGGCACGCCGGGGCCGACGTCGACCGGTGACCCGCCGGCCAGCAGGGCGGTGGCCGCCGCGCCCAGGGTCGCCACGTCGCTGGTCACCCCGGCCGCCAGGGCCAGCCGGTCGTCCTCGTCCACCAGGGGCTCCGGGGTCACCCGGTGCAGCCGCCAGAGCATGGTGCGCAGGTTGGCCCGGGCCCGTTCCTCGTGCGAGCCGGGCCAGAGCGTGCCGGCGGCCTCCGAGCGGGCACACCGCTGGCGTACGCCGAGGTAGGCCAGCAGTCGACGGGCGCCCTGCGGCACCGCCACCACCCGCCCGTCGCGTTCCAACCCGAACCCGCCGAGCAACCGCAACGCGTACCGGGGAGGCTGTCCCGCCTCGATCTCGGGGGCCGCGGTGCGAAGGTCGTGCGTTACCTCGTGAACAGCCATGCCTGCGCCCCTCGCACCCGATCGCCCCGTGGGAGTTTCACGGTCGGGTGTGGACGATCGCCGCGCCAGCGCAGTGTCGTCACACCGACCCGGCGAGCGGCGTGGATCAACCGTTCGCCGGATCCGACGTCGACCGTTCAGCGCAGCTTGCTCAGCGTCCGGGCGTACCCGGTCCACTCGGCGGCGTCGCCGACGTCCGCGCGCACCTGGGCCTCCTTCATGATGGCGAGCACCTGCTCGGCCGGTGCCTCGGCCAACTTGCCGAGCGTGCTGATCCCGGCGCGGGCCAGCGCCGCCCGGGCCTTGGTGGGCACACCGCTGAGCATGGCGATGTCGGCGTCACCGACGTTCTCCAACTCGCTCTCGATGCCCAGCGCGGCGGCGACCGCCGACTGGGCGCCGACGGTGGTCCGGACGATCACCGCCTCCCGCTCGCTCACCTCGCCGAGCATCGCGTCCACGCTCGGGTAGCTGGTGTCCGCCGGCAGCACTTTCAGCACGTCGCGGATCAGCCGACCGTCGGCCACCTCCTCCTCGCCGAAGGCGCGCAGGAACTCCGACAGCTTCACCTCGCGCGGGAAGCGCTGCCGGACGTCACCGTTCTCGGCGGCATACCGCTCCAGGTAGGCCGCGCCCCGGACCTTCGGCCCGACGACCACGTCGACGCCGAGGGTCTCCACGGCGGGCAGCACGATGGTGCCGGCCTTGGTCTGCCAGATGCTGACCTTCTTGTCCATGAACATCGTGGTGCCCATGTACTTGCCGAAGTCCAGCGTGCCGATGTAGTTGGGGATCTGCTCAACGGTGTACGGGCCGGGGCTGACCTTGTTCCCGTGCACCGTCGAGTGCAGCCGGTTGATCTCGGCGCGGATCTCGTCGAGCAGCCGCCGCAGGCTGACCCTCATCGTCGCCATGCAGGAGAACGCCTTGGCCAGGTCGGTGCCGAGGTGGTCCAGGTCGTGTTCGATGCGGTGGAACCGCTCGTTGAAGCCCTGCTCCCCCGGGGTCTGCCCGGCCTGCACCACGTCCTCGCCGTCGACCCAGTCGCTGTGGGCGAAGGTGCGGGCGAAAGGCGGCGGCGCGCAGCCCGGCTCCACCGCGGGGAACGACTCGGCGTAGCTGAACACCCGCTTCGCGGTGCCCACGTTCTCGTAGATCCAGGATGAGACCAGCACACTGGCGTCCGAGGCCGGAATGCCGTGCTTGGTGAACGCCTCGTACAGCTCGGTGACGGTCACCCCGTCGTAATTGATCTCGCTCGCCATGGTGGTGTCCCTCTCAGAGCTGGTCGTACACGCCGCGGTGCCGGCGCTGCTGGAAGGTGCGGAAGGTTCGGGCCACCGCCGGGCGCAGCGGCTCGGCGGTGCCGTCGGTGTCGAGGTCGACGTGGTCGCGGCGGATGCCGAAGGTGTTGATCTCCACGCCGAGCGGGCAGACCCGGGTCAGCGCGTTCATCAGGCGCTCGTACTGCGCCAGGGTCAGCGTCACCCCGTCGGGCAGCTCCACCCGGAACTCGTACGGGTCGGTCCGGCCGGTCCGCACGTAGGAGAGCGCCACCACGGCGACCAGCCCGGCGTGGGTGGGCCGCAGCGCGGTCCGCGCGCCGACCGCCTTGATCTGCGCGGTGCCGCCGCCGAGCCCCACGGTGTACCAGCGGAACCCGGTGGCCCGGCGCTCGGCCAGGTTCAGCCCGGCCTGTGGCAGGCCGATCACGCTGCACACCAGCAGGATCCGGTTGCCCGTCTCGACGAGCGGCAGCGCGGCGGCGAGGTGCTGGTCGCGCAACAACCCCACCAGCCGGGCCAGCCGGTCGCCGGCAGCCGGCTGGCCGGCGATCAGCGCGCCGGCCAACGCGGCCGGCAGTTCGATGGTCTCCACCAGTTCGTCGGGGAGCCGGTTCAGCGCGGCGACCAGCGGGGCCGGGTCCCGGACAGCGGGCAGGCCGGCGGCGGCCAGCACCTGGTCCACCGGCTGTCCGGCCGGCCGGGTCGGCACCGCCGCCCACCGGGTCCGGGCCGCCGCGTCGGTCAGCGGCGTCCACGCCGGCTCCCCGGCGCCCGTCCAGGCGGATGCGGCGGCGACCAGACCGGCGAGGAGCAGCGCGTTGCCGCCCGGGTCGCCCGGCGCGTGGAACTGCGCCTCGACCGTCGTGTCGGCCCCGACCGCGGCGCTCAGCGGCGCGGTCACCGCCAGCCCTCGGGTGGGCAGGTGGGACAGGTACATCCGGGTGGTGCTGACCCGGTGCGTGGTCGGCAACCCGCACACCCGCCACAGCCAGGCCAACTCGCCGTCGGCAGCCACGGTCGGCACGCCGTGCGCGCGGGCGGCGGCGATCAGCGCCTCGGCGGTCCGGTCGGCGGTGACCGCCCGGGCGGTGTCCAGCACCCGGTTGCGCAGGTCGGTGGCCTGCGCGGGGGTCGGCCAGCTCACGTCGACGCCGAGGCCCAGCTCGTAGCGGCTGCCACCGGCGTCGTCCTGGGCGCGGGTCACCTGCCACACGATGGACGAGCCGAGTGCCCGGCAGACCCGCCCGGCCCGGTCCAGGGCGGCGGCCAGCGGCGGCGCGATGCCGTGCGCGCTGTCGAAGGCGTACGACTGACGCAGGCTGGCCCGCAGCGCGGTGACCTCGGCCAGCCGACTGCCCGGCAACGCCCGGCCGGCGTGCACGGTGTTGTTCGGTGGGGTGTTCGCGGGCAGCACCAGCCGGTCGCGGCGCAGTTGGGCGAGGAAGTTCGTGCGGTGCTGCGGATCGCCCGCGGCCACCAGCCGGATCGCCACCGCGAACCGGTCGTCGTCCTCGCGCAGGGTGAACCGCTCGCCGCCGGGCAGGTCGGCGAAGAGCCCGGTGTTCGGATCGGTGTCCGTGCCCGGCCCGTTGAGCAGCCGGCGCACCGCACCCGGCGTGGGCAGCAGGAACCGCCGGTAGAGCCCGAGCCGGTGGGCGTACGCGCCGTCCGGCTCGCGGGCCGGCGGGGCCAGCCGGCGGGCGTACACCTCGCCGCTGGCCGGCTCGTGCACCAGCTCGTCGACGAAACGGGCCACCCCGACGTCCGCGCCGATGCGGTCCAGCGCGTCGCGCCGGGCGTGCGCGAGGGTCCGGTACGCGTGCACCTCCCGGGCCGCGCGGCGCAGGCGGTGCTTCTCGTACGACATGAGGTAGAGCAGCCGGCCCAGGTTGCCCTCCAGCACGGCCAGCTCGATCAGGCCGGTGAGCGCGGCACCGGTGAGGGCCGTGGCGGATGCGCCGTCGACGGCCCGCTCGACCGTCACCGCGACGGGGAACGACGCGACCAGCGGCTCGTCGGCGGTGTCCGGGGCGTACGCCGGCACCGACGCCCCGGCGGCCGACCAGGGCGCGAAGACCACCGGTGGCAGCACCCGCTGGCCGGCGCCGCCCGGGTCCACCGTGACGGTCACCCGCACGGTCTCCTCGACCAGGTCACGGCGCAGCACGACGGTGAGCAGCGGGTGGCGGCTGGTCCAGTCCACGACCGCGGCACCGCTGTCGGCCAGTGGCACCACCACCCGCCGGACGGTGCCCGGGTAGGGGCCCTCCAGCTGGTCGACGAGGTTACGTTCGACGGACGGGTCGGCGCCGTCCACGGGTACCCGCAGGTCGGTCATCGGTCCCCCCGCTCAGACGATCCGGAACGGCCGGGGGTCGTCCCGGTCGACGTAGACGGGCACCTGGTTCGCGGCGAGCACCGCGTTGTCGCCGACCGGCAGGCGCTGCACCCCGTCGCCGGTGGGCGCGCTGCCGGTCACCACCACCGCCGAGTCGGCCGGGAAGCGGACCAGCCGCAGCGCGCGGACGTCCGCGACACCCGGCTCGTTCATCAGCGTCCAGATCACCTCGGCGGCGCGGACCGGCTCACCGAAGGGCAGCTCGTCGACGTAGCGGCGCAACCGGGCGTGCAGGCGGGCGCGCAGCTCGGTGGCCGCGGTGGACGCGTTCACCGTCTCCTTCGAGCCGGTGGGCAGGGGCAGGCCCCGGATCACCAGGTCGGCCTCGACACCGATGCCCACCTCGTCGGCCCGGTCCACCGAGGCGAAGATGCCCACCGGGCGCAGGTCCTCGATGACCGACTCGACGGCGGCGTGCAGCCCGTCGGGGCCGTCCCAGATGGCCGCGGCGGTGGGTGCGACCAGCACCGTGACGTAGTACGGGTTGCCCAGGTCGCGTTCGGTGCTGAAGACCCGCTCGATGAAATTGAAGTTGCCGAAGATGGACTGGTTGAGGTCCAGCCCGCCCCGGCCGTCGAAGACCTGCACCTGTCGTACGCCGGGAACGGTCGCCACGGCCAGCCCGATCGCCTCGGCCGTCCAGATGGAGCGGGGCGCGGTCAGCAGCAGCTGCCGGTAGCGGGCGTCGGGGACCTGCTGCTCGCCCCCGGTCAGCGCGACGGTGTGGGTGATCTCCACCAGCTCGACGCCGGCGGCCTGCTCGGCGTCGTCCAGGTCGGCCAGCAGGGTGTCGGCCCGGTTCCACCGGTCGATCCTCTGGCTCGGTTGCGTGGGGTCGAGGTTGTGCGCCGGGCCGGGATAGAACGCGGCGACGGCCGGCACCCGTTCGGCCACGGCGGCGGAGAGCACCACCGTCTCGTCCAGGGCCACGTGGTGCCCGCCGGGTGTGGACAGCCGCGCGCCCCGGGGCAGGGTGAGCTGGGTGCGTCCGGTGGGCAGGGCGGCCTTCAGCTTCAGCTTCACCGTGCCCGTCGCCGACAGGTAGGGGCGGGGTATGCCGAGTTCCTCGCCGAGGCGGGTCAACGCGTCGGCGGTCGCCGACACCACGTACGAGTTGTCGTAGACGGCACCGAGCGCCGCCCACAGCCGGGCGTCCTCCAGCGCGGCCAGTTCCAGGACCTTACGGAGCACCGCACCGCTGGTCAGGTCGACGTCGTCGCCGAAGAGCAGCCGGGCGGTGGCCAGCTTCTCGGCGAGCAACCGGGCGAAGGACTTCGGCACGAAGCCGGTCTCGACGATGCCGAAGCCGGTCGAGCCGGTGGCCCGCAGCGCGGCGGCGTCGACGGCCAGGACGTCGGCCAGCTCGGCCGGGAGAGTGGGATCAGACACTGGGCAGCTCCCCGAGATGCACCGAGAGCCGGTCGTCGGTGATGGTTTCGAACTGGACCTGCACCTGGAGGGTGCGGGACGCGCGCAGCGCGGCCTTCGCCGCGTCGTCGGTGCCGGTCGCGCCGAGCCGACCGTCGTCGAGGTTCACGTCGACGATCCTGCGGACGCGGGGGTCGCGGTCGAGCAGTGTGATAATGCCGATGCGCACCTGCTCGCGGATCAGGTTCGGCTCGATCTGCTCGGCGAGGGCGTTGAGACCGTCGAAGCCGAAGGTGGCGTCGAAGACGTTCGAGCCGCGCAGCGTTGTCAACGCCACCGCGAGGCTCTGGGCGACGTTGTCGGTGCCGGCGACAAGGGCCAGCACCCGGCCGTTCGGGCCGTCGTCGAAGACGATGTCGCGGGCCAGGTCCACGCCGGGCATGGTGGGTTCGAAGGCGAGGCCCCAGCCGAGGTAGCGGCGCTGGGCGGCCTGCCGTTCCCGCTCGGTCCGGTCCACCTCAGACCGCCTTCAGCTTGCTCTGCCCGGCGCTGGCGGACAGGCCGGGGCTGGAGCCGTCGGTGGCGCCGCTGAGCGAGTCCAGGGCCACTGCGACGCTGCCGACCTTGAGCTTGCCGGCGGCTCCGGTCGCCGAGGTCACCGTGCTGCACTGCTTGGTGGAGTTGCTGGTGGTGATGGTGCACCCGGCCACCGACTTGCCGCTGATGCCGTCCAGCCGGACCACCGGCGCGCGGCTGACAGTCAGCTTGCCCTGCCCGGCCGGGGTGACCGCCCCCTGGCTGGGGCAGTGCACGTTGCTCGACGTGGTGAGCACGAAAGCCATGTCGCTCTCCTCAGTGGACGTTCATCGCGTTGCTGACCTGGACGTCGACGTCGTCGGCGGCGATGTTGACGGTGCCGCCGCTGATGTTGACCGCGCCGTTGCCCGCGTCCAGGTCGATCCGGGTGGCGGTGATGGTGATCGAGCCGTCCTGCTTCATCACGATCGACGACCCGCCGGCGGCGTGCTCGATGGTGATGCTGTCGGCCTCGTCGGCGCGGGCCGGGCGCTGGCCCCGCCCCTGGAGTTGGGCCCGGCCCACCCGCACGGTCAGCTCACCCAGCTCGATGACCCGGTTGCCGTCGCCGTCGGTGAGGTCGTGCGCCACCTTGCCGTCGTGGTCGGCCGGCACGACCGTGTCGCCGACCGACGAGCGGCTGTTGGTGGCCACCCCGACCGGCAGGGACAGCCACCAGTCCCCCGGCTGGGAGACCGGGGCGTGCCCGGTGGGCCAGAGGGCGCCCACCTCCACCGGGTCGTCCGGAGCGCCGTTGCGGTAGGCCAGCGCCACCCGGGTGCCCGGGTAGCGGGGCAGGATGAGCCCGCAGCCACCCCAGGCGAACGGCGTCAGGTAGGTCACCCCGGGCAGCGGCGCGGGCTGCTCCCGGCGTACCGGCAGGCGGCGGGCCCCGTTGGGGCGGCCGTCCGGGCGGGCCAGCCCCTCCCACACCGTCTCGGTCTGCGCCGGCGGCTCGACGGCGCCGCTGGCGTTGGTGGCGGCCGCGCGTACCTCGCCGATCTCCAGGCCGCGCGTCTCGCCGCGGGCCGCGCGGGCCGCCCGCCG
>NZ_JAKKFI010000107.1 GCF_022230955.1 Micromonospora cabrerizensis
CCGGGGTATAAATCATAATTGGCACTGGCTTTACAAGCACCCTGTTGAGTTCTCAAAGAACAACCACACACCGACCAGAAGCCCCACCTCAGTGGAACCCCAACCGGGGCTTTTCGTTCATGTCGCTTGCGCTTTCCAGCGCCAGGCACTTTTACTACGTTACCCGCTGGTTTCTGCCGTGTCAAACCGGTGTTTCGCGGTTCGTCGTGCTTCATCCGGTAATGCGGGCACCATGTCTCGACCGGCTTGCGCCGCTCTCGTCACGGATTCGGCAGGCCGGCCGCTGCGGTCTCCCGCAAGCTTGCCCGGTGCCCTGCCGGTTGGTAACCATACCCGGTCGGTTCCGCCGCACCAAATCCGCCTCGCGGCGAACTTTGGGGACACCACCCGGTGCCGGTCCCGAGAGGTTCAACCCCTCCGACCCGGCGGTCGTTGCCGCGCTCCGGCCGCCTCAGGCTTTCGCCTGTTTCGTCCGTTCCGCGCTGACAGAGAGAAAGTTACGCGTCCGGCTGGATGATCGTCAAATCCACCGGACGCGTCCCCGGTCACATCGTCGACAGTCGACTATTCGCCCAGCTCAACGCCTGCGAACGAGCGCTTGCCGCGGCGCAGCACCAGGTATCGCCCGTGCAGCAGGTCGCTCGCCGAGACTCCGGCCTCCACCTCGGTCACCCGGTTGTTGTTGACGTAGGCACCACCCTCGGCGATCACCCGACGGGCCTCCTTGAGGCCACTCACGAGCCCGGAGTCGCGCAACAGACCCGCCACATCCGGCAGTTCGCCGGAGAGACGCACCAGGCCGGCCTCGGTCAACGCCGCGCGCAACGTCTCCGGAGCCAGGTCCTCCAGCGACCCGCGACCGAAGAGGGCCTGACTGGCGGCGATCGCCTGTCGGGTCTCGTCGGCGCCGTGCACCAGGGTGGTCAGCTCCTCCGCGAGCGCCCGCTGCGCCAGCCGGGCCGCCGGCCGTTCGGCCGTCGCCTTCGCCAGTTCCTCCAGCTCGTCGCGCGTACGGAAGCTGAAGTAGCGCAGGTAGCGGTCGACCTCCTGGTCCTCGACGTTGAGCCAGAACTGGTAGAACGCGTACGGGCTGGTCATGGTGGGGTCGAGCCAGACGGCGCCGCCCTCGCTCTTGCCGAACTTCGTACCGTCGGACTTGGTGACAAGCGGCGTGGTGAACGCCTGCACCGGCCCCGCGCCCCGCCGGCGCACGTAGTCGACGCCGGCAGTGATGTTGCCCCACTGGTCGGAGCCACCGAACTGGAGCTGACAGCCGTGCCGGCGGTGCAGCTCGAAGAAGTCGTTGGCCTGCAGCAGTTGGTAGCTGAACTCGGTGAAGCTGATGCCGGTCTCCAGCCGGGCCCGCACCACCTCCCGCGCCAGCATCTTGTTCACCGGGAAGTGTTTGCCCACGTCGCGGAGGAACTCGACGATCGACATCTCGCCGGTCCAGGCCAGGTTGTTGACCAGCTGCGCCGCGTTGTCCCCCGTGTAGGACACGAAGGGCGCGAGCTGCTCTCGGATGCGCTCGACCCAGCCGGCGATCACCTCGGGCGGGTTGAGGGTCCGTTCGGCGCTCTCCTTCGGGTCACCGATCTGCCCGGTGGCCCCGCCGACCAGCAACAACGGGCGGTGGCCGGCGAGTTGCAGCCGGCGGGCCATGAGGACCTGCATGAGGTTGCCGACGTGCAGACTCGGGGCGGTGGGGTCGAAGCCCACGTAATAGGTGGCGGCCGTCTCGCCGTCGAGCAACTCGCGCAGCTCGTCGAGGCCGGTCGAGTCCTGGATGAGGCCACGCCAGAGCAGGTCGTCGGTCAGGGAGTCCCGCCCGGACGGCGGGGGGCTGCTGTCGGTCACGGTCACCGATTCTCCCCCATCGCCGGCACCGACCCGTACCGGGTTTGCCGTAACCCGCCCCGGTTAGGCTTGCGCCCCGTTGATCGAGGAGGGGTTCTGCCGTGGAGATGCCGGATCTGACGGGTGGTTTCGTCGCCCTGCTCGGGCTGAAGTTCGAAGAGGCGTCCGCCGACCGGGTGGTCATCAGCTGGCAGGTCCGACCGGAGCTGCACCAGCCGTTCGGCATCCTGCACGGTGGGGTGTACTGCTCGGTCGTGGAGACCGCGGCCAGCGTGGGTGGCTCCCTCTGGCTGGCCGACCGGGGCACGGTGGTCGGCGTGTCGAACCAGACCGACTTCCTGCGGGCCGTGCGGGACGGGGAGCTGACCGCGGTCGGCACGCCGGTGCACCGGGGCCGCAGCCAGCAGCTGTGGCAGGTGGAGATCACCGATGCCGACGAGCGGCTGGTCGCGCGCGGTCAGGTCCGGCTACAGAACCTCTCGCGCGACTGAGCGGCGACACCCGGGCGGGTCAGCTGCGGGCCTCGTCCAGCACCGGCTCCGAGGTCAGGTCGGCGTCGGAGTCGGTGTCGTCGGGCACCCGGCTGACCCGTACCTCGGTGATCGCCCGGTGGTCGATGCCGGCCACCACCAGCACCCAGCCGTCCAGGGTGACGTCCTCGCCGGCGACGGTGGGGATGTGCCCGAGCCGGGCCAGCACCAGGCCGGCGACGGTGGTGTAGTCGCCGTCCGGGCGCGACGGCAGCTCGACGCCGATGTCGGGGAGGTCGTGCACCGGAAAGGTGCCGGGCAGCAGCAGCGCGCCGTCGGGGTCGCGTCGTACCGATCTCACGTCCCGGTCGGTCTCGTCGTAGATCTCACCGACGATCTCCTCCAGGATGTCCTCCAGGGTGACGATGCCGTCGACCGCGCCGCGCTCGTCCACGACGAGTGCGATGTGCTGGCGCTCGGCCTTGAACTGGCGCAGCGCGTCCACGACGGGCAACGAGTCGGGCAGCAGCATCGGGGGGCGGGCGATCTCGTCGACCGGGCGGTCGTCGGGCACCCCCACCAGGTCGCGCAGGTGGATCACGCCGGCCGTGTCGTCCAGGCCGCCGTGTCGCACGACCGGCGCGCGGGAGTGCCCGGTGGCGGCCAGCACGAGCCGCGCGGCCTCCGCGGTGGTCCCGCTGTCGAGCGTGAAGACCTGCAACCGGGGTACGAGGACAGCCCGCAACCGTCGGTCGGCGATCTCCACCGCGCCGGCGATGATGGTGCGTTGTTCCTTGGTGAAGCCGTGGTTGCCGGCGACGATGTCCCGCAGCTCGTCCGGGCCGATCTCCTCCGGCTGGTGCTTGGGGTTCAGCCCGACCAGGCGGACCACCACGTCGCTGGTGGCGCCGAGCGCCCAGACGGCCGGGCGGGTGAACGTGGCCAGCAGGTCGAGTGGGCGGGCCACCAGCAGCGCCCACCGCTCGGCGGACTGCATGGCGATCCGCTTGGGCGCCAGCTCGCCGAAGACCAGGGTGACGAACGTCAGCGCGAGGGTGACCACCACGATCGCCACCGTCTCGGCGGCGCCGCCGAACATGCCGAGCAGCGGCACGAGAGGCTTGGCCAGCGAGACCGCCGCGGCGGCGGAGGCGAGGAAGCCGGCGAGGGTGATGCCGATCTGGATGGTGGCCAGGAAGCGGTTCGGGTCCTTGGCGAGGCGGGCCAGCACCCGCCCCGCACGACTGGTGCGCTCCAACCGCTGGATCTGGCTGTCCCGCAGTGACACCAACGCCATCTCGCTGCCCGCGAAGAGCGCATTGATCACGACCAGGACTCCGACCAGGGCCAGTTGGCTCCCGTAGCTCTGCACGCCCGGTTCGCTCCCTCGTGGTGGTGGCACCGGCCAGTACGCGCGGCGCCCGCCGGTCGGCGAGCCCGCCCGGCGTAGGCGTGTGATTGCCCCGTCCGGTGCCCGCCGAATCCTGCCCCGGCGAGGCTACGCCGGATCGGTCGCCGGTGACGCTACGCGGGATCGGCGACCGAGGTCGCTACGCGGGATCGGCGACCGGGGTCGTCGGCAGATCGAGGACGTACGAGTCGCCCTCGGGGCGGAAGCCGAGCCGGTGGTAGTACGGCGCGACCATCCGGGGTGGGCTGACCACCCGGCGGAAGCCCCGTTCGGTGAACAGGTGGCTGCGTCGGTAGACGAACTCGCCCGGGGTGAAGTCGCGGAACTTCGGGGTCACGTAGTCCAGGTCGATCTGGGCGACGTCGCGGGCCTCGGCGTGTGACAGCACGACGCCGACCACCTCGTCGGCGGTGACCACCAGGAAGGCGGATCGTCCCGAGGTGTCCGGGTCCCACCGGAAGTCGGGGTTGAACCGGGCGATGTCGGCGGCGTGCACCCGCAGCGTGTGGGCGAGGAACTGGTCGCCGACGCCGACCTCCACCACCTGGTAGGTCTGCTCGTCGTGACGGGTGGCGAGCATCCCGCGCAGGTACCAGATGTTGATCGCCGCGAGCACGACGTTGAGCCCGACCATGGGCCAGACCTCGATCGCGGCGTTGTAGCCGATCAGCACGACGCTGCCGACGAGGTTGAGCGCGCGCAGCCGCAGGACGCGCGACTGCAACAACGACCAGACCAGCACCGCGGAGCCGGCCCAGCCGACGAGATCCAACCAGTTCACGCCGCGAGACTAGTGCCCGCCCAGGTCAGGGCCGTCGGCGGGCAGCTCCAGGAGCCACTCCTCGACGTCTTCGCCGCGGCCGTTGGCGTACCCCGAGTCCTCGCCGACCACCACGAACCCGCACTTGCGCAGCACCGCGAGGGACGCGGCGTTGTCCTTGGCGGCGCGGGCGTGCACCGGTCGGGGCACCTCGCACAGCAGGGCGGCCAGGGCCGCCGTGGCGTGGCCCCGGCCCCAGCGTTGCGGGTCGATCCAGTAGCTGACCTCGGTCTGGTCGTCGACCGGGAAGGCGCTCACGTAGCCGACCACCTCGCCGTCGACCTCGACGGTGCGGACCCGGTTCGCCGGGTTGGTGAGCACCCGGGCCCAGTGCCGGGCGAACTCCCGACGGTCGGACGGGTCCTTGGCGACGAAGGCGGCCATCCGGTTGGCCTCCGGGTCCTGCTGGTGCAGGAAGAACTCGACGAGGTCGTCTTCCAGAACCGGGCGCAGCCGCAGATCAGAAGTCATCGGCCGAGGGTACGCAACGGCGGACCGGCGCGGCTCGCTCAGTTGCTCACGGCGGCGACCGCCAGCACCGCGGCGAACAGGGAGCTGGCCACCGACAGCAGGCGACGCCACGGCACCTGCGCATCGACCACCGGCAGGGCGGACCACCGGGTCACGGCCAGGGTCGCCCCCGCCGCGGACAGGCCGGCCCCCAGCGGCCAGAGCCAGACCGGCACCATCGACCAGTCACCCATCCGGTGCGCCAACCCGAGATAGGCGAACGCCCACACCACCGCCGCCACCAGGGTCACCCGGTCCAGTTCGCGGCGGCGGGCGGTGCCGAGCAGGGACAGGCCGCCGAGGAAGGTGAAGGCCACCGCGAGACCGGCGCCGATCCAGACCGGCGCCGCTGGTGCCGCCGCCCCGGCCTCCTCCGGGACGCCGAGCAGTCGCAGCCCGATCGGCTCGACGCCCCTGTCGGTGTTGCCGAGCACCACCACCGCCCGGCCGGTGGCCCGTTCGAGGCCGACGTAGGACCGGAACCCGCCGGTCGCGCCGTTGTGCCAGACCACCTCGCGGTCACCGTGGCGGGTGGTGAACCAGCCGTACCCGATGCGGGTGTCGCCGTCCTCGCGGAAGCGGGCCGTGGTGGCGTCGGCGCCGGGCGCGGTGCGGGCGAGGGTCGCGGCGGCCAGCCGGCCCAGGTCCTCGGCGGTGGACCAGGGGCCGACGCCGGCCGGGGCGTACCCCACTCCCGACCAGGGGTCGAGCGCCCGGCCGGCGGCCCGGCCGCCGTGGGCGCGGCCGGCCGGCAGGTCGTCGGCGTCGGTGGCGATCACGGTGGCGTTCATGCCGAGCGGCTGGAGCAGCCGCGCCCGCAGCAGATCGGCGTACGCGACGCCGGCCTTCGCGGCGAGCGCGTGGCCGAGCACGGACGGCCCGAGGTTGGAGTAGTGGACCTCGCCGCGCTCGTCGTCGTCGGGCGTGACCCGGTCGGCGGCGCTCCGGATGGCGTCGACGTCCTGCCCGGCGTACGCGTTGCCGCCGGACACGTTGGACCAGAGGATGCGAGCCCAGCCCAGGATGCCGTCAGGGGCGAGCCGGGGCAGGCCGGCGCGGTGGCTGGCCAACTCGGCGAGCGTCACGTCGCGGGCCGAGCCGGTGACCGTGGGCCAGGTGGTGCCGAGAGGGTCGTCGGGGCGGACGACGCCGGCGGCGACCTGGTCGGCGAGGAGCATGCCGGTGAGCACCTTGGTGACCGAGCCGATCTCGAACGAGGTGCCGGGCTCGACGGGCTTGCCGCTCCGGTCCCGGTCCCCCAGGCCGGCGGTGCGGATCCGGCCGTTCTCGACCAGGGCGACGGCGAGCCCACGGTGCCCCGACGGATCGCGTACGGCCGCTCGTGCGGCGCTGACCAGGTCGGCATCGCCGGTGGCCTGCGCGCCGAGGCGGGCCACCCGGGGCATGAGCGCGATTCCGGCGAGGCCGGCGATCAGCGCGACGACGACGGTGATCACGGTCGTCCGGCGCATGGTGCTCCTCCTGCTGGTCGTCGCTCGTGTGGTCGGTGCTGCGGCACGGGGTCAGCGGCCGGCGGCGGTGAGGATGGTCAGCAGCGGCACCACGCGTTCGGCGGGGACGGACCACCGGCCCCGGCCGGCGCTGCGCAGCCAGCCGGCGGCGGTGATCTGGCGCAGGTGGTGGTGGAGTTGGCCGGTGGTGCCCAACTCCTCGATCTCGGCCAGTTCGCTGGTGCTCTGCCGGCCGTCGAGGATCTCGCGCAGCAGCCGCAGCCGCACCGGGTGGGCCAACGCGGAGAGCGTGGTGGCCAGCTCCGTCCAGTCGGCGGCGAGCACGTCGTCGACGGTGCGGCCGTACTGCCAGTCGTAGTGCTGCCCGGCGACGCGGACGGTGCCGGTGTAGAGGACCGCGCCGGTGCCGTCGGAGGGCAGTCGCTGCTTGAGGCCGTCGAGGGCCCAGAAGACGCCCTCGGAATCGGTTGGGGCCGGTGCCGTCGGCGTCAGCCGCTCGTTGAGGGCGGTGACCTGCTCTTCCAGTGCGGCCAGCCGCTCTTCCACTGTGCCCATGTGTCGATAGTACGTACTAACGTACTTACGAGCAAGATCTGTCGTCAGCCGGTGGGCGATCCGTGCCGAGCGCGCCGCCACCGAGGCAGCAAGATGGACGGGGCAGCGGACCGACCCAGGGAGTGCCGATGAACCGACCCGTCGTGGTGGGCGTCGACGGATCACCGTCCAGCCTCGTCGCCGCGGAGCACGCGGCCCGCGCAGCCCTGCTCCGGTCCCGGCCGCTACGCCTGGTGCACGGCTACCTGCATCCGCTCGGCTACGGCGTGCCGCTCAACCCGTACGACTTCGGGGTGCCGGTGCCCTCCGAGGAGGCGCAGAAGATGTTGGAACGCACGGCGGCCGAGCTGGCCGACCGGTGGCCCGGCCTGACCGTCGAGGTGCGCCAGGTCGCCGGCGGCCCCGGCATCACCATGATCGAGGAGTCCCGCCAGGCCGAGTTGGTCGTGGTGGGCAGTCGGGGGCTGGGCGGGTTCGCCGGGCTGCTGCTCGGCTCGGTCGGCGGGCAGGTGGCCGCGCACGCGCACTGCCCGGTGCTGGTCGTCCGCCCGGACGAACAGCCGATCCCGGTGGACGCTCCGGTGCTCGTCGGCGTCGACGGGTCCGAGGCGTCCCGGCTCGCCGCGGGCCACGCCGCCGACGAGGCCGCCCTGCGGGACGTGCCGCTGGTGCTGGTGCACGTCGGCCCGGCCGACGAGGGACGGACGGTGCCGGAGGAGATCGAGGAGTCGCAGGCCGCACACCAGGCCGACACGGTACGGCTGCTGGCCGAGGCCTCCGCCGCCGTTCGCGCCCAGCACCCCGAGCTGGTGGTGCGGGAACACCCGGTCCGCGCGGCCGGCCCGGCCCAGGGGCTCATCGAGGCCAGCGGCACGGCGTCGCTGCTGGTCGTGGGCACCCGGGGCCGGGCCGGATTCACCGGGCTGCTGCTCGGCTCGGTCAGTCAGGCGGCGATCCAGCACGCGCACTGCCCGGTGCTGGTCGCCCACCCCTATCCGGTCAGCTGACCGGTGTGTCGTCGGACCGACCGAGCATCTGCAGGAAGTCGGTGGTGAGGGCGAACGGGTCGGCGGGGCCGCTGGCCGGCGGCCGACGCTCGACCTGGTCGGCCAACTCCCCGGCGGCACGCCGGATCCGGCCGCGCAACGCGCCGTCGGCGGTGCCGTCCGACCAGTCCTCCGGTGCGGCGAAGACCGCGGTCGGGACCACCACCGCCCGCAGGTAGGCGAACATCGGGCGGACGGCGTGCTCCAGTGCCAGCGAGTGCCGGGCGGTGCCGCCGGTCGCCCCGATCAGCACCGGCCGGTCGACCAGCGAACCCGCATCCAACACGTCGAAGAAGGACTTGAACAGCCCGTTGTAGGAGGCGCTGAAGATCGGGGTGACGGCGATGAGCCCGTCCGCCCCGGTCACCGCGTCGACCACCTCGCGCAGCGCCGCCGGCGGGAACCCGGTGAGCATGTTGTTCACCACGTCGTGGGCGTACTCCCGCAGGTCGACCACACGCAGCTCCACCTCGGAGCCGCGCCGGACCAGCTCGTCGCGGGCGGCCGCGGCGAGCTGGTCGGCGAGCAGCCGGGTCGACGAGGGCTGACTCAGCCCCGCCGAGACCACGGCCAGGGTGCGGCGGGTCATCGGGTCGCCCCCTCCGGCGCCTTGCCCGTCACGTCGTCCACGGCGTGCACGGTGCTGTCCGTGCCGCCACCGGCGGCGGCGACCAGCGAGGCGTGGGTGGGCGCCTCCGGCACGTGCGCCGGCCGCAGCGCGGCGAACTCCTTGCGCAGCACCGGCACCACCTCCTCGCCGAGCAGGTCGAGCTGCTCCAAAACGGTCTTCAGGGGCAGCCCGGCGTGGTCCATCAGGAAGAGCTGCCGCTGGTAGTCGCCGACGTACTCCCGGAAGCCGAGCGTGCGGTCGATGACCTGCTGCGGGCTGCCCACGGTCAGCGGGGTCTCCCGGGTGAACTCCTCCAGCGACGGCCCGTGCCCGTAGACCGGGGCGTTGTCGAAGTACGGCCGGAACTCCCGGACCGCGTCCTGCGAGTTGCGCCGCATGAACACCTGCCCACCGAGACCGACGATGGCCTGGTCGGCGGAGCCGTGGCCGTAGTGCGCGTACCGCTGGCGGTAGAGCGCGATCATCCGCTGGGTGTGCTCCTTGGGCCAGAAGATGTGGTTGGCGAAGAAGCCGTCACCGTAGTACGCGGCCTGCTCGGCGATCTCCGGGCTGCGGATCGAGCCGTGCCAGACGAACGGGGGCACGCCGTCGAGCGGACGCGGCGTCGAGGTGAACGACTGCAACGGGGTGCGGTACTTGCCCTTCCAGTCGACCACGTCCTCGCGCCACAACCGGTGCAGCAGGTCGTAGTTCTCGATGGCCAGGGGGATGCCGGCGCGGATGTCCTTGCCGAACCACGGGTAGACCGGGCCGGTGTTGCCGCGACCCATCATCAGGTCCACCCGGCCGCCGGACAGGTGCTGGAGCATCGCGTAGTCCTCGGCGATCTTCACCGGGTCGTTGGTGGTGATCAGCGTGGTGGCGGTGGACAGCAGCAGCCGCTCGGTGCGCGCCGCCACGTAGCCGAGCATGGTGGTCGGTGACGAGGGCACGAACGGCGGGTTGTGGTGCTCGCCGGTGGCGAAGACGTCCAGACCGACCTCTTCGGCCTTGAGCGCGATGGCGACCATCGCCTTGATCCGCTCATGCTCGGTCGGCTCCCGACCGGTGGTCGGGTCGACCGTGACGTCACCGACGGTGAAGACTCCGAACTGCATGACCAGCTCCCTGCGTGTAGAACCGGGTCATTCGTCGTGCCCGGACGCAGCAGTCAACTTATTTGACGACGCAACTATTCCGGAGGCGGCACGTCCCGAGGTGGCACAGGTCACGCCCAAAAGCGGACAGCGGCCACCCGACGGGGCGGCACCGCCGGCTCAACCGCCCGCCCGCGGCGTCCACCCAGCCGCCTGCCCGCGGCGTCAGCCGCCCGCCACCGACGGCAACACCTGCACCTCGGCGTCGTCGCCGACCGGGGTGGCCAGACCTCCGGAGTGCCGGCAGTCCTCACCGTCGACGAAGACGTTGACGTATCGGCGCAGCTCGCCGCGCTCGTCACGGATGCGCCGGGACAGCCGCGGATGCTGGGCGGCCACCTCGTCCAGGACCGCCCGCAGCGTCCCGGCGGCGGTGACGCTCAGCCGGCTGGCACCGCCGGCCTCGCCGCGCAGCGGGCCGGGCAGCAGCACGGTGACCACCTCAGACCGCCGCGGCGCGAACGCAGAGCACGTCGGGCAGATGCGCGGCCACCAGGGACCAGGAGTCACCCTCGTCGCGGCTGGCGTAGACCTCGCCGGAACGGGTGCCGAAGTAGACCCCACCCGGGGTGGCCTCGTCGGCACACATCGCGTCGCGCAGCACCGCCGGGTAGAACGGCCCCTCGGGCAGCCCCACCGACAGCGGCTCCCACTTGCCGCCCGCGTCGGCGGAACGGAACACCCGGCAGCGGTGGTCGGTGGGGAACCGTTCGCCGTCGGCCACCAACGGGAAGGTCCACACCATGCCGCTCCGCCCCGGGTGGGCCACCATCGGGAAGCCGAAGTCGCTGGGCAGCCCGTCGGCGATCGAGGACCAGGTGCGGCCGTCGTCGTCGGAGCGGTAGACACCGTGGTGGTTCTGCGCATAGAGCCGCTCAGGATTGCCGGCGTCCCGGGCGACCTTGTGCACGCACTGGCCGAACTCCGGCCACTCGTCGGGCATGAAGTAGGCGCGGATGCCGGTGTTGCCCGGCGCCCAACTCGCCCCGGCGTCCTCCGAGCGGTAGACCCCGCCGGTGGACATGGCGACCAGCAGCCGGGCCGGGTCACGCGGGTGGGGCAGCACGGTGTGCACGGCCTGGCCGCCGAAGCCACCCTCCCACTGGGGGCGGTGCGGGTGGTCCCACAGGGAGCGGACCAGCTCGAAGCTGCGGCCGCCGTCGGTGGACCGGAACAGCGCGGACGGCTCGGTGCCGGCCCAGACCACGTCCGGCTGGTCGGGACCGGCCGGCATCAGCTGCCAGACCCGCCCGAGGGAGACGCCGGTGTCGTCCGGAAACGCGACCGGCGCGTGGTCGGGCTCGTCCCAGGAGGCGCCGAGGTCGTCGCTGGTGGCGACGCTGGGACCGAAGTGCGAGCTGGTCACCCCGGCCAGCAGCCGCGGGGTGGGGCGACGGGTGTCGACCGCGACCGCGTAGACACCGGTCATCGGGAAGTGCGGGCCGGTGATCTCCCAACTGCGCCGGTCATCACCACTGGTGGCGAGAAACAACCCCTTGGCCGTGCCGATCGCGAGCAGCGTCGCCATGATGTCCTCCGAACCGTCCGTGAGCAGGTGCGGTGATTATGGCCACACCCCCCGACACGTCCGTGGGACACACGCCCGGGGATCAGCGTCGGGTGCGGGGCACGTGCCGCCGGTACGCGCTGACCGTCGGGTCGCCGTCCAGCCAGAACCGCCACGGCAGGTCATGCGCGCCCGTCACACCGACCCGGGGACCGGCGACCACCGTCTCCGACGGCACCGTCCGCGTCGGCGGGCGCAGCCGGACCGGCCCGTCACCCAGCAGGTAGCCGCCGTACGCGGAGCGGTCGATGCCGAGCGTGGCGCACAGCCGGGCCGGCCCCCGGGCGAGGTCCACGTCCCGGCGTACGGCCGGCCGACGGTCCCGGGCCGCGGCCAGGCCGTCGACCACCTCCCCGGCGCGCAGCAGCACGGCGGAGGCCTCCCCCTCGACTCCGGTCACCACGTTCATGCACCAGTGCATCCCGTAGGTGAAGTAGACGTACGCGTGCCCGGCCGGGCCGAACATCACCGCGTTGCGCGGTGTGCGCCCCCGGTGGGCGTGCGAGGCCTGGTCTCCGGCCATGCCGGCGTACGCCTCGACCTCGGTGATCCGGACGGTGACGCCGCCCGCGTGCAGCTCGCAGCCCAGCAGCCCGCGCGCGGCCGGCAGCAGCGGGCCGGCCAGCAGGTCGGCCAGTGCCGCCAGGTCAGCGTCGGCGGCGTGGTCACCGGGCAACAGG
Source organism: Micromonospora cabrerizensis (assembly GCF_022230955.1). Taxonomy (GTDB): domain Bacteria; phylum Actinomycetota; class Actinomycetes; order Mycobacteriales; family Micromonosporaceae; genus Micromonospora; species Micromonospora cabrerizensis. Next base: position 12,156 of record NZ_JAKKFI010000107.1, read on the forward strand.
TCCATGGTTCGACGGTACCCAGCCCAGCGGCGACAACCACGTACGACCGGCCGCCATTTCAACAAAGTGTTGACAATGTCGTGTTGAGGGTGTGTGCTCGGGACATGACGACGGACGACCCGTTCACCGCGCCGCACCCGGCCCACGCCCGCGCCCACCGCACCCACGAGGCACTCCAGCGGATCAGCGACCGGCATGCCGGCACCGACACCCAGCGCTCCCGCTGGGCCCACCCGTACGTGCTGGACCCGTGGGAGGCGGTCGCCCTGGTCACCGCGCTGGCCGCCGGCGGGGCCGAGCGGGAGCCGACCGAGGAGCCGGTCGACGCCGCCGACCTGACCGCCGCGCTGACCCTGCTGCCGCACGTCCGCGCCGAGTTGGACGCGCTGGAGGCCGGGCTGATGACGCTGGCCCGCGACCGCGGGTTGACCTGGCAGGCGATCGCGTACGGGCTGGGGCTGGGCAGCGCACAGGCGGCCCGGCAGCGCTACGAGCGGGTCGCCGCCCGCTCGGCCGAGCAGATTGGCTGACCGCGCGAACCGGCACACCGCGTGCCCGCAAGCGATTCGGCGGGCACACTGTGCGCACGACGAGGAGGCACCCATGGAGCGCGCGGACATGCTGGCGTACTGCCTGGCCAAGCCGGGGGCGTGGCTGGACCAGCCGTGGGAGGGCGACGAGGTGGTGAAGGTGGGTGGCCGGATCTTCGCGTTCCTCGGCAACGGTGGCGGCGAGCCGACGGTCGGCATCAAGTGCGGGCCGACCCGCGAGGTGGCCGACGAGTGGCTGCACCGGCATCCCGACGACGCCCGGGTGATGGCCTACATCGGTCGGTCCGGGTGGAACACCCTGCGTCTCAACGGCGGGATCGACGCCGAGGAGCTGACCGAGGCGGTCGACGCGTCGTACGACATGGTGGTCGCCAAGCTCCCCAGGCGGGAGCGCCCGACGGCCTGAACCGGCCGCGGCGCCGACGGAACCCGCCGACGCCGCGACGCGGTCAGCGCGGTACGACCCGTTCGGTGGCCCACTCCCGCCAGCCGGCCAACCGGTCCGCCGCGGCGGCGAGCTGGTCGGCGACCGGGCCGGGCCCGGTGGAACCGGGAGTGGTGCGGGCGGCGAGGGCCGAGCGAACCGAGAGCACATCACGCACCGACGGGTCGAGGTGCCCGCTGATCGCGGCCAGGTCCTCGTCGGAGACGTCGTTCAGCTCGCACTCCCGAGCCGCGCAGAGCGCCACCAGCCGGCCGGTGATCTCGTGCGCGTCCCGGAACGGCACGTTGCGCCGGACCAGCCAGTCGGCGACCTCGGTGGCCAGGGAGAAGCCGACCGGGGCGGCGGCGACGAGGCGGTCCACCCGGACCGTCATCGTGGAGATCATTCCGGCCAGGGCCGGCAACAGCAGCTCCAGGGTGTCGACCGCGTCGAAGGCCGGCTCCTTGTCCTCCTGCATGTCCCGGTCGTAGGTCATCGGCAGGCCCTTGAGCATGGTGAGCACGGTCACCAGGCCGCCGACCAGACGCCCGGACTTGCCGCGCGCCAGCTCCGCGATGTCCGCGTTCTTCTTCTGCGGCATGATCGACGAGCCGGTGGCGAACGAGTCGTCCAGCTCGACCCAGCCGAACTCGTGCGACGTCCAGAGCACCACCTCCTCGCCGAGCCGGGACAGGTGCACCCCGATCAGGGCGGTGGTGAAGAGGAACTCGGCGACGAAGTCCCGGTCGGCGACCGCGTCCATCGAGTTGGCGAAGGACGTCCGGAAACCCAGCTCCTTCGCCACGGCCACCGGGTCCAGTGGCAGGCCGGAGCCCGCCAGCGCGCCCGCGCCGAGCGGACTGACCGCCGCCCGGTGGTCCCAGTCACGCAGACGCTCCAGGTCCCGCAGCAGCGGCTGCACGTGGGCCAGCAGCCAGTGCCCGAAGGTGACCGGCTGGGCGTGCTGGAGGTGGGTCATGCCGGGCGCCGCGGTGTCGATGTGCCGCTCGGCCTGCTCGACCAACGCCTCGGCCAGCTCGACGAGGCGGCTGGCCACACCCCGGGCGTGGTCCCGCAGGTAGAGACGCAGATCCGTGGCGACCTGGTCGTTACGGGACCGGCCGGCGCGCAACTTGCCGCCGAGGCTGCCGAGGCGCTCCAGCAGGCCGCGCTCCAGCGCGGTGTGCACGTCCTCGTCCTCGATGGTGGGCCGGAACGCCCCGGAGGCGCAGGCGGCCTCCAGGTCGTCCAACGCGGCCAGCATTCGGCCCAGCTCCTCCGGGTCGAGCAGGCCGGCGCCGGCCAGGACCCGGGCGTGCGCCCGGGAACCGGCGATGTCGTACGGCGCCAGGCGCCAGTCGAACTGCACGCTCACCGACAGTCGGGCGAGCGCCTCGGCGGGGCCGCCCGCGAACCGGCCACCCCACAGGCTCGTCCGGTTGGTGGCGGCGCTGTTCTCGGTCAGGCTCTTGTCGTCCACGCCGCCCATTGTGGGGCTCACTGTCCGCCACCGCCCAGCCGGGCGTCCCGAGCGGCGGCCATCCGACTCGGCAGACCCCACAACTGCACGAAACCCTTGGCCAGGGACTGGTCGAAGGTGTCGCCGGTGTCGTAGGTGGCCATCCCGAAGTCGTAGAGGCTCGCCTCGGAGCGACGGCCCGTCACGGTGGCCCGGCCGCCGTGCAGGGTCATCCGCACCTCACCGCTCACGTGCCGCTGCGCGTCGTCGATGAACGCGTCCAGCGAGTCCTTCAGCGGCGAGAACCACAGGCCGTCGTAGACCAGCTCACCCCAGCGCTGGTCCACGCCGCGCTTGAACCGGGCCAGGTCGCGTTCCACGGTCACCGCCTCCAGCTCCTGGTGGGCGGTGATCAGCGCGACCGCGCCGGGCGCCTCGTACACCTCGCGGCTCTTGATGCCCACGAGGCGGTCCTCGACCATGTCGAGCCGGCCCACGCCGTGGGCGCCGGCGCGCCGGTTCAGCTCCAGGATCGCCTGGTACGGGGTGACCGTCTCACCGTCGATCGCCACCGGCACACCGCCGTCGAAGGTGATCACGACCTCGTCGGCGTCACGGTCCAGCGCCGGGTCGGCAGTGTACGAGTAGAGGTCCTCGACGGGAGCGTTCCAGATGTCCTCCAGGAAACCGGTCTCCACCGCCCGACCCCACAGGTTCTGGTCGATCGAGTAGGGCGACTTGGCCGACACGTCGATCGGCAGCCCCTTCTCCTCGGCGAAGGCGATCGCCTTGTCCCGCGTCCAGGCGAAGTCCCGGGCCGGCGCGACGATCTTCAGGTCGGGGGCGAGCGCGTTCAGGCCCACCTCGAACCGGACCTGGTCGTTGCCCTTGCCGGTGCAGCCGTGCGACACGATCGTGCCGCCGTGCTGACGCGCCGCCGCCACCAGGTGCTTGACGATCAACGGCCGGGACAGCGCCGACACCAACGGGTAGCGGTCCATGTAGAGGGCGTTGGCCCGGATGGCCGGCAGGCAGTAGTCGGCGGCGAACTCGTCGCGCGCGTCGACGACCTCCGACTCGGCGGCGCCGCAGTCCAGGGCACGCTGCCGGATCGCGTCGAGGTCCTCGCCGCCCTGACCGACGTCGACCGCGACCGCGATCACCTCGGCGCCGGTCTGCTCGGCCAGGTACGGAATGGCGACGGAGGTGTCCAACCCTCCGGAGTACGCGAGCACCACCCGCTCGGTCATGATGTCGTGTTTCCTTCCACGTTGTCTTCCCGCCGGGCCCAGCCGGCGAGCTTCTCGCCGAGCGCGGCCCCACCGACGGCCTCGCGGGCCACGACGAGGATGGTGTCGTCGCCGGCGATGGTGCCGACGATCTCGGGCAGGCCCGCTCGGTCCAACGCGCTGGCCAGGTACTGGGCTGCGCCCGGCGGGGTACGCAGCACGGCGATGTTGCCGCTGGAGTCGACGCCGTTGAGCAGCTCGTGCAGCAGCCGCATCAGTCGGGCCGGCGCGGCCTCGGCGTCGCGCAACGGCCGTTTGCCGTCCTCGGGGATCAGGTAGACGGCCGGGCCGTCGCCGCCACGCACCTTGACCGCGCCCAGCTCCTCCAGGTCGCGCGAGAGGGTGGCCTGGGTGACGCCGACACCGTCGGAGGCGAGCAGGTCGGCCAGCTCGGTCTGCGACCGGATCGCCTTGTCACGGATCAGCTCCACGATCCGGGCGTGCCGGGCCGCGCGGGTCAACGGCGAGGTCATCGGGACTCCCCCGTCGCGGTGTCCAACAGGAACATGAGCAGCGCCTTCTGCACGTGCAGGCGGTTCTCCGCCTGGTCGAAGACCGCGCTCTGCGGGCCGTCGAGCACCTCGTCGGTGATCTCCTCACCGCGGTGCGCCGGCAGGCAGTGCAGCACGATCGCGTCCGGTGCGGCCTGACCGAGCAGCTCCTTGTTGACCTGGTACGGCAGGAACGGGGTGATCCGGTCCAGCCCGTCGGCCTCCTGCCCCATCGAGGTCCACGTGTCGGTGGCGAGCACGTCGGCGTCGCGTACCGCCTGGGCCGGGTCGGTCAGCACCCGCACCGACCCGCCGGTCCCGGCGGCGATCCGAGCGGCCGCGTCCACCACGCTCGGATCCGGCGCGAAGCCGGCCGGCCCGGCGACCCGGACGTGCATGCCGGCCGTCGCCCCGGCCAGCAGGTACGACTGCGCCATGTTGTTCGCGCTGTCCCCCACGTAGGTCAGGGTGCGACCGGCCGTGCCGCCGCACCGCTCCCGGACGGTGAGCAGGTCGGCCAGCAGTTGGCACGGGTGGAAGCCGTCGGTGAGCGCGTTGACCACCGGCACGCTGGCGCCCGCCGCCACCTCGGCGATCCGGTCGTCGCCGTGGGTACGCAGCACGATCGCCGCGACGTAGCGGGACAGCACCCGCCCCGCGTCGGCGAGGGACTCGCCCCGGCCGAAGTGGGTGACCTGCGTGTCCACGACCAGCGGGTGCCCACCCAGCTCGGCGATGCCGGCGTCGAACGAGATCCTGGTCCGCAGGCTCTGCTTGTCGAAGAGCACCGCCACCGAGCGGGGGCCGACCAACGGTCGGTGGCCGAACCGGTCCGCCTTCATCCGCGCCGCCAGGTCGAGGACCGCGGACTGCTCGGCGGGTGAGAGGTCGTCGTCGCGCAGGAAGTGCCGGGTCATCGAGTCGTCCCCGTCGTGGTGGTCAGAGTGGAGGGTTCGAGCGTCGTGCCGGCGGCCGCCGGGGCCGTCGCGTCCAGGGCGGCAGGCAGCGCGGCGAGGAAGGTGTCCGCCTGCGCGGCGGTGAGGATCAGTGGCGGAGCCAGCCGGAGCACCGTCGACTGCACCGGGTTGACCAGGAAACCGGCCTCCCGCAGCGCCTCGGCGAGCACCGTCGCCACCGGCGCGGTGAGCGTCACGCCGAGCAGCAGCCCCTCGCCGCGTACGCCGGCGATCAGCGGATGCCCCAACGACTCGATGCCGTGGCGCAGCCGCTCGCCGACCCGCTTGACGTTGTCGAGCAGGCCCTCGTTGGCGATGGTCGCCACCACGGCCAGCGCCGCCGCGCAGCTGACCGGGTTACCGCCGAAGGTGGTGCCGTGCGAGCCGGGGGTAAGCAGGTCGGCGGCCGGGCCGAAGGCCAGCGTGGCGCCGATCGGCAACCCCCCACCCAGGCCCTTGGCCAGGGTGACCACGTCCGGCTCCACACCCTCGGCCTGATGCGCGAACCAGTGCCCGGTGCGGCCGATACCGGTCTGCACCTCGTCGAGGACCAGCAACGCGCCGTGCCGCGCGGTGATCCGGCGGGCCGCGGCCAGGTAACCGGCCGGCGGGACGACCACACCGTTCTCACCCTGGATCGGCTCCAGGATCAGCATCGCGGTGGCGTCGGAGACGGCCGCCTCCAGGGCGGCGACGTCGCCGTAGTCGACGTGCGTCACCTCACCGGGCAGCGGCCGGAACGGATCGGCCTTGGCCGGCTGACCGGTCAGCGCGAGCGCACCCATGGTGCGGCCGTGGAAGCCGCCCCTGGTGGCCACCACGTGCGTGCGGCCGGTACGCCGCGACAGCTTGAACGCCGCCTCGTTCGCCTCCGCCCCGGAGTTGGCGAAGAAGACCCGGCCTTGCCGCCCGGCGAGCGCCAACAGCAGCTCGGCCAGGGCCACCGGCGGCTCCGCGACGAACAGGTTGGAGACGTGCCCGAGGGTCGCGACCTGCTTCGACACCGCCGCCACCACGGCCGGGTGGGCGTGACCGAGGGCGTTCACCGCGATGCCACCGACCAGGTCGAGGTATTCGCGGCCGGCGTCGTCGACCACCACGGCACCGGCACCGGACACCAGCGCCAGTGGCGGCGTGCCGTAGTTGTCCATCATGGACTGCTTCCACCGCTGCGCCAGCGTGCTCACGACCCGACCATCCCGTCTCCCGGCACCACCATCGTTCCGAACCCTTCCGAGGTGAACACCTCAAGCAACGTCGAGTGCGCCACCCGACCGTCGACGACGTGCGCCGCCGGCACTCCCCCACGCACCGCGCGCAGGCAGGCTTCCATCTTCGGCACCATCCCCGACTCCAGGGTGGGCAGCAGCTTGGCCAGGTCGTCCGCGACGATCTCGGAGACCAGGCTGGTGGTGTCCGGCCAGTCGGCGTACAGGCCGGCCACGTCGGTGAGCACGACCAGCTTGCGGGCCCGCAACGCGATGGCCAACGCGGCGGCGGCGGTGTCCGCGTTGAGGTTGTGCAGCACCCCGTCCACGTCCGGCGCCACCGTCGAGATCACCGGAATCCGACCAGCCTCGATCAGATCGGTCACCGCGGACACGTCGACCGACTCGACGTCACCAACCTGCCCGACGTCGACCGGCAACCCGTCCACGTACGCCGGACGGCGCACCGCGGTGAACAGCCGGGCGTCCTCGCCGGAGAGGCCCACCGCGTACGGGCCGTGCGAGTTGATCAGCCCGACCAGCTCGCGGCCGACCTGCCCGACCAGCACCATCCGGACGACGTCCATCGCCTCGGCGGTGGTCACCCGCAGGCCGCCCCGGAACTCGCTGGCGATGCCGAGCCGGCCCAGCATGGCGGAGATCTGCGGGCCCCCGCCGTGCACCACCACGGGCTTGAGGCCCGCATAGCGCAGGAACACCATGTCCGCGGCGAACGCCCGCTGCAACTCGGGATCGGTCATCGCGTTGCCGCCGTACTTGACCACGACCGTGGAGCCGGAGAAGCGCGCCAGCCAGGGCAGCGCCTCGATCAGCGTCTCCGCCTTGACCTGGGCGCGAGTCAGGTCGCTGCTGAGACTCACCGCGCCGGCCTTTCGTTCGCGACTGCGGGACTCCGCTGCGCTGCGTTCCTCGCGCTCACCGTGCCTGCTTTCCCTTCACGACTGCGGGACTCCGCTGCGCTGCGTTCCTCGCGTTCATGTCGAATACGCCGAGTTCTCGTGCACGTACGCGTGGGACAGGTCGTTGGTCCAGATCGTCGCGGCCGACGTGCCCGCGTGCAGGTCGATCCGGATCGTCACGTCCCGCCCGGTGAGGTCGACCTTCGAGCGGTCCTCGGCGGCGGCACCGCCCCGGCACACCCACACCCCGTTCACGGCCACGTCCACCTCGTCCGGCTCGAACGCGGCGGCGGTGGTGCCGACGGCGGCGAGGATCCGGCCCCAGTTGGGGTCGTTGCCGAACAGCGCGGTCTTGACCAGGTTGTTGCGGGCCACCGAACGGCCCACCTCGACCGCGTCGTCCTCGTCGGCGGCGCCCACCACGTCGATGGCGACCTGCTTGGTCGCCCCCTCGGCGTCGGCCACCAACTGCTGGGCCAGGTCGTGACAGGCCGCGGTGACGGCGGCGGCCAGCTCGGCCGGGGTCGGCTCGATGCCGCTCGCGCCGCTGGCCAGCAGCAGCACGGTGTCGTTGGTGGACATGCAGCCGTCGGAGTCGACCCGGTCGAAGGTGACCCGGGTCGCCGCGCGCAGGGCCTCGTCCAGGGTCGCCGGCCCGGCCACCGCGTCGGTGGTCAGCACGCAGAGCATGGTGGCCATTCCCGGCGCGAGCATCCCGGCGCCCTTGGCCATGCCACCGACCGTCCAGCCGCTGCCCCGGGCCACCGTGGTCTTCGACCGGGTGTCCGTCGTCATGATCGCCTCGGCGGCGGCCACGCCGCCGTCACGGGACAACTGCCGGATCGCCGAGCGGACGCCGGGCAGCAGCTTCGGCATCGGCAGCCGCTCACCGATCAACCCGGTGGAGCAGACCGCCACCTCACCGGCGCCGAGGATCAACCGTGGGCTGACCGAGGTCAGCGCGGCGGCGGTGTGCTCGGCGGTGGCGTGGGTGTCCTGGAAGCCGGCCAGACCGGTGCAGGCGTTGGCGCCACCGGAGTTGAGCACCACCGCGCGGACCACACCGCCCTGCACGACCTGCTGGCTCCAGAGCACCGGCGCGGCCTTGACCCGGTTGGTGGTGAAGACACCGGCGACACCGGCGTCCGGGCCGTCGTTGACCACCAGCGCGACGTCCGCGCCACCACTGGCCTTGAGGCCCGCGGCCACTCCGGCCGCGCGGAACCCCCGAGGGGTGGTGACACTCATGGGCTGACTCCCCAGATCGACAGGCCCGTCGTCTCCGGCAGGCCGAGCATGAGATTGGCGTTCTGCACGGCCTGACCGGCGGCACCCTTGCCCAGGTTGTCCAGCGCGCTGAGCACGATCAGCCGACCCGAGTCGACATCCACGGTCGCTTGCAGATGACACGAGTTGGAGCCCAGCGTGGCGGCCGTGTGCGGCCAGCGGCCCTCCGGCAGCACGTGCACGAACGGCGCGTCGGGGTACGCCTGCGCCAGCACCTGCTGCGGGTCGACGCCGCGCGCCGGCACCGCGGTGACCGTGGCCAGGATGCCGCGCGGCATCGGCGCCAGGACCGGGGTGAACGACAGGCCGGTCGCGCCGGACGCCTGCTTGATCTCCGGCACGTGCTGGTGGGTGCCGACCCGGTACGGCGACAGGTCGCCCAGCACCTCGCTGGCCAGCAGGTGCGGCTTCGCCGCCCGGCCCGCGCCGGAGGTGCCGGAGGCGGCCACGACCACCACGTCGGCGGGGCTGGCCGCACCGTCGGCGATCAGCGGCGCGAGCGCCAGGGTGATCGCCGCGGCGTAGCAGCCGGTGTTCGCCACCCGGGTGGAGCCGGCGATCAGCTCCCGCTGGCCGGGCAGCTCGGGCAGGCCGTAGGTCCACTGCCCGGCGTGCGTGCCGCCGTAGTACTGCGCCCAGGCGTACGGGTCGGCGAGCCGGTGGTCCGCGCCCAGGTCGACGATGCGCACCTCGGCCGGCAGTTGGGCCGCGAGGGCCGCCGACTCGCCGTGCGGCAGGGCCAGGAAGACCAGGTCCGCGTCGGCGAGGGCCGTCGGGTCGGTCGGGCCGAGCACCAGGTCGAGCCCGGTGAGCTGCGGGTGCACCACGTCGACGCGGTGCCCGGCCTGGCTGTGCGCGGTGGCGGCGACCAGGTCGAACTCCGGGTGCCCGGCGACCAGGCGCAGCAACTCACCCCCGGCGTAGCCGCTCGCACCGGCGACCGCGACTCGGATTCCCATACTCACCTCCGCATGACTATGCAGAGAAGATTAACAAGGACGACTCACGACTGCAAGTTAATGCAGACCCATGCATGGCAATGAACCCAACGGCACGGGACGGGTCGCCTGAGTCAACGTTCAGCAAAACCGCGTGAGTCGGCATTCGATCGACTAGCATGACTTTCCGACGGTGGTGGGCCGGCCTGTCCGGCCCGCGTGGGGGCACCTGACGGAGGACGCGGTGGGGCTGTCGTTCGAGATCCTCGGTCCGGTCCGGGTCCGTCGCGACGGACAGACCCTGCGAGTGCCGGCCGGCCGGCCCACCGCCCTTCTGGTCACCCTCCTGCTCCAGGCCGATCTGGCCGTCCCGGTCGAACGGCTGCGCGAGGAGCTGTGGGGCAGACGACCCCCGGCCTCGGCCGTGGCCAACCTGCGCAGCCACGCCAGCCAGCTACGCCACCTGCTCGACTCCCCCGACGCACTGCCCCGACTGCCCGCCGAGCACGGTGGGTACCTGCTCCGCGTCGAACCGGGCGAGCTGGACGCCACCGAGTTCGAACGACTCGCCAGCGACGGCCACGCCGCCCGCATCAGCGGAGAACCCGAACTGGCCGCCACCCTGCTGAGCCGCGCGCTCGCGCTCTGGTCACCGACCGATCCGCCCCCGGCGTACGGGCCGGCTACCGCAGCCGCCTTCGACCGGCTGCGCGAGCGGCGCGCCGGCGCCCGGGAGACGTACGCGGCCTGCCGCCTGGACCTGGGCGACCGGGGCACACCGGAGGTGCTGACCCTGCTGCGCCAGCACCTCGCGGAGCATCCACTGCGCGAGCCGGCGTGGGCGCTGCTGATGACCGCCCTGCACCGCGCCGGCGACCATGCCGGCGTGGTGCAGACCTACCAGGCGGCCTGCCGGGCGCTCGACGGCGAACTGGGTGTGGCTCCCGGGCCCGAGCTGACCGAGCTGTACCGCTCGGTACGCCGCCACGAGCGCCGCCCGGCGGTCCCGCCCCGACGACCCGGCGGCACACCGACCCGGCACCGTACCGTCGCGCCGCGGGTGCCGCACGAGCTGCCCTGCCCCGCCGCGTCGTTCGTCGGCCGGCAAGCAGAGCTGGCCCGGCTGCGCCAGGCGCTCGTCGACACCCGGCGGCAACCGGTCACCGTGGCCGTCTACGGCATGGCCGGCACCGGCAAGTCGGCACTGGCGCTGCGCGCCGCCGCGGCAGCGCTGGACGCCTTCCCCGACGGCCAGCTCCACCTCGATCTCGGCGGGTCGGTCGCCGACGCTCCGCCCCCGCCGTTGCAGGTCGCCACCCGGGTGCTCCGGGCCCTGCACCCGGGCGCCGACGAACCGGAGCCGACCAGCGTCGCCGAGGCACGCGCCCGGGTCCGGTCCCTGCTGTTCGACCGGCGCGTGCTGCTGGTGCTCGACAACGCCGCCGACGCCGCCCAGGTCGACGGCCTGCTGCCGGTCCGCGGCGGGTGCGCGCTGCTGGTCACCAGCCGCAACCCGGTCACCACCGGCGACGCCCCCGGCCTGCGGCTCGATCCGCTGCCCGCCGCCGACGCGCTGGCGATGCTGCGCGCCACCGCCGGAGCCCGGACGGTGGACGCGGAGCCGGAGGCGGCCTCGGCGGTGGTCAACCTCTGCGAGCGGCTGCCCCTCGCGTTGCGCACCGCCGCCGGTCGGCTGACCGAGGGGCCGCACTGGTCGCTGACCCGGTTGGCGCGGTTGCTGCGCGACGAGCGGTACCGGCTCGCCGAGACCGGCCTCGGGCCCCGGCTCAGCGCCAGCTACCACCGGCTCGGGTCGGCCGCGCCGGTCTTCCTCCGGCTCGGTCGAGCCCACCCCGGGCCGGTCACCGCCGAACTGGCCGCCATGCTGAGCGGGGCCCCGCCCGAGGACGCGGCACGGGCACTGGACCGCCTGGTCGCCGCGCAGCTCGCCGAGCCGGCCGGACCCGGCCGGTTCCACATCGGCGAACTCGTCCGGCTCTACGCCGCCGAACTCGCCGCCACCGAGGCGAGCGGCGACCTGGCCGGTCAGACCGGCGCCGGGGCGTCCTCCCGGTAGCCGCGGGCCTGCAGGCCGAACAACCGGGCGTACCGGCCCGCGGCGGCCAGCAGCTCCCGGTGGTCACCCCGCTCGACGACCCGACCGTCGGCGAGCACCACGATCGTGTCCGCGTCGCGCACCGCGTTGAGCCGGTGCGAGATGAGCAGACTCGTACGACCCCGGCGCAGCTCACCCAACCGGCGGTGCAGGTCGTGCTCGGCCTCGGCGTCCAGGCCGGAGCTGGGCTCGTCGAGGATCAGCAGGTCCCGCTCGGCCCGCAGGAACCCCCGGGCCAGCGCCACCCGCTGCCACTGACCGCCGGAGAGCACCACCCCGGCCTGCGGGTCGTCCCGGTCCGGGCCGTCGAAGAAGATCCGGGTCAGCAGCGTGTCGTAGCCACGGGGCAGCGCGGTCAACGCGTCGTCGATGCCCGCGTACCGGGCGGCGGTACGCAGCCGCTCCGGGTCGTCCCGGGCACTCAGGTCACCCAACGCGATGTTCTCCGCCGCGCTGAGGTCGTACGGCATGAAGTCCTGGAACACCGCCCCCAGCCGCTCGCGCAGCTCCGCCGGATCGAACTCGCGCAGGTCGACCCCGTCCCACCGGATGCTGCCGCGCTCCGGGTCGTAGAACCGGCAGAGGAGCTTGACCAGGGTGCTCTTGCCCGCGCCGTTGAGCCCCACCAGAGCGGTCGTGGCACCGGCGCGCAGGTGCAGGTCGACCCCCCGCAGCACCCACGGATGCTGCGGCGAGTAGCGGAACCACACGTCCCGTAGCTCGATGCCCTCGGTCAGCGGCGGCACCGGCCGGGGCGAGGCCGGCACCGGCAGGTCCGTCTCGACGTGCGCCACCTGGTCGTAGTGATCGAAGAGCAGCAACGCCTGGTGGATCGCGCCGAGCTGGACGACCAGGCTGCCCAGCGCGCCCTGCACCCCCGGGACCGCGGCCAGGAAGATCACCACGTCGCCGGGGCTGAGCCCGCCCGCACGGGCGACCGAGACGGTGTAGACCACCCCGATGCCCGCCACCGTCGCCCCGAGCAGGCCGAGCACCGCCTGGGCGCGCACCTCCCGGCGGTCCAGTCGCTGCTCCACCCGGTGCAGGTCGTGCAGCTCGTCGAGCATCCGGTCGCCGAAGAACCGGCCCAGACCGAACAGGCGCACCTCCTTGGCCGCCGGCACACCCACCAGCAACTGGGCGAAGAACAGGTCCCGCCGCTGGAAGTGCTCCATCCGCAGCACCATCGCCGCGCGGGCCCGGTTGAGCCGCAACTGCATCCAGAGGGTGGGCAGCGCGGCCAACAGCACCAACGCGCCGATCAGCGGGTTGAGCACCAACAGGACGCCGAGGAACCCCGTCATCGCCAGCGCGCTCTGCACCGCGCCGAACGCGTTGCCGGTCAGCTGGGTGGGGCCGAGGTGACCGGTCTGTTGGGCGGCCTGCAACCGGTCCTGGAACTCCGGGTCCTCCAACCGCACCAGCCCGACGAGCCGCTGCACCGCGTCGTAGAGACGGCGGCGCACCAGCCGCGACACCGCCCGCGACCGCTGCGCCGCCACGTAGGTGCGCAGGTGCGGCAGGACCGTGCCGAGCGCGGCGGCCACGGCCAGACCGGCGGCGAGCGCGGTCAGCGGCACGCCGACCGAGCCCCCACCGGTGAGCCGGTCCAGCACGAGCTTGGTGAGCGCCGCCACGAGCACCGGGGTCAACCCGGCCAGCACCGCCAGCAGCAGGTCCGTCGTGGTGCCCCCCGGGGCGGCCCGCCAGGTCAGCCCCAGTGCCGACCGGGCGTGCCGGGCAGCCCGCCTCGGTGCGAGCCGGGGGCCGCTCACCGCGCCACCGGCAGGTCCAACCGGGCGATGCCGAACGCCGTCGACGCCACGATGCCGCGCTCGTCGAGCAGGCCGAACGCCGGGAACCCCTTGACCCCGAAGGCCAGCGGGAGCGCGCCGGTGCCCGGCTCCACGAAGACGGTCGCCAGGCCGGCGAACCGATCGGCGTACGGCTGGGTCTCCGGGCCCTTCCCGACCACCACCACCCAGACGTGCTCCGCGCCGCCGGGCATGGTCCGGGCCCGGTCGATGAGCACCGGCAACTGCTCCTCGCAGTGCTCACAGCTGGGCGACAGGAACGCCACCAGGGTCATCGGCGGCAGGTCGGCGCGGGAGAACAACCGACCGTCCACGGTGGTCGAGACGAAGTCACCGGGGATCGACCCCACCTCCAGCATCACCGCCGGGGGCTGGCCCTGCTGGTCGCTGAGCAGGTCGGAGTGCTCGCGCAGCCGGCGGACCACACCGAGCAGCAGGACCAGGTTGAGCAGGCCGAGAGCGGCGACGACAACGACGGCGACGGTCAACAGCGCCATGAGGGCTCCTTCGGGGTGCGGGGATACGAACCGGGGTCAGTGCCGACCGGCCGGACGGGACGGCCGCGACGGTGTGGGGGCGAAGAGGGCGACCAGGTCGTCGAGCCGGACCACCACGGCGGCGAGGGGCACCGCCGCACCGACGGCGACCAGGACGGCCGACGCGGACGGCGGCGGACCGGTGGCGGTGGCCCAGCCGAGCAGGCCGAGCAGCGCCACCACGGCCAGAGCGAGGTTGCGCCCGACGTGCCGGGGCCCGACCGGCGCGTCGGCGGCGCCGAAGCAGCGGCAGGCCGGCCGGGCGCCCCGACGCAGCGCCCCGACGATCGCGGCGGTGAGCACACCCAGCAGCCCGACGGCGAGCACCAGCCCGACCGGCACGGTCCGGGGGGCGGCAAGCAGCACCACGACGGCGGCCTCGGCGGTCACCGCGACCCGGGCGGCGGGCACGGTCCAGCGGTCGGGCACGCCGAACTGGCCGACCGACCCGACGAATTCCGTGAAACCCGCCCGGGTCCGCAGCTTGCCGACGACCGCGGCGAGGAACACCAGGGCCAGCAGCAGCCGTGCGGTCAGTTCCAGGGCTCGCATCCGTACGCACCTCCCATTGCCGGGAGGCCCACGCTAGAAGTGGCGGATACATCGCGGATACATCGGCTCTCGCCGACCTCCGACTCGGCTGTACCGGCGGTGTACCGACCCGCCGTAGCGTCCCGGCAACGATCCGTATCGAGGGGAGGTGAACGAATGTTCCGTCGACTGGAGAACCTGGGCGAGCGGATGCTCGGCGTGTTCGTACCCAAGGTGACGGCAGCCGCCGGCTGTCCGCCGGACCCGTACTGCGCGCTCTGTGGGACGTGCTACTTCAAGCGGTGCAGCACGAGCCTGGGCTGCAAGACGACCTGCGGAAGCTGCGGTTACTACTGCAGCGCGGGCGCGAGCACGATGTCCGCCCTCTGCTGAGGCGGTGACGGTGTGCCGTCCGGCCCCGGGGCCGGGCGGCACACCGTTCTGCGGGTCACCGGGCCGTGCTCAGCTCGGGCGCGGTCGCGGTCGGACCGCCACGCCCAGCACGTCCGGCTCCGGGATGTAGCCGCACTCGCGGGAGTCGTAGCTCTGCGACGGGTTGTCGCCGAGCACCACCAGCCGACCGGCCGGCACGACCCGCTCGCCGCTCTGGCGCAGCAGCGGCACCCGGTCCACCGGCACCGGGTCGCCGGGCACCGCGTACGCCCGCTTGATCAGCAGGCCAGGGGCGCCCGGAACGTCGGGGCGGGCCGGTCGCCCGGCGGTCATCCCCGCCGGAGCCACCACCACGACCACGTCGCCGGGCCGGACCCGGGCCAACGGCACGCGCCGGGCCAGCACCCGGTCACCGGAGCGCAGCGTCGGCTCCATGCTGCGCCCCACCACCGCGACCAGCAGCAGGTGCCGGCGCGCCCAGATCAGGCCGGCGGTGGCCGCCGCGAGTACGGCGGCCACCGCGAGCCATCCCAGCACCGGCATCGCTCAGGCGCCGCGCAGGGTCGCGCCGAGGCGCTCCGCCGCGACGGCGACCGCCGCGTCGCGGGCCGCGACCGCCTCCTCGACCGTCAGCGTCCGGTCCGGTGCCCGGAAGGTCAGCTTGTACGCCAACGACCGGCGACCGTCACCGAGCTGCGCGCCGGAGTACACGTCGAACAGCCGCACGTCCTCCAGCAGCTCACCGGCGCCCGCCTCCAACGCCCGGCGCACCTGCTCCGCCGGCACCGAGTCGTCCACCACCAGGGCCACGTCGATCAGCGCCGGCGGGAAGCCGGACACCGTCGGCGCGGGCGTCACCGGGGTCGGCGGCAGCGCGTCGAGGTCCAGCTCCATCGCGCAAGTGCGGCGGGGCAGCTCCAGCGCCGCGACCACCAACGGGTGCAGCTCGCCGGCGTGTCCGACGACCGAGCCGTCGACCCGTAGCTCGGCGCAGCGACCCGGGTGCCACGGCGCGTACTCGGCCGCCCGCACCTCGACCCGCTCGCCGGTGACACCGGCGGCGTCGAGCACGTCACGGGCCGCCTCGATCGCGTCCGCCCAGCCGGCCGGTCGACCCGCACCCCACCAGCCGGCCGGGTCGAGGTCGCCGGCGAGCACCACCGCGACGTGCACCGGCTGCGCCGGCACCACCGCGTCGGCGGCGGCGAACTCCGCGTCGGTGGGACGCCGGTCCACACCCATCTCCGGCGGGCTGCCGGCACCGACGCGCGGGTGGAAGACCGCACCGATCTCGTAGAGGGCGAGGTCGCGGTGACCCCGACCGAGGTTGCGCTTGAGGATCCCGAGCAGCGGGCCGAGCAGCGTGGTGCGCAGCAGCGGCTCCTCCTCGGACAACGGGTTGGCCAGGCGCACCGCCGGTCGACGCGGGTCGTCGGCAGCCAGGCCGAGCTGGTCGGCCAGCTCCGGCGACACGAACGGGTGCGCGAGCACCTCCACGTACCCCCGCTCGGCGAGGGACCCGGCGACCGCCCGGCGCCGACGCTGCCGCAGCGTCAGGCCGCGACCGGGAGGCGCGGTCGGGAGCACCGACGGCACCCGGTCGTACCCGTCGAGGCGGACCACCTCTTCCACCAGGTCGGCCGGGTCGGTCAGGTCGGGCCGCCAGGACGGCGGGGTGACGCTCAGCGCCGTCCCGGCCCCGCTGGCCACACCGACCGCGCCCGGGTCCTCGGACAACCGGTCCGCGCCCTGCGCGACCGTGCAGCCGACCCGCTCCAGCAGGGCGACCACCCGCGCCGGCGGGTACTCGACGCCGACCCGCCGGGTGGGCAGGTCCGCCGGCAGGGTGATCGGGGTACGCGGCCGGACGTGGTCGATGTCCAGGATCTCCGCGCTCGGCGTGCCACCACCGTGCTCGGTGAGCAGCCGCACGGCACGCTGCAACGCGACCAGCGCCACGGCCGGGTCGACGCCCCGCTCCCAGCGCTTCGCGGCCTCGCTGAACAGCTTGTGCCGGCGGGCCGTACGCCCGACCATCGCCGGGTCCCAGTGCGCCGCCTCGAAGAGCACGGTGCTGGTGCCGGCGACGACCTCGCTGGTCTCACCGCCCATCACCGCCGCGAGGGAGATCGGCCCCGTGTCGTCGCAGATGACCATGTCGTCGGCGGTGAGCACCCGGTTGACGCCGTCCAGGGTGGTCAGCTTCTCCCCCGCCTCGGCGCGGCGGACCACCAACGGCCCGACGACCCGGTCGGCGTCGAAGGCGTGCATCGGCTGGCCCAGCTCCAGCATCACGTAGTTGGTGATGTCCACCGGCAGCGAGATGCTGCGGATGCCGGCGGTGACCAGCCGCTGGGCCATCCACGACGGGGTGGGCGCGCTCGGGTCGACGCCCCGGACCAGGCGGGCGGTGAACCGGTCGCAGCCGACCGTGTCGCGGACCTCCACCGGGTACGCCGGCGTCTCGGTGCCGCTCGGCGCGGGCACCAGGGCCGGGTCGTGCAGCGGCACGTCGAACGCGTGCGACAGCTCCCGGGCCAGACCCCGCAGGCTCAGCGCGTACCCCCGGTCGGGGGTGATCTCCAGATCGAGCACGACGTCGTCGAGGCCGACCACCGGGCGCGCGTCGTCGCCCGGCTTGGCCGTGACGTCCGGCCCCAGCACGATGATGCCGGAGTGGTCGTCGCCCAGGCCCAACTCCTTCGCCGAGCAGATCATGCCCGCGGAGTTGTGCCCGTACGTCTTGCGGGCGCCGATCGCGAAGCCACCGGGCAGCACACCACCGGGCAGGATCACGACCACCCGGTCACCGACGGCGAAGTTGCGCGCCCCGCAGACGATCTCCTGCGGCTCCCCGGTGCCGTTGGCGGCCCCCACGTCGACCCGGCAGAACCGGATCGGCTTCTTGAAGCCGGTGAGCTCCTCGATCTCGCGGACCTCACCGACGACGAGCTGACCGGTGACGGTGGCGGCCAGGTCCACCACGGACTCGACCTCGATGCCAAGGTCGACCAGTGCCTGCTCCAGGTCACCGGTGGGCAGGTCGGCGGGGAGGTCGACGTACTCCCGCAGCCAACTGACAGAAACTCGCATGACGTCAGACCACCGTTCCCGTGTCTCGTACCCGCATCGCCTACGCCCCGGTCCCGAGCGCGCGGCTGAACCGCACGTCGCCCTCGAAGAGATGGCGGATGTCACTGACCCCGTGCCGGACCATCAGGGTCCGGTCGATGCCCATGCCGAAGGCGAATCCGGAGTAGACCTCCGGGTCCACGCCGCAGGCGCGCAGCACCCGCGGGTTGACCATGCCGCAGCCGCCCCACTCGACCCACTGCGGGCCGTCGCGGTGCTCCGGGAACCACACGTCGAACTCCGCCGACGGCTCGGTGA
Organism: Micromonospora cabrerizensis; assembly: GCF_022230955.1. GTDB lineage: Bacteria > Actinomycetota > Actinomycetes > Mycobacteriales > Micromonosporaceae > Micromonospora > Micromonospora cabrerizensis. The sequence goes on from NZ_JAKKFI010000107.1 coordinate 30,459, forward strand.
ACGGGAAGTAGTGCGGCCGCCACCGGGTCTTCGCCTCCGGGCCGAACATCGCCCGGGCGAAGTGGTCCAGCGTGCCCCGCAGGTGCGCCATCGTGATGCCCTTGTCCACCACCAGACCCTCGGCCTGGTGGAACACCGGGCTGTGCGTGGCGTCGATCTCGTCGGTGCGGTAGACCCGGCCGGGCACGATCACGTAGATCGGCGGCTTGCGGCTGAGCATGGTGCGGGTCTGCACCGTCGAGGTGTGCGTTCGTAGAACGAGGCCGGAGCCCTCCGGTGCGATGTGGAACGTGTCCATCAACCCGCGCGCCGGGTGGTCGGCGGGGATGTTCAACGCGTCGAAGTTGACCCACTCCAGGTCGACCTCGGGCCCCTCGGCCACCTCGTAGCCCATCCCGACGAACAGGTCGCTGATCGACTCCATCAGGGTGCTCAGCGGGTGTCGGGCGCCCCGGGGACGCCGGTTGAAGGGCAGGGTGACGTCCACCCGCTCCTCGACCAGCACCCGCTGGGCCTGCTCGCGCTCCACCACCTCGGCGCGGTCGGCGTACGCGGTCTCGATCGCCCGGCGGGCCTCGTTGACCCGCTTGCCGGCATCGGACTTCGCGGCCGGCGGCAACGCGCCGATCTCCCGGCGGGCCAGCGAGACCGGTGACCGGTCACCGAGATGCACCGAGCGCAGCGCGGTCAGCGCGTCCGGGTCGGCGGCCGCCGTGAACGCCTTCGTGGCGTCCGCGACAGCCTCGTCCAGGGCGGCGGGGTCGAGCAGGGCAACCTGCTTCGGGTCGTACGGATCGTTGCGGTAGCTCATGGCGTACGGGCACTCCCTCACGGCGGCGCCAGCCCTCACCGGGGGCGGCTAAGCGAGTCTACGGACGCGCGGCTGTGCCGCAGCCCGCCGGTAGGAGTTGTGCAGGGAGCAGGTCAGGCCCGCCGCCCGCCGACACCGGCGGGCTGGCTAAACGAACGCCGTGACGCGTTCATGGGCGGACGCTCTCCTCTGCTGTCAGTCGCGCCGGGCACGATCACCCTCAGCGCTGTGCTCTCGCTGAAGCGTACAGGCACACCGCCGCCGCGGCAGCCAGGTTGAGGCTCTCCGCGCGCCCGTACAACGGCACCCGCACCCGGGCGTCGGCGGCGGCGGCCAACTCCTCGGGCAGGCCGTGCGCCTCCGAGCCGAACAGCCAGGCGGTGGGCCCGACGAGCCGACCGTAGTCGGTCATGTCGTCTAGGTCGCTGTCGCCGTACCCCGTGGTGGCGAAGATCGATAGCCCGGCGGCCCGCAGCGCGTCGACCACCTGGACCGGGTCGGCGGCGCGCACCACGTCGAGGTGGAAGAGACTGCCGGCGGAGGCCCGGACACACTTGCCGTTGTACGGGTCGACGGCGTCACCGGCGAAGACCACCGCGCCCGCCCCGGCCGCGTCGGCGGTGCGCAGCACCGTGCCGGCGTTACCCGGGTCGCGGATCTCGGCGAGCACCGCCACCAGCCGGGGCCCGCCCGCGAGGGCCTGCTCCAACGACACGTCGAGGTGCCGGCAGACGGCGACCAGCCCCTGCGGGGCGACGGTCTCGGTCAGCGCGGCGAGGGCCTCGTCGGTGACCTCGGAGACCGGCACGTCGGCGCGGGCCGCCGTGGCGGCCAGATCCGGGTGCCGGTCGAGGGCGGTGGGCGTACCGAACAACTCGGTGACCACCTCCGGCCGCGCGAGGGCCTCGCGGACCGCCTGTGGGCCCTCGGCCAGGAACTGGCCGGTGGCGTCGCGGTCCCGACGACGTTGCAACCGACGGGCGGCGACAATCCTGGGGGTACGCGGGGTGAAAGCCATGGTGTGCGCTCCTCCGGCACGATTGAGGCGCCCCCCGGACGGCGGTGCCGACACGGGAGACGCCTCGCTCTGGTGCGTGGGGATCAGGCGGCCTGAGCCGCCGCGCCGCCGGTGCCCTCGGCCGTGACCGCGGCCCGGGCCAGCTCGACGATCGCCGCGAAGGAGGCGGCGTCGTTGACAGCCATGTCGGCCAGGATCTTGCGGTCGACCTCGATGCCGGCCAGACGCAGGCCCTGGATCAGGCGGTTGTAGGTCATCCCGTTGGCCCGGGCGCCCGCGTTGATCCGCTGGATCCACAGCTGCCGGAAGTCGCCCTTGCGGTCGCGACGGTCCCGGTAGGCGTACTGCATCGAGTGCAGCACCTGCTCCTTGGCCTTGCGGTACAGCCGGGAGCGCTGACCGCGGTAACCGCTCGCGGACTCCAGCAGGGTACGACGCTTCTTCTGGGCGTTTACAGCCCGCTTGACGCGTGCCATCTCAACTCCTTATTACGTAAAGGTGGCGCGCGTCAGCGGCCGAGCAGCTTCTTGATGCGCTTGACGTCGGCCTTGGCCAGCACGACCGTGCCGGTCAGCCGGCGGGTCTGGGTGGAGGGCTTCTTCTCCAGGTTGTGACGGAGGCCGGCCTGCTGGGCAACGATCTTGCCCTTGCCGGTCACCTTGACCCGCTTACCCATACCCGTGTGGCTCTTCATCTTCGGCATGTGGAACGTCTCTCCCCTGTTACTCGCCGCTGGTATCGGCGGCGAGGCCGGTGTCACCGGCTGCTGCGGTCTCGCCGACCGCTGCGGTCTCATCGGCTTCCGGAGCGGCGGACTCGTCCCCTACCCGGTCCCGAGGTCCACCGCGGGACGCCGTGGCGGCGACCGCGGAGGCCTTCACGGCCCGGTGCGGAGCGAGAACCATGATCATGTTTCGGCCGTCCTGCTTGGGAGCGGCCTCGACGTATCCCAGTTCCGTGATCTCGGATTCGAGTCGACGCAGAAGCCGGTAACCCAGCTCCGGACGACTCTGCTCGCGACCGCGGAACATGATCGTCACCTTGACCTTGTCGCCCGCCTTGAGGAACCGCACCACGTGACCCTTCTTGGTCTCGTAGTCGTGCGGGTCGATCTTCGGCCGAAGCTTCATTTCCTTGATGACGGTCTGCTGCTGGTTACGCCGCGCTTCGCGCGCCTTGAGTGCGCTCTCGTACTTGAACTTGCCGAAGTCCATGAGCTTGCACACCGGCGGGCGCGCCATCGGCGCAACCTCGACCAGGTCCAGATCGACGTCCGCGGCCAGCTGAAGAGCGCGCTCCAGCGGGACGATGCCCACCTGCTCACCCTCTGGGCCGACCAGTCGGACCTCACGTGCCCGGATCTGCTCGTTCACGCGTGGTTCGACGCTGATGGGGCCTCCTCGAGTCGCTTCTGCTCAGTTGCCGACCCCCGCGGCCCCCGGATGGGAACCAACCCGAAAAGCAGAAGGCCCCGGCGCATGCCAGGGCCCGCTCGACCGGTCAGCACGATCACAGGATCGCGCATCCGGTGCCGGGACATGCCCGGAACCGGTGACCGGACCCGGCCACCGTAGCGGCGACTCGGGTGGGAGCAGGCGCTCCGCTTTCAAGGCCGTCTGCTCGCACGCGGAGACAGCCTGGTCGACTGGATAACAGTACACCGGCGTCCCGGCCGCCCCCAAACCGGGCATGACCTCGGGCCCAGGCGGGTCGCGCCGGCCGCGCTCGTGGTTCCCGTCGGCCGCGCTCGTGGTCCCCGTCGCGCCGGTCGCGCGCCGGTCGTGCCGATCGTGCCGGTCGCGCGCCGATCGTGCCGGTCAAGATCCGTGCACTTTCCCGGAAAGTGCTGCCTCCGGCGACGCTGAGACAGCAGTTTCCGGGAAGTTGCCCAGATCTTGCCGGTGGGGGTGCGGCGGGCGCACGCGGTGCGGCGCGAGTGCGGTGCAGACGCCCACGCGGGGCAGGCCCAGACGCAGGGCAGCACCTGATGCCCGGCGGACCCCAACGCAGGGCAGACGCCTACACACGGCGTGACCGCGACGCGCGGTAGACCCGACACGCGGCAGACCCCGACGCGGGGCCCGGGAGTTGGGTGCGGGTCAGCGGCCAACGGCGCGTTCGGCGAGGTGGGCCTGGTGCGCCTCGTGCAGGCGCCGCAGTGCGCGGACCCCGTCGACGGCCAGCTCCTTGTCGGCGGCCTGGAGGGCGACCATCGGCAGGAGGTCGTCGTCATGCAGCTCCAGGCTGGCCCACGGCGCGCCCCGGTCGAAGCGGACTCCCCGGACAACCTCCCAGGGCAGCTCGTAGGAGCTGATGACGTTGCGCACCCGGATGCCACGCGCGTCCGCCTCCACCCGCGGACGGGTGAACAGGAGGAACCCCAGCGCCCCGAAGACGCCCAGGCCGATCATGGCGATCTGGTCGCCGCGCTGGAAGCTGCCGTAACCGTCGCCGGTCGGCCCACTCAGCGAGGTGGCGACCAGACCGAACACGACCACCAGCGCAACTGCCGCCGACCAGCAGACCACGCGGATGCGGCGGGGCTTCAGGCGGACCAGTTCGGTTTCACTCACCCCACCAGTCTGCCACCCGCACTCGCCCATCAAACGCACCACCCGCCGAGCCGCCACGCACCGGCGACGCATGGCTGCCAGCTTCTCGCGCAGCTCGACGGCGCACCGGCCACGTCAAGATCGCGCTCGATCCAGGATCCAGTGGCCTCGGTCGAGCGCGAGGCCACTACTTCAATGATCGAGCGCGATCTTGCGGGTCCGGGATGCGGCCCGCGGACGTTCGCGCGTCGAGCCCTCACAGTGATCCACTCGACATCAAGGAAACGGGGGTGTCCCTGGCATTCGGACACCCCCGTTCCAGCGAACCCGAGTTGATCAAGCGCCGAGTGCGCGCGAGGACCCGAAACCGGTCAGAGGCGACAGGCGTGGATGTTGGTGACGAGGATGGCGCGGGCGCCCAACTCGTACAGCTCGTCCATGATCCGGTGGACGTCGTCGCGCAGCACCATCGCCTGCACCGCCACCCAGCCCTCGCGGTGCAGCGGCGAGACGGTGGGTGACTCGATGCCCGGGGTGAGCCCGCTGGCGCGGTCCAGCAGGCCGGCCGGCACGTCGTAGGCGAGCATCACGTAACGGCGGGCCACCAGCACACCGTGCAGGCGGCGCAGCAACTGCTCGGCCTGCGCGTGCGCGGGCGCGCCGGCACGGCGGACCAGCACCGCCGAGGAGCGCAGCAGCGGCTCACCGAAGACGACGAGGCCCGCCTGGCGCAGGGTGGCGCCGGTCTCCACGACGTCCGCGATCACGTCGGCGACACCGAGGCGTACGGCGTTCTCCACCGCACCGTCGAGGCGGATCACGTCGGCCTTGACGCCCACCTCGCCGAGGTGCCGCTCGACCAGACCCGGGTACGCGGTGGCGATCCGGTGGCCCCCCAGGTCCTGCACGGAGGCGATGTCGTCGGGGCGGGCGGCGAAGCGGAAGGTGGCGCGACCGAAGGCGAGGTCGACGACCTCCTCCGCCGGCGCGGCCGAGTCGATCAGCAGGTCCCGGCCGGTGATCCCGAGGTCGAGGTCACCGGAGCCGACGTAGGTGGCGATGTCCTTGGGACGCAGGTAGAAGAATTCGACGTCGTTTGCCTCGTCGCGGCAGACGAGGTCCTTGGGGTCGGTGCGCTGGCGGTAGCCCGCCTCACGCAGCATCTGGGCGGCCGGCTCGGCCAGGGTGCCCTTGTTGGGAATGGCGACACGCAACATGACGGAGTGCTCCTTCGATCCGGATGGCGATCAACGGGTGGGGGCACTCACAGATGTCGGTAGACGTCCTTGAGGTCGAGACCGCTGGCGATCATCAGCACCTGGACCTGGTAGAGCAGTTGGGAGATCTCCTCGGCGGTGCGCTCCGGCCCCTCGTGCTCGGCGGCCATCCACGACTCGGCCGCCTCCTCGACGACCTTCTTGCCGATGAAGTGCACCCCCTTGTCCAGGGCGGCGACGGTGCCCGAGCCCGGGGTGCCGGCGGCGGCCTTGGCCTGCAGCTCGGCGAACAACTCCTCGAACGTCTTCACGAAAGACGATTCTTCCAGCCGGTCGACTCGCACCGCGCGTCCGGGTCGGCTGACACCCAGTCAGCGGGACATCGAGGCGGCAATTCCCTATCAGCGTGGTGGGAAAATCTTCGATCGATGCTCATGGAGCTCTACGCTGTCGGCCATGGCCAGCAGCTCACGTCTCCTCGCGCTCGCCCTCGCCGGTGCCGTCGTCGCCGCCACCGCCGGATGCGCGCCACAGAAGGAGCTACCAACCCCCACCGTCACCACGGGGCTGTCGTGCGCCAAGGACAGCCTGCCCACCCGTACGCCGGGCAAGCTCACCATCGCCACCGACCAGCCCGCGTACGAGCCGTGGTTCTCGAAGGACAAGCCGGAGAGCGGCGAGGGCTTCGAGTCCGCCGTCGCGTACGCGGTTGCGGAGAAGCTCGGCTACGCCCGCGCCGACGTCGCCTGGACCCGGGTGAAGTTCGACACCGCGATCGCGCCCGGGCCGAAGGACTTCGACTTCGACATCAACCAGTTCTCCATCACCGACGAGCGCAAGCAGGCGGTCGACTTCTCCGCGCCGTACTACCTGGTGCGGCAGACCGTCATCGCGTTGAAGTCGTCGAAGATCGCCGGCAGGACGTCGCTGGCCGATCTCCGCGACGCGCGACTCGGCGCGCAGGTGGGCACCACCAGCTACCAGGCGATCACCGAGGTGATCAAGCCGTCGGCCAAGCCGCAGGTCTACAACAGCAACGACGACGCCAAGAAGGCCCTGCAGAACGGGCAGCTGGACGGGCTCGTGGTGGACCTGCCGACCGCCTTCTACATCACCGGGGCGGAGATCACCGACGCGACGATCGTCGGTCAGGTGCCGCAGGTCGGTACGCCCGAGGCGTTCGGCCTGCTGCTGGACAAGAACTCCCCGTTGACCAAGTGCGTGACCGGCGCGGTCGGTCAGCTCACCGCGGCCGGCACGCTGAAGCAGTTGGAGCAGACGTGGCTCGCGCAGGCGGCGGGGGCGGCCGAGCTGCGGTGACGCTCCTGGATCACGTCCCCTCGGAGGCGCAGCGGCGTCGGTCGGCGTACCGGCATCGGCAGACCGTCCACAGCGTGGTGGTCGCGGCCTGTTCCACGGCGGCGCTCGGCACGCTGCTGGTCGTCGCGGTGACCGGTGCGCCCGGGTGGGACCGGGTGCGGCAGTCGTTCCTGGACCCGGAGATCGCCCGGGACGCGTTGCCGGCGGTGCTGAGCGGGCTCTGGCTCAACGTTCGGCTGCTGGTCTGCTGTGCGGTCGGCGCGCTGCTGCTCGGGTTGGTGATCGCGGTGCTGCGGACGTTGCGCGGCCCGGTCTTCTTCCCGGTCCGGGCGCTGGCCGCCGGCTACACCTACACCTTCCGCGGCCTTCCGCTGATCATCGTGCTGTACCTGCTCACGCTCGGCGTGCCCGGCCTGCGACTGCAGGGTATGCCGCCGGTGCTGGTGCTCGGTGGGGCCGCGTTGGTCCTCACCTACGGCGGATATCTCGCCGAGGTGTTCCGGGCCGGCATCGAGTCGGTGCACCCCAGTCAGCTCGCCGCGGCCCGCTCGCTGGGCCTGACCTACCGGCAGACGATGCGGCACGTGGTGCTGCCGCAGGCCGTCCGCAGGGTGGCGCCGCCCCTGCTCAACGACGTGGTGGCGTTGCAGAAGGACGTCGGCCTGGTCTCGCTCGCCGGGCCGATCGACGCGGTACGCGCCGCGCAGATCGCCACCGCCCAGTCGTTCAACTACACGCCGTACGTCGTGGCGGGCGTGCTCTTCGTGCTGCTCGCGATCCCGCTGATCGCGGTCACCGACTGGGTGACGCTGCGGGCGGCCCGCCGACAGTCGGGAGGCTGACGATGGAGCTGCTGCGCTGTCGGGGTCTGCGCAAGGAGTTCGCCGGTCAGGTGGTGCTCGACCAGCTCGACCTGACCGTCTCCGAGCATCAGGTGGTCGCGCTGATCGGTGCCTCCGGGTCCGGCAAGTCGACACTGCTGCGGTGCGTGAACCTGCTGGAGGAGCTGGACGACGGCACCATCGAGCTGGACGGGGAGGACATCTCCGATCCCCGGGTGGACCCGGACCGGGTCCGTCGGCGGATCGGCATGGTGTTCCAGGCGTACAACCTCTTTCCGCACCTGAGCGTGTTGGAGAACGTCACGCTCGCCCCGCGTCGCGTACACCGGCGGGCCCGTGCGGAGGCGGAGGCCCAGGCCCGGGAGCTGCTCGACCGGGTGGGGCTCGGCGCCAGGGCGGACGCCTACCCGGACCGGCTCTCCGGCGGGCAGCAACAGCGGGTGGCGATCGTCCGGGCGCTGGCGAACTCACCGCGGCTGATGCTGCTCGACGAGGTGACCTCCGCGCTGGACCCGGAACTCGTCGGCGAGGTGCTGGCGATGATCCGGGACCTGAAGGCCGACGGGATGACGATGGTGCTGGCCACCCACGAGATGAGCTTCGCCCGGGAGGTTGCCGACCAGGTGTGCTTCCTCGACCAGGGGCGGGTCGTCGAGAGTGGCCCACCCGAACAGGTGCTGGGCGAGCCGACCCAGCCTCGCACCCGGCAGTTCCTACACCGGATCATCGAGGCCGGCCGCCTCTGAAGCCGACCGCGTCTGAAGCCGACCGCCCCTCAAGCCGGCGGCCCCTCAAGCCGACCGCCCCTCAAGCCGGCGGCCCTTAAGCCGGCCGCAGGCAAGGGCCGGCCGACGGCAGGGGCGGCCTCAGCCGCCGAAGCCGACCCTCTGGGCGTTGCCGGCGGCGACGGTCCGGACGGCCAGCGCGGCGTCGAGCGCGGCGACGGTCGCCGCCCAGCCCTTGTCCTCCGCCGAGCCGGGCAGACCGGCGCGGTCCCGGGCCTGCTCGATGGTCTCCACGGTCAGCACCCCGTGCGCCACCGGCTTGCCCTCGTCCAGCGCCACCCGGGTCAGCCCGTCGGTGACCGAGCGGCAGACGTAGTCGAAGTGCGCGGTGGAGCCGCGGACCACCACGCCGAGGGCTACCACCACGTCGCAGCGACGCGCGAGGGCCTGGGCGACCACCGGCAGCTCGACCGAGCCGGCGACCCGGGCGACCACGGACCGGGCGCCGCACGCCTCGGCGGCCGCCACCGCCCGCTCCAGCATGTGGTCGGTCAGGTCGCCGTGCCAGCGGGCGGCGACGATCCCGACGGTCAGCCCCGCGGCGTCCACCGCGTCGACTCCCGGCTCACCGAAACCCGCCATCGTCATGCTCCGATCTCGTCGTTGGCGACCGGGCGCCCCAGCGGCGCCTCGGACAGCTCGTCCAACTCGTCCAGCAGGTGACCCATCCGGTCCCGCTTGGTGCGCAGGTAGCGCATGTTCTCCGGGTGCGCGCCGACCGGCAACCCCTCGCGGCCGGTGATGGTCAACCCGTACCCCTCCAGCCCGGCCCGCTTGGCCGGGTTGTTGGTCAGCAGGCGCATCGAGCGCACACCCAGGTCGTAGAGGATCTGCGCACCGGTGCCGTAGTCGCGGGCGTCGGCCGGCAGGCCCAGGTCGAGGTTGGCGTCGACCGTGTCGCGGCCGGAGTCCTGCAACTGGTACGCCTGCAGCTTGTGCAGCAGCCCGATGCCGCGCCCCTCGTGCCCGCGGACGTAGAGCACCACGCCCCGGCCCTCCCGCGCGACCCGGGCCAGCGCGGCGTCCAACTGCGGCCCGCAGTCGCAGCGCAGTGAGCCGAACACGTCCCCGGTGAGGCACTCGGAGTGCACCCGGACCAGCACGTCCTGGCCGTCGCCGAGGTCGCCCAGCACCATCGCGATGTGTTCGGCCGGGTCGTGTTCGGCGCGGTAGCCGAGCGCCCGGAACACCCCGTGCCGGGTGGGCATCCGGGCGTCGGCGACCAGCTCGACCTGCTTCTCGGTGCGCCGGCGGTAGGCGATCAGGTCGGCGATCGTGATCAGCGTGAGGCCGTGCTCGGCGGAGAACTTCTCCAGGTCCGGCAGTCGCATCATCGTGCCGTCGTCGTTGACCAGCTCGCAGAGCACGCCCGCCGGGCGCAACCCGGCCAGCCGGGTCAGGTCGATCCCCGCCTCGGTGTGCCCGGGGCGGCGCAGCACCCCGCCCTCGCGGGCGCGCAGCGGCACGACGTGCCCCGGCCGCGACAGGTCGGTCGGGTCGGTCGCCGCGCCGGCCAGCAGCCGGCTGGTGTGCGCACGGTCGGCCGCCGAGATGCCGGTGCCGACGCCCTCCCGGGCGTCCACGGTCACCGTGTACGCGGTGCCGCGCCGGTCCTGGTTGGTGTGGTGCATCGGCGGCAGGTCGAGGCGGTCGGCCTCGCTCTCGGTCAACGCCACGCAGACGTACCCGGAGGTGTAGCGCACCATGAACGCCATCAGCTCCGGTGTGGCCAGCTCGGCCGCGAAGATCAGGTCGCCCTCGTTCTCGCGGTCGGCGTCGTCGACGACGACCACCGGCCGGCCGGCCGCGATCTCCGCGACCGCCTGCTCGATGCTTCCGAAGCTGCTCATGCCGCCACTCCGCTTCGCCGAACGGTCCGAGCCCCGGCCGCGTCGGTCTGTCTTGACAGGACCACGCGGCCTCGGCCGGGGGTCGGACTGTGAGCAGTGGCGTCATGAGGCACCATGGGGCTGCACCTGATGATTCGCTCGCTACGCTCGTTCATGCGACGGCCTCCCGGTAGATGGGCGTGCGGGCGAGGGCCGCGGCACGCGAGGTGCGCCACCAGGCGGCGAAGCCCCAGGCGCAGAGGGCGCCGTAGATCAGGTACATGACCGCCGACGGGTAGAACCCGCCGCGCAGCAGCAGCGGCACGCCGACCGCGTCCACCGCGATCCAGAGCAGCCAGAACTCCACCCAGCCGCGTGCCATGCCGTAGGTGGCCAGCAGGCTGCCGGTGAGGATCCAGGCGTCGGGCAGCGGACCCCACGAGCCCAGCGCCTTGAGCACCGGGTACGCGGCGGCGGTGCCGACCACGGCGGCCAGCAGCAGCATCAGCCGCTCCCGCCCGGTGGCCCAGCGCGGGACGACCGCTGCCTGACCGCCGTCGGCGCGGCGGTTCGACTGCCAGCGCCACCAGCCGTAGACGCTGACGGCGAAGAAGAACACCTGTCGGCCGGCCTGCCCGTACAGGTCGTGCTCCTGCGGGGTGGCGAACACCCCGCCGAGGAAGACGGTGAGCAGCAGCGCGTTGCCGACCATGCCGACCGGCCACGCCCAGACCAGCCGGCGCAGCCCGAGCAGCGCGGAGACCAGCCCGAACACGTTGCCGACGATCTCCCGGGCCAGCACCGGCGAGCCGCCCACCTGCACCTGGGCGTCCAGCAGCCAGCTCAGCGGGCCCATCAGGCCACCCCGCCGGTGATCGGGGCCACCCCGGTGCCGTCGGTGCCGGTGAGCCGGTCGCCGAGCAGCCGCTCGACGTACTTGGCCAGCACGTCGACCTCCAGGTTGACCGGGTCGCCGACACTCTTCGCGCCGAGCGTGGTCAGCTTGAGCGTGGTCGGGATCAGCCCGACGGCGAACTCGTCCGCGCCCACCTCGGCCACGGTCAGCGAGACACCGTCGATGGTGATCGAGCCCTTCTCCACCACGTACCGGGACAGGGCGGCGGGCAGCCGGAACCGGACCGTCTCCCACTGCTCGGCCGGCTCCCGGGAGAGCACCGCGCCGACGCCGTCCACGTGGCCCTGCACCAGGTGCCCGCCGAGCCGGCTGCCGAGTGCGGCCGCCCGCTCCAGGTTGACCGGGTCACCGACGCTCAGGGCGCCCAGCGCGGAGCGGCGCAGCGTCTCCCCCATCACGTCGGCGGTGAAGACCCCGTCGGCCACCTCCACCACGGTCAGGCACACGCCGTTGACCGCGATGGAGTCGCCGTGCCGGGCGTCGGAGGTGACCAGCGGACCGCGTACGCCGATCAACGCCGAATCGCCCGCCGTCGGCGTGACCCGGACGATCTCGCCCAACTCCTCGATAATGCCGGTGAACATCTCAGCCCTCCCTTTTGCGGGGCAAAGCGGTGATCCGGAGATCCGGACCGATCTGCGTAACGTCGACGAACTCCAGATCGATGGCCTCAGCGATGGTGCTCACTCCGGCGTCGATCAGGGCGGTCGGGCCGGCGCCGAGCAACCGGGGCGCGACGTACCCGACGATCTTGTCGACGAGGCCGGCCCGCAGGAACGCGCCGGCCAGCCGGGGGCCGCCCTCCAGCAGCACCGCGCGGACCCCGCGCTGGTGCAGCGCCGCGAGCAGCGCCGTCAGGTCGACCCGGCCGTCCGGGTCGGCGCCCACCTCGTCGGCGGTCGCGATCCACGTCCGCGCGGCGCCGTCGCGGACCCGGGCGTCAGCGGGGGTACGACCCGAGCTGTCCACCACCACACGCAGCGGCTGCCGGATGGCCAGGCTGCCGTCGCGCAGGTTGCGAGCGGTCAACCGGGGGTCGTCGGCGAGCACGGTGCCCACCCCGGCCAGCACCGCGTCGACAGTGCCACGCAGCGCGTGCACGTCGATCCGGGCCGCCTCCGAGGTGATCCACATGCTGGTGCCGTCCAGCGCGGCCGAGCGCCCGTCGACGGTGGCGGCGTACTTCCAGATGACGTACGGCCAGCCCCGGCGCATCGAGGTCAGCCAGGCGACGTTGCCGGCCTCGGCCTCCTCCCCGCGTACCCCCAGGTCGACACGGACCCCGGCGGCGCGCAGGGTGGCGGCGCCGCCGGACGCGACCGGGTTGGGGTCGGGCACGGCGATGACCACGCGGGCGACCCCGGCCTGGACGAGCGCGGAACTGCAGGGGCCGGTGCGACCGGTGTGGTCGCACGGTTCCAGAGTGACGACTGCGGTGCCGCCCTTGGCGCGCTGCCCGGCCTGCGCCAGGGCGACGATCTCGGCGTGCGGCCCGCCGGCGTACGCGTGGAAGCCCTCGCCCACGACCTGGCCGTCCTCGTCGAGCAGCACGCAACCGACCACCGGGTTGGGGCTGGTCGTGCCGAGCCCGCGCGCCGCCAACTCGATCGCACGCCGCATCGCCTCATCGACGGAGACGCTGGCCATCGCGCTGCCCCTGCCCTCTCACTCGCCGTCCGCGCGCGGCGGTCAGGGAGGCTGCGGCCATGGGGCCGCGGGCAGGCGGAGGCGGAGTCCGGGAACGGCACAGCCGCCCCGGGGGGGCTCGGCACGGCACGCTGAAGCCAGCGGCCGGCTCGGACCCGTCCGTCCCGCGCGCTGTCTCCCATCCGGACTGTCTGGGCGCGGACGAACCGCCCCCAACCGTCGGCCCCGGATTTTCACCAGGTCCACCGGGCGGCCGAAGCCGTCCGGGTCGCGGGCTGACCACGGTTGGACCGTGGATCACCGCCGGTTCGGAATTTCACCGAGTCCCGCCAGCGCGTGGTGGGTTATACCGGCAGTCTTACACGCCGATGCGGGTGCGCCGCCACCTAGGCGAGGTACTTCACAGCGGTATCACGCGTCAGGTGACGCCGCGACGCCGGTCCACGGCCACGTACGAGCCCGGCTGGCTCTTGGCGACCGTCTTCATCTCCGAGGCCACCGCGATGGCTTCGAGGGGGTCGGTGAACCGCTTGCCGGCGTCGGAGAGGGACACCCCGATGGAGAGCGTGACCAGGGCGGCGCGCCGGATGTTGCCGCGCCGGTCCTTCAGCTCGACGAAGCCGCGCTCCCGGTCGGTCGCGTCGTAGAGCGTGTCGGCCGACTTCTCGAAGTCGACCACCGCCCGCGACGTCAGCGAGCGGACCTGGTCCGGGGCGCAGACGATCACGAAGTCGTCGCCGCCGACGTGACCGAGGAAGGCCGGTGGCAGCCCCACCGCCACCACCGCCCGGTGCAGGCTGCGGGCCAGCGCGGAGATGAAGTCGTCACCGCGGACGAAGCCGTACCGGTCGTTGACGCTCTTGAACCGGTCGATGTCGATGTAGCCGACCGCGTAGTCGACACCGTTGCGGACCCGGTCGCTGATCTCCCGACGGATCCGGCTGTTGCCGGGCAGCCCGGTCAGCGGGGAAACCTCGCGGAACTCCTTGTTGCGGCGCAGCGTGGACGAGACCCGGGCCACCAGCTCGGCGGTGTCGAACGGCTTGACCAGGTAGTCGTCGGCGCCGGCACTGAGCCCGTGCACCTTGTCGACGGTCATGCCCTTGGCCGTCAACATGATCACCGGAATGGCGGAGGTCATCGGGTCGGCGCGCAGCCGCCGCGTCAGCTCCAGCCCGTCGATCCGGGGCATCATCAGGTCGATCACCGCCAGGTCGGGACGCTGGCGTTCGATGACCTCGAGGGCCTCCTGGCCGTCGCTGGCGTGGATCACCTCGAAGCCGTGCAGCCGCAGGTTGAACTCGACGAAACGGGCGATGTCCTCGTCGTCGTCGACGACGAGGATGATGTCCTTGCGGTCGTCGTCGGGGTCCACGTCAGGCGCTCGGAGCCGCGCGTTCCGCCAGTGCCCGCAGGTGCCGTACGGCCTCCGCCGGGTCGGCGGCGCCGTAGACGGCGGTGCCGGCCACGAACGCGTCGGCGCCCGCGGCGGCGGCCTGCTCGATGGTGTCGGCGGCGATCCCGCCGTCCACCTCGATGCGCAGCTCCAGGTGCCCGGCCGAGATGTGCCGGCGGGCGGTACGCACCTTGTCCAGCAGTTGCGGGATGAACCGCTGCCCGCCGAAGCCGGCCTTGATCGTCATGATCAGCAGGGTGTCGAAGCTGGGCAGCAGGTCGAGGTACGGCTCGATCGGGGTGTCCCGGTCGATGGCCAGGCCAGCCTTCGCGCCGGCCGAGCGCAGGTCCTTGGCCAGCGCCACCGGGTCGTCGGACGCCTCGGCGTGGAAGGTGACGTTGTACGCCCCGGCGTCGGCGTAACCGGGGGCCCAGCGGCGTGGGTCCTCGATCATCAGGTGCACGTCGAACGGCATCGCGGTGACAGCCCGCAGGCTCTGCACGACGGGCAGCCCGATGGTCAGGTTGGGCACGAAATGGTTGTCCATCACATCGACGTGCAACCAGTCCGCGGCGTCCTCGACGGCACGGACTTCTTCGGCGAGGCGGGCGAAATCGGCGGCCAAAATGCTCGGCGCGACGATCGGCGGCGGTACGGTCACGTGGCCAGTGTACGAACGTCGCGGCCCGCAACCCGCATCGCGCCACCTTCGGGGACGCGCTGTTACCCCGCAGTGACCAGTGGTGCAGAATTGGTCACTCCGGACCGCCGTTTCCGGACGAACAGACGTCAGTGGCTGGCCGATCGACGGAAAGGCGACGACACTCCAACCGGGACTGTGCCGTAGGCTGCACGCCCGCCGGGGTCTCGCCGCGGGGCGCGGTGACCGGCCGCCAGCACCCGGAAGGGCGGACGATGCGACGGTGGCTTCCAGCGCTGGCGCTGGCCGGCGTCACCACGATGCTGCTGGCCGGCTGCGCGCCGGCGCGAGGCGCGGACGGTGACCTCACCGACGACTGGCCGGTGCTGCGGGCCCCGAAGCCGTTCGCTCCCGCCGCCGACACCTGCCTGCCCCGGATCATCCCGGTCGTGCAGGCCAGCACGTACGAGACGGTGGACTGCGCGCGCAACCACCTGGCCGAGACCATCCACGTCGGCACGTTCGTCGGGCCCGACGCGCTGACCGAGACCCGGCCCGAACCCGGTTCGACGGCGCTGCGCACCGCCCGCGCCGAGTGCGACCAGCGGGCCCGGGAGGTGCTCGGCGGCGACTGGCACACCGCCCGGCTGGCGCTGTCGCTGGCGTTGCCGTCCGCACCCGCCTGGTCCGGCGGCGCGCGCTGGTTCCGCTGCGACCTCAGCGAGACCGGCAGCATCGACAACACCCGCCCGGTCAACCGCACCGGCAGCCTGCGCGGGGCGTTGATCGGCGACAACCCACTGACGCACGGCTGCTTCGACCCGAAGCTGATCGGCGACAACCTCAACTACATGGCGCCGGTGCTCTGCACCGAACCGCACCGCGCCGAGTTCGTGGGCGTCTACGAGGAACGGGACATGAGCTGGGCCGAGTTCAGCAGGTCCGCCGCGCAGGCGCACCAACGCTGCATGCAGTTGATCGCCGAGTTCGCGTCCGTGCCGAACAACAGCGACCTGCCGTACCGGGCCGGGTCCATCTACTACCCACCGTCGCAACGCGAGTGGGAGGAGGGCGACCGGGGCGTGCGGTGTTTCCTGTGGAGCGACGACCGCAAACTCACCCGCTCGATGCGCGGTGCCGGTCCGGAGGGACTACCGGCGATCTGAACAACGGTGCCGTATGCTGCTGCGCCGTGGCGCTACCGACCGGCGAGGTCCGGCCGGAGGCCACCAGCGGCGGGAGGTCGGGGATGCGACGGTGGTTGGCGGCGTTCGCCGGGGGTGCGGCCCTGGCCCTGGCACTGGCCGGGTGTGGCGCACCCGCCGGGGTCGACCGTGATCTCATCGACGACTGGCCGGCACCCGTCGCGGCACAGCAGTTCGTTCCCGCCGCCGACGTCTGCCACCACTCCTCCCAGCAGGTTGGCTTCCTGAGCGGTTACAACCCGATGCCGTGCACCGAGGCCCACCGGGTGGAGACCATCCACGTCGGCACGCTCACCGGCCCGGGCGCCGAGCGCGACGCACCGCCGCAGGCCGGCTCGGTGGGTATGCGGGCCGCGCAGAGCGCCTGCGACACCGAGGTCAACAAGGCGCTGGGCGCCGACTGGCGGTCCGGGCGAGTCGGCGTGGCCGTCGTGCTGCCCTCGCCACAGGCGTGGTCGGGCGGGGCCCGGTGGTACCGCTGCGACGTCACCGAGATCGCCAGCATCGACGACACCGCTGTCGACCTGCGCACCGGCAGCCTCCGGGGCGCACTGACCGGAGCGGCGCCCCTGGCGTACCGCTGCTTCAACCCGAAGGTGGTCAAGGACGACATCGACGAGATGGTGCCGGTCTCCTGCACCGCCACGCACCACGCCGAGTTCGTCGGGGTCTGGCAGGCGCCGGACATCACCTACGCCGAGTTCTCCCGCACCGTCAAGCGCACCCACCGCGCCTGCCAGTCGATGATCGCCAAGTACGCGAAGGTACCGGACAACTCCCAGCTCGACTTCCGCGCCGGGACGATCTACTACCAGCCGTACGAGGAGGAGTGGAAGAACGGCAACCGTGGCGTGCAGTGCTTCCTCTGGATCTCCGACCGCAAGCTGACCCGCTCGATGAAGAACGCCGGCAACAAGGGCCTCCCGGTCACCTGAGCGTCCCCGAGCGCGAAGAAAGGGCCCCTCGGGGCCCTTTCTTCGCGCTCAGCGGTGTCGGTGCGACTCAGCCTCGGCGCAGGACGGCGAGGAACATCGCGTCGGTGCCGTGGCGGTGCGGCCAGAGCTGCACGGTCGGCCCGTCACCCAGACCCGGCATACCGGCCGGCAGCAACGGCCGGGCGTCCACGAAGTCCACCGCGACGCCGCTACGGCGGGCCGCCTCGGTCACCGTCACGTGCGTCTCGACCGTGTGCGGCGAGCAGGTGACGTAGGCGACCAGACCACCGGGGCGGACCGCCCGCAGGGCCGCGCCGAGCAACTCCCGTTGCAGCCGGGTCAGCGGCGGCAGGTCCGACGGCTGACGACGCCAGCGCGACTCCGGGCGGCGGCGCAACGACCCCAACCCGGTGCACGGGGCGTCCACCAGCACCCGGTCGAAGTGCTGCTCGGGCAGCTTCGGGTCGCCACCGACCTCACGGCCGTCCATGGTCAGCACGGCCACCGGCAGGTCCCGGGTCGCCAGGGAGACCAGCCGGGCGCGGTGCTCGGCCACCTCCACCGCGGTCACCCGGGCACCACGCTGCGCGGCCAGCGCGCCGAGCAGCCCGGCCTTGCCGCCCGGGCCGGCGCACAGGTCCAGCCAGCGCCCGTCCGGGCCGTCCAGTGGCGCGTCGGCGAGCGCGGCGGCCACCAGCTGGGAGCCCTCGTCCTGGACGTGGGCACGGCCGTCGACCACCGCCGGGATGTCGCCCGGCGCGCCGCCGGGCAGATAGACGGCGTACGGCGAGAAGGCACCCGGTGCCCCGCCGACCTGGTCGGCCAGCTCGACCGGGTCGATCAGCCCCGGCCGCGCGCACAGGTGCACCGGCGGGCGCTCATTGTCCTCGATCAGGAGGCGCTCGGTCTCGCCCAGATCGCCGTCGAGCGCCTCGGAGAACGCCCGCACGATCCACTGCGGATGGCTGTACGCCAGTGCGAGGTGCCCGACCGGGTCGGTCTCCATCGGTGGGGCGAGCTTCGCCACCCAGGCGTCCGAGTCACGGGTGGACACCTCGCGCAGCACCGCGTTGGCGAAGCCGGTGGCGCCCGGCGCGACCGAGCGGACCAGGTCCACGGTCGACGAGACGGCGGCGTGCGCCGGCACCCGGGTGTGCAGGAGCTGGTACGCCCCGAGCCGCAGCGCGTCGCGGACCGGCGGGTCGATCCGGGCCACGTCCCGGCCGGCCGCGTCGGTCAGGATCGCGTCCAGCGTGCCCAGGTGGCGCAGGGTGCCGTAGGTCAGTTCGGTGGCGAAGGCCGCGTCCCGGCCGAACAGCCCCTCCTCCCGCAGGATGATGGGCAGCACCAGGTTGGCGAACGCGTCGTCGCGGTGCACCGCGGCAACGGCCTCGTACGCCGCTCGGCGCGGTCGGTCCAGAGGTGGCCGGACCGGCCGGCGGTCTCCGCCACGACCCGCGGGCGGGCCGGAGCGGGTGGGGCGGGTGCCCTCAGGGGCTGTCACGCGAAATCCTCTCCAGTGCCGACCCGGACGCCGCGCGCCCAGTCGGTCGCGCCCATGGCCCGTTTGCCCGCGGCGCGGACCTCGCCGAGGCGCACCGGCACGGTCGCCGTGCCGCTCAGCACCCGGGACTTCTCCACCAGCAACTCCCCCGGCTTCAACTCCGGGCCGTCGGGCACCGGCACGACCGGGCCGAGCTTCACCCGCTCGCCCCGGAAGGTGGTCCAACCGCCCGGCGCCGGGGTGCAGGCCCGGATCCGACGGTCCACGGCGAAGGCCGGGTCGCTCCAGCGCACCCGGGCGTCGTCCACGGTCAGCTTCGGTGCCAACGACACCCCGTCGGCGGGCTGCGGCTCGGCCCGGGCGGTGCCGTCGGCGATCGCGTCGAGCACCGCCACCAGCAGACCGGCACCGGAGTCGGCGAGCCGCTCCAGCAGGTCGCCGGAGGTGTCGGCGGCCCGGATCTCGTCGGTCAGGGTGCCGTAGACCGGGCCGGTGTCCAGGCCCTCCTCCAACTGGAAGACGCTGGCACCGGTCAGCTCGTCCCCGTGCAGCACCGCGTGCTGCACGGGCGCGGCACCGCGCCACGCGGGCAGCAGCGAGAAGTGCAGGTTGATCCAGCCGTGTCGGGGGATCTCCAGGGCGGCCGGCGGCACCAGCGCGCCGTAGGCGACCACCGGCACGCAGTCCGGCGCGAGCGCGCGGAGCCGGTCGAGGAACTCGGGGTCGCGGGGTCGGGCCGGGGTGAGCACCTCGACGCCGTGCTCGTCGGCCCACTCCCCGACCGGGGACCGGGACAGGCCACGCCCACGGCCGGCGGGCGCGTCGGGTCGGGTGACCACGGCGACCAGCTCGTGCCGGGAGGCGGCGACGGCAGCCAGCGCGGGCACGGCGACGGCCGGCGTACCGGCGAAGATCACGCGCACCCGGTCACCGACCCAGACCGAACGGGTCGCTGATGTGCGGGCTGAGCTTGACCGTGGGCGGGGCCGCCGCGTCGTACCAGTCGGCCTGGCGGATCGCCTTCATGGCCTCCTTGCGACCGGCGGCGTCCAGCCGGTCGAGGAAGAGCACACCGTCGAGGTGGTCGGTCTCGTGCTGCACACAACGGGCCATCAGGCCGCTGCCGACGATCTGCATCGGGTCGCCGAACGAGCTGAAGCCCTTGGCGATGACGTTCTGGCGGCGCTTGGTGTCGAAGTAGAGCCCGGGGATCGACAGGCAGCCCTCCGGGCCGTCCTGCTCCTCCTCGTCGGGAAACTCGAGCACGGGGTTGACCAGGTGCCCGAGCACGTCGTCGACGTCGAAGGCGAACACCCGCAGGCTCACACCGAGCTGCGGGGCGGCCAGGCCGGCGCCGTTCTGCTCACGCATCGTGTCGGTGAGGTCGGCGACGAGCCGACGCAGCTCGGCATCGAAGTCGACCACCGGATCGGCCGGCGTGCGCAGCA
Source organism: Micromonospora cabrerizensis (assembly GCF_022230955.1). Taxonomy (GTDB): domain Bacteria; phylum Actinomycetota; class Actinomycetes; order Mycobacteriales; family Micromonosporaceae; genus Micromonospora; species Micromonospora cabrerizensis. The sequence goes on from NZ_JAKKFI010000107.1 coordinate 50,524, forward strand.
CCGGATCCCCAAACAGACGGATGGGCTGAACGGTCACGCGGGGTGGCTCCTTCACGGGTCGGACGAGGGGTGCCGTACCAGTCTACGGAGTGCCCCGCCGCGCGCTGGCCGGCGTACCTCGATCGGCGACGGCCGGTGTGCCCAGCGTCACCGGTGGACCCGGTGTGAACCGGTCACGAGCCCCGCATCGACGCGGTCCCGACGGCCGACCCGCTCGTCGGCGGGCGTCAGCCCTACGCCCCCGGCTCAGCCTGCCCCCGGATCAACAGATCACGCACCCGCTCGCTGTCCGGGTGGCCGAGGTCGTCGAGGATGCCCAGGGCCCGCCTCCAGGTACGCACCGCACCGGTCCGGTCCCCCGCCGCGTGTCGGCTCTCGCCGAGCCGGGACAGCGTGTCCGCCTCGTCGTAGCGGTCACTGACCCGCCGGTACAGCCGCAGCGCCCGCTCGTAACACCGGATCGCCTGGCCGTGGTCACCCAGCCGAGCGTGGATGAAGCCCAGACTGTCCCAGGTGTTCGCCTCACCGTGCCGGTCACCGGTCGGGCGCAGCAGCGCCAACGCCTGCCCGCAGTGCGCCAACGCCGGCCCGTACTGGCCGAGTTGGGCGTGCGCCCAACCCACCGCGTTGCGGGCGCTGGCCTCCCCGGCCCGATGGCCGGCGGCCTGGTACAACACCAGGGCACGCTCGCCGTGGTCGAGCGCCTCCGCGTACCGGCCGAGCCCGTCGAGCATCGCGCCGAACGCCCGGTGGGTACGCGCCTGCCCGGTCTGGTCACCCAACGCCTCGAAGATCATCAGGGCCCGGCGGTAGTGGCGCGCCGCCTCGTTCACCCGGCCCAACCGGTACAGCACCCGGGCCAGGTCGCGGTGGGCGTTCGCCTGGCCGAGTCGGTCGCCCGCCCGCCGCGCCCCGTCCAGGGCGGCCTGCTGGGCGAGGACCAGGTCCGGCCAACGCCCCCGACGTTGCAGGAAGTCCACCAGCGTCCAGGCCAACTGCCAGGCGTGCCCGTCGAACCCCGCACGCCTCGCGTGTGTGACGGCTGCCAGGAGCACCGGGTACTCGGTGGTGAACCAGGCGAGCGCCTGACCGTGGTCGGTGATCTCCTCGGGCAGCACCCCCGGCGGGGCAGCCGCCAGGGTGACCGGGTCCCGCCCCGGCTGGAGCAGCAACGCGGCCGCGTGCGCCGTGTGCAGGTAGTGGTCCAACCCTCGTCGGATCGCCGCCCGTCGGGCCTCCGGTGGTTCGAGACGGTCGGCCCGATCGGCCGCGTACGCCCGGAGCAGGTCGTGCGCGCCGAACCGGCCGGGGGCATACTCGGTGACCAGGTGCGCGTGGGCCAGCTCCGCCAGCAGTCGGGGCACCTGGGCCCGGGGCAGCCCGGCCAGGCTGGCCGCCGCGGCGACGCCGATGTCCGGTCCGGGGTGGCAACCGAACAGACGGAACAGACGCGCCGCCGCGGGTGTCAGGCTCCGGTACGACCAGGAGAAGACGGCCTGCACGTCGGTGCCGGCGTCCCCACCGTCGAACGAGTCCAGCGGGCACGTCGCCTCGCGCAGCTCCGCGGCGAGGGTGGCCAGCGGGAACGCGGGATTCGCCGCGCCCCGGGCGGCCAGCACGGCCAGCGCCAGCGGCAGCCGCGCACAGCGCTCGATGATCTCGTCCACCGCCTGCGGCTCGACGGCCAACCGCTGCGGGCCGAGCCGGCGGGCCAGCAGTTGCCAGGCCTCGGCGGCGCTGAGCAGGCCGACATCGATCGGCCGGGCGCCCTCGGCGGCGACCAGGCCGGCGAGCCGGTTGCGGCTGGTGACCAGGACCAGGCAGCTCGGGCTGCCGGCCAGCAACGGTCGAACCTGGCCGATGTCGCGGGCGTTGTCCACCAGCACCAGCATCCGGCGGCTGGCCAGCAGGCTTCGGTAGAGGCCCACCTGGGCGGGCAGGTGGGTGGGGATTTGTTCGGGCGGTACCTCGAGGGCCTCCAGGAAGCCCCGTACCGCCTCGACGGCCGTCACCTCCGTCCCGGTGGCGTCGAAACCGCGCAGGTCGACGTAGAGCTGGCCGTCGGGGAAGCGGTCGGCGACCCGGTGCGCCCAGTTCACCGCCAGCGTCGTCTTGCCGACCCCGGCCGTGCCGGACAACGTCAGGATGGTGACCGGCGCAGGCCCGCCGTCTGCGGAAGCCTGGGAGCTGGCGCACGCCGCGTCGAGGTGGGCGAGCTGGGCGACGCGCCCGACGAATCCGGGCAGTGCCGGAGGCAGTTGGCGGGGCACCGGCAGCCGGGACGAGGTCGTACCGGCCCGGGCCGGCCCGGTGGCCGCTCGTCCGGCGGTCGCCGGGTTCCGGGTCGGGCGTCGACGTCGCTCCTCGACCCGGTCCCGGGCGGTGGCCAGCACCCCCTGCTCAGCGGGCGTCGCCCCGAGCAGCCGGATGAGGGCGTCGAACCGCTCCGGCGGAGGCAGGATGTTGCCGGCGAAGTACTCCCCGAGGATCCCGCGCGACCAGCCGGTCTTCGCGGCCAACTGCCGGTACGTCAGCTGGGTCTCGCCCTGCTGTCGGGCTTCGCGGCGGCGCAACTGGCGCAGCAGCCCGGCCAGTTCCGGCAGCGTCTGCGCCTCGGCACAGGCGCGGACCAGCTCGAAGCCCTCGGGCGAGACCTGTGACGTGTGATGAGTGCTGGAAGGCACCCGCTGGTCGGACATGCGGCCCCCGCCCCCCGGTCACCCGGCCCCCCGGATGCGCACGGGCAGGCTAAATCCGGCCGCGCGGCATTCGATAGGTGAGCGCCGATGTCTGACAGTTCCACTTCGGACCACGGACCGTCCGGCCGTGTCCGGCGGTGTCCAGCCCCGTCCAGGATGCGGCACCCGGAGCACAGGTCGCGTGCCACCGTCCTGATGCGGGTTCGGCCCGCTCCACAAGACCTGGGGGAAGAGGTAACTGATGATCCGTCCACACCCGACCGGCCGGCGGTCCACCACGATGCTGCGGCGCGTCGCCGTGGCCGCGTTCGGCCTCACACTGCTCGTCGCGGGCATGACCGCCGCACCGGCCACCGCCGCACCGGGCGGCAAGGCCGCCACCACCGGATCGTTCGTCGACAGCACACCGGTGCCCGGCGGCTTCGCCTCCTGGACGGAGCTGCTCCGGTTGCAGCAGCGGATGAATACCGCCGCAGCGCGCATCACGAACACGGCGGAGCGCAGCGCGAACTCCGGCTTCGCCGGCGTCGTCGCCGACCCCACGACCCGGCAGCTCCAGGTCTACTGGAAGGGCGAGCCGCCGGCCAACCTGGTGGCCGTCGCCCGGTCCACCGTCGCGACCCGGGTGTTGCCCGCGCCGTACTCGCAGCGCGAACTCGTCGCTGCTGCCGACCGGCTGCGCGCCGCGGCCGGCGACAGGATCACCACGGTCGGGCCGCGCGCCGACGGCGCGGGCCTGCTCGTGGGTACGCAGGACGGCCTGCTCGGCGCGACGGCCCTCGCGGGCGTGCCGGTGACCGTGCAGACCGGGGTCGCCGCCGCGCCCGCCACCCGCTGGGACGACACGGCACCGTGGTGGGGTGGCGCCGCGTGGCGCAACACCGCCACCGGCGGTGGCTGCTCGACCGGGTTCGGGGTCTTCCAGGGCGGGGTGGCCCGGATGCTCTCCGCGGCGCACTGCGCCAACCTCAACGTCCTCGCGACCGACCCGACCGGGCAGACCATCGGCATCGTCGGCACCCGCAACACCGGCACCGACACCCTGCTCCTCGCCGGCAGCTCGGGCGGCCGGGTGTTCAACAACAGCACCAACGCGGCCGGCGCGGTGGTCAGCGAGTTCAGCAACCAGGTGATCGGCGCGCAGGCCAGCCAGGTCGGCAACTTCGTCTGCACCTCCGGCGCGTACTCCGGCACCCGCTGCTCGATCCAGGTGAAGGCCCGGAACCTGTGCATCAACGTGCGCAACTTCGGCACGGTGTGCGGCCAGGTCCAGGCCGAGAGCACGACCCGCACCAACGCCGTCGGCCAGGGTGACAGCGGCGGCCCCGTGGAGATCGTCAACCCGGCGAACACCCTCCAGGTCTGGGCGACCGGCACCAACACCGCCATCGACGACACCAACACGGTGACGACCTGTACCGGCTACGTCACCACCGGCCGGGTCTGCGCCTGGCGGATGTACTACGAGGACATCTTCTCGGGCATGGCCGGAGTCGGCGCCTCGGGCGTGGTGCTCGGCTGAGGCAGCCCGGCAACCTGCCGTTGTCGCTCTGAAGGCCGGGTCGGTGCGCATCCCGCGTGCCGGCCCGGCCCCTCGCTGTGCCGCCGTCGGCCGGGTACCGGCCTACGGAGTCCCGGGCCGCGCGACGGCCGGTGTGCCCAGCGTCACCAGCAGGCTCTCGTAACCCCGCAGGGTCAGCCGGGTCCGGTGCCGGGGCGGCTCGACCAGCGCCAGCTCGGGGAGGCGGCGCAGCAGCATCGGGAACGCCAGCTGCGCCTCCAGCCGGGCCAGGCCGGCACCGAGGCAGTAGTGCGGGCCGGCGCCGAAGGACAGCGGGTGCGCCTGGTCACGCGTCGGGTCGAAACGCTGCGGGTCGGGAAACCGGCGCGGGTCCCGGTTGGCCGCGCCGAGCAGCAGCAGCGCCGCGCTGCCGGCCGGCAGGTCGAGCCCGCCGCAGCGCACCGGCGCCCCGCTGATCCGGGTGGTCAGCTGCACCGGCGAGTCGTAGCGCAGCAGCTCCTCGACGTACGCCGGGGCGAGCGTGGGGTCGGCGCGCAGCTCGGCGGCGGCGGCCGGGTGACCCAGCAGAACGACGAGACCGTTGCCGAGCAGGTTGGTGGTGGTCTCGAAGCCGGCCACCAGCAGCACCACCAGGTTGGCCAGCAGTTCGTCGCCGGTGAGCCGGTCGCCGTCGGCGTCGTGCACCTGGACCAGCGCGGTGGTCAGATCGTCGGCCGGTGCCCGCCGCCGGGCGACGATCAGCTCGACGAAGTAGTCGCGCAGCTCCGAGGCGCCCGCGTCGGCGACCGTCAGCTCCTCGGGGGTTATCTCCGGCTCCAGCACCCCGGTCAGGTCACCGGCCCAGCGGCGGAACAGCGGCCGGTCGGCCGCGGGTACGCCGAGCAGCTCGCAGATCACGCCGACCGGCAGCGGGTACGCGAAGTCGGCCAGCACGTCGACCGGAGCGCCGCCCTCGGCACGGGCCACCATCGCGTCGAGCAGTTCCTCGGCCAACGCCCGCACCACGTCGCGCATCCCGGCGATCCGGCGCGGGCTGAACGCGCCGGCGGCCAGCCGACGCATCCGGCTGTGGTCGGGCGGGTTGGTCCGCAGCATGGACCGGGCGATCGACGACACCGCGGGGCTCTGCCGCCAGTTCGGCCAGACCTGGTCCCGCAGCGCGTCGTCGAGCACGCCGAGCCGGGAGTCGCGCAGCAGCTCGTCGGCCTCCGGGTAGCCGGTCACCACGTACAGGCCCGGCGACGCCTGCACCACCGGCCCGTGGGCGCGCAGCCGCTCGTACGTCGGGTACGGGTCGACGCGCCCCTGCGGCGACATGAGCAGTGTCAGCGCCTCGGCAGCCTCCATGGCCGGCCTCCCCCGTCGATGCGTCGGAGGTCCCATCATCCCGGTGCGGCCGCCATCCGGCAGCCCTCGACGCGTGCGGCCGACGCCGTGCGGCCGACACCGAGCGCTCAGGCGCCGACGGGTCAGGCGCCTGAGCGCTCAGGCGCGGACGTTCAGCGCTCAGGCGCCGACGGCCGGGTCCCCGGCGAGCACCGCGTCACCGCGGAGCAGCGCGGGCTCGGGCAGCGGCAGCTGGATCTTGTGAGCCGCCTCCCAGTCGTAGATCAGGCCGGGACGGACCTGGGCGGCGAAGTAGTCGATCGCCGTCATCCCACCCACGACCGGCTCGTCGACCTCGGCGACCAGTTGGGCGGGGACCATGGAGAACCCGTTCTGGAGGGCGGCGCTGAGGCGGCGGTGACCGTCGACGACGAAGAAGTACTCGCCGGTGAACCCGATCTTCAACGGTTCGAGGGCCTCGTCGCCGGCCTCGGCCACGTCGCCGACGAAGTCGGTGTCCCACAGACCGCGCAGCGTGGCGATGTCCTCGGTCGGGTAGACGCGGGCCGGGTCCAGCAGCAGCAGCGGCGGGCCGTCGCGCAGCACCTCGGCGCCGAGCGTCCCCTCGTACGCGGCGACGATGTGCTCGATCACCTCGCTGGCGGACGCCCGGGTGGTGTCACAGATCAGGTCGTAGTTGCGCAGCCGGGCCTTGTCCACCCCGTAGCGGATGATGAAGCGGCTGCGCTCGCTCGCGCTGCGCTCACGGAGCTTGGCCTTGGCCTCCTCCAGGGAGGCGTAGCTCTCCGCCGGCCCGGACGGTCGGGCGAGCACTCGACGGGCCGCCTCGCCCGGCTCGGTGATCATGTGGACCTTGAGCGCGTCGGTGAAGAAGTGCCAGGCCAGCCGGGAATCCATGATCAGGCGCTCACCGGAGGCGGCGATGTCCCGCTGAAGCTGGTCGACGTAGCCGTCGACAGCCTGGTCGAGCTCGGCGTGCAGGTTGAGCTGCAACGCGGTCATCTGCCGCTGCTGCGCCATCTCCCGGTAGAGGTCCCCCACACTGACCCGGCGCATACCGAGCCGCTTGGCGATCTCGACCGACACGGTGCTCTTGCCGCTGCCGAGGTCGCCGTTGAAGACGATCGATTGTCCAACGGTCACGACTGGTCCACCCCTGATCACCGGATCATTGACATCATCGACATCGCGCCCGAGCAACGCGTTACCGCCATCGTCGCGCCGTCCTGCGGCGGCCCCGACTCGGCGCGTCTGACGCTCCGTCGCGACCTGGAGCCGCCGTACGCCTCGGCATGACGGGCGATGCTACCACTCGGGCGCCACCACCTTGCCGGACGCGGTGTGCGAGGGCCCATCCGGCGGACGGGCTGCGGCACGGCCGGCACCGCCGGAAACAGTCAGAAGAGGCTCAACGGGTCGACCTGGAGACGGACCGGGTCGGCGGCCTTGCGGGCGGCCCGAACGCCGGCAGCCGAGTGCAGCGCGTCGGCGAGCGCGGCAGCCCGGGCCCGGGGCACCCGGACCAGCATCCGCTCCCGCCCCTCCTCGGCCGGCACCGGCCCGCGCACCTCGGCGTCCTCGCGCAGCCGCGGCCCG
>NZ_JAKKFI010000108.1 GCF_022230955.1 Micromonospora cabrerizensis
AATACTCTCCCGGCCAACAACTGCCGTCGGTCTCCGAGATCGGGGAGCTGTACAACGTGGCGCGTTCCACGGCGTACAGAGCCGTCAAGGAGCTGCACGAGCGGAACCTGATTTACGGTCAGCAGGGGCAGGGCGTCTTCGTCGCCGACAGCTAGATGTACTGACCCGTGAGGTTGGGGACGCGGCTGGCGGGTGGTAGGCCGTTGAGTGCGGTGTGTCCGCGGTGGTGATTGTAGGAGTGGATCCAGCCGGGGAGGGCTTGTCGGCGTTCGGTCTCGCTGGTGTAGGGCCGTGCGTAGGCCCATTCGTCGAGCAGGGTGCGGTTGAAGCGTTCGACTTTGCCGTTGGTCTGGGGTCGGTAGGGCCGTGTGCGCTTGTGGGTGATCCTGGCGTGGGCGAGGGTGTCGCGCCAGAGATGGGAGCGGTAGCAGGCGCCGTTGTCGGTGAGGACGCGTTTGACGGTGATGCCGGCGTTGGTGAAGAACGCTTGGGCGCGTTGCCAGAACGCCGCGGCGCTCTCGCGGGTCTCGTCGGGCAGGATTTCGGTGTAGGCGAGCCGGGAGTGGTCGTCCACGGCGTTGTGCAGGTATTGGTAGCCGAGGTTTGGTCGGTTGGTCAGTTTGCGGGGGCGGGTCGGATCGCGATGGGCTGAACGGTTGCGGATGCCGTCGGCGCGGCCGTGGACGCGGTGGCCCCCGCCGTCAGGGATGTTGCCGAGTTTCTTGATGTCGACGTGGACCAGGTCGCCGGGGGCGTCGTGCTCGTAGCGGCGCACGTTGCGGCCGGTGGCCCGGTCCAGATGTGTCAGACGGGCCAGCCGGTAACGGGTCAGGACTCGGTGCACGGTGGCCGGGTTCAGCCCGAGCAGATAAGCGATGCGTGATGGTCCCCATCGGCGCAGAATCCGCACTTTGATGATGCGTCGTTCGGTGCGCGTCGGGGTCTGTGTCGGGCTGTGGTGCGGGCGTGAGGGTCGGTCAGCCATCCCTGCAACGCCCTCGACGCGATAACGGTCGGCCCACCGTTTCGCGGTGGTAGGGCTGACCTGGAACCGTTCCGCAGCCCGGCGCAGCGGCCAGTCGTCGTCAACGACACAGCGAGCCAGCCGCAGCCGGCCGGTCTCGGACAAGGGTGCATTACGGTGGGGCATGAGGGCCTCCGCTGGTTCGGGGTAGGACGGGGCA
>NZ_JAKKFI010000109.1 GCF_022230955.1 Micromonospora cabrerizensis
CGGGGCGCGGGGCGCGGGGCGTAGGGCGCGAGGGCGCGAGGGCGCGGGGTCTTGGGGTCTTGGAAATGCCGGAGCCCCCGGTCCCTGCGAGGGACTGGGGGCTCCGAAAGAGGTCAGTTCAGCCGGCCTGCTCGGCGAGCTGGAGGAACTGCCGCTTTGCGGTGAGCGCCTGCTCGGCTTCCTTGATCCGGCGTGCGTCCCCAGCGCTCTGGGCCCGCGCCAGCCGGTCCTCGGCTTCGGCCACCTGTGCCCGCATCTGGGCGAGCAGCGGGTTGTCCTCCTTGGTGGTGCGGCGCCACGCCGAGTCCATCACGTCGCGGACCTTGTCGTCGATGACGCGCAGCCGGCGCTCCAGCCCGGTAGCCGCCTCGCGGGGCACCCGGCCGGCCTCGTGCCACTGTGCCTGGATCTCCCGCAGCTTGGCCTGGGCGCCCTTCGGGTCGGCGTCGATGTCCAGCGCCTCGGCCTCGGCGAGCAGTGCCTGCTTGCGCTCCAGGTTGCCGCGCTGCTCGTTGTCCCGAGCGGAGAAGACCTCACTGCGCCGGCTGAAGAAGGCGTCCTGCGCACCCCGGAACCGTTCCCAGAGCTTCTGCTCGGCCTCCTTGGAGGCGCGCGGCGCGGCCTTCCACTGGGTCATCAGGTCCTTGAGCTGGTTGGCGGTGGCGGCCCAGTCGGTGGATTCCTGGAGCTTCTCCGCCTCGGCGACCAGCTCCTCCTTGGCGGTCTGCGCCTGCTTGCGCTGCGAGTCCAGGGAGGCGAAGTGGGCGCCGCGACGTCGGGTGAAACCGTCCCGGGCGGCGGCGAACCGCTTCCACAGCTCACCGTCGGCCTTCTTGTCGACCCCACGAATGGTCTTCCACTCGTCGAGAATCTCCTTGAGCCGGTCCCCGGCGGTCTTCCAGCCGGTGGACTCGGCGGCGAGCTTCTCGGCCTCCTCGACCAGCGCGGTCTTGCGGGCCAGGGCCTCGCCGCGAGCGGCGTCCCGGGCGGCGCGCGCCTCACCGGCCTTCTCCTCGGCGAGGGTCGCCAGCTTGTCCAGGCGAGCGGCCAGGGCGTCGATGTCGCCGACGACGTTGGCCTCGGGGAGCGTGGTGCGGATCCGCCGGATCGTGCTCAGCGAGTGTCCGGCATCCGCCGCGCCCGACTTGAGCCGCGCTTCGGTCAGATCCACCTCGGTGACCAGATCGGCGAAGCGGCGCGCGAAGTGTGCGAGACCTTCCTCCGGCGCACCCGCCTGCCAGGATCCGACCACCCGCTCACCCTCGGTGGTCTTGACGTACACGGTGCCGTCCGCGTCCACCCGTCCGAAGGCAGTCCAGTCGCTCATGTGCCCATCCTCGTTCTCCCGGCGTCGAGGGAACGAACCCCCGTCGCCGCCACGGCGCAGCCAAGTTGCTTCCGGCATTGTCACAGGTCTTACCCGGTCCGCGTCGAGCGCCTATCGCCGACCGTGACCATACGGTGTCCTAGGGGCCGAATGACCGGATCGGCGCGGAGACGCACCGGGGATTCCCGCTACGGTGAACGGGTGCCACTGGTCGCCGCCGCTGTCTGCCCCCATCCGCCCCTGCTCGTGCCCGACGTGGCCGGCTCGGCGGCGCCCGAGCTGGACGCCCTGCGCACGGCCTGCGACACCGTCGTACGCCGGTTGCTGGCCGCCGACCCGGACCGTGTGGTCCTGCTCGGCACCGGTCCGGTGACCGGCCCGATCCGCCCTCCGGCCACGGGCTCCCTGCAACCCTGGGGTGTCGACCTGGATGTGCCGCTGGTTCCCGGTCAGCCCGACCGGGGCGCGGTGCTGCCGTTGAGCCTGACCATCGGCGCGTGGCTGCTGGCCCGGCACGACGCGCGACCGGCGCTGACCGCCCCGCCCGCCCACACCGCGCCACCGCCCACCGCGCCAGCCCACAACGCGCCCGTGTCCGCCGTGCAGGTGGCCGCCGACGCGGGCCTTGCCGAGCTGGCCGCGCTCGCCGACGAGGTCGCCGCGGCGGGTGACCGGGTGGCGTTGCTGGTGCTCGGGGACGGGTCGGCCTGCCGGGGTGAGAAGTCACCCGGGTACGACGACCCGCGCGCCCTCCCGTACGACCAGAGGGTTGCCGCGGCGCTGGCGGACGCGGACCTGGACGTCCTGCTCGGCCTCGACCCGGTGGTGTCGACGGAGCTGAAGGCCGCCGGCCGCGCGCCCTGGCAGGTGCTCGCCGGCGCGGCACGCGCAGCCGGCGGGGGGTGGCGCGGTGAGCTGCTGCACGACTCGGCCCCCTACGGTGTCGCGTACTTCGTGGCGTCCTGGGAGCGGGTGTGAGCGGCGAGGCGGGGGGCACGGTCGTCGCGGTGGTCGGCCCGACCGCGGCGGGCAAGTCGGCGCTGAGCATCGCGCTGGCGCACGCCCTGGACGGGGAGGTGGTCAACGCCGACTCGATGCAGCTCTACCGGGGCATGGACATCGGCACCGCCAAGTTGACCCTCGCCGAACGGGACGGGGTGCCGCACCACCTGCTGGACATCTGGGAGGTCACCGAGCCGGCGAGCGTCGCGGAGTACCAGCGGCTGGCCCGCGCGGCGGTGGACGACATCCTGTCCCGGGGGCGGGTGCCGCTGCTGGTCGGTGGGTCCGGGCTGTACGTGCGGGCGGTGCTGGAGCGTTTCGAGTTTCCCGGCACCGACGCGGTGCTGCGGGAGCGGCTGGAACGCGAGTTGGCCGAGGTCGGCCCCGCGCCGCTGTACGCGCGGCTGCGCGCCGCCGACCCGGTCGCCGCGGAGGGCATCCTGCCCGGCAACGGTCGGCGGATCGTCCGGGCCCTGGAGGTGATCGAGCTCACCGGGGCGCCGTTCACCGCCTCGCTGCCGCAGCCGACGCCGTACTACCCGTCGGTGCAGGTCGGCGTCGACCTGGACACCGGGCTGCTGGACGAGCGGGTCGCCCTGCGGGTCGACCGCATGTGGGCCGACGGCCTGGTGTCGGAGACCCGCGAACTGGTCGGGCGGGGGTTGCCCGGGGGGCGGACGGCGAGCCGGGCGCTGGGCTACCAGCAGGTGCTGCGCATGTTCGCCGGTGAGCTGACCGAGGAGCAGGCGCGCGACGAGACGGTCCGGGCGACCCGGCGTTTCGTCCGGCGGCAGCGGTCCTGGTTCCGGCGTGACCCGCGGGTCCACTGGTTGGATTCGGCGACTCCGGACCTGATCGGGGCCGCCCTGCGTGTGGTGCCGGCCGAGACGCGATAATGGGGGCGTGGAGTTCACCAAGGGCCACGGCACCGGCAACGACTTCGTCCTCCTCCCCGACCCGGATGGTCAGCTCGACCTGACTCCGGAGCTGGTCGCGGCGCTCTGCGACCGGCGGCGGGGCATCGGCGCGGACGGCGTGCTGCGGGTGGTCCGCGCGGCCAAGCACCCGGACGGCGCCGGGCTGGCCGGCGAGGCCGAGTGGTTCATGGACTACTGGAACGCCGACGGTTCGTTCGCCGAGATGTGCGGCAACGGCGCGCGGGTCTTCGTGCGCTACCTACTCGACACCGGGTTGGCGACGCCCGCCGGCGCGGCGTTGCCGGTGGCCACCCGGGCCGGCGTCGTGCGCGCGCTGGTCGAGGGCGACGTCGTGTCCGTCGAGATGCGCCGACCCCAGGTGTACGACAGCTCCGCCGCCACCCTCGGCGGGCTGACCCTGACCGGTGCGGTGGTGGACGTCGGTAACCCGCACCTGGTCTGTGTGCTGCCGGCGGGCGTGGAGCTGTCCGCGCTGGACCTGACCACCGCGCCCGGGTTCGACCCGGAGGTCTTCCCGAGCGGGGTGAACGTGGAGTTCGTCGTGGCGGGCGACCCGGTGGACGCCACCGACGCGCACAGCCTGATGCGGGTGTACGAGCGCGGCAGCGCGGAGACGTTGTCCTGCGGCACCGGTGCCTGCGCGGTGGGCGCGGTGGCCCTGCGCGACGCCGGCCGGGACACCGGAGTGGTCGCCGTGGACGTGCCCGGCGGCCGCCTCACGGTGACGGTCACGCCGGACTCCTGCTGGCTGTCCGGCCCAGCCGTCCTGGTAGCCACCGGCGACGTAGACCTCCCCGCCTAACAAACCCCCACTCAACCCCGCACCGCCCGGCCGCCGCCCGTTGATCATGAGGTTATAGCCACTCGCGTCGGCGTGTCGCCGCTATAACCTCATGATCAACGAAGCGGGTGGGGGTGGGGGTGGGGAGTGCGTTACGGGGTTGCGCTGGCGTTGGCCGCGATCTCGGGGAGGTCGGCCGGGCCGGGGTCGGCGGCCGGCAGCGGGCTGGGGTTGTGCGCGGCGGCGCGGACGGCGGCGGCGACCGCCGGGGCGACCCGGGAGTCGAAGACGCTCGGCACGATCACCGTCGGGTTGATCTTGTCCTCACCGACGACGTCGGCGATGGCCCGGGCGGCTGCGAGGGCCATCTCCTCGGTGAACTCCTCGGCGTGCGCGTCGAGCATCCCGCGGAACACCCCGGGGAAGGCGAGCACGTTGTTGATCTGGTTCGGCTGGTCCGAGCGGCCGGTGGCGACCACGGCGGCGTACTTGCGCGCCTCCCGCGGGTCGACCTCCGGGTCCGGGTTGGCGAGCGCGAAGACGATCGAGTCCTTGGCCATCTGGGCGATGTCGTCGCCGGTGAGCAGGTTCGGCGCGCTCACGCCGATGAAGACGTCGGCACCCCGGATCGCACCCGGCAGGTCGCCCGAGTAGTTCTCCTTGTTGGTGTTGTCCGCCAGCCACTGCCACGCCGAGTTGAGCCCGGTCAGCCCACGGTGCAGGGCGCCCTGCCGGTCGTACGCGATGATGTCGCCGACGCCCTGGCGCAGCAGCAGCTTCATGATCGCGGTGCCGGCCGCGCCGGCGCCCGAGACGACCACGCGGACGTCGCCAAGCTGCTTGCCGACCACCCGCAGCGCGTTGGTCAGCGCGGCCAGCACGCAGATCGCGGTGCCGTGCTGGTCGTCGTGGAACACCGGGATGTCCAGCGCCTCACGCAGCCGGGCCTCGATCTCGAAGCAGCGCGGCGCGGCGATGTCCTCCAGGTTGATGCCGCCGTACGCCGGCGCGATGGCCTTGACGATCTGCACGATCTCGTCGGTGTCCTGGGTGTCCAGCACCACCGGCCAGGCGTCCACCCCGCCGAAGCGCTTGAACAGTGCAGCCTTGCCCTCCATCACCGGCAGCGACGCGGCCGGGCCCAGGTTGCCCAGGCCGAGCACCGCCGAGCCGTCGCTGACCACCGCGACGGTGTTGCGCTTGATGGTGAGCCGCCGCGCGTCCGCCGGGTTCTCGGCGATCGCCATGCAGACCCGGGCCACCCCCGGGGTGTACGCCCTGGACAGCTCGTCACGGTTGCGCAGAGCGACCTTCGAGGTGACCTCGATCTTGCCGCCCAGGTGCAGGAGGAACGTCCGGTCCGACACCTTGCGGACATCCACGCCGTCCAGCGCGGTCAGCGCGTCGACCACCTGGTCGGCGTGGCCGGCGTCGGCGGTGTCGCAGGTCAGGTCGACGATCACGTGGGTCGGGTCCGAGTCCACCACGTCCAGCGCCGTGACGATCGCCCCGGCCTCGCCGACGGAGGTGGTGAGCCGGCCGATCGAGGAGGCGTCCGCGGTTACGGCGATCCGGATGGTGATCGAAAATCCGGCGCTCGGCAGTCGGGTGATGGCCACGGGATCCCTCCGTCACGGCTGTGCGGCCAGTCGGCCGCCGCCCGCATTTCTACCGGGTTGTCGAGTCCGACCAGCATTCGCCCCCACTTTTGGCGACTTTCAGCATGGGCATATAGCAGGTGCGTTCGGCGTTGTCTCATGTCAGGATTACGTTCTACTTATCAAAACGGACAGGAGAACCGCTTGCGAGACCAGGAGAGCTTCGTCCCCGTCGAGGACGAGCTCGACGACGTCACCACCGGCGAGATGGAGCTGTCGGAGCGGCAGTCCCTCCGACGCGTCCCGGGCCTGTCAACCGAGCTCACCGACGTCACCGAGGTGGAATACCGCCAGCTGCGGCTGGAGCGGGTCGTCCTGGTGGGCGTCTGGACCGAGGGCACGATCGCCGACGCGGAAAATTCGCTCACCGAGCTTGCCGCGCTGGCCGAGACGGCCGGTTCGCAGGTGCTCGAAGGGCTCATCCAGCGCCGCACCCGACCCGACCCGGCGACGTACATCGGCCGCGGCAAGGTCGAGGACCTCGGCGCGGTGGTGCTCTCCAGCGGCGCCGACACTGTCATCTGTGACGGTGAGCTGTCGCCGTCGCAGCTGCGCAACCTGGAGCAGCGCACCAAGGTCAAGGTTGTCGACCGGACGGCGCTGATCCTCGACATCTTCGCCCAGCACGCCAAGAGCAAGGAAGGTAAGGCGCAGGTCGAGCTGGCCCAGCTCCAATACCTGCTGCCCCGACTGCGCGGTTGGGGTGAGACGCTCTCCCGGCAGACCGGTGGTTCCGGCCGGGGCGGCGGCGCCGGCGGCGGTGTGGGTGTGCGTGGTCCCGGTGAGACCAAGCTGGAGACCGACCGGCGGCGGATCCGTCACCGCATCTCCCGGCTGCGCCGCGAGATCAAGAACATGCGGACGGTACGCGTCACCAAGCGTGCCCGACGCACCCGCAACTCCATCCCCGCCGTGGCCATCGCGGGCTACACCAACGCCGGCAAGTCCAGCCTGCTCAACCGTCTGACGGACGCGGGCGTGCTGGTGGAGAACGCGCTGTTCGCGACACTGGACCCGACCACCCGTAAGACCACCGCCGCGGACGGGCGGGTCTACACCCTCTCCGACACGGTCGGCTTCGTCCGGCACCTCCCGCACCAGATCGTCGAGGCGTTCCGCTCGACGCTGGAGGAGGTCGCGGAGGCGGATCTGGTGGTGCACGTCGTCGACGGCACCCACCCGGATCCGGAGGAGCAGGTCCGAGCGGTGCACGAGGTGCTCGCCGAGGTGAGTGCGGATCGGCTCCCGGAGCTGCTGGTGGTCAACAAGACCGACGCGGCCGACGAGGAAACCCTGCTGCGGCTCAAGCGGCTCTGGCCGGACGCGATCTTCGTGTCGGCGCACTCTGGCCTGGGCATAGAGGATCTGCGCTCGGCAATCGAGGACCGGCTGCCGCAGCCGGCCGTCGAGGTTCGGGCGGTCCTGCCGTACGACCGGGGTGACCTGGTGTCCCGGGTGCACCGCACCGGGGAGGTGCTCAGCACGTCGCACCTACCGGAGGGCACCCTGCTGCACGTCCGCGTCAGTGCGGAGCTGGCTGCGGAGCTGGCGCCGTTCGACGTCGCACGGCAGGGGCAGGCGGCCGGCAGCCGGTCCTGAGCGGCCACGGCGTCATCCACCTGAAACGCGTGGCATGCGACACTGGCCGAATGCGCCGCGTTGTTTCCTCGGTCACGGTTGCCCTCGGCCTGCTCGGGGCAACCGTGGCGCTCGGCGGAGTCGCCGCGGCGGCTCCCGCGCCCGTGTCGTCGGCGCTGCCCGCTGCCGCCCCCGGCCAGAAGCGCTGCACGGTCGTCGACGAGCGCCTGCGGGAGCTGTCCGGGCTGGTCGCGACCAAGAGCGGCTACATCGTCATCAACGACGGCACCGAGATCCCGGCGCGCAAGCGGGTCTTCTTCCTCGACAGCAAGTGCAAGATCTCGAAGGAGCCGGTCCGTTACTCCGGGCAGGGCCCGTTGGACACCGAGGATCTCGCGCTCTCCAAGGACGGCAGCACCCTCTGGATCGCCGACATCGGTGACAACGCCGACTCGAAGGAGCGCCGCACCCGCATCGCCCTCTGGTCGATGCCGGTCACCGGCGCCAAGCAGCCGACGCTGCACCGGCTCGCGTACCCGGAGGCCAAGGCGCGCGACGCCGAGGCGTTGCTCATCGGCGACGACGGTAAGCCGCTGATCATCACGAAGGTGACCAGCGGCAAGGCCGAGATCTACACCCCGACGGGGGCCCTCAAGAGCGGGGACACCGACCCGGTGCCGATGAGCAGGGCCGGCGAGATCGAGCTGCCCAAGACGCAGACGGAAAACCCGCTCAACACGTTCGGTCGGATCGCCATCACCGGCGCGGCCCGGTCGCCCGACGGTTCCCGGGTGGTCCTGCGCACCTATGCGGACGCTTTCGAGTACGACGTGAGCGGCGGCGACATCGTCGGCGCGCTCACCACCGGCAAGCCCCGGGTGACGGCGCTGGCGGACCCGTTCGGTGAGGCCATCAGCTACACGCCGGACGGGAAGTCGTTCCTGACCGTCTCCGACGCGGCCCGCTTCGCCGAGGACGAGCCCCTCGACATCCTCAGCTACACACCGTCCAGCTCGACGGCGGTGCCACTCGCGGCGGCCGGTGGTGCCAAGCCGGCCGCGGCGAAGTCCTGGACCGACGGGCTGAGCCTCGACGACATCACCTATCTGGTCGGTGCCGTCGGGTTGATCGGTCTGGTGCTGGTCGGCGCCGGGATCATCGGCATCGTCCGGGCCCGCCGCCGGCCGCCGGCCGCCGACCGGCCCGACTCGTCGGACCCGGATGGTGAGCCGTTGGGCCGACGCGGCGGCCGGGCCGCTGGCGGGCCCGCAACGCCCGACGACCGGAAGAGCGGTGTCTACGGTGGCGGCGCACCGGCGGGTGGCGCGGTCTACGGCGGTGCCGCAGGTCGCGGCGGCCCCGCCCCAGCGGGCGGTGCCGTGTACGGCGGAGGTCGCCCGGCCGTCGCCGACGGTGGCTACGGTGCGCCACGGCCGGACGGCGGCAGCGGCGTGTACGGCGGCGGTCGTCCCCCGGCCGGTGGCGGTCGCCCTCCGGCAGGTGGCGGGGGTCGCCCCCCGGCCAGTGGTGGCGGTCGCCCTCCGGCAGGTGGCGGCGGACGCCCCCCGGCAGGTGGCAGTGGTCGTCCCCCAGCCGGTGGCGGCGGACGCCCCCAGGGTGCTGGCGGCGGTCGTCCGCAGGGTGCTGGTGGTCGCCCACAGGGCGGGGGCGGTCGCCCTGGCAGCGGTGTGTACGGCGATGGTGGCGGCCAGCCTGGCTCCGGTCGTGCGGAGCCACCTCGGCGCGGTGGGCAGGAGCCCGACCATCGAGGCCAGCGGCCCGGCCGCCGACGTGACGAAGACCCGCCGGTCGATCCGTACGGGCAGCATCCCGGGGGCGGTCGCGGCTATCGGGGCGACCGCTACTGATGGGTGTTGCTGCGCTGACGCGCCCCTGAACATCGGTCGCGAGTGGGCGCCGGTCGTCGGCACCCACCCGCCAGCCGGTCAGATTCGGCGCAGCACCGCCACGACCCGGCCCATGATGGTGGCGTCGTCACCGGGGATCGGGTCGAAGGCCGGGTTCTGCGGCATCAGCCAGACGTGCCCGTCGCGCCGTCGGTAGGTCTTCACGGTCGCCTCGCCGTCGAGCATGGCGGCCACGATCTCGCCGGAGTCGGCGGTCGGCTGCTGCCGGACGACGACCCAGTCGCCGTCGCAGATCGCCGCGTCGAGCATCGAGTCGCCCTTGACCTGGAGCATGAAGACTTCGCCCTCGCCCACCAGCTCGCGCGGGAGCGGGAAGATGTCCTCCACGGCCTGCTCGGCGAGGATCGGCCCACCGGCGGCGATCCGACCGAGCATCGGCACGTACGCCGGGGTCGGCCGCTGGGCCCGGGACAGCTCGTCGTCGATGGCCTCGCTGGGGGCACGGACGTCCACCGCGCGCGGCCGGTTGGGGTCGCGGCGCAGGAAGCCCTTCTTCTCCAGCTCCTTGAGCTGGTAGGCGACGCTGGACGGCGACACCAGGCCGACGGCCTCGCCGATCTCGCGGACGCTCGGCGGGTAGCCGTGCCGCTCGACCCAGTTGCGGATGAACTCCAGGATGCGACGCTGGCGAGCGGTCAGGTCGATCGTCGCCGGGTCGGGAAAGGCGCTGACCACCGGCGTAACCGGGCGCACGGCGGGCTGACCCGTCCGGCTGCGCGCGGCGCTGCGGCGTCGGGTGGCCGGCGGGCCCGCCTCGGTGATCTGCTGCGGGCTCTTCGGCCGGCTGGCCCGGTCCTCGGTCACGTCCGTCCTCCCTGGTCGGCGCTGGGTGCCTCGTCGGCTCGTGGTGCGTGCGGTGGTGCCACGTTGTTCATGACCGTATAGGTGAGATCGGTCATTTTCAAACATCTGTACGACCTCTCACCGGCGTGTCGGGGTGAAAAAGCGCTCCGCTCGTACGGATGTTCTGATAAATGGTACGTCAGGTAGTACTGGTGTTCGATCGTCGGCCGTTTTCCGGGTCACTCTGGCCCGCCGGCCGGTAACCCGGGCGGAGCCTCCGCGTTGGGTCTTCGGGCGCGCCGGTGGTCGCGGATGACCGGATGGTCCGTGACGCGCCGGACACGCCAGCCAACTTGACCCGGCTTCCCCGGCGACATACGGTCAACCCCTAGATGTAGTAGTGACACGGGCGTAAGTTGCCCACAGGTTGGGTCCGACTACCGACCGCACTCCCGTAACGTCGATCACGGCGGGCGCCATCCGAGGGTGGCACCGTCGCGGTGACTCGTGTCCGGGAGCGTCCGGTGTGAGCGCAGTTGATCATTTTTAGGAGGTGGGCGATGCGGTGTCCGTACTGCCGGCACGCTGACTCCCGGGTGGTCGACTCGCGGGAGGCCGACGACGGCCAGCTCATCCGCCGGCGGCGGTCCTGCCCGGAATGCGGCAAGCGGTTCACCACCGTCGAGGAGGCGGTCCTCGCGGTCGTCAAGCGCAGCGGGGTGACCGAGCCGTTCAGCCGCACGAAGATCATCGGCGGGGTGCGCAAGGCGTGCCAGGGCCGGCCGGTGGACGACGACTCACTCGCGCTGCTCGCGCAGCGGGTGGAGGAGACCGTCCGGGCCAAGGGGGCCGCCGAGATCCCCAGCCACGACGTGGGCCTGGCGATCCTGGGCCCACTGCGGGACCTGGACGAGATCGCCTACCTGCGGTTCGCCAGCGTCTACCGCTCCTTCGACTCACTCGCCGACTTCGAGCGCGAGATCGAGACGTTGCGGGCCGCGGCGCGCGCCCGGGGGCAGGGCAGGGCCGACGCGGTTGAGGCCGCCGGCCGTACCAGCTGAATCTTCACAGTTTTCACAAGATTGGGACGCGCGGTGGGTGAACCGCGCAGACGAGGGGGGCGACGGCGTGACAACTAGCCGTTCACGAAACAAGGCAGGCGCGGGGCTGAAGATCGAGCGGGTGTGGACGACCGAGGGGGTCCACCCGTACGACGAGGTCACCTGGGAGCGCCGCGACGTCGTGATGACGAACTGGCGGGACGGCTCGATCAACTTCGAGCAGCGGGGGGTCGAGTTCCCGCAGTCGTGGAGCGTCAACGCGGCCAACATCGTGACCACCAAGTACTTCCGGGGCGCGGTGGGGACCCCGGAGCGGGAGTGGTCGCTCAAGCAGTTGATCGACCGGGTGGTCACCACCTACCGCACCGCGGGTGAGGAGTACGGCTACTTCGCCAGCCCGGCCGACGCCGAGATCTTCGACCACGAGCTGACCTGGATGCTGCTGAACCAGGTGTTCAGCTTCAACTCGCCGGTCTGGTTCAACGTCGGCACGCCGTCGCCGCAGCAGGTCAGCGCCTGTTTCATCCTGGCCGTGGACGACTCGATGGACTCGATCCTCGACTGGTACAAGGAGGAGGGGCTGATCTTCAAGGGCGGCTCCGGCTCCGGGGTCAACCTGTCGCGGATCCGCTCGTCGCGTGAGCTGCTCTCCTCCGGCGGCACCGCCTCGGGCCCGGTCAGCTTCATGCGTGGCGCGGACGCCTCCGCCGGCACCATCAAGTCCGGCGGCGCGACCCGCCGGGCGGCCAAGATGGTCATCATCGACGTGGACCACCCCGACGTCGAGGAGTTCGTGGTCACGAAGGCGCGCGAGGAGCACAAGATCCGCGCCCTGCGCGACGCCGGGTTCGACATGGACCTCGGTGGCTCCGACATCGTCAGCGTGCAGTACCAGAACGCCAACAACTCCGTCCGGGTCTCCGACGAGTTCATGTCGGCGGTGGAGAACGGCGGCGGCTTCGACCTGCGCGGCCGGCTGGACGGCTCGGTGATCGACACCGTCGACGCCAAGAAGCTGTTCCGCACCATCTCCCAGGCCGCCTGGGAGTGCGCCGACCCGGGCCTGCAGTACGACGACACGATCAACGACTGGCACACCTGCCCGGAGACCGGGCGGATCACCGCGTCGAACCCGTGCTCGGAGTACCTGCACCTGGACAACTCCTCGTGCAACCTGGCCTCGCTCAACCTGATGAAGTTCCTCCGCGCCGACGGTGGCTTCGAGGTGGAGAAGTTCGTCAAGTCCGTCGAGTTCGTCATCACCGCGATGGACATCTCGATCTGCTTCGCGGACTTCCCGACCGAGAAGATCGGCGAGACCTCCCGCGCCTACCGGCAGCTCGGCATCGGCTACGCCAACCTCGGCGCACTGCTGATGGCCACCGGCCTGCCGTACGACTCGGACCAGGGCCGCTCGGTCGCCGCGTCGATCACGTCGCTGATGACCGGCACCGCCTACCGCCGCTCCGCCGAGCTGGCCGGCGTCGTCGGTCCGTACGACGGCTACGCCCGCAACGCGGAGCCGCACAAGCGGGTCATGCGCAAGCACGCCGCCGCCAACGACGAGATCAAGCCGACCAGTCCGGTGGCCACCGCGATCGTCCGCGAGGCGACCAAGCAGTGGACCCAGGGCAACAAGATCGGCGACAAGTTCGGCTGGCGCAACGCCCAGGCGAGCGTCCTCGCCCCGACCGGCACGATCGGCTTCATGATGGACTGCGACACGACCGGCGTGGAGCCGGACCTGGCGCTGGTCAAGTTCAAGAAGCTGGTCGGCGGCGGCTCGATGCAGATCGTCAACCAGACGGTGCCGCGCGCCCTGCGCAGCCTCGGCTACCCCGAGGAGCAGGTCGAGGCGATCGTCGAGCACATCGCCGACCACGGCCACGTGGTGGACGCCCCGGGCCTCAAGCCGGAGCACTACCCGGTCTTCGACTGCGCCATGGGGGAGCGGACGATCGCCCCGATGGGTCACGTGCGGATGATGGCGGCCATCCAGCCGTTCGTCTCCGGCGCGATCTCCAAGACGGTCAATATGCCGGAGGCGGCCACCGTCGAGGACGTCGAGAAGATCTACTTCGAGGGCTGGAAGCTCGGCCTCAAGGCGCTGGCGATCTACCGGGACAACTGCAAGGTCGGTCAGCCGCTCTCGGTGGCGAAGTCCAACAAGGTCACCGAGCCGGCCGCCGTCGAGGCCGCGCCGGTCGCGGTGGAGAAGGTCATCGAGTACCGCCCGGTGCGTAAGCGCCTGCCGAAGAAGCGCCCGTCCGAGACGGTCAGCTTCTCCGTCGGTGGCGCCGAGGGCTACCTCACCGCGTCGTCCTACCCGGACGACGGCCTCGGCGAGGTCTTCCTCAAGATGTCCAAGCAGGGCTCGACCCTGGCCGGGGTGATGGACGCCTTCTCGGTGGCCATCAGCATCGGCCTCCAGTACGGCGTGCCGCTGGAGACGTTCGTCAGCAAGTTCACCAACATGCGCTTCGAGCCGGCCGGCATGACCGACGACCCGGACGTGCGGATGGCGGCCTCGGTGATGGACTACATCTTCCGTCGCCTGGCGCTGGACTTCCTGCCCTACGAGCGCCGCGCCGAGCTGGGCATCTTCACCGCTTCCGAGCGGGCCGCCCAGCTGCGGGCCGAGGCCGACGCGGAGGCCGCCGGCGTCACCGGTGCCGAGCTCACCGCGATGGCGTCCTCGGCGCCGGTGGAGACCCCGGCCAGGTCGGAGGCCGTCGCACAGCCGGCCCAGGAGATGGCCGACGTGGCCGCCGCCAAGCCGGCGCCGAGCGTGGGTTCCAGCACCGAGTTGCTGGAGGCCGTGATCGGCAAGGCCGCCGACGCGCCGCTCTGCTTCACCTGCGGTACGAAGATGCGCCCGGCCGGCAGCTGCTACGTCTGCGAGGGCTGCGGCTCCACCAGCGGCTGCAGCTGACGTACGCGAAACGCGAGACCCGCGGGCGCGGCAGGGATCACCTGCCGCGCTCGCGGCGTTCCGCCCGGTGATCGACTCGCGTCGCAGGAAACCGGGGCATCAACCTCGCCCGGACACCCCGACTTCACCAAACCCGAGGTGATCACGCGCTGGGAGCAGCGTCAGGGTTGGGCGAACAGCGGCCCGTAGTTCGACCGGAACATCTGCTGGCCGAGGCGGCGCATCACCACGTCGCGCAGCACCGGCGGGAGCCCGGTGGCCTTGTCCCGACGGTGGGTCTGGCCGAGCACCCAGTCGGTACGCGGACGTCGCCGCGCCTCGTACCCACGCAACGCCTCGGCGACGGACCCGGCCGCGGCCAACGACGACGCGAGCACGACCGCGTCCTCCAGGGCCATCGCCGCGCCCTGGGCCATGTTCGGCGAGGTGGCGTGGGCGGCGTCGCCGATCAGGAGCACCCGCCCGCGGGCCCACGAGTCGAGCACGACCTCCTGGTTCGGGCCGGAGTGCAGGGTGCTGTCGTCGTGGTCGAGGGCCTTGAGCATGGTGGCGGCCGGCTCGGTGAACGTCGCGGCCACCTCGTCGCGCCAACCCGGCCGGTCGGCCACCGGCCCGTCGTTGTAGTAGCAGTAGGTCTGCTCGGCGCTGATCGGGATCGTCAGGAACTGCCTCCCGCGCCCCAACTGCACCGACCAGACCGGCTCGGCGTCCACCCGGGGAGCGACCCAGCGGTACGCGTACTGGCCCAGGTCGCGGGCAGCCTGACCGTCGAAGGCGAGCCGGCGGACCGTCGAGTTCACGCCGTCCGCGCCGATCACGAGGTCGTACCGTTGGGTGCTGGCGTCGTCGAACTCGACGGCGACCAGGTTGCCCTCCTCGGCAACGGCGACCGGCCGGCGGCCCCAGCGGATCGGCGCGTCGCGGACGCCAGCGAGCAGAGCCCGGTGCAGGTGCGCCCGGGGCAGCGACACACACGGCCCGACGCCCTGCCACAGTGCGGCCACGTCGATGTCGAAGAGGCGACGGCCGCGCTGGCTCGTGCTGCGCTGCCGGGTGATCTCGACGGCCACGTCGGCGACCGGCTCGCGCAGACCGAGGACGTCGAGTATGCGGGTCGCGTTGCCGGTGAGGTAGATGCCGGTGCCGGAGTCGGTCGGCCCGGGTGCCCGCTCGACCACGTCGACCGTCGCGCCCCACGTCCGCAGCGCGGCCGCCGTCGCCAGCCCGGCCACACCTGCGCCGACGATCAGTACCCGGACACCGTCACCCCGCACGACACGTACCTCCCCGTTGCTTCTGTCAGCCGGCTGAGCTGCTGCTCAACGGTCCGGCCGCCGCAGCACTCTAGAAGGCGAGTGAGTCAGCGCACGGCTGTGGGGGCTGAATATCCGAGGGATGGGCTGCGACGATGAGGGCATGACGACCGCCGAGGCGTACGCGGAGTTCGGCAGGCGCGAGGCGCGCGGGGTGTCGCCCACCTACGAACGTCTGTCGGCGGCCGTCGCCCGGGACGACGCCCTGCTGGCCCTGCTCGGCGCGCTCCCGCCCGGCAAACGACAGCCGAACCTGCTGTTCGGCGTCGTCCGCTGGCTCGGCGGCCCGGTCGACGACCCGGCCGCCTTCCACGACTTCACGGTGACGCACTGGCCCGCCGTCAGGACGGAGCTGCTGACCCGGGCCACCCAGACGAACGAGAGCGGCCGGTGTGCGGTCCTGCTGCCGGTGCTCGCCGCGCTGCCGCAGCCCCTCGCCCTGCTGGAGGTCGGCGCGTCCGCCGGGCTCTGCCTCTACCCCGACCGGTACGCGTACCGCTACGGCGAGCACCAGGCAGGTGCCGGCGAGCCAGTGCTGGAGTGCGCGGCCAACGGGTTGGTGCCGCCGACCCGCGTACCCCAGGTGGTGTGGCGGGCCGGCCTGGACCTCAACCCGCTCGACGTGACCGACCCCGGCGACGTGTCCTGGTTGGACGCGCTGATCTGGCCGGAGCACGCGCACCGGCGGGCCCGGCTGCGCGCGGCGGCGGCGGTCGCCGCGGCCGACCCGCCGCTGCTGCTCCGTGGCGATCTGGTGGAGGACCTGCCGGCGCTGGCCGCCCGTGCGCCGGCCGACGCGACGCTGGTGGTCTTCCACACGTCCGTTCTCTACCAGGTGCCGCCGCCGCGACGGGACGAGTTCGTCCGGCTGGTCCGTGAGCTGCCCGGTCACTGGATCGCGAACGAGGCCCCGGAGGTGCTGCGGTACGACGGGCTGCCCGACCCGCCGGACGATGCCCTGCACAACATCCTCGCGCTGGACGGCAGGCCGTTGGCCTGGACCCGGGGCCACGGTCAGGCGATGACCTGGTTCGGGTGACGCCGCGGGTCGGCTCAGCGGGCCCCTTCGGGCATCCGGGCGCGTAGGGCCTGGAGGAACCAGTTCGTCGCCGGGGCGACGGCGTCCCCGGTCGACCAGCCGTTGAGCACCGACAGCAGGTCGACGTAGCGGTCCCGGCGGGGATCGTTCGCCACGGTGAGTCGGTCGAGCAGCCGCTGGCGCAGGTCGGCGTCGTCGGGGCGGCCCCGCAGGCGCGCGTACCGGTCGATGACCACCGCGACCACGGCATCCGCCTCGGGAGCCGCCGGATCGAGACCGGCCGCCAGGGCAGGGGCCACCGCGTCCCGGACCACCGCGACGGCGTCCGGGCGGGGCAGCCCCCGTACGTCGTGGTCGGCGGCGTGCTGCCGCACCAACCGGTGCATGCTTGCCCGGAAGCTGTCGTCCTGGCACAGCTCGGCCAGCTCCAGCCATGCTTCGACCTGCTCGGTGGTGGGCTCGTCGGGCAGGCTCGGTGTCATCGACACGACGACGCCGGGCGGGGTGGGCTCGTCGCCCGGGCCGGCGAAGACGGTGTTCAGGAAGTCGTCGACGAGGTGCCCCCGTTCGCGGGTACTGAGCTGGGCCAGGCGGTGCAGGTCGTCCACCTCCGCCGGGCCCGCCCCGCGCCTCGCCGCCACGGTGAGCACCGCCTGGCGCAGCCGCAGCACCCGGATCTGCACCGCCAACGCCTCGGCGTGCGCGGCGGTCACCTCGGGCAGGGACACCTCGCGGTTCACCACGCGGCGGATGGTGGCCAGGTCCACGCCCAGGTCGCGCAGGGTGCGGACCAGCTCCAGCCGGGCGACGGCCTCGGTGTCGAAGAGGCGGTAGCCGGCGGGGCTCCGGTCGGTGGGCGGCACGATTCCCCGGTCGGCGTAGTACCGGATGGTCTTGACGCCCAGGCCCGTCCGTCGGGCCAGGTCGCCGATCGTGTACCGCGTTTTCCCGTTCATGTCCCCACCCTGCTGTCTCCCCCCGCTGGAGACTCAACCCGTCCAAACCCTGTTTTCGGCACGGTTGTGCCTTCCGGCCAGCCGTCGGCGGTGGGTCGCGCACCCCGTCCCGGACAGGGCATAGTGGCCCGCGGTGCCATCGACCGGTGTTGCCTGCTCCTGCAGAAGGTGGTTGACAGTGACGACGGGCTTATGTGTCCGATGGGCTCGAGCGGCCGCACTGGTCACGCTGATCGGGGGGACGCTCGCGGTGTCGGCGGCACCCGCGACGGCCGCTCCGCAGCCCGTCCGCATCCTCAGCGTGTCAGCGGAGAACGTGAAGCCGAACGAGACGGTACGCGTGCGCTTCAGCGTCACCAACAACGGCAGCAGGGCCGAAACGGCCATCGTGGTGGTCGGCGGCGGCCTGCGATGCACCTCCGGATGCCGGGCGGAGCCGCACCTCGGACCCGGCCGGAGCCAGACCTTCGACACGACGCTCGTCGCCCCCACGGCTCGCGCGGGGGAGATCACCGGCCTCAACATCTCGGTCGCCGTTCGGCTTGCCGGGCAGAACAGCTACGACCACAGGACGGTCTACGTCCACGGCCCGGGTACGTCGCCGTCCGGCGGGGCCAAGCCGGCGGCCGGGGTGAAGAGTGTCTCCGGCCGGGTCCGCGACGCCAGCGGAAAGGCAGTCGGCGGTGTGAACCTGACCATCCAGGACAGCGCCGGGCACGAATACCGGACGACCAGCAACCGCAGCGGCCAGTTCTCGATCACGTCGAGCGACGGCAGGACGATCGCCGAGGGCCCCATCACCGTCCGCGCGTCCATGGACGGCTACGGCACCACTCGCGCGACCGTACGAGGCGCCGCCGGTGACGTCGCGACCGTGGCACTGATCCTCTCGGCGGTGGCGGCGCCCACCAGGACGTCGGCGTCGCCCGCAGTGGAGGCGAGCCCTCTCGCCGCCGTGGACGTGGGCGAGGACACCCCCGAGGCGGTGTTGCCCACCCTCAAGGCCGCCAGCGACGAGGGAAGCAGTTCGATGCCGTTCCTCCTCCTGGGCGGCTTGCTGGTCGCCGCGGGCGTTGGCGCGCTCGCACTGGTGGTGATGCGCCTGAGGAACACACGGGACGCGGTGGCGGAGGAGGGGCTTCCCTCGACGACCCAGCTGGTGGCGCCGGCCGGCGGGAGCATGACCGACGCCCCGACCGCGGTACTGCGCATCGGGCCGGTGGGCGGGTTTCCGGGCTCGTACGGCGCGTCCCCGCAGGGTGGCAACCACCAGGACGACTACCGGGGTTGAAAGATCGACGCGCTGTGCGACGAGTTCCCGGTGCTTCCCTAGACTGCCTCGGTGAGCGGAGAGCGACGACCCCTGGCCGACCGGCCGCTCACCGAGCCGCACCCGTCCCGGCTGTCGCCGGAGCACCCTGACCGGGCGCGGATCCTCGCCGCGCACGACGCCGCGCTCGCCGCCGGCGAGGCCGGCTATCTCGACCCGGACAGCGGGTTGTTCGTGCTCAGCGCCGGCTTCCTGGCCCGCCGCGGCACGTGCTGTGGACGCGGCTGCCGGCACTGCCCGTACGTGGCTGATCCACCCTCTGAATAGGCGCAGAACGAGGGCTTCCGCCCGACACCGACACCCCGTACGGTGTCCGACGGACACCTGGCGGGCCCCTTCCGCCGTCGGTCGGCGAGAGGGTGGAACGTGCGCGGGCGGATCGTGGTCGCCGGGGTGGCGGGGCTGCTGGTGAGCGGCTGTTCTGCCGAGGCCGAGCCGGTGGCGGTGCCGCCGCCGGCGCCGATCTCCGTGGACGTGGCGGCGGCCTCCTCGGGTGGCGCCTGCCGGCTGTTGGACTTCACGGTGATCGAGCAACTGGTCAAGGTGCGCTTCGACGTGGCGGCGGCCAGCGAACAGGGCGACACGCACACCTGTGTGGTGCGGGCCGGGAGCGAGACGCTGCCGGAGCTGACACTCAGTGTGTCCGAGACCACGATCGACAAGGCCACCTTCGCTGCGGACGTGGTGCCCGACAAGGCGGCGAAGGTCACCGGGCTGGGGCAGCAGGCGTACCGGCGGACGACCGCTGCGGCGAGCGGGCACGGGCCGGTCGCCGAGGTCGGCTGGCTGGCCACCGACGGACGGCTGGCCACGGTGAGCTGGACCGCGGCCCGTGGCGGCGAGCGCTCGGCGGCGGAGAAGCTGACCGGCGACCTGGCCGCGCTGGCGAAAAAGGTGGACACCCGGGCGTTGTGACGCCCGGGTGCCCGGTTGACCAGTTGGCGGCGACTCAGTTGGCGGCGACGAAGACCCGGGAGGCGACCTCGCGGGGCAGCCGCACCCGGTCCCCGGAGCGGTCGATCGACACGCCGTCGCGCTCCTGGGCCACGGTCACCGTGGCGCCCGGGTCGACACCGGCGGCGTGCAACTGACGCAGCACGTCGGCGTCCTTCTGCACGCTCTCGCAGATCCGGCGCACCACGACCGACCCGGAGAGGCCGGGGAAGGCCAGGTTGCGCTCGCCCTCGGCGGCCTCGGTGGTCTCCGCCGCCGGTGAACCCAGCTCCTGAAGACCCGGGATCGGGTTGCCGTACGGGGAGCGGGTCGGCCGGTTGAGCAGGTCGTACACCCGCTTCTCCACCGCGTCGCTCATCACGTGCTCCCAGCGGCAGGCCTCCTCGTGGGCCTCCTCGTAGGGCATCCCGATGACGTTGACCAGCAGCAGCTCGGCGAGGCGGTGCTTGCGCATCACCGACACGGCGCTGCCGCGACCCAGGGCGGTGAGCGTCAGGTGCCGGTCTCCCTCGACGGTGAGCAGGCCGTCGCGCTCCATCCGGGCGACGGTCTGGCTCACGGTGGGGCCACTCTGCTGCAGTCGTTCGGCAATCCGGGCACGCAGCGGCGGCACCCCCTCCTCTTCCAGTTCGAGGATGGTGCGCAGGTACATTTCGGTCGTGTCGACCAGGTCGTGAGACTTCATAAGGTCAGCGGCCCTCCGGTGCACGATGGTACCTCGGGGAAGGCCGGCGACCGCCGCCGAACCGCGTGCCGTCTCCGCGAATGGTGTTGGATGGTCGCCATGTCCGGTACCCAGGAGCCGTTGGTCGAGGCCGACCGGCTCGCCGCCGAGCTCGACGACGCCGATCCGCCCACCCTGCTCGACGTGCGGTGGCGGCTCGTCGGCCCGCCCGGCCACGACGACTACCTCGCCGGTCACCTGCCCGACGCGGTCTTCGTCGACCTGGACACCGCGCTCTGCGGGCCGCCCGGCGCCGGCGGCCGACACCCCCTGCCCGACCCGGCCGCGTTGCAGGCCGCGCTGCGGGCGGCCGGCGTCCGCGCCGGTCACCCCGTGGTGGTGTACGACGGCGGCGACGGCCTGGCCGCCGCCCGGGCCTGGTGGACGTTGCGCTGGGCGGGGCACCGTCCGGTGCGCCTGCTGCACGGCGGCTTCCCGGCCTGGGTCGCCGCCGGCCTGCCCGTCTCCACCGACGCGCCCGCCCCGATCCCCGGCGATGTCGTGGCGCGTCCCGGTGATCTTCCGGTGCTCGACGCGGGGCAGGCCGCCGAGCTGGCCGCCGCGGACGACGCGGTGCTGCTCGACGTACGGGCGGCACCCCGCTACCGGGGCGAGGTCGAGCCGATCGACCCGGTCGCCGGGCACGTGCCGGGAGCGGCGAACCTGCCCGCCGGGGAGTACGTCGGCCCGGACGGGCGCTTCCCGGCCGCCGCTGTGCTCGGCGAGCGGTTCGCCGCCGCGGGGATCACCGGGGCGCGGGCCGTCGGGGCGTACTGCGGCTCCGGGGTGACCGCCGCGCAGGCGGTGCTCGCGCTGCACCTGGCCGGTCGCACGGACGCCGCGCTCTACGTCGGATCGTGGAGCAACTGGGTGGCCGACCCGACCCGGCCGGTCGCCTCCGGGTCGACTTCCGAGCGCTGACCAGCGCGTGCGGTGGGCCGGTGGCGGTCCTCGTGCGACGATGGGCTCATGTCCGACGACACGGTGGTGGTGTGGGACGAGTCGCTGCTCGCCTACGACATGGGCGACCATCCGCTCGACCCGGTCCGGGTGGAGTTGACCATCGCGCTCGCCCGTGAGCTGGGCGTCCTGGATCGCCCCGGGGTGCGCATCGTCAAGCCGGAGCCCGCCGACGACGCCACGCTCACCCGGGTGCACGACCCGGCCTACCTGGCCGCCGTGCGTGCCGCGCCGCGCGACCCGCTCTTCGCCGGGTACGGGCTGGGCACGTCGGACAACCCGGTCTTCGAGGGGATGCACGAGTCCAGCGCACTGATCGCCGGCGCGACGGTGGCTGCCGCCGAGGCGGTCTGGCGCGGTGACGCCCGTCGGGCGGTGAACGTCGCCGGTGGCCTGCACCACGCGATGCCCGCCCGGGCCTCCGGCTTCTGCGTCTACAACGACCCCGCGGTGGCCATCGCCCGACTGCTCGACCTCGGTGCCGAGCGGGTCGCGTACGTGGATGTCGACGTGCACCACGGCGACGGGGTGCAGCAGATCTTCTGGGACGACCCCCGGGTGCTCACGATCAGCCTGCACGAGACCCCGCTGGCGCTCTTCCCGGGCACGGGCTTCCCGGACGAGACGGGTGGGCCGGGCGCGCAGGGCAGCGCGGTCAACATGCCGCTGCCGCCGGGCGTCGACGACAGTGCCTGGCAGCGGGCCTTCCACGCCATCGTGCCGTCGGTGCTGCGCGCGTTCCGGCCGCAGGTGCTGGTCACCCAGTGCGGAGCCGACGGGCACCGACTGGACCCGCTCGCCGACCTCAACCTGACGGTGGACGGCCAGCGGGCCACCTACCTGGCGATGCGGGCACTCGCCGACGAGCTGTGCGACGGTCGGTGGGTGGCCACCGGTGGCGGCGGGTACGCGCTGGTCGAGGTGGTGCCCCGGGCCTGGAGTCACCTGCTGGCCGTGGCCACCGGCGACCCGATCGACCCGGCCACGCTCACTCCGCTCGCCTGGCGGGACCTGGTCGCCGCCCGTCGTCTGGGTCGGGAGGTGCCGCTACGGATGACCGACGACGTCGACCCGTCGTACGAGCCGTGGCAGCCCACCGGCGAGCCCAACGCGGTGGACCGGGCGATCGCGGCCACCCGCAAGACGGTCTTCCCGTTGCTCGGCCTCGATCCGTACGATCCCCGGGACTGAGCCGGGCCAGGGGAGGGCCACGCCGGTGACGACCGTGAGCCAGCCGGTGGACGTGCTGCTCAGCGACGGCAGCACCGTCCAGTTGCGACCGATCGACCCGGCCGACGCGCCGGGCATCGTGGCGATGCACAGCCGGTTCTCCGAGCGCACCCGCTACCTTCGGTATTTTTCGCCGTACCCGCGCATCCCGGAACGGGATCTCATCCGGTTCGTGACCGTCGACCACCGCGACCGGGAGGCGTTCGTGGTGCTGGCCGGCGACCGGATCGTCGCGGTCGGCCGTTACGAGCGGCTCGGCCCGCAGGCACCGGAGGCGGAGGTTGCCTTCGTCGTGGAGGACGCCTACCAGGGCCGGGGCATCGGCTCGGTGCTCATGGAGCACCTGGCCGACGCGGCCCGGCGCAACGAGATCATGAGCTTCGTCGCCGAGGTGTTGCCGGCCAACGGGACGATGCTGCGCGTCTTCGCCGACTTCGGCTACCAGGTCCAGCGCGAGTACGCCGACGGTGTGGTGCACCTGAGCTTCCCGATCGCGCCCACCGAGGCCACGCTGGAGGTGCAGCGCGGCCGGGAGCACCGCACCGAGGCCCGTTCCATCGCCCGACTGCTGGCTCCACGAGGCATCGCCGTCTACGGCGCCAGCGCCACCGGTCAGGGCGTCGGCGCCGCGGTGCTCGGGCACCTGCGCGACGGCGGTTTCACCGGTGTGCTGGTGCCGGTGCACCCGAGCGCGTCGACAGTGGCCGGGCTGCCCGCGTACACCTCGGCGGTCGAGGCCGGAACCCCGGTGGACCTGGCGGTGGTCGCGGTCCCGCCGGACGCGGCGACCGCGGTGGTCGCCGACGCCGCCGCGGCGGGGGTGCACGGCCTGGTGGTCATCTCGGCCGGCTTCGCCGAGGCCGGCGCCGAGGGCGCGGCCACGCAGCGGGCGCTGGTCCGCGCGGCGCACGCCGCCGGGATGCGGGTTGTCGGCCCGAACTGCCTGGGCGTGGCCAACACCGACCCGACGGTACGCCTCAACGCCACCCTCGCCCCGGCCCTCCCGCCGGCCGGTCGGGTGGGCATCTTCAGCCAGTCCGGCGCGTTCGGGGTGGCGCTGCTCGCCGAGGCGGACCGGCGTGGTCTGGGGCTGTCCAGCTTCGTCTCGGCCGGCAACCGGGCCGACGTCTCCGGAAACGACCTCCTCCAGTACTGGCAGGACGACCCGGGCACCGACGTGATCATGTTGTACCTGGAGACCTTCGGTAACCCGCGCAAGTTCGCCCGGTTGGCCCGGCGGATCGGCCGTGCCAAACCGGTGGTCGCGCTCGCCTCGCCGGCTCGCCCGGTCGGGGTCGGTGACACCGCAGGGCCGGACGAGGTGGCGGTGGCCGCGCTCTTCGCCCAGTCCGGGGTGATCCGGGTGGACACCGTGCCGGAGCTGCTCGACGTGGGTGTGCTGCTGGCCAACCAGCCGCTGCCGGTCGGCGGCCGGGTCGGTGTGGTCGGCAACTCCTCGGCCCTGACCGGCCTGGCCGCCACCGCGTGCGCCGGGCACGGCCTCACGGTGGCCGACGGTTATCCGCGCGACGTCGGGCCCAGCGCCGGTGCCGCCGAGTTCGCCGCCGCTCTCGCCCAGACGGCCGGCGACGAGGGGGTGGACGCCCTGGTGGTGGTCTTCGCCCCGCCGCTGCCCGGCCAGCTGACCGATGTGGACGCCGACGTGACCGCCGCGCTGCCGGCCGCGCTCGCACTGGGTAAGCCGACCGTGGCGACGTTCCTCGTCGGCCGGCTGCCGTCGGGAGTGCCCGCGTACGGGGGCGTGGAGGAGGCGGTTCGGGCGCTCGCCCGGGTGCACCGGTACGCCGAGTGGCTACGCCGCCCACCCGGGACGGCACCCGAGCTGCCCGGCGTCGACCGGGCCGCCGCGCAGGCCGCGCTCCGCGCCGACGGCACCGACCCGGGGGCGTTGCTGGCCGCGTACGGCATCGACGTGGTCGCCTCGGTGCCCGTCGACTCGGTCGACGCGGCGGTCGACGCGGCGACACGGCTGGGGTTCCCGGTGGCGCTCAAGGCTGCCGCCCCCGGGTTGCGGCACCGGGTCGACCTCGGCGCGGTGCGGCTCGACCTGCCCGACGAGCCGGCCCTGCGCCGTGCGTACGCCGAGTTGGCGGCGACCTTCGGCGCGGACGCGCTGGTCCAGCCGATGGTGCCGCCCGGTGTGGCCTGCGTGGTGGAGTTGGTGGAGGACCCGGCCTTCGGGCCGGTGGTCGGCTTCGGCCTCGGCGGGGTCGCCACCGAGCTGCTGGGCGACCGGGCCTGGCGGGCGGTGCCGCTGACCGACCGGGACGCGGCCGAGCTGGTCGACGAGCCTCGGGCGGCGCCGTTGCTGCGGGGGCACCGGGGCGCCGCGCCGGTCGACCGGGTGGCCCTGGCCGACCTGCTGTTGCGGGTCGGTCAGCTCGCCGACGAGCAGCCCCGGGTGCGGTCACTGACCCTCAACCCGGTGCTCGCCCGCCCGGACGGCATCTCGGTCCTGCACGCCCAGGTACGCGTCGGCGGCGTGGTCGCCCGCCCGGACACCGGCCCCCGCCGCCTCTGAGTTCTGCCCGGTCAGGCGCGGCTGGAGATCTGCTGGACGGCCCAGGCGTTGCCGTCCGGGTCGGTGAAGAAGACGAAGCCGACATTGTCCAACGGGTGTGGCGTGGGGGTCGGGCTGGCGCCCAGCACCTGGACGTCGCTGACCTCCACACCACGTTCGACCAGCTGGGCGTGGGCCCGCTCGATGTCGGGCACCACCAGCTGCAGACCCTTGAGAGAGCCTGGCGGCATGTCCGGGACGGCGCCCTTGCCGATCACGATCGAGCAGCCGGAGCCGGGCGGGGTCAGCTGGATGATGCGCGTCTCGTCGCCGATCACGGTGTCGTGGTCCACCACGAAACCGAGCTGCTCGGCGTAGAACTTCTTGGCCCGGTCCAGGTCGGTGACCGGCACGATCACCACTTCCAGCGTCCAGTTCACGGTTGCTCTCCTCGTATGGTCGTTGTGGAACGCAGCAGGTCGGCGAGCCGCGTGTAGCTCTGCCCGACCCCTCGGGTCATCGGGTATCGCAGCACGGTGTCCCGCCCCTCCACGGTGGCGTAGAGCAGCGTGGTGGTGACCGTCGTCCGGCCGGCCAGTTCGGTGAACTCGTGGCCGACCAGCGTCTCGCCCGGGTAGGACTGGTCGTCGAACAGCTCGGTGCAGACCAGCCGATGCGGTGGCTCGATCTGCCGGTAGACCCCAGCCTGGACCATCCGTGCGCCCTCGGGGCCCTGCGACACGAACCGCCACCGGCCGCCGACCCGCAGGTCGACGTCGCACTCCACCAGGCTCCAGCCGCGCGCGCCGTACCACCGGACCAGCAGCTCGGGTCGGGTGAACGCGGCGAACACCAGCCGCGCCGGTGCCTCGAACAGCCGGCTCAACACGATCTCCCGATCGCCCGGGGTGTGGACGACGAGCGGGTCGTCGAGGCCGCTCATCCGCGTGACCCGTCCGACGGGGAGCGTCGGCGGTCGGCGTCGGTCTGGTCGACGGCCTGGAGTTCGTCGAGTAGCGCGTCGAGGCGCTGATAGCTCTCCGCCCAGTAGTCGCGGTAGTCGGCGAGCCAGGCCGTCGCCTCCCGCAGCGGGCGGGCCTCCAGTCGGCAGGGTCGGCGCTGGGCGTCGCGCCCCCGGCTGACGAGGCCAGCGCGTTCCAGCACCTTGAGGTGCTTGGAGATGGCCGGCTGGCTCATCGCGAAGGGCGCTGCCAGCTCCGTCACGGTCGCCTCCCCGGTCGCGAGCCGGGCGAGGATGGCCCGCCGGGTCGGGTCGGCCAGCGCCGCGAAGGTCGCGTCCAGCAGTTCGGAGCCCACCACGTATAACCTCCTGGTTTTATAACCACATGGTTCTATCGTGGATGGGTGCCACCGGTCAAGCACCCCGACAGCATGGAAGGCCCCGGCGAACCGCCAGGGCCTTCCACGAGCGTGGGCGTCAGCAGGCGTACGCCTCCAGACGCTGGGCCCGCTCCGGGTCGCGCAGCTTCAGCAGCGTCACCTTCTCGATCTGCCGGATCCGCTCCCGGGACAGGCCGAACTCCCGGCCGACCTCGTCCAGCGTGCGCTGCCGGCCGTCGTCGAGACCGAACCGGAGCCGGATGACCGCCTGCTCCCGCTGGGACAGGGTGGCCAGCACGATGCTGACCTCGTTGCGCAACTCACCCTGGGCGGCGGCGTCGCCCGGCTCGGTACGCGGGTCCACAGAGGCCACGAAATCGCCGAGCGCGCTCTCGCCGTCGTCGCCGACGGCCTGGTCCAGGCTGACCGGCTCCCGGTCGTAGGAGATCAGCTCGATGACCTGGATCTCGGGGATCTCCAGCGCGCGGGCCACCTCGGCGACCGTCGGCTCGCGGCCCAGCGTCACCGCCAGCTCGCGGCGGGCACGGACCATCCGGTTGACCTGCTCGACCATGTGCACCGGGATGCGGATCGTGCGGGCCTGGTCGGCCATCGCGCGGGTGATCGCCTGGCGGATCCACCAGGTCGCGTACGTGGAGAACTTGTAGCCCTTGGCGTAGTCGAACTTCTCCACCGCCCGGATGAGACCGAGGTTGCCCTCCTGGATCAGGTCGAGGAACGCCATCCCCCGGCCGGTGTAGCGCTTGGCGATGCTGACCACCAGCCGCAGGTTCGCCTCCAGCAGGTGGTCCTTCGCGGCCCGGCCCTCCGCGACGATCAGCTCCAGGTCGGCCCGCAGCTCCGCGGAGACCGGGGTGCAGGTGGCGAGCTTCTCGTCGGCGAACAGGCCTGCCTCGATCCGGCGGGCCAGGTCGACCTCCTGCGCGGCGGTCAGCAGCTTCGTCCGGCCGATCCCGTTGAGGTACGCCCGGACCAGGTCGGTGGAGATGCCACGCTCGTCGGTGGCGTCCAGGTCGGTGAGGACCTCGGAGGTCCCGTTGGTGTCGGTCGTGGTGGCCGGGCGCGTCCGGTGTTCCGTCATCTGCAGGACCATCTCTGTCTCTCCCCGTTTCCACGTCTGTGCCGTGTCTCCGGCCCAGTGGTGCCGGTGTGCACACAGCTTGGCGGGCGGGGCGTAAAACGGGAGTGAGGCGATCGGGCACCCGACAGGAATCAGGTCGGATCTCTGGTGCGGTGTGTCGTCCCGGTGTGCGGTTGCCCGCCCCGACTACGTTGCGGACG
Source organism: Micromonospora cabrerizensis (assembly GCF_022230955.1). Taxonomy (GTDB): domain Bacteria; phylum Actinomycetota; class Actinomycetes; order Mycobacteriales; family Micromonosporaceae; genus Micromonospora; species Micromonospora cabrerizensis. The sequence continues at coordinate 27,659 of NZ_JAKKFI010000109.1, forward strand.
GCCGGCCAGCTCGGGTCGGCGACGACGAAAGATGGAGGACGGCGTGGTCTTCAAGCGGCTCATGAAGGCGATGGGGGTTGGCGGCCCGTCGGTGGAGACGGTGCTGGTCAACCCGAACTGCCGCCCGGGCGGTCAGCTGGAGGGCCACATCCAGGTGGTCGGCGGCGACCACCAGGTCGACATCGACCACGTGACTCTCGGCCTGGTCACCCGGGTCGAGGTGGAGAGCGGTGACAACGACTACGACACCACGCAGGAGTTCCGCCGCCAGCAGGTCACCGGCGCGTTCCGGCTGGAGTCGGGGCAGCGCCACGACATCCCGTTCCGCTTCGACGTGCCGTGGGAGACGCCGGTCACCGAGCTGTACGGGCAGCACCTGCACGGCATGACGATGGGCCTGCGTACCGAGCTGGAGGTCGCCCGCGCCGTCGACAAGGGTGACCTGGACGCCGTGTCGGTGCACCCGCTGCCGGCGCAGGAGCGACTGCTGGACGCGTTGCTGCGACTGGGTTTCCGGTTCAACCGCGCGGATGTGGAGCGTGGGCACATCTACGGCGTACGACAGACGTTGCCCTTCTACCAGGAGATCGAGTTCAGCCCGGCGCCCCAGTACGCCCGCTCGATCAACCAGCTGGAGGTCACCTTCGTCGCCGACGCGCAGCAGATGCAGGTGGTGCTGGAGGTCGACAAGCGCGGCGGTGTCTTCACCGAGGGGCGGGACGCCTTCGGCCGGTTCACTGTCGACCACGCCACCGCCGACCGCACCGACTGGACCGCCGAACTCGACAACTGGCTCCGCCAGTCCCTGTCCCGCCGAGGCCTCTTCTCCTAACCCGCACCCCCCTTCCCCCCACCCCCTCCCAAGCCGTTGATCATGAAGTTATAGCCGCGACACGCCGAGGTGGCGGGCCATAACTCCATGATCAACGAGGGTGGCGGTGGGGTTGGGGTTGGGGTTCGGGTTAGAGGTCCAGGAGGAGGGTTCGGGGGCCTATGTTGGTGCTTTCCACCAGCATCTGGGCGCGGAACCGGCCGGTTTCCACCGGGGCGTTGCGCTGGCGCAGCGCGTCGACGACGGCGGTCACCAGTGGTTCGGCCACCTCGGCGGGGGCGGCTGCCGTCCAACTCGGACGGCGGCCCTTGCGGGCGTCGCCGTAGAGAGTGAACTGGCTGACCACCAGGATCGGCGCGCCGGTGTCGGCGGCGGACCGCTCGTCGTCCAGGATGCGCAACTCGTGCACCTTGCGGGCCATCGTCTGAGCGGTCTCCGCGGTGTCGGTGTGGGTCACCCCGAGCAGCACCAGCAAGCCGTTCTCGATCGCGCCGACCACCTCGCCATCCACTGTCACGCTGGCCCGCCCGACGGTCTGCACCACCGCACGCATCAGCAGCTCGCCGCAACGCCGCTCGCCGCAACGCCGCTCGCCGCAACGCCGCTCGCCGCAACGCCGCTCGCCGCAACGCCGGCAGCCGGCGCAGAGCCTGCCCGCTTCACGCGGTCACCGCCTCGATGAAGCCGCGCTCCACCAGGTGCGCCACGATCGGGCCCGCGGCCTCGGCCATCTCGTCGGGCTCGACGTCGTGCGCGGCGGCGAGCAGGGCGAGCTGGTCGCGCAGCGGCAGGCGGCCGTCGGCGCCACCGACCAGGGCCAGCACCAGCGGGTCGATCTCCTCGGTCCAGCGCAGGCCGTGAGGCATCGCGAGGACCTGCCGGTCCACGCCCCAGCCCTCGTCACCCATGGTGGCCTCCTGGCGCAGTTGGAGGCCCTCGGCGGCCCGGTAGCGCTCGGCGAGCAGCGCTTCGGTGTCGCGTACCCGCAGAAAGTCCTGGCGGTCGAACCAGCCGGCCACCTGGTCGCCCAGCGGTGGCTGCACCCGCTGGCGCAGGTCCTCCACCCGGACCACCGGGTCGGCGTGCCCACCCCGCCGCAGCGACACGATGCCGAAGCCGATCCCCTCCACCTTGTGCGCGTCGAACCAGTCGAGCCAGGCGGCCATCCGCTGCGGGTCGGTGGCCTCGCCGGCGTCGGTGAGCCACAGGTCGACGTACGCCATCGGGTCGGCCACCTCGCGCTGGATGACCCAGGCGTCCAGGCCGGTCCCGGAGAACCAGCCGGCGACCCGCTCGTCCCACTCCTCGCCGGCGACGTGCACCCAGTTCGCCAGGTACTGCATGGTGCCGCCCTCGGTGAGCAGGCCCGGGGCGGCGGCGGCCAGCTCGGCGCCGATCGCGTCACCGACCCGGCCGGAGTCGCGGTAGACGTGCGTGGTGGTGCCCGGGCCGACCACGAACGGCGGGTTGCTCACCACCAGGTCGAAGCGCCGGCCGGCAACGGGGGCGACCAGGTCGCCTTGCAGCAGCTCCCAGTCCTGACCATTGAGGGCGGCGGTGGTCGCGGCGAAGCGCAGCGCCCGCTCGGAGAGGTCGGTGGCGGTCACCGAGTCGGCGTGGGTGGCCAGGTGCAGCGCCTGGACGCCGGAGCCGGTGCCCAGGTCCAGCGCGCTGCCGACCGGCCGGCGGATGGTCGCCCCGATCAGGGTGTGGGTGGCCCCGCCGATGCCGAGCACGTGCTCGGCGTGCAACGGGCGACCCGGTCGGGCGCTGGCCGGCACGTCGGCGAGCACCCACCAGTCGTCGCCGTACGGCTCCAGGTCGACGCCGGCACGCAGGCCGTCGCCGTGGCGCTCGACCAACCCACCGGCCAGCGCTTCCTCCAGGCTCAGCGGCGCCAACGCGGCGGCCACCGCCGCCTCCGGCTCGGTCTGGTCGCAGATGAACACCCGGATCAGGGTGCCCAGCGGGTCGCCGTCCTCGGTGGCGCGCAGCGCGGCCCGGTAGTCGTTGCGGGCGACGGCGGCGGTCGCCTGGGCACCCAGCCGCTCGGCGATGCCGTGGCTGGTGAAGCCGGTCCGCGTCAGCGCGTCGCGCAGCGCGTCGACGCCGGCGGGGGAGAGCAGCATGTCGTGTTCGTCCACCCCGACATCCTGCCTGCCGTCGCGGAGAAAGCCGTCACCACCCGCGAGATTCGACCCCGACCTCCGGCCGCTTCAGCTCCACACCGGTCGGAGCCGAGGGCTCGCCGGGCACCGCCACGACCAGGTCCGGCGGTACGACCGTCGCCAGCCCTCGACGCGCGGCCATCCGGTCGACGACCAGGGCGTACGCCGACAGCACCAGCACGTCGACGAGGACGAGCTGCCAGGGGGCGTTGGCCATCGTCTCGTCGGCGCTGAGCCCCCCGAACGCCGCCGCCAGGGTGAACGCGGTCAGATTGTTCACCACGTGCAACGCGATCGCGGCCTCGAGCCCGCCGGTTCGCACCGTCAACCAGCCGAACAACGCGCCCATGAATGCCAGGTCCAGGAAACCCCAGATCGTGCCCCAGCCGTGGGCCGCGGCGAAGAGCACCGCCTGAAGGGCGATCGCGGGCCAGGGTGAGCGAAGATACGCGCCGACGGCCTGTAACAGCCAGCCCCGGAAGGCGTACTCCTCCGCGGCGGCCTGGAATGGCACCAGCAGCAGGACCATCAGCAGGCCAGCGGCAAACTCCGGCCCGCCCACCCACGTGTCCGCCGGGGCGAGCACCGAACTCTCGCCGGTCAGCCCGAGCAGCAGATCCGCGCCGAACAGCATGACGATGATCAGCGGCGTGGCGATCAGGAGGCAGCGGCCGAGCCAGTTCCACCGCAGCCGGCCAAGCACCGACGAGAGCGTGCCGGCGGGCCGGCGCTGCACGAGCCAGGCCGCGCCGAACAGAAGTGGGAGTAACAATGCCAGCGAGGCGATCAGCAGCGCGGCGTCCGGAATCGGGCCGAAGGTGGGAAGCCCGTCGGCGTCGTACGGGCGGTTGGTGAGCTCGGCCACGACGGCGGCGACGCCGAAGAGTAGGCAGAGGACCACCACCGCCGAGACAACCAGCGCGACGGTGCCGACGATGGGTTGCCACCAGCGGTGCCGGGCAGTGCGGCCGAGCCGGTGGTACCGGGAACCGGGCGGGGCGGTCACAAGCATGTCGTCGAGGGTGCCAGAAGGGCGCCAGCTGTCGCGAAACGATCGGAGCGTCGCCGTCCGCCCGGGTCGGTGGGCCAGGCAGGATGGTCCGCATGACGCTTGTGCTGCCCATCGACCCAGATGCCAACCGGTTGCTGGAGCGCAGCCCACTGGCCCTGCTCATCGGCATGACCCTGGACCAGCAGGTGCCGATGGAGAAGGCGTTCTCCTCGCCGTACGTGCTGGCGCAGCGGCTCGGTCACGAGCTGGACGCGGTCGAGCTGGCCGGGTACGACCCGGAGGCCCTGGTCGCGCTCTTCGCCCAGCCGCCCGCGCTGCACCGGTTTCCGAAGGCGATGGCAGCCCGGGTGCAGGAGGTCTGCCAGGTCCTGGTGGAGCGCTACGACGGTGACGCGGCGCTGCTCTGGGCCGACGTCGCCGACGGGCCGGAGCTGCTGCGCCGGGTCTCCGCGCTGCCCGGCTTCGGCCAGCAGAAGGCGCAGATCTTCGTGGCCCTGCTCGGGAAGCGGTTCGGGGTCACCCCGCAGGACTGGCGGACGGCGGCCGGCGGGTACGGCGACCCGGGCGCGTACCGGTCGGTGGCCGACGTCACCGACGCCGACTCGCTGCGCCGGGTGCGGGAGTACAAGCAGCAGATGAAGGCAGCGGCCAAGGCGAAGACCGCCGACGGCTGAGCCCGTCGCTCAGGCGGCGGTGGGGTGCGCCAGCGAGGCCAGCGCGCGCCGGACGTCGGCCAGCGAGACGGTCGCGGAGTCGTCCAGGTCGGCGAGGCCGGCCTCGATCCACTGGCGCATCAGCGTGGTGACCCCGATGCCGCGGGCGTCGGCGGCGGCCCGCACCCGCTCGTAGGTCTCCAGTGGCAGCCGGACCGAGCGGCTCACCATCGGCACGTCGGTGTCGGGGGCGGGGAGGTCGACCCCCGGGCCCTCGTCGATCAGCTCGGCGATCCGGTCGTCGCCGCTGTGGAACTGCTTGGTCGCGTCGTTTCGGTGCATCGTCACGGCCTCCTCATCGGCGAGATCTCCGCACGGCCTCGTCGTAGCGCTTGGACTCGGCGTCGCTCAGCTCACGAGCGGAGAGGATGTCCCAGTCGTTGTCGGTGCCATCGGCCTCGGCGAGCAGCACCGCCAGTCGGCGGCCCCGACGGGCGGCGGCGTAGACCACCATCACGTCGTCACCCAGGTGGCGGATCACCCGTCGGGCGCTGTGCAGCGCCTCCCAGACTTCCCCGGGTGTGACGTCGTAGACCCTCAGGTTGGCCAACGCCTCGTCGGTGAAGCTGAACCTGCTGCCCACGCCAAGCAGCGTACCACGGGCGTAACACGCCTTGGGATGAGTCGAAGTTCGCTGATCACGGCCCTGCGGTGACAGGATGAGGAGTAATCCCCTCGAGGAGGTCCATGGTGAAGCGTCAGGCGTACCAGCCGATTCTGATCACCGACGCCTCGCGCAGCCAGGGCGATCAGCTCACCAGCCGCCAGCGCCGCTATGTCCTGATGATGGGCATCCGGGTGGCCTGCATCATCGCCGGCGCGATCCTGGTCGGCGTGAACGCCCCACTGCTCTGGCTCTGGCTGCCGTTGTGCGCACTCGGCATGGTGCTCATCCCCTGGCTGGCCGTGCTGTTGGCTAACGACCGGCCGCCGAAGGAGGAGCACCGGCTGGCCAACCGGTTCCACCGCCGGCACACGGACGACACCCCGCCGATGAGCCTCACCGCCGAGGAGCGCCCGCACAAGGTCATCGACGCCGAACCCTGACCCGCGAACGGGCCAGGGTCCGAGCAATCAGGGCCGAGCACCCACGGCTGCGGCCGTGCGTCGGCGACTACGGCTGCGGCCGTGCGCCGACGGTGGAGACGGCCAGCGCCCCCAGGTCGGTGGCACGGCCCAGCGCTGCGGCCGGGTTGGCACCCGCGAGCCAGGCGGTGAGCAGGCCAGCCGCGAAGGCGTCCCCGGCCCCCGTGACATCCACCACGGCAACCCGCCGGGCCGTAGCCACCCGGACCGCCGCGCTGCGGTCGACCCACACCGCGCCGGCCCCGCCGCGCTTGACCACGACCCGCCGGGCCGTCGCCGACAACGCCCGCCCCTGCGCCGCCGGGTCCAGCCCACCGGCGAGCACCGTGGCCTCGTCCGCGTTGACCAGCAGCAGGTCGACGTCGCGTACCCAACTCAGGAACGCCGCCGCGCCCACCCGCCGCAGCGGCGCCGCGGAGGCCGCGTCGACGCTGGTGGTGAGCCCACGCTCGCGCGCCGCGGCCAACGCCCGCAGCCCGGCGTCGCGCGACCCGACGTCCAACAGGGTGTACGCGGACAGGTGCAGATGCCCCGCGTCGGGCACCGCCGCGAGGGCCCGCTCGACGTGCGTGGCGGTCAGCCGCAGGTTCGCGCCCCGCTGGCTGACCATGGTGCGCTCGTCGTCGGTGGCCAACACGATCACCGTGCCGGTCGCCGCGCCCTCGATCCGCTCGATCGCGCAGTCGACACCCGCCCGCTCCAGCTCGGCCACCCGGTCCCGCCCGGCGGCGTCGTCGCCGACGGCGCCGACGAGCGTGACGTCCACCCGCTGTGCGGCGACCCAGGCGGCGGTGTTGGCCGCCTGGCCGCCGCCGCCGATGCTGATCTCGGCTCCGGTGTCCGAGCCGGCCGCGAGCGGCCCGGACAGCACGGCGACCACATCGGTGATCACGTCCCCGACGACGACCACCCGGGCCGGTCGGGTCATGCCGGGGAGGTGGTGCGGCGGGCCGCTGCGGCGACCGCGATCCGCGCGGCCAGGTCCGCGTTGCGCAGGATGATCCGGACGTTCACCGCCAGGCTCGCGCCCTCGGTGGCCGAGTGGAAGTACGACAGCAGGTACGGCGTCACGGCCTTACCGGTGACCCCGTCCCGCTCCAGCAGGGCCAGGCCCTCGGCGAGCGTCCGGTCGTGCAGCTCCGGGTCGAGCTGCTCGTCGACGGGCAACGGGTTGGCGACGAGCAGCCCGCCGGTGTGCACGGCGTGCTCGTCCCGGGCGGCGAGCACGGCGGCGACCTGCTCCGGCGAGTCCACCGACCAGTCCAGGTCGAAGCCGGCGTCGGTGAGGTAGAAGCCGGGGAACCGGCGGGTGCGGTAACCGACGACGGCAACCCCGAGGGTCTCCAGCCGCTCCAGTGTCGCGCCCACGTCGAGGATCGACTTGACCCCGGCGCAGACCACCGCGATCGGAGTCTGGGCCAGGGTGCCCAGGTCCGCCGACTCGTCGAAGGTGTGCGCTGCCTCCCGGTGCACCCCGCCCAGCCCGCCGGTGGCGAACACCCCGATTCCGGCGGCGGCGGCCACCGCGCTGGTCGCGGCCACGGTGGTGGCGCCGTCCGCGCCGGTCGCCGCCGCCAACGCGAGGTCGCGGACGGAGAGCTTGGTCACTCCGTCGACGGTGGCGAGGCGGGTCAACTGCTCGTCGTCGAGGCCGACCACCAGCCTGCCGCCGATCATGCCGATCGTTGCCGGGACGGCCCCGGCGTCCCGGACGGTCTGCTCGATCTCCCTGGCCACCCGCAGGTTCTCCGGCCGGGGCAGGCCGTGCGAGACGATGGTGCTCTCCAGTGCGACGACGGGTCGGCCGTCGCGCAGGGCAACGGCCACCTCGGTGCCGTAGCTGATGCGAAAGTCATTCACACGGGCACCGTACGGGGTGGGGCCTCGGCCGGCCTCAAGTGGACCCGGCCGTGATGACCTGCCAAACTTGTCGGTTGGAGGTGCAGACGTGAGCACAGAGGTTCTCGAGCGTCCGGAGCTGAAGGACGCCGACACCGGTCCCGAGATGTTCCACTACGTCCGCAAGGAGAAGATCGCCGAGAGTGCCGTCATGGGCACCTACGTCGTCGCGCTCTGCGGCGAGACGTTCCCGGTCACCAAGGCGGCCAAGCCGGGTTCGCCGGTCTGCCCCAAGTGCAAGGAGATCTACGACTCGTACCGCGAGTGATCCCCGGCCGGTGCTCCGGCCGGCGACGTAGCCTGCGGCGGTGACCACCTCCACCGCCCTGCTCCTCGCCGACCTGACCGGGGTGGCGGTGTTCGCGGCGTCCGGGGCGTCGGCGGCGGTGGCGAAGCGACTGGACCTGTTCGGCGTCGCGTTCGTCGGTTTCGTCGCCGCCCTCGGCGGTGGGATCTTCCGGGACCTCGTCATCGACGAGGTCCCACCACTGGCCTTCGCCGACTGGCGGTACGCGGCCACCGCCGCGATCACCGCGCTCGCCGTCTTCTGGCTGCACCCGCAACTGGCCCGACTGCGCACCACCGTCCTGGTGCTGGACGCGGCGGGCCTGGCACTGTTCACCGTGACGGGCACGCTCAAGGCACTCGACGCCCGGGTGCCGGCCGTCGGTGCCTGCCTGATCGGCATGCTCACCGCGATCGGCGGCGGTCTCGGTCGCGACCTGCTCACCGCCGAGATCCCCGTCGTGCTGCGCCGGGAGATCTACGCCCTGGCCGCGCTGGCCGGTTCGGTCCTGGTGGTGCTGCTGTACGTGACCGGGCAGACCGGGCCCGTACCGCTCACCTCCGCCGCCGTCCTGGTCTTCGGTCTGCGCCTGATCGCGCTGCGCAGACGCTGGTCCGCCCCGGTGGCGACACTGCGCCCACCACGCGCCGACGGGGCCGATCCACGCGCCGACCGGGAATGGTGACACGGTCGGCAGATGTGACCAGCGTGGCGTCGCCTGGGCCGTGGGGCCCGCGCTGGTTATGCTGAGCCGGCCTTCGCGGCAGCTTCTGCGCGGAGGCGTTTTCATGGGCGGCGGTCATCGTGGCCCTCGCCCCGGGTCCGCCGTCGTGCGGTCGGAGAGGAGCTTCGCGTGGCAGCCCGGACGCCGGTGCTCGAGACGTTCCCGGCACTACGCGCCTGGCAGCGCAAAGCCCTGGTGGAATACCTGCGCCGGCGCACCGAGGACTTCACCGCGGTCGCCACGCCGGGCGCCGGCAAGACCACCTTCGCCCTACGGATCGCGGCCGAGCTGCTCGGTGACGGCACCGTGGAGGCGGTCACCGTGGTCGCCCCCACCGAGCACCTGAAGAACCAGTGGGCCGACGCCGCAGCCCGGGTGGGCATCCAGCTCGACGCCGCGTTCCGCAACGCCGACGTGCACTCCGCAGCCGACTTCCACGGCGCGGTGGTCACCTACGCCCAGGTGGGAATGGCCCCCATGGTGCACCGGCGGCGCACCATGACCAGGCGCACCCTGGTCATCCTCGACGAGATCCACCACGCGGGCGACTCCCGGTCCTGGGGCGACGGGGTGAAGAACGCCTTCGACCCCGCCGTACGCCGGCTGATGCTCACCGGGACGCCGTTCCGCTCCGACGACAACCCGATCCCGTTCGTCAGCTACGAGCGGGGCGGAGACGGGCTGCTGCGCTCACGTGCCGACTCCGTGTACGGCTACTCCGACGCGCTGCGCGACGGCGTGGTCCGGCCGGTGCTCTTCCTGGCGTACTCCGGGGAGACCCGTTGGCGGACCAACGCGGGGGAGGAGCTGGCCGCCCGCCTCGGTGAACCGATGACGCAGGATCTGGTGGCGCAGGCCTGGCGTACCGCCCTGGACCCGGCCGGGGACTGGATGCCGCAGGTGCTGCGGGCAGCCGACGCCCGACTCACCGTGCTGCGCAACGCGGGCATGGCCGACGCCGGTGGCCTGATCATCGCCACCGACCAGCAGACCGCCCGCTCGTACGCCAAGCTGATCGAGCAGGTGACCGGCGAGAAGGCCGCCGTGGTGCTCTCCGACGACCAGGGCGCGTCCGCGCGGATCGCGACGTTCGCGGCGTCCGACCAGCGGTGGCTGGTCGCGGTGCGGATGGTGTCCGAGGGCGTCGACATCCCGCGACTGGCGGTCGGCGTCTACGCCACCAGTGCCAGCACGCCGCTCTACTTCGCCCAGGCGATCGGTCGGTTCGTGCGGGCCCGCCGGCCCGGGGAGACCGCGTCGGTCTTCCTGCCCAGCGTGCCGCACCTGCTCGGCCTGGCCAGCGAGATGGAGACCGAGCGGGACCACGTCCTCGGCAAACCCAAGGAATCCGACGGTTTCGACGACGATCTGCTGGAACGGGCGCAGCGCGACGACCAGGCCAGCGGCGAGTTGGAGAAGCGGTTCGCCGCGCTCTCGGCCACCGCCGAACTCGACCAGGTGATCTTCGACGGCGCGTCGTTCGGCACCGCGGCCCAGGCGGGCACCCCCGAGGAAGAGGAATACCTCGGCCTGCCCGGCCTGCTCACCGCCGACCAGGTTTCGCTGCTGCTGACCAAGCGGCAGGCCGCGCAGCTCGCCGCCCAACGCCGCCGTACCGCCGACGGGGCCTCTCAGCCGGCCGCTGCGCCCACGGCGGCGCCGCCGGCACCCATGAGCGCCGCCCAGCGTCGCGTGGCGCTCCGGCGCCAACTGAACGCTCTGGTGGCCGCCCGACACCACCGCACCGGCCAGCCGCACGGCAAGATCCATGCCGAGCTGCGCCGGCTCTGCGGCGGCCCGCCGAGTGCCCAGGCGACCATCGAGCAACTCGAGGAACGCATCGCCACCGTCCAGACCCTCTAGACCAGCCGGGTTGTCGGCCTGGCATCGGCCGCCTGGGCAGCTCCTACGACGGTTGGCGGCCCTACGAGGTGGCGGCCCTGCGACGTGGCGGCCCTGCGAGGTGGCGGCCCTGCGAGGTGGCGGCCCTGCGAGGTGGCGGCCCGGCACCCCTCTCCCGGATTCACCGCACCGGCACCACCCGACGCAGGCGGCGTGGTCTGCGGCCGTGTTTGCGGCGTGCCCAACCCCCTTTCCTTTA
>NZ_JAKKFI010000011.1 GCF_022230955.1 Micromonospora cabrerizensis
GGGGTTGCAGCCGCCGCGTCCGCTCGCTCAGGTCGATGAGTCAGCGCCAGCTCAGCGCCGGCGAAGGACGACCACGGCGACGTCTACCTGGATCTCCGGTGCGGCCGACTACATCAGCATTCGGGCGCAGAAGCGGTCCAGGTTGTCGTCGACCGGGGCGGAGACCGCGGCGAGCGCGGCCATCCCCTCGTCGATGGTCGCGTCCCGCCGCTCGATCAGCCCGTCGGTGTAGAACACCAGCGTCGCCCCGGCCGGCAGCACGAACTCCAGGTCGGCGGGGCGTGGCGCACGGACGCCGAGCAGCGGCGCGGAGTGCTGCACGAACTCGACCTTGCCGTCCATGCTGAGCACCGGCGGAAGGTGCCCGGCGCTGGCCAGCCGGACCCGCCCGGTCGGTGGGTGCAGCAGGAGTACGCAGAGCGTGGCGATCTCGTTGGGCAGCAGTGTCCGCATCAGCTCGTTGACCCGGTGCAGGATCTCGCCGGGCTGGTGCCCCTCGACCGCGTACGCCCGCACCGCGTGCCGCAGCTCGGCCATCACCGTCGCCGCGTGCAGCGAGTGGCCGGCCACGTCCCCGATCGCCAGCAGCAGGTGCCCGTCGAGCATCACCAGTTCGTAGAAGTCGCCGCCCACCTCGGTCTGCGCGCTGGCCGGCTCGTAACGCACGGCGAGATCCAGGCCGGCGACGGTGGGCAGCCCGCGTGGGAGCAGGCTGCGTTGGAGGGTGACCGCGATCCGGTGCTCCTCGTCGAACGAGCGCTGCCCCTCCACGGCCGCCGCCACCGCCTGGGCGAGCTGCTTGAGCACCGGGGTCCGCGCGGTCTGGGTGGCGGTCGGGACCACCACGTACAGCGGGGCCCGGTCCTCGCGCAGCCGGGCGGCGGCGACGGTCACCGTGTCGTCCGCCGGCCAGTCGACCAGCGCCCAGCTCGCCGGGGTCTGCACCCGGACCGTGGCACCGGTCGGCACTCCGGTGTCGTCGACGACCCACGGCACCACGGCGGCCGCCGCGCCGGGGCCGGCGCAGATCCCCGCGAGACAGTCCCCGTCGAAGGTCTCGGCGATCACCGCCGCCGGGCTCTTGAAGATCTGTGCGGCACCCTCGGCGGCGGCCTCCAGCAGGCGTGCGAAGGTCGGTGCGGCGTGCACCGCCACGGTCGTGTCGGCCAACCCGAGCAGCCGCTCGGCCAGCAACTCGGCGCGCTGCCGGGCCTGGTAGTAGCGCAGGACCGCCCGGGTGGTGGCGATCAGCTCTTCTGGCTCGATCGGCTCGGTCAGGTACGCGTCCGCACCCCGGGTCAGCCCCTGGGCGCGGTCGGCCACGTCCACCGCGTGCGCCGACACGTGGATCACCGGCATCGCCGGGTGCCGGGCCTTGATCTGTTCGCAGACCTCGTACCCGCTCAGGTCCGGCAACCGGACGTCGAGGACGACCAGGTCGATGCGGTCCACCTCGACCCGCGCCAGCGCCTCGGCGCCGTTCTCGGCCTCCAGCACGGTGAAGCCGGCCCGGGTCAGCCAACTGACCAGCAGGTAACGCTTGGTACGACTGTCATCGACGACCAGGATGGTTGCCGGCATGCCGTCCATGTCGTCACGCCCCGCCGGTGGGCAGGGAGACGATGAATGTGCTGCCCCGGCCCGGCTCGCTGGAGAGCTCCAGCGTCCCGCCGAGCAGTGTCACCAACCGCCGGGCGTACGGCAGGCCGAGGCCGGTGCCGCCGACCCGGGTGGCGCCCGGCACCTGGTAGAACTCCTCGAAGATCCGGTCGTGCAGCTCGGTGGCGATGCCGGGCCCGGTGTCGCTGACCTCGAAGTTCCACCGGTCGCCGTGCTGGCGGGCCCGCAGCCGCACCTCACCGCGCTCGGTGAACTTCAACCCGTTGTGCAGCAGGTTGCGCAGCACCTGACCGAGCAGCACCTCGTCGGTACGCAGCAGTGCCGGCTCGGTCGGCTCCTCCACGACCAGCTCCACCCCCGGGCGGGTGGCCAGCGCGCGCAGTGTGCCGCGCAGTTGACCGAGAACCGACCGCAGGTCGACGTCCGTCAGGTCCGGCTCGATCCGGCCGGACTCCGCCTTGGCCAGGTCCAGTAGTTCGTTGACCAGGTTGAGCAGGTCCGCCGCGGACGAGCGGATCAGATCGATCTGGCGGCCCTGCTCGTCGGTGAGCGGATCGGAGGCGGAGTCGGTGAGCAGCCGCCCCAACCCGATGATCGCGGTGACCGGGGCGCGCAGCTCGTGGCTCACGTTGGCGAGGAACCGGCTCTTCGACTCGCTCGCCGCACGGAGCTGGGCCGACTTCTCGTCCAGCTCGGCGTAGAGGGCGACGACGCCCCGGTTGGTCTCCTCCAACTCCTCGGTGAGCTGGTTGTAGAGGGCCAGCACGCCCCGGTTGGTCTCGGCCAGTTCCTCGTTGAGCACGGCCAGCTCGTCGCGTTGGCTGCGCACCTCGTCGAGGGCGGCGATGAGTTGCCCGTTCTGCACCGTCAACTCGTCCAGCGCGCTGCCCGGCGCGGTACGACCGAGTTCGGCACGGAACTCGGCGAGCCGCTCCGGGGTTGGCGTCGGCGCGCTGGCCGGAACTCGTCGGGACATCCTCACGACCGTAACCCCCTCGACGGTCGACACGCTCAACGAGTCGACCAGTCGGGACACCGCGCCGGACTGCGGCTGGTATCGGCCGTCCGGGAGCGGCGCCACCGGGGCCAGGTCGGCGCGCAGGTGGAACCGGCCGTCGGCGCCCCCGTCGATGTGGAAGGAGACGTCCGCGCCGCCGGTCGTCCGCAGCAGGTCCCGGGCGACCTCGCTGAGCGCGGTGGCGATCCGGACCTGGTCCTGGTGTTCCAGACCGACCACCGCGGCGACCTCGCGGCCCCGCTGACGGATCACGAAGATGTCCTGCTCGACCCGCAGCGCCATCTGCAACAGCGGCAGCGCGGCCGGCTCGCCGGTCATGTCCAGGACCTCGCGACCAGTACGCAGGCGTCGTCGCGTCGCACACCCGCGTCGCGTAGGAGGGTCGCCGCCATGACCAGCGGGGATCGCTGGGCCAGACCCGGGTAGTCGGCCAACCGCCAACGGTCGACCACCCCGTCGCTGTGCATCACCAGCCGGGCACCCGGACCGAGTGGGTAGTCGTACTCCCGGATCGTCGGCCGCTGGTGACCGGCGATGCCGGGCAGCGACACCAGCCCTCGCCGGTGGCCGTCGCCCTCGACGACGACGCCGGCGATGTTGCCCAGGCCGGCGTAGCGCAGCACACCGGCCGTCGGTGCCAGCTCGGCGACCGCGAGCGCCGCGCCCCGGGTGTGCGACATGCTCCGGTGCAGGTGACCGACCACCGCCGCCGGCGGGCCGGCCGGGGCGTCGCGGAACGCGGCCAGCGCCGCGTCGGTGGCGGCAGCGGCCAGCGGGCCGTGCCCCAACCCGTCGCTGACCAGCACCTGGTGCCGCCCGTCGGCGACCCGGACGGCGTACCCGTCGCCGCTGACCGTCTCACCGGACAGCGGTCGGGTGAGGGCGCCGGCCCAGGACGGCTGGGCCGGCTCCGCCGGCCAGACCTGCACGGCGAGGACGGTGCCCTTGCCCGGCAGCGAATATCCGTCGAACCAGCTGGCCTGCCGCACGATGGCACCCAGGCCGATGCCGAGGGTGCCGGTGGTGGAGTGCCCGTCCTGGGACGAGACGGTCAGGTCGGCCATGCCGGGCCCGGAGTCGATGGCGATCAGCTCCACGCCCGCCTGCCCCGCACGGCGGACCGGCCGGAGCAGCAGCACACCGTCGTCGGCGTGCTTGACCAGGTTGCTGGTCAGCTCGGCGGCGACGATGGCCAGGTCGGCGATGCGCGCCGCACCCATTTCGACCTGCGCACCGAGGCGTTCGGCGGCGCGCCGGACGGCGCTCGCCGCGCTGCTGGCCTCCACGCGGAACCAGATGCCACTGTCGGTGACCGCCTCGGCGTTCACCGGGACCACTTGGTGACCGTGATCCGTGTGCCGGTCTCCGGCGAAGTCTCGATCTCGAATTCGTCGACCAGTCGGCGGGACCCGCTCAGCCCGAGGCCGAGCCCGCCACCGCTGGTGTAGCCGTCGGTCATGGCCAGATTCAGGTCGGCGATGCCCGGCCCGGAGTCGGCGAAGACGATCCGGACGCCCTTGCGTCGGCCGTTGTCCACGGTCGTCACCTCGACCGAGCCGCCACCGCCGTACACCAGGGTGTTGCGGGCCAGCTCGCTCGCCGCGGTGACCACCTTGGTCTGGTCGACGAGGGACAGCTTGACGGCCACCGCAACGGCGCGGACCAGCTGCCGGACGCGCACCACGTCCTCGTCGCTGCGAACCGACTGCGCCTGCGGCTGGCCCAGGTCGATGCCCGCGGTCACGACGAGGCCGTCTCGGCGTCCGGATCGTCGTCGAGCTGGTAATCGAGCTCGTCGGCGTGGGCCGCTGCGATCAGCTCCATGCCGCGCTCGACGTTGAGGGCGGTACGGATGCCGTTCAGCGACAGCCCCAGTTCGACAAGGGTGATGGCGACGGCTGGGCGCATCCCGACCACCACTGTCTCCGCGTCGAGCACCTTGGAGATCGAGGCGATCGTGGAGAGCATCCGCCCGACGAAGGAGTCGACGATGTCCAGCGCGGTGATGTCGATGATGACGCCGTGGCAGCCGGTGTCCACGATCCGCTCGGCGAGATCCTCCTGGAGCTGCACGGCCGTCTGGTCGGACATGTCCAGCTGGATGGAGACGAGCAGGATGTCGCCGATCTTGAGAATCGGCACGCGTTCCATCAGACGCCCCGGCGCGGCTGGCGACGGGCGGTCTCCACCCCGCTGAGCCGCAGCACGTGACGCAGCGCGTCGGCGAGGCTCGCCTTGGTGGCGATGTCGCCGAACTCGATGCCGAGCGCGACGATGGTCTGCGCGATCTGCGGACGGATGCCGGAGATGATGCAGTCGGCGCCCATCAGCCGGGCGGCCACCACGGTCTTCAGGATGTGCTGGGCGACCTGGGTGTCCACCGCCGGGACGCCGGTGATGTCGATGATCGCGTACGGGGAGCCGGTGTCGACCAGGGTCTGCAGCAGCCGCTCCATCACCACCTGGGCTCGGGCCGAGTCCAGGGTGCCGACCAGCGGGACGGCGACCACGCCCTCCCAGAGCTTGACCACCGGCGTGGAGAGTTCGAGCAACTGCTCGGCCTGGTCGGCGATCAGGCTCTCCCGGGTGCGGACGAAGCTCTCGAAGGTGAACAGGCCCATCTCGTCGACCAGCTTGGAGAAGGCGACGAAGTCGTGCAGGGCGGTGGCGCCGCCGGCCTCCTGCACCAGCTCGGCCAGCACGTCCTTGAGCGCGAAGATGCTGATCGTCGTTTCGGTGGCCGAGAAGCCCTGCCGAGCCCGACCACGGGACAGCTCGGTAAGCGCGGCCCGCAACTCGGCCGCGTTCTCGCTGGCCAGATCGATCTCACCGTGCTGACCGGTGGCGACGATGGCACGGTGCAGGTCCTCGACCTGACGGCGCAACTCGGCCTGACTCAGCCGGCCCCGCAACGAACTGGTGACGATCTCGGTCCACCGAGTCGTGACCCGTTCGGCCTGCCCGCCGAGCAGCGCAGCGAGCCGACCACTTTCTTCGGTGCTCAACGCCATTTCGAACCCCCTTGACCTGGACCGGGCGGACTCTATCACCGGGGCCTGATCAACTACTTGCCCCGTAGCAACGGAATGACGACCGCCACCGGATGCCGGCTCCCGTTCTGCGTTCGACCCCGGTCGTGGGATACCGTTCCCCCGATAACAGGAGGTCTGGCGAATGTCCTTGACGGTGCACACGGAACAGCGCGGCGACGTGGTCGTCGTGTCGGTCGCGGGCGAGCTGGACATGGCTACCGCACCGCAGCTTCAGGACCAGATCACCGACCTGCTCGACAAGGGCCGCAGCCGGCTGGTGTTCGACCTGGCGGACGTCTCGTTCTGCGACTCGACCGGGTTGTCGGTCTTCGTCCGCGCCAAGAACAGCTGCGACGAGGCTGGTGGCGTGGTCCGGTTGGCCGCACCGCAGCGCGGGGTGCTGCGCATCCTCGAGGTGAGCGGGCTGGTCGAGGTGCTGCACACCTACCCGACGGTGGACGAGGCAGTCGCCGGCGAATCGGCACCTGCTTCCTCCTGACCGCCGCCCTCTCACTCGTCCTCGACGTAGCGGGGACGAGCGATCGCCATGCCCGCCGTGGTCTGCACGGCGAGGGCGCCCAGCAGGAACCCGATCGGCGCGGTCCAGCCTCCGGTGACCTCGTAGAGGATGCCGACCATCAGCGGGCCGAGAGCGGCGATCACGTACCCGGTGCTCTGCGCGAACGCGGAGAGCGCGACGGTCCCCTCGGCGGTGCGGGCACGTAGACCGATGGCGGTCAGGATCATCGGGAACGCGCCCTGGCCGATCGCCAGGAGGGCGACCCAGAGCAGCGCGGCGCGGTGCGGCGCGAGGGCCAGACCCAGGTAGGCCAGCGCCGACGCGGTGGTGAGACCGAGCACCAGCGGCCGCAGACTCCCCAGCCGGCCGGCCAGGGTGGGCATCAGCAGCGCGATCGGCACGCCGAGCGCGGTCACCCCGGCGAGCAGCAGCCCGGCCGACTCGGGCTGGTAGCCGGCGTCGCGGAACAGCTGGGCCAGCCAGCCCATGATCGCGTACCCGCTGAGCGACTGCGCCCCGAAGTACACGGCCATCGCCCAGCCGAGTCGGGTCCGCGCCGGCCGAACCCGCGCCGGCGCCGCAGCGACCGCCGTCGGGGTCGCCCGCCGCGCGCCCGCCCGGGTCCGCAGCGCCAGCGGCACCCACGGGAGTACGGCCACCGCGGCCATCGCGGCCCACACGCCGAGCCCGGCCCGCCACGACCCGAAGGCGTGCGCGATGGGCACCGCGGAGGCGGCGGCCACCGTCGTTCCCACGGTCAACGCCATCGTGTACGCCCCGGTGACCAGGCCGGTGCGGTGCGGGAAGTGCTGTTTGACGAGCATCGGCAGCAGGATGTTGGCGACCGCGATGCCGGACAGCGCGAGCGCACTGGTGAGCACGAAGACCCAGGTCGAGTCGGTGACGACCCGGAGCACCTGGCCGACGGCGAGGGCGAGCATGGCGACCACCAGCACCCGGGCCGGCGCCACCCGGCGCACCAGCCACGGGGTGAGCGCGCCGAGGCCGGCGAACGCGATGGTCGGCAGGGTGGTGACCAGACCGGCGGTGGCGCCGGAGAGGCCCAGCCCGTCGCGGACCTCGTCGAGCAGTGCGCCGAGGCTCGTCACCACGGCGCGCAGGTTGAGCGCGACCAGCAGCATCCCGACCAGCACGAGCGCGCCACCGGTGGCCGGGTGCGTCCGTCGACCCGTACCCGGGTCCCGCGTGGGGCGGGGATCGACGGCGACGGGAGCGGGGGGCGCCGGAGCGGCGGTCGGTGGCGGGGTCATGACCTCTAACCTACAATCATGGGATGAATTTGGGACCGGTGATGTAACCAGTGCCACCGTCGGTTGATTTCCCCTCCGCGCCGCCCGTGCCGCCCCACGGCCAGACCGCCGTGCCGCCCCGCGGCCACCGGGTCCGGCAGACGATCGAGCAGCTCCGCGCCCGGATCCTGGGCGGTGAGTGGCCGGTCGGCGGGCGCATCCCCACCGAGCCGCAGCTCGTCGCCGCGCTGGGCGTGGGGCGCAACACGGTCCGCGAGGCGGTCCGAGCCCTCGTGCACGCCGGGGTGCTGGAGTGCCGGCAGGGCTCCGGCACGTACGTGGTGTCCACCGACGAACTGGCACCGGTGGTGGCCCGCCGCCTCGGCGACGACCGGATGACCGAGGTCATCGAGGTGCGCCGGGCCTTCGAGGTGGAGGCCGCCCGGCTCGCCGCGTTGAGGCGTACACCCGAGGACCTGGCGGCGCTCGACGGCGCGCTCACCGAGCGCGAGGCCGCCTGGCACGGCGGCCGGGTCGACGCGTTCGTCGAGGCCGACGCGGCGCTGCACACGGCGGTGGTCGCCGCCGCCCACAACGCCATGCTCGCCGAGCTGTACGCCTCGGTCGGCACCGCCCTGCGCAGCACGGTCGCCGAGGCGATGGGGGGAGCGCTCACCCCCGAGCGCTACGTCGACCACACCCGACTGGTCGAGGCGATCCGGGCCGGCGATCCGGGCCGGGCGGCGATCGAAGCCGGCGCTTTTCTGGAACCCGCCGAACGGGCATAGGTTGTGCCGGACAGAAAAGCGGACACCTCGGGAGTACGAATGCTCAAGGGCTTCAAAGACTTCATCATGCGCGGCAACGTCGTCGACCTGGCCGTCGGTATCGTCATCGGTGCCGCTTTCACGGGCGTGGTCACCCAACTCACCAAGTCGTTCCTCGAACCCCTCATCAAGGCGGTCGGTGGGGGCACTGGCCTATCGGCCGGGAGGTGGGAGATCACCAAGGGCAACTACATGGACTGGGCGGGGTTCATCAACGCCCTGATCACGTTCGTGCTGACCGCCGCGGTGCTCTACTTCTTCGTGGTGTTCCCCATGAACAAGCTTGCCGAGCGTCGGCAGCGGGGCGAGGAGCCGCCGCCGGCGGCGCCGAGCGAGGAGGTCAAGCTGCTCACCGAGATCCGGGACGCGCTGGTCTCCGCCGGCCACACCACCCCCGGTCAGCAGCGCGGGGCACTGGACGACGTGCTGGGCCGCCGGACCGAACCCCCGGCGCCGCGCTGACGCGAACGAGATGCACATCGGCCCCTGCGGGAATCCCGCAGGGGCCGCATCTTCTCGTACGTGTGTTCGATAGAGTCCCGCCATGGAGCAGCGGAAGCACTGGTGGAACGGGAAGTGGGGGCGGCTGGCCCGGCGGGACGTCTTCCTGCGGGTGGACGCCGACCGGTGGCACGTCGAGCAGCGGGCCGGCGGCGCCGAGGGCATTTCCCGGTTCTACGAGTACGGCAGTGCGGACGAGGCTGAGGACACCGTCCGGGCGCTCCTCGACGGCCCGGACACCTGGCGGGAGCTGTCTCCACGCCCGCCGGGCAGCTGGACCCTGCCGAACGGCTGAGCAACCGTCCGCCGCCCGTCGCCCGTCGTCCGTCGTCCGTCGTCCGCCGCTCGCCGCCCGCCACCGCCGGGCCTGACGGCGGTCGGTCGTCACCCGCCGCCCCGACCCGCCCGGCGTGGATCCGCAGCGGCGGCCACCGCCGCGGGAACTGACTGCGGTCGGTCGTCGCCCCTCACCGCCACAGGATCTGGGGGCGGTGGCGCTTTCGAGGGTGATGACTCACCGGCATATTTATGCCTGTGAGTCATCACGCCCTCAAGGGTGGGCCGCGCCGGCACCGCAGGCGGCGATCACGCCGACCAACCTCATTGCCTGCCTGCGCCTGTCACCCCTGCGCGATGCACGCGCCGGCCATCCGGGGATTCTTCGGTCGCCTGCCACCTGCGCTGCCCGCGCGGCTGAGGTGGGAGGCGGGTAGCAGGCCGGGAGCGGGCAGCGGACCGAGCGGCGGGCAGCGGGCCAAGCGGCGGGCAGCGGGCCGAGCAGCGGGCAGCGGGCAGCGGGCCGAGCGGCGGGCAGCGGGCCGAGCAGCGGGCAGCGGCAGCGGCAGCGGCAGCGTTTAGCGTCGCACCGCTCTGGGAACCGCGGTGGGATGGACCAGCAGGACGAGCAGCAGGCGACCATCTCGCGGATCACCACCGGGATGCCGGTGATCGACTCAGCCGGCACCGAGGTCGGGACCGTGGACCTCGTCCAGCGGGGCGACCCGAATGCGGTGACCGTCCAGACATCGACCGCCGACCCGGGCAGCAGTCTGGACGAGCTGATCGAGTCGACCGCCGTCGAGGAGCCCGACGTCCCGGCCGACCTGGCGGCGCGGCTGCTGCACAGCGGCTACCTGAAGGTCTCGACCGAGTTGACCCGCACGGGCGCGGTGTACGTACCGGCCGACCGGATCGGGTCGGTGGCCGACGGCCGGGTCCTCCTGGCCGTCGGCATGGCCGACCTGCCGCCCGAGGAGTAGCCCCACCACCTTGATCGACTCGGGTTCACGGAAGTCGGGGTGTCCAGAGCCTTGGGACACCCCGACTTCATGAATCCCGAGTGGATCTTCCCGGCACGGCGGGAGCGGGCTGGCCCGGCACGGCGGAAGCGGGCTGGCCCGGCACGGCGGGAGCCGACTGGCCCGGCACGGCGGGCACCACCTGACCCGGCACGGCGGCGGGTGGGCGGCGGCGATGGAAGAGCAGCAGCATCAGGCAGCCCGCGACCAGACCCCAGAACGCCCCGCCCACGCCGATCAACGTGACCCCGGAGGCGGTCACCACGAAGGTGACCACTGCGGCCTCCCGGGTCGTCGGGTCGGTCACCGCCGCGGCGAGCGCGGTCGCGAGGGCGCCCAGCAGGGCCAGCCCGGCGACCGCCTCGATGAGGATCGGCGGGGCGACCGCGACCAGCGCGGTGGCCACGCCGGCACCCAACCCGAGTAGGGCCAGTCCGACGCCGGCGGTGACCGAGGCGACCCACCGGCGCTCCGGGTCCGGGTGCGCGTCGGGGCCGGCGGCGAGGGCGGCGGTGATCGCCGCGAGGTTCACGGCGTGCCCACCGGCCGGGGCGGCCAGCAGGCTGGCCAGGCCGGTGGCCCGCAGCGCGGCGCCGAACGGGGGCCGGTATCCGTAGCCGACCAGCACGGCCATGCCGGGTACGTTCTGCGCGGCCATGGTGACCAGGAACAGCGGAAGGGCCAGGCCGACCAGCGCGGACGCGTTCCAGGCCGGCGCGGTCAGCGTGACCGACGGGATCAGCGCGGCACCGGTCAGGCCGGCCGGCGGTGTGGTCAGCGCGATCGCCACCACCGCGACCACCAGCGCGCCGGGCACCGCCCAGCGGCGGGCGAACCGGTGCAGCAGCAGCCAGCCGACCACCACCGGCCCGGCCACCAGGGGCAGCTCGACCAGCGCGCGGACCGGGGCGGTGCACAGCGGCAACAGCACCCCGGCGAGCATCGCGCCGGCCACCGGCTTGGGAATGGCGGCCACGGCGCGGCCGAGTGGTGGGAACAGCCCGGCCGCGACGATCAGCACTCCGGAGACGAGGAAGGCGCCCACCGCGACCGGCCATCCGCCCGGGGGCGGCCCGGTCGCGACCAGCAGCGCCGCACCGGGGGTGGACCAGGCCACGCTCATCGGTATCCGGTGCCGCCAGCCCAGCCAGGCGGCGGCGAGCCCGCACGTCACGCAGAGGGCGAGCAAGCCGGAGGCGGCCTGCGCGTCCGTCGCGCCGGCCGCGCGGAGCCCGGCCAGCACGACGGTGAACGAGCTGGCGAAGCCGACCAGCGCGGTGACCACGCCGGCCAGCACCGGTTGCACGTGTCCGGTCATCCCACCCTCCCAGCCGTTCCGTTTACGGAACGGAAGCGTGTAGCACGATAGCCGGGTGCCGCACCCACCACCAGCCCGCCGTCCGGACCTCGACGTCGACCCCGCCATCGTCGGTCGCCGGGTCCGCGCGCTGCGCGAGGAGCGGGGAATCTCGCTGTCCGCACTCGCCCGACTCGCCGGCGTCGGAAAGGCCACCCTCTCCGGCCTGGAGCACGGCACCCGCAACCCGACCCTGGAGACGCTCTGGGCGGTCACCGCGCAACTCGGCGTACCGCTGACCGCCGTGCTGGCCGAACCGTCCGACGAGCCCACCGTGCACGGCACCGCGGTCAGCGCCACGCTGCTGGAGGTGTTCACCGACACCGACGCGACCTACGAGCTGTACCGGATGCGGGTCGCGCCCGGGCCCGGGCAGCTCTCCCCCGCCCACCAGGCGGGCGTCACCGAGCACGTCACCGTCTTCGCCGGGGTGTTGCGCGCAGGCCCGGCCGACGCGCCGCTGACCGCCTCGGCCGGCGGTCACCTCCGCTGGGTGTCGGACGTGCCGCACACGTACGCGGCGGTGGGTGACGAGGAGGTCGCCGCCAGCCTGCTGCTGCGCTATCCGCGCGGCTGACCGCCTCAGTCCACCGGGGCGGGCACCGGCGGTCGACGGCGTACCGCCCAGAGCGCGACCTCGGTGCGCGACGCCGAGCCGGTCTTGCGCAGCAGGTTCGACACGTGCACGGTGACCGTGCGCACCGAGATGCCGAGCGCCTTCGCGACCTGCTTGTTCGACATCCCGTCGACCAGGCAGCCCAGCACCTCGACCTCCCGGGCGGTCAACTCCGGGTCGACAGCCGCCACCGGATCGACCGGTGGACGCGGCTCGGGCAGTCGCCGGAGCAACGCCTCCGGCCCGTCTCCGGCGTGCGCGGCCAGCAACTCGGTCAGCGCGTACGGGTTGCCGCCGGTGCACCGCCAGAGCGAGGCGACCAGCCGGTCGGACGGGTCGCAGCCCTCGTACACCTGGGTGAGGACCTCGGCGACCTCGGCCTGGCGCAGCGGGCCGAGGTGCTGGCGGACGGCGCCGCGGACCCCACTGAGCCGGGCGAGCGCACGGCGGGTCAGCTCCGGCGCCACCGCGTCGGCGGGCGGACGGCTGGCCACCACCAGCAGGGCGGGCAGTTCGGCCACGGTGGCCAGCTCACCGATCAGGTTGACGCTGGCCGGGTCGAGCGCGTGCAGGTCCTCCACCACGAGCACGGCCGGGCCGACGCCGACCAACAGTTGGACGGTCCGCACGGCGAGGCGCAGCAGGGTGCCGGGCGCGTACCGCTCGCGGGGTGCGGTGGGCTGCTGGGCCAGCCACGCCAGCGCGTCCGGCGGCAGGGCGAGCCGACCGGTGTCCCGCCCGGTGAGCACGGCGGCCAACCAGTCGTACGGGGCCGGGCCGTGCACCCGGGCGGCCCCGGAGAGGATCATCGCGGGACGCGGGGCGAAGGCGTCCACAGCGGCGGCGACCAGCAGACTCTTGCCCACTCCCGCCGCACCGGTGATCACCGCGACGGTCGGCGCGGAGCGGCCGGCCGCCGACACGACGGACCACGCGCGGTCGAGCTCGGCAAGCTCGCCGGCGCGTCCGACCATGGACACCGGCATCATTTCTCAACCCTACGCAGTAGTGCGTAGAGACGAAGGCAGGGTCTTCTTGGCAAGCTTGACCCCATGACGCTGATCCTCCGCTCGGTCATCCTCAATGACATCGGCTTGATTCGCACCAACAACGAGGACTCCGCCCTCGCCGGTGACCGCCTGATCGCCGTCGCCGACGGCATGGGCGGGCTGCCCGCGGGCGAGGTGGCGAGCGAGATCGTGATCCGGATCCTGGACGAGCTTGCCCCGCCCACCGAGCCCGACGCCGCCGCTGACGCCCTACGTGCCGTGGTCAGCACCGCCAACCAGCGCATCCACGCCGCCATTACCGTCGACCCGACCCGCGACGGGATGGGCACGACGCTCACCGCGGCGCTGCTGGCCGGGGAGACGCTGGTGCTGGCCCAGGTCGGCGACTCCCGCTGCTACCTGCTGCGCGACGCGGAGCTGACCCAGCTCACCCGGGACGACACGTTCGTGCAGGCGCTGGTCGACCAGGGCACGCTCTCCCCCGACCAGGCCCGTCACCACCCGCAGCGGTCCCTGGTGACCCGGGCCGTGCAGGGCGCCGACACCCCACCGGCGATCGGGGTGCTCACCGTGGCCCCCGGCGACCGACTGCTGCTGTGCAGCGACGGGCTCTCCGACTACGTCGAGGACGACGCCATCGCGGCGGCGCTGGGCATGTACGCCGACCGCCAGCAGTGTGGCGAGCAGTTGGTGAAGCTCGCGCACCACGCCGGCGCACCGGACAACGTGACCGTCGTGGTCTCCGACGTCGTGGCCCGCTGACCTCGCCGGACCCGTTCGACGGTTTCGCGGAACCGGCCGAACCGGATCCGGTCGTCCCGGTAGGTAGTTGTGCCATCTAGGTTGCCCCGCTACTGTCCGACCCGTGGATTCCGACCGGCGCGGGCAGTGGCTGCGGGGGGTGCTCGACATCTGCGTGCTGGCCCTGCTGGCCGACCGCGAGTCCTACGGCTACCAGCTCGCCCAGGCGCTCGACGCCTCGGGCGTCGGGCCCATCCAGGGCGGCACGCTCTATCCGGTGCTGCTGCGCCTGCAGAAGACCGGCCTGGTGACCGCGCAGTGGCGGGAGGGCAGCGCCGGGCCGGCCCGCAAGTACTACCGGCTCACCGACGACGGGTACGCGGCACTCCGCGCGGGCGGCAGCGCCTGGCTCACCTTCGTGCAGCCGGTGAACGACATCGTCACGAAGGGGGTCACCCGGTGAACGCCGACGATTGGCTGCGGACGCTCACGGCCGAGCTGCACCAGCGCCGGGTCGCGGCGGACGCCGCCCGGCACGTGGTCGCCGAGGCGGCCACGCACCTGCGCGAGGGTGGTGGCGACCCCTGGGTCGTCTTCGGTCCACCCCAGCAGTACGCGGGCGCGGTCGTGGAGAGCATCGGCACCGCGCCCGGACCACGCCCCGGGCCGGTCCGGCTGCACGCGGCGGGCATCACCAAGCGGTACGGGCGGCGGACCGTGCTGCACGACGCCACGCTGACCGTCCGGGCCGGACAGATCGCCGCCGTCGTCGGCGCGAACGGCTGCGGCAAGAGCACCTTCCTGCGGATCTGCGCCGGACTGATCTCACCCGACGCCGGCGAGGTGACCGTCTCCGGGCAGCTCGGCTACTGCCCACAGTCCGGCGGCACCGCCGACTTCCTGCTCGCCGACGAGCACTTCGTGCTGGTCGGCGCCGGTCAGGGCGTGGCCCGGGGTCCCGCCCGCCGGGCCGGTCGGGCGGCGGCGCGTCAGCTCGGCTGGGAGGCGGGCGGGGACGTGCAGGCCCGCCACCTGTCCGGCGGCACCCGGCAGAAGCTCAACCTGACCATGTCCACGCTCAGCGCCCCGGACGTGCTGCTGCTCGACGAGCCGTACCAGGGCTTCGACCAGGGCACGTACGTCAACTTCTGGGACCAGCTCAGCCGACTGCGCGACGGCGGCGCGGCGATCGTCGTGGTGACCCACCTGCTCAACCAACTCGACCGGGTGGACATCGTGCTCGACCTGACCCCTGCACAACAGGCCGGGTGGCACGCGCACGGCGTCCAGGGAGGCCACCTGTGAACCGGCTCCTCACCGTCGCCGAGATGACCCTGCGGGAGTTGCTGCGGCGTCGGGGCGTACTCCTGCTGTTGTTGTTGATGCCGTTGACCTTCTACCTGATCCGACGGGATGCCTACCTCGGGCAGTCGGTCCGGTCGCTGCTCCTCGGCGTGGGGTGGGCGGTGAGCACCGCCGCCCTGTTCGCCACCACCGCGGCTCGGGAGTTGGAGCCGAGGCTGCGGCTGGCCGGTTACCGTCCACACCACCTCTACCTCGGCCGGGTGCTCGGCCTGTGGACGGTGGGGCTGGTCATCTCCGTGCCGTTCTTCCTGCTCCCCATGATCGACGGCGCGGACCTGCGGTACGGCGGCCTGGCCGCCGCGCTGCTCTGCTCCGTCGCGGTGGCGGCGCCGTTCGGGATGCTGATCGGCGCGCTGCTGCCCCGCGAGATGGAGGGGACGCTGCTGCTGCTCACCGTGGTCACGGTGCAGATGTTGATCGACCCGGCCGGGTCCGGGGCGAAGTTGACGCCGTTCTGGTCGACCCGGGAGATCGCCACCTGGGCGGTGGACCACACCGACCAGGGCTACCTGGCCCGTGGCGTGCTGCACGGGCTCGTCGTCACCGCCCTGCTGGTCGTCGGCGTGGCTGCCGTGGTCAGTGTCCGCCTGCGCCGTCGTCGGCACCTGCGGCACCTGCCGGTCGGATGACCGGTGCGCCGGCGCCCGTGCGCCGGCCGGTGCCGGGTGCGCCGACCGCCGGTGCGGGCACGGATCCCGCCAATCGGGTTGCTGCGACCTGTGCGGCAGGCTGAGATGGGCGAATGACCATCCGCCGGGTGACCGCCGACGACCGTCTCACCACCAGCTTCCCGCTGGCCGCGTACGCCTTCGAGTCCTCGCCGCTCAGCGCGGCACGGATCGACGAGTTCCGCGACTACCTGCCCTACCAGGAGGGCAACCGGACGCTGGTCGCCGAGGAGGGCGGTGCCACGCTGGCCGCCGCGTCGGCCATTCCGATGCGGCAGAACCTGCGCGGGGTGGTGCTGCCGATGGCCGGCGTCGCCGGGGTGGCGACCCATCCGCTGGCCCGCCGGCAGGGGCACGTCCGGACGCTGCTGCACCAACTCTTCGACGAGATGCGCGACGAGGGGCATCTGCTCAGCGCGCTCTACCCGTTCCGGCCCAGCTTCTACGCCCGGTTCGGCTACGCCGGGCTGCCCAAGCCGCGCCAGGTCACCTTCACCCCGGGCAACCTCGCGTCACTGCTGCGGGTGGAGCTGCCCGGCGAGGTGAGCTGGGAGCGCATCGCCGCCGGCTATCCGGCCTGGCGGGCGTTCACCGAGCGCACCCTCCAGGAACGGCACGGCTTCTCGCTCTTTCCGGACTTCCGCGCGGTCGGGATGCGCGACCGGGACCAGTACTGGCTGCTCACCGCCCGCGTGGCCGGAGAGGTTACCGGCGCGGTGACGTACCGGATCGACGAACACGGCGGCACGCTGCACGGCAACGAGCTGCTGGTCGCCGACCCGCTCGCCCGGGCGTTGCTGTTGCAGTTCCTCGCCCGGCACGTCGACCAGATCGAGCGGATCACCGTCCAGGTCCCGCCCGACGAGTTGCCGGAGCTGTGGCTGACCGACCTGGACGTACACGTCGAGGCGCGGACGGCCGTTCCGGGTTCGTCCGCGCCGATGGCCCGGCTGCTGTCGCTGGACGCGTTGCGCGGGCTGCCCGCCGGTCCCGGCCGGGTGCGGGTCGAGCTGACCGGGGACCGATGGCTGGCCGGCACGCACCTGCTGGACGGCACGACCGGCGCGCTGGAGCTGGTCGGCGACACCGCCGACCGCACACCGACCGCCACCCTGACCGCAGCCGGCCTCTCCGCCCTCGCGTACGGGGTGCTGGACCCGGCCGAGCTGCCGTTGCGCGGCCTGGGTGAGGTGCCGGTGGACGCCGCCGCGGAGCTGCGCGGCATCTTCCCCCGCAGGGTGCCGTACCTCTTCGCCGACTTCTGAGACTTCCTCACGACCGGGTTTGTCGCCCCGGCGGGCGTGGGTAGGGACCCGCGAATGCCGGAGTGGTTACAGGCGGGTGGGTGGGGGCTGCTGGCCGGGTCGGCTCTGCTGGTCGGGGCGGCAGTCGGCTGGTTCGCCCGGGTGCCGCAGCGCGTCACCGCGTCGGTCATGGCGTTCGGGGCGGGCGTGCTGCTCTCCGCCGTGTCGTTCGAGCTGATCGCCGAGGCACACGAGCAGGGCGGCCTGCTGCCCACCGCGCTCGGCGCTGCCGTCGGAGCGGTCGTCTACACGCTGGCCAACGTGGCGCTCGCCCGGCACGGCGCGCGGCACCGGAAGCGCTCCGGCGACCAGCAGCCCTCCGAGAAGGAGCAGCCCGGCTCCGGGTCGGCGCTCGCCGTGGGCGCGTTGCTCGACGGCATACCGGAATCGGTGGTGATCGGCGCGAGCCTGCTCAGTGGTGGCACGGTCAGCCTGGTCACGGTGGCCGCGGTCTTCCTCAGCAACGTGCCGGAGGGCCTGTCCAGCGCGGCCGGTATGCGCCAGGCCGGCCGGACCAGGCGGTACGTCTTCCTGCTCTGGACCGGGATCGCCCTGATCAGCGGGGTCGCGGCGCTGCTCGGCAACACGGTGCTGGGCGGCGCCCCGCCGGAGGTGCTGGCCGGGATCACGGCACTGGCCGCCGGCGCGATCCTCGCGATGATCACCGACACCATGGTCCCCGAGGCGTTCGAGGACGCGCACCTGCTGGTCGGTCTGGTCACGGTCGCCGGCTTCCTGACCGCGTTCGCCCTCTCCCACAGCTGACCGGTCGCCGCGCCACAACCGGCGCGGCGGTCTGCGGGCGGGGCGGTGGGCGGCGGCGGTGGGCGGCGGCGGTCTGCGGGCGGCGCGGTGGGCGGCGGC
>NZ_JAKKFI010000110.1 GCF_022230955.1 Micromonospora cabrerizensis
GGCACCGTCCGCCCCATCCGCGGGTCACCCACCACCGTGCCGGTGCCGTGGGCCCCCACCACGTCGACGTCGGCGGTGGAGAGACCGGCGTCGGCCAGCGCGGCCCGGATCACCCGCTGCTGTGCGGGGCCGTTCGGAGCGGTCAGACCGTTCGACGCGCCGTCCTGGTTGACGGCCGTGCCACGGACCAGCGCGAGCACCGGGTGACCGCGCCGGACCGCGGTGGACAGCCGCTCGACCAGCAGCACCCCGACGCCCTCGGACCAGCCGGTGCCGTCGGCGCCCGCCCCGAACGCCTTGCAGCGCCCGTCGGCGGCGAGTCCGCCCTGTCGGGAGAACTCCAGGAACATGGTGGGCGTGGCCATCACCACCGCGCCGCCGGCGACGGCCATCGCGCACTCGCCGTTGCGGATCGCCCGGATCGCCAGGTGCAGTGCGACCAGGGACGCCGAGCAGGCGGTGTCGACCGTGACGGCCGGACCCTCGAAACCGAACGTGTACGCGAGCCGGCCGGAGATGACGCTGGCGGCGGTGCCGGTGAGCAGGTAGCCGGCGCTGGCGTCGCGGCCCTGGAGCAGCGTGTCGTAGCCCTGGGCCGAGGCGCCGACGAACACGCCGACCGGCTCGCCGCGGACCGTCTCCGGGTCGATGCCGGCGCGTTCCAGGGCCTCCCAGGTGGATTCCAGCAGCAGCCGCTGCTGGGGGTCCATCGCCAGCGCCTCGCGGGGCGAGATGCCGAAGAAGTCCGCGTCGAAGTCGGCGGCGTCGTGCAGGAAGCCCCCACGGTCGGTGGCCGAGCCGCCGTCCCGTCCGGTGTCGAAGAGGTCGGCGCGCCACCCACGGTCCGTCGGGACGGCGGTGATGCCCTCGGCGCCGTCGGCGACCAGCCGCCACAGCTCTTCCGGGGTGCTGATCCCACCCGGGTAGCGGCAGGCCATCGCGACGATCGCGATCGGGTCGTCGTCGTCCCCGGCGACCTCGGCCGACGGTTGCGGTGCCTGCGGGATCGCGCCGCCGAGCAGTTCGTCGCGCAGGTGGGCGACGAGCGCGAGGGGGCTCGGATGGTCGAAGGCGAGGGTCGCGGACAGTCGGAGCCCGGTCGCGGCGCCGAGCCGGTTGCGGAGTTCCACGGCGGTCAGCGAGTCGAACCCGAGTTCCTTGAAGGCGCGACCGGCGACGATGTCGGACGGGTCGTGCCCGAGGACCGCCGCGACGTCCGCCACGACGATTCCCAGCAGGATCCGTTCGACCTCGGCGGGGGCGGCGGCCAGGCGACGGCGCAGCGCGGTCGCCGCGTCGGCCGGCCCGGCGGTGCCGGCCGGGCGGGCGGAGCCGCGAACCAGAGCGCGGAGCAGCGGTGGCGGGGTGGTGCCGGCCGCGACCGTACGGGCCAGCCGCACGGGGACGCTCAACGGCTCGTCGATGCCGAGCGCCGCGTCGAGCAACGCCAGCCCCTCGGCGGTGCTGAAGCCGAGCACGCCCGTGCGGTCCATCCGCCGTGTGTCGGTGTCGTCCAGCCGCCCGGCCATGCTGGTCGTGGCGGTCCAGGGACCCCAGGCGAGCGAGATGGCCGGTTGGCCCTGGGCGCGCCGGTGCGCGGCGAGCCCGTCGAGGAACGCGTTCGCGGCCGCGTAGTTGGCCTGGCCCGCCGCGCCGAGCAGCCCGGACAGCGACGAGAAGAGCACGAACGCGGCGAGTGGCTGATTCCTGGTGAGGTCGTGCAGGTGCCAGGCGGCGTCGGCCTTGGGGCGCAGCACGCCGGCCAGCCGGTCGGGTGTCATCGCGTCGAGCACCCCGTCGTCGAGGACACCGGCCAGGTGGACGACTGCGGTCAGCGGCCGCTCCGTGGTGCTGGCCGCGATCAGGGCCGCGGCGGCGTTGCGGTCGGCGACGTCACAGGCGGCCAGGATCACGCTCGCGCCCAGCCCGCGCAGTTCGTCGGCGAGGTCGGCGGCACCGGGCGCGTCCGGGCCACGGCGGCCGGCCAGCACCAGGTGCCGGGCGCCGTGCGTGGTGACGAGGTGCCGGGCGACGGCCGCGCCGATCGCGCCGGTTCCACCGGTGAGCAGGACGACGCCCTCCGGGTCGAGGGCGGTCGGGACGGTGAGGACCACCTTGCCGACGTGGGCGGCCTGGCTGACGTGCCGGAACGCGGCACCGGCCGAGCGGACGTCCCAGGTGGTCACCGGCAGTGGCCGTAGCGCTCCGGCCTCGAAGAGGTCGACCAGGGCGCGCAGCATCTGCTGGATCCGGTCCGGTCCGGCCTCGATGGTGTCGAAGGCCTGGTAGTTGACGCCGTACGCGGCCGTGATGGCGGCGGGGTCGCGGACGTCGTTCTTGCCCATCTCGGCGAACCGGCCGCCCGCGGCCAGCAGCCGCAGGGAGGCGTCGACGTGTTCGCCGGTGAGCGAGTTGAGCACCACGTCGATCCCGTGGTCGCCGGTCGCGGCACGGAACCTCTCCTCGAACCCGGTGGTCCGGGACGAGGCGATCCGGTCGCCGGCGACACCCAGACCGCGCAGGGTGTCCCACTTCGCCGGGCTGGCCGTGCCGTAGACGGTGGCGCCGAGGTGGTGGGCCAGCTGCACGGCGGCCATGCCGACACCACCGGTGGCGGCGTGCACCAGCAGCGACTCCCCGGCACGCAGACCGGTCAGGTCGACCAGGGCGTAGTAGGCGGTGAGGAAGACGATCGGCACGGCGGCGGCCTGCTCGAACGTCCACCCGGCCGGGATCGGGGTGACCAGCCGGTGGTCGGTGACGGTGACCGGGCCGAACCCGCCGTAGAACATGCCCATCACCGCGTCGCCGACCCGCACCCCGTCGACGCCGGGGCCGACGGCGGTGACGACACCGGCGCCCTCGCTGCCGAGCTGGGCGACGTCGGGGTACATGTCCAGGGCGATGAGGACGTCGCGGAAGTTGAGGCCGGTGGCGCGGACGGCGATCCGGACCTGGCCCGGGCCGAGCGGTTCGTCGACCTCGGGGCACGGGACCAGGGTGAGGTTGTCCAGGGTGCCCTTGACCGGCACGTCGAGGCGCCAGGGGACGCCGGCCGGCGGGATCAGGGCGGGGCCGGTCGCGGCGCGGGCCAGGCGAGGGGCGAGCAGGGTGCCGTTGCGGGCGGCGAGCTGCGGTTCTCCGGTGGCGAGCGCGGCGGCGAGCGCCGTGTCGTCGTCGTGGCGGTCCAGGTCGACCAGGACGAAGCGGTCCGGGTTCTCGGTCTGGGCGGTGCGGACCAGACCCCAGACCGCCGCCGCGGCCAGGTCGGGTACGTCCTCGTCGGGCGAGGTCGCCACCGCGCCGGAGGTGACCACGGCGAGGCGGGTGCCCACGTCGGTGGTGTCGCGTAGGAACCGCTGGAGCAGGTCGAGCGTGGCGGCGGTCGCGGTGTGCACCGTTGCCACCGGGTCGTCACCGGCGGTCTCCGGGCGCCAGACCTGCGGCGGGACGGCGGCCGTCGCAGTGGCGGTTGCCGAGGCGACGACCGGCGTCCACGCGAGGCGGTGCAGGGCGTCGGCGACCGGGAGTGCTTTCGCAGTGGGCGGGGCGTACGGGCGGAGCACCAGGGAACCGACGGTGGCGACCGGCTGGCCCGTGGTGTCCCAGACGTCCAGGGCGACGGTCCCGGTGCCGCGCAGCCGGACCCGGATCGTGTCGGCGCCGACCGCGTGCAGGGTGACGCCGTTCCAGGCGAACGGGACGGCGGCCGGTTCGTCGCCGGTGCCCGTGCACCCGAGGGCGTGCAGGGCGGCGTCGAGGAGCGCGGGGTGCAGCCCGAAGCGGGTGGCGTCGATGCTCTCGGGGGCGCGTACCTCGGCGAACGTCTCCCCCAGCGGGCCGCGCCAGACCGCTTCCAGGCCGCGGAACGCGGGCCCGTAGGCGAGGCCCCGCTCGACCAGCGCGGGATAGAGGTCGGTGAGGTCGACGGGTTCGGCGCCCGGCGGCGGCCACTCGGCCGGGGCGGGCGTCGCGCTGCCGGTGACGGCGAGGGTGCCGGAGGCGTGCACGGTCCACGTCTCGCCGTCGCCGCTGTGCACGCTGACGCTGCGGCGGCCGTCGGTGTCCGCGGCGCCGACGCGGACCTGCACCTGTACGCCCGCGGGCGGCAGCAGGAGCGGGGTGGCCAGGACCAGGTCCTCGACCGTCTCGCAGCCGATCTCGGTGCCGGCCGCGAGGACCGCCTCGAGCTGGGCGGTGCCGGGGACGACGAGGTCCCCGGCGACCTGGTGGTCGGCGAGCCACGGGTGCCCGGCGGCGGACCAGTGGCCGGTGAAGAGGTGCTCGTCGGCGCCGGCCAGGGAGACGGAGGCGCCGAGCAGCGGGTGGTCGACGCCGGTGAGGCCGAGCCCTCTGGTGTCCCCGGCCGGCGCGGTGCCGGTGGTGGGCCAGTACCGCTGCTGCTGGAACGCGTAGGTGGGCAGGTCGACACGGTTGCCGCCGGTGGCCAGCACGGTCCAGTCCACCGCGGCGCCCCGCACGTACGCCTCGGCCAGCCCGGTGATCAGGGAGGTCACCTCGGGGCGGCCCCGGCGTAGCAGGGGCAGGTAGGCGGCTTCGGTGTCGTCGCTCTCCCGGGCCATCGCGGTGAGGACGCCGTCCGGGCCGATCTCCAGGAACCGGGTGACGCCACGGCCCCGCAGCCAGGCGATGCCGTCGGCGAACCGGACGGCGTTGCGCACGTGCCGGACCCAGTAGTCGGCGTCCTGCGTGCCGGCGAGCTGCCCGGTGAGGTTGGAGACGACACCGATGACCGGCGGGTGGTAGGTCAGGGTGGTCGCCACCTGCGCGAAGGCGGCCAGCATCGGCTCCATCAGCGCCGAGTGGAACGCGTGACTGACCGTCAGCGGCTTGGACTTCTCGAAATGGGCGACGACCGCCGCCACCGCGTCGGGGGCGCCGGACAGCACCACCGAGCGGGGACCGTTGACCGCGGCGATGTCCGCGCCCTCGGACAGCAGCGGCAGCACCTCGGCCTCGCTCGCCCGTACGGCCACCATCACCCCACCGGCCGGCAGCGCCTGCATGAGCCGGCCTCGGGCCGCCACCAACGTCGCTGCGTCCGCGAGGGACAGCACGCCGGCCACGTGGGCGGCGGCGATCTCCCCGATCGAGTGCCCCACCAGGTAGTCCGGGATGACACCGAACGACTCGACCAGCCGGAACAGGGCGACCTCCACCGCGAACAGGGCCGCCTGCGTGTAGACGGTCTGCTCCAGGTCCACCCCGTCGGCGATCACCTCGCGCAGCGGGCGGTCGAGGTGCGGGTCCAGTTCCGCGCAGACCAGGTCGAGTGCCCGCGCGTACACCGGGAAGCGCCCGGCGAGGTCGAGGCCCATGCCGCGTCGCTGGGAGCCCTGACCGGAGAAGAGGAACGCGGTGCGGCCGTCCTGGGCCGCGCCGGTGACAACCCCGGCGGTGGCGACGCCGTCGGCCAGGGCCGCCAGGGCACCCGGCAGGTCGGTGCCGGTGACCACGGCCCGTACCGGAAGGGGTGAGCGGGTCGCGGCGAGCGAGTAGGCGATGTCGGCGTGGCTCGCCGTGGCGGTGGCCGCGAAGTCGCCGAGGCGGGCGGCCTGGGCCCGCAGCGCCTCCGGGGTGTGGCCGCTGAGCACCCAGACCGGGTCGGTGCCGGCCGGCGTCGGCGTCGCGGGGGCGTCGTCCGCCGCCGGAGCCTCCTCGATGATCGCGTGGGCGTTGGTGCCGCTGATGCCGAACGCGGAGACCGCCGCGCGACGCGGTCGCTCCCCCGGCGCCCACTGGCGCTCGGCGGTGAGCAGCTGGACGTTGCCGGCCGTCCAGTCCACGTGCGGGGTGGGCTCGTCGACGTGCAGGGTGCGCGGCATGACGCCGGCCCGCAGGGCGAGCACCGTCTTCATCACGCCGCCGACGCCGGCCGCGGCCTGGGTGTGGCCGAGGTTGGACTTGAGCGAGCCGAGCCAGAGGGGTTCGCCGGCCGGACGGCTCTGGCCGTACGTGGCGAGCAGCGCCTGCGCCTCGATCGGGTCGCCGAGCCGGGTTCCGGTGCCGTGTGCCTCCACCAGGTCCACGTCGGCCGCGGTGAGTCGGGCGTTGGCCAGTGCGGCCCGGATGACGCGCTGCTGGGCGGGCCCGTTGGGGGCGGTGAGACCGTTGGAGGCGCCGTCCTGGTTGACCGCGGTGCCCCGGATGACCGCGAGCACCGGGTGGCCGTTGCGGCGGGCGTCGGAGAGCCGTTCCAGCAGGAGCAGGGCGGCGCCCTCGGACCAGCCGGTGCCGTCGGCGGCGGCGGCGAACGGCTTGCAGCGGCCGTCCGGGGCGAGGCCACGCTGACGGCTGAACTCGACGAACGCCTCCGGGGTGGCGAGGACGGTGGCACCACCGGCGAGGGCGAGGGAGCACGTCTGCGG